>NZ_LMJM01000006.1:22451-22677 GCF_001429005.1 Ensifer sp. Root954
CCGTTCGGTCGAGCGCGTCGGTGCCGACGGCATCCTGCTTCTGCCGCACTATCTGATCGATGCGCCGCAGGAAGGGCTTTATGCCCATGTGAAGACGATCTGCCAGTCGGTCGGCATCGGCGTCATGGTCTATAATCGCGACAACGCGGTGCTGCAGGCCGACACGCTTGCAAGGCTGTGCGATGAATGCCCGAACCTGATCGGCTTCAAGGATGGCACCGGCGAC
>NZ_LMJM01000007.1:0-315 GCF_001429005.1 Ensifer sp. Root954
CGGGCCTTTTGCGAGAGCATTGTTTCTATATGTCTCCTGGTCTCGCCCCTTAAATGACGCCGCGAGGCTTTCTACAAGGTGTGTGACGCGTCTCGCGCGCTGCCCACGACTGAGAATGCGCGCGCTGTGCAGAGTTCTCCCCACCATCTTCATCGAAGCGTCATGAGTGCTGTTGACTCCCCCCGGGCAGGGGCCTAGACAGCCGCCTCCTCGGACGGGTCGCCGCCGGGACGGACTGAAGAGATCCCTTGGATCACTTGGGTTTGCCGATGGCGAAGCGGTTGAGGTTCGATCCGTTTTCGGATGTTTTCCGGT
>NZ_LMJM01000007.1:435-697 GCF_001429005.1 Ensifer sp. Root954
GGCGGCCCTCTAGATAGCCGCCTCCCTGGACGGGGACGCCGCCGGGACGAACTGGAGAAGACCTTGGTTTTCTTAAGTTTGCAGGCGTCGGAACGGTTCAGGTGTCGGCCATTTCGGGCGGTTCGGGTTGATCTCGAAGTTCTCGGAAAGACTGAAAAGTCTGGTTGACAGAAACGGGGCGGCCCCCTAGATAGCCGCCTCCGCCGACCACCGGCGCTAAACAGTGGGGCTGGCGGAGCCGGTCACGGTCTTTGACATCGTT
>NZ_LMJM01000007.1:778-915 GCF_001429005.1 Ensifer sp. Root954
ATAGTCCTAACCAGACTATCTCGGCGCTGACTTACTCTGCGGTCTCTTGAAGACAATACCATGTACCGGTCGATCTTCGGGTCGGTTGGTAAATGGGAACTCGTCAAGAACTATGTAGAACAATGCCAGTTGGTTCC
>NZ_LMJM01000007.1:1063-1222 GCF_001429005.1 Ensifer sp. Root954
CCCTTTGGTACGGAACAACTGAGGGAAACTTCAGCTAATACCGTATGTGCCCTTCGGGGGAAAGATTTATCGCCATTGGAGCGGCCCGCGTTGGATTAGGTAGTTGGTGAGGTAAAGGCTCACCAAGCCGACGATCCATAGCTGGTCTGAGAGGATGAT
>NZ_LMJM01000008.1:0-223 GCF_001429005.1 Ensifer sp. Root954
GTTCTCGATCTCGGGCCGTGGTACGGTTGTGACCGGTCGCGTTGAGCGCGGCATCGTCAAGGTCGGCGAAGAAGTCGAAATCGTCGGCATCCGCGACACGTCGAAGACGACGGTTACGGGCGTTGAAATGTTCCGCAAGCTGCTCGACCAGGGCCAGGCTGGCGACAACATCGGCGCGCTGATCCGTGGTGTTAACCGTGACGGCGTCGAGCGTGGCCAGATC
>NZ_LMJM01000008.1:299-17719 GCF_001429005.1 Ensifer sp. Root954
TGATTTCAGATCAGTAGAGAGGCCCCGCCGGCAACGGCGGGGCCTTTTTCGTTTCGGTTGTCGCCAGGATTTCGTCGATGAAGGCGCGCTTGCCGTGGGTGTAGATATCCCAATCGCCATTGGCCTGCTCTGCGAGTTGCCGCTTCAGGGCTTCGTAGCGGCTGGCGAGTTCGGGAGCGTCACGCAGCCGGTCCCTGAGCACTAGACGTGCCGCATGGGCGGCGTTGTCGTCTCCACAGAGATAGAGCCGCGTGCCATAGGCAAGCGTTGCCATAGTAAACGTCCACAGGCCGCTTGCGTGCGGGTCGCCGTGAAAGGTGTAGCCTGCGTTGCAGAGGCGAGCGCTGAGCCCCGGCAGCTCCGCTACGTCCGCTACCACCGCATCGATATCGATCTTCGGCTTCGCGGCCAGTCCGGGTATCGCCGTGCTTCCGATGTGGTGGATCTCGCGGACGAAAGGCGAGAGCAGGGCGGTGATGGAAAGCGCCCGCGCCTCAAAGAGCGACGGCCAGAGAGGATCATATTCGACCAGCGTGATGCGCGACATGCGAATCGATTCCGGTGAGGAGAGCTTCTGGCAGGATAGCGAATGCCCGCAGCGCCGCGACCATTTCTGAGTGGCGAGGCAATGACTTGCCTTTCTTTGTGGGGCACTCCGGCCGGCAGGGCAGGGGATAGATGCGATTGAATGCGGATTTTTTCGGATCGGCGTTGAAAGGTGCTTGTCATCCTCCGGCAAACTGAATATGAAGCCGCTGACTTGAGGCGGCGAGACGTTGTTGAACGGGCACGCAGCCGAATAGGGGTATAGCTCAGTTGGTAGAGCGGCGGTCTCCAAAACCGCAGGTCGGGGGTTCGAGCCCCTCTGCCCCTGCCATTCTCTCCAGGCTTGCATAAGAGCTGAGGGTTCGGCAGAGTAAGTTTAAGGATCGGTTAGCCGGTCGACGAAATTCACAGAAAAGACTGATTGGCTCTTGTGGTTTTTAGAATCGGTCTTTATGTAGGGTCCAAACAGACACGCGGTGCGTGGGGCTGAATCATCGGCTTTACGCGCCGTAATGGCGTGAGCATTACATGGCATCCAAAACGAATCCGGTAACGTTTCTGCAGCAGGTTCGCTCTGAAACGTCGAAAGTGACCTGGCCCTCTCGGCGCGAGACGATGATCTCGACGCTGATGGTCTTTGTCATGGTCTTTTTTGCCGCTGCCTTCTTCTTTGCTGCGGACCAGTTGATGGGTTGGGCGATCGGCCTCATCCTCAACGTTGGCGCTTGATTGGGTGGAGGCTAGTATGGCTGCGCGCTGGTACATTGTTCACGCCTATTCGAACTTCGAAAAGAAGGTCGCTGAATCGATCGAGGAAAAGGCCAAGCAGAAGGGTCTCGAGCACCTGTTCGAGAAGATTCTCGTGCCGACCGAGAAGGTTGTCGAAGTGCGTCGCGGCCGCAAGGTTGACGCCGAGCGCAAGTTCTTCCCGGGCTACGTTCTGGTTCGCGCCAACCTGACGGATGAGGCTTTCCATCTCATCAAGAACACGCCGAAGGTAACCGGTTTCCTCGGTACCGACAGCAAGCCGGTTCCGATTCCGGACCATGAAGCCGAGCGCATCCTCGGTCAGGTCCAGGATGGTGTCGAGCGTCCGAAGCCTTCGGTCTCGTTCGAGATCGGCGAGCAGGTTCGCGTTTCCGACGGTCCGTTCGCCTCGTTCAACGGCGTCGTTCAGGATGTCGACGAAGAGCGTTCGCGCCTCAAGGTCGAAGTTTCGATCTTCGGCCGCGCGACCCCGGTCGAGCTGGAATACGGTCAGGTCGAGAAGGTCTGATAAGGCCTTAAAAGGATAGGGTGGGTTTAGGCCCATTCTGGCGGAGAAATCCGCATGCGCGTGGAAGGATGCCGGCCTTAGCCGGGTCGGATGTTCCGTACCACGCAACCGCAGCCGCCGGCCATCGAGGTCGGCAAGAGCCGGGTAACTGGCATAACAGGTCCTTGGAGCGATCCGTCGCGAGGGGATTTTAGAAAGGCAGAGAGAAATGGCTAAGAAAGTTGCAGGCCAGCTCAAGCTGCAGGTGAAGGCTGGGGCGGCCAATCCGTCTCCGCCGATCGGTCCTGCGCTCGGTCAGCGTGGCATTAACATCATGGAATTCTGCAAGGCGTTCAATGCCGCCACGCAGGAAATGGAAAAGGGTATGCCGATCCCGGTCGTCATCACCTATTACCAGGACAAGTCCTTCACCTTCGTCATGAAGCAGCCGCCGGTCAGCTACTTCCTGAAGAAGGAAGCAAAGATCCAGTCCGGCTCGAAGACCCCCGGCAAGGGCGGTTCGGCTGGCAAGCTCACCAAGGCTCAGATCAAGTCGATCGCCGAAGCCAAGATGAAGGATCTCAATGCCGCCGATATCGAAGGCGCAATGGCCATGATCGAGGGCTCTGCCCGCGCTATGGGCCTGGAAGTGGTAGGCTAAGACCATGGCGAAGATTGCAAAGCGAGTACAGAAGTCCCGCGAGGGCGTTGACCCGACGAAGATCTACGGTCTTACCGAAGCCGTCTCGATGGTCAAGGAACGCGCAACTGCCAAGTTCGACGAAACCGTCGAAGTTGCGATGAACCTCGGCGTTGACCCGCGCCACGCTGACCAGATGGTCCGCGGCGTTGTCAACCTGCCGAACGGCACCGGCCGCTCGGTTCGCGTCGCCGTTTTCGCACGTGGCGCCAAGGCTGACGAAGCCAAGGCTGCTGGTGCTGACGTCGTTGGCGCAGAAGAGCTTGTCGAAATCGTCCAGGGCGGCAAGATCGATTTCGATCGCTGCATCGCCACCCCGGACATGATGCCGCTCGTCGGTCGCCTCGGTAAGGTTCTCGGCCCGCGTGGCATGATGCCGAACCCGAAGGTTGGCACGGTTACGATGGATGTCGCTGGTGCCGTCAAGGCTTCCAAGGGCGGCGCCGTTGAGTTCCGCGTCGAGAAGGCCGGTATCGTTCACGCTGGCATCGGCAAGGCGTCCTTCGACGCCAAGGCACTGGAAGAAAACATCCGTGCTTTCGCTGACGCCGTGATCAAGGCAAAGCCGACCGGCGCCAAGGGCAACTACGTCAAGCGCGTCGCGATTTCGTCGACCATGGGCCCGGGCCTCAAGATCGACCCGGCCACGCTCAGCGTCGCCTAAAGAATTTTCGGGCTTCGGCCCGGGAAAGAGTTTCCGGCCCTTCGGGGCCGGAAATCCGGATTTCGATCCGGAACTCCTGTCCGAGATTGCGGGTGGTTATACCTTAATCACTTCGGCCTGCATGAGACGGGTAAGATCTGAATTTCGCCATGACGCCGGAGGCGTCGAAATTCGGTTCGAACCTCGCTTGCCTTGTGTCAGACCCGGCTCTTCCGGGAACGCCAAGGGACAGGATCCTTAAGCGTTATCAGGGATCGAGCTCGATCTCGGGTGACAAAGGCAAACCCGATGGGGCTGCATTATTGCAACCCTGTCTACTGGAGACAGACAGTGGAAAGAGCGGAAAAACGCGAATTCGTCACGGAGCTGAACGAAGTCTTCAAGGCTTCCGGTTCGGTTGTCGTGGCCCACTATGCTGGTGTCACAGTTGCGCAGATGAACGACTTCCGTTCGAAGATGCGCGCTGCTGGCGGCACCGTCAAAGTCGCGAAAAACCGCCTGGCCAAGATCGCTCTTCAGGGCACCGAGTCGGAAGGGATGACCAATCTCTTCAAGGGTCAGACGCTGATCGCATACAGCGAAGACCCGATCACGGCTCCTAAGGTTGTCATGGATTTCGCCAAGACCAACGACAAGCTCGTTGTTCTCGGTGGCGCCATGGGCACGACCACGCTCAACGCCGAAGCAGTCAAGTCGCTTGCGACCCTGCCTTCGCTCGACGAGCTGCGCGCAAAGCTGCTGGGCCTTCTCAATGCCCCGGCAACCCGCGTCGCAACGGTTGTTCAGGCACCGGCAAGCCAGCTTGCTCGCGTGTTCTCGGCCTATGCCAAGAAGGACGAAGCCGCCTAAGGCGGATTTTCGCTGTTGTATTTAAAACCAGTTCGAACCGAACAAAAGGAAAAGTAAAATGGCTGATCTCGCAAAGATCGTTGAAGACCTCTCCTCGCTGACCGTTCTGGAAGCTGCTGAGCTTTCCAAGCTGCTCGAAGAGAAGTGGGGCGTTTCGGCTGCTGCTCCGGTAGCTGTCGCTGCTGCTGGCGGCGCTGCTGCTCCGGCTGCTGCTGAAGAAGAAAAGACCGAGTTTGACGTTATCCTCGTTGACGCTGGCGCCAACAAGATCAACGTCATCAAGGAAGTTCGCGGCATCACCGGCCTCGGCCTCAAGGAAGCCAAGGACCTGGTCGAAGGCGCTCCGAAGCCGGTTAAGGAAGCAGTTTCCAAGGCTGAAGCTGCTGACCTCAAGAAGAAGCTCGAAGACGCTGGCGCCAAGGTTGACGTCAAGTAATTCGGCTACATGCAAGGGGAGGTGGCCTTTTCAGGCCGCCTCTCTTTGACCGTTTTTAGAACATATTACCCAAAAGCCTGTCGAAAAACGGCTTTTGGGTAATGGGTTCTTCAAGAGGATGGTCTCGAACGGAAGGCAGCACAGCAATCCGCGCTGAGCGTTTTTCGTTGGTTGGACGAGATTGAACTACTCATTGATTGACGGGGTCGACTGGCCATCGGTTCCCGTCCGTTGCAGGCCCGGATGCAAGATTGACAAGGAGCGACGATGGCTCAGACCCTTTCGTTTAACGGTCGCAGGCGCGTACGCAAGTTTTTTGGTAAAATTCCAGAAGTCGCAGAAATGCCGAACCTCATCGAGGTTCAGAAGGCATCCTACGACCAGTTTCTGATGGTTGAAGAGCCCAAGGGCGGTCGCCCTGATGAAGGGCTCCAAGCTGTTTTCAAGTCCGTTTTCCCGATCAAGGACTTCTCGGGCGCATCGATGCTTGAATTCGTTTCGTACGAATTCGAGCCGCCGAAGTTCGACGTCGAAGAATGCCGTCAGCGCGATCTGACCTACGCAGCGCCGCTCAAGGTGACGCTGCGCCTCATCGTGTTCGATATCGACGAGGATACCGGCGCGAAGTCGATCAAGGACATCAAGGAACAGAACGTCTACATGGGCGACATGCCGCTCATGACCGACAACGGTACCTTCATCGTCAACGGCACCGAGCGCGTCATCGTTTCGCAGATGCACCGTTCGCCGGGCGTGTTCTTCGACCACGACAAGGGCAAGAGCCACTCGTCGGGCAAGCTGCTGTTTGCGGCCCGTGTCATTCCTTACCGCGGTTCCTGGCTCGACATCGAGTTCGACGCCAAGGATATCGTTCATGCCCGTATCGACCGTCGCCGCAAGATTCCGGTGACGTCGCTGCTGATGGCGCTCGGAATGGACGGCGAGGAAATCCTCGACACCTTCTACACGAAGTCGCTCTACCAGCGCGACGGCGAAGGCTGGCGCGTGCCGTTCCAGCCGGACGCCCTTAAGGGCCAGAAGGCCATCACCGAGATGGTCGACGCCGACACCGGCGAAGTCGTTGTTGAAGCTGGCAAGAAGCTGACCCCGCGTCTGCTGCGCCAACTGCAGGAAAAGGGCCTGAAGGCGCTCAAGGCGACCAATGATGACCTCTACGGCAACTACCTTGCCGAAGACGTCGTCAACTACAGCACCGGCGAGATCTATCTCGAAGCCGGCGACGAAATCGACGAGAAGACCCTTCCGGTCATCCTCTCGGCTGGTTTCGACGAGATCCCGGTTCTCGACATCGACCACATCAATGTCGGCGCCTACATCCGCAACACGCTGACCGTGGACAAGAACGAGAACCGTCAGGACGCCCTGTTCGACATCTACCGCGTCATGCGTCCGGGTGAACCGCCGACCATGGATTCCGCGGAAGCCATGTTCAACACGCTGTTCTTTGATGCCGAGCGCTACGACCTTTCGGCCGTCGGTCGCGTCAAGATGAACATGCGTCTCGACCTCGAAGTTGCCGACACCGTGCGCATCCTGCGCAAGGAAGACATCCTGGCTGTCGTCAAGATGCTCGTCGAGCTGCGTGACGGCAAGGGCGAGATCGACGACATCGACAACCTCGGCAACCGCCGTGTTCGTTCGGTCGGCGAGCTCATGGAGAACCAGTACCGTCTCGGCCTGCTCCGCATGGAGCGCGCGATCAAGGAACGCATGTCCTCGATCGAAATCGACACGGTCATGCCGCAGGACCTGATCAACGCGAAGCCGGCTGCGGCCGCCGTTCGCGAGTTCTTCGGTTCCTCGCAGCTGTCGCAGTTCATGGACCAGGTGAACCCGCTTTCGGAAATCACCCACAAGCGCCGTCTCTCGGCTCTTGGCCCGGGTGGTCTGACCCGCGAGCGCGCCGGCTTCGAAGTCCGCGACGTTCACCCGACCCACTACGGCCGTATTTGCCCGATCGAAACGCCGGAAGGCCCGAACATCGGTCTGATCAACTCGCTTGCAACCTTTGCCCGCGTCAACAAGTACGGCTTCATCGAAAGCCCGTACCGCAAGATCGTTGACGGCAAGGTGACGAACGACGTCGTCTATCTCTCCGCAATGGAAGAGGCGAAGTACCACGTTGCCCAGGCAAACTCGGTTCTCGAGAACGATGGCTCGTTCGCTGAAGAGTTCGTTGTTTGCCGTCACGCCGGCGAAGTTATGCTGGCGCCGCGCGACAATATCAACCTGATGGACGTTTCGCCGAAGCAGCTCGTTTCGGTCGCAGCGGCGCTCATCCCGTTCCTCGAGAACGACGACGCCAACCGCGCACTGATGGGCTCGAACATGCAGCGTCAGGCCGTGCCGCTGCTGCGCGCCGAAGCACCGTTCGTCGGTACCGGCATGGAGCCGGTCGTTGCCCGTGACTCCGGCGCTGCTATTGCAGCCCGTCGTGGCGGTGTCGTCGACCAGGTTGACGCGACCCGTATCGTTATCCGCGCCACCGAAGACCTCGATCCGTCGAAGTCGGGCGTCGATATCTACCGTCTGCAGAAGTTCCAGCGCTCGAACCAGAACACCTGCGTCAACCAGCGCCCGCTGGTCACCGTCGGTGACATCCTGAACAAGGGCGACATCATCGCTGACGGTCCGTCGACCGACCTCGGTGACCTGGCTCTCGGCCGCAACGCGCTCGTCGCGTTCATGCCGTGGAACGGCTACAACTACGAAGACTCGATCCTGCTCTCCGAGCGGATCGTGCGCGACGACGTGTTCACCTCCATCCACATCGAAGAATTCGAAGTGATGGCGCGTGACACAAAGCTGGGTCCGGAAGAAATCACTCGCGACATTCCGAACGTTTCGGAAGAAGCGCTGCGCAACCTCGACGAAGCCGGTATCGTTTATATCGGTGCAGAGGTTCAGCCGGGTGACATCCTCGTCGGCAAGATCACGCCGAAGGGCGAAAGCCCGATGACGCCGGAAGAAAAGCTTCTGCGTGCCATCTTCGGTGAAAAGGCCTCCGACGTTCGCGACACCTCGATGCGCATGCCCCCGGGCACCTTCGGTACCGTCGTCGAAGTTCGCGTCTTCAACCGCCACGGCGTTGAGAAGGACGAGCGCGCGATGGCGATCGAGCGCGAGGAAATCGAACGCCTCGCCAAGGACCGCGACGACGAACAGGCGATCCTGGACCGCAACGTCTACGCCCGTCTCGTCGACATGCTGCGTGGCCACACGGCCGTTGCCGGCCCGAAGGGCTTCAAGAAGGGCACCGAGCTTTCGAACCTCGTCGTCAGCGAATACCCCCGCTCGCAGTGGTGGATGTTCGCCGTCGAAGACGAAAAGGCTCAGGGCGAGATCGAAGCTCTTCGCGCCCAGTACGACGAATCCAAGTCGCGCCTTGAACAGCGCTTCATGGACAAGGTCGAGAAGGTCCAGCGCGGCGACGAAATGCCTCCGGGCGTCATGAAGATGGTCAAGGTCTTCGTCGCTGTGAAGCGCAAGATCCAGCCGGGTGACAAGATGGCCGGTCGTCACGGCAACAAGGGCGTCGTGTCGCGTATCGTACCGATCGAAGACATGCCGTTCCTGGAAGACGGCACGCATGTCGACGTCGTTCTGAACCCGCTCGGCGTGCCTTCGCGCATGAACGTCGGCCAGATCCTCGAAACCCACCTTGGCTGGGCTTGCGCCGGCATGGGTCAGAAGATCGGCGCGATGCTCGACGCCTACAAGGCAGGTGCCGATATCCAGCCGCTGCGCGACACCATCGACAGCGTCATCGGGTCGGGCCCGAAGGGTGAGCCGATCAAGCAGTACGACGACGAGTCGATCGTGCGCCTGGCCGAGCAGACCCGTCGCGGCGTTTCGATCGCAACGCCGGTCTTCGACGGTGCTGTCGAAGCCGACGTCAACGAGATGCTGGAGCAGGCAGGTCTGAAGGTGACCGGTCAGTCGACGCTCTATGACGGCCGTACCGGCGATCAGTTCGACCGCCAGGTGACCGTGGGCTACATCTACATGTTGAAGCTCAACCACCTGGTCGACGACAAGATCCACGCCCGTTCGATCGGTCCGTACTCGCTCGTCACCCAGCAGCCGCTCGGTGGTAAGGCGCAGTTCGGCGGTCAGCGCTTCGGGGAAATGGAGGTCTGGGCGCTCGAAGCGTACGGCGCCGCCTACACCCTGCAGGAAATGCTGACGGTCAAGTCGGACGACGTTGCCGGTCGTACCAAGGTCTACGAAGCGATCGTCCGTGGCGACGATACCTTCGAAGCGGGCATTCCGGAGAGCTTCAACGTTCTCGTCAAGGAAATGCGCTCGCTGGGCCTTTCGGTCGAGCTCGAAAACTCGAAGGTCGACGAGGCTGGCGCGGCGCAGTTGCCCGACGCAGCCGAGTAAAGAGACCCAAGGTGCGTGCCGCTCATGCGGCGCGCACCGTTTCCGCCGGGAGACGCTGACGTCTCCGGCAGGAACGAAGCCGCAGCCAATGCGGTTTTAGCTGTTTATGGGGCAGGGGCCGGCGCCCGGGATTTGTCGGCACCCTCGCCAAGCTCAGGGCGTAAAGCCCGTAAAGGAGACAGGCATGAACCAAGAGGTCATGAATCTTTTCAATCCGCAGGTGCCTGCACAGACCTTCGATTCCATTCGGATTTCGATCGCCTCGCCGGAGAAGATTCTTTCCTGGTCTTACGGTGAGATCAAGAAGCCGGAGACGATCAACTACCGCACGTTCAAGCCGGAACGCGACGGTCTGTTCTGCGCGCGCATCTTTGGACCGATCAAGGACTACGAGTGCTTGTGCGGCAAGTACAAGCGCATGAAGTACAAGGGCATCATCTGCGAAAAGTGCGGCGTCGAAGTGACGTTGTCGCGCGTTCGCCGTGAGCGCATGGGCCACATCGAGCTCGCCGCTCCCGTTGCCCACATCTGGTTCCTGAAGTCGCTGCCGAGCCGCATTTCGACGCTGCTCGACATGACGCTGAAGGATGTCGAGCGCGTTCTGTACTTCGAAAACTACATCGTCACCGAGCCGGGTCTGACGTCGCTGAAGGAAAACCAGCTCCTCAGCGAAGAAGACTACATGCTCGCCGTCGACGAGTTCGGCGAAGACCAGTTCACCGCCATGATCGGCGCCGAAGCGATCTACGAGATGCTCGCTTCGATGAACCTGGAAAAGATCGCCGGCGACCTGCGCGCCGAGCTCGCTGAGACGACCTCGGATCTGAAGCAGAAGAAGCTGATGAAGCGGCTGAAGATCGTCGAGAACTTCATGGATTCCGGCAACCGCCCGGAATGGATGATCATGAAGGTCGTTCCGGTGATCCCCCCGGATCTGCGTCCGCTCGTGCCGCTCGACGGTGGCCGCTTCGCGACGTCGGATCTGAACGATCTCTATCGCCGCGTCATCAACCGTAACAACCGTCTGAAGCGCCTGATCGAACTGCGCGCTCCGGGCATCATCATCCGCAACGAAAAGCGCATGCTGCAGGAATCTGTCGATGCGCTGTTCGACAACGGCCGTCGTGGCCGCGTCATCACCGGCGCCAACAAGCGTCCGCTGAAGTCGCTGTCCGACATGCTCAAGGGCAAGCAGGGCCGCTTCCGTCAGAACCTGCTTGGCAAGCGCGTCGACTATTCCGGCCGTTCGGTCATCGTGACCGGTCCGGAACTGAAGCTGCACCAGTGCGGCCTGCCGAAGAAGATGGCGCTCGAGCTGTTCAAGCCGTTCATCTACGCGCGTCTTGACGCCAAGGGCTTCTCGTCCACCGTCAAGCAGGCAAAGAAGCTCGTCGAAAAGGAAAAGCCGGAAGTCTGGGATATCCTCGACGAGGTCATCCGCGAGCACCCGGTTCTCCTCAACCGTGCGCCGACGTTGCACCGCCTGGGCATCCAGGCCTTCGAACCGACCCTGGTCGAAGGCAAGGCGATCCAGCTGCACCCGCTCGTCTGCACGGCCTTCAACGCCGACTTCGACGGTGACCAGATGGCCGTTCACGTGCCGCTGTCGCTCGAAGCTCAGCTCGAAGCCCGCGTGCTGATGATGTCGACAAACAACATTCTGCACCCGGCAAACGGCGCGCCGATCATCGTTCCGTCGCAGGACATGGTTCTCGGTCTCTACTACTTGTCGATCCTGAACCAGAACGAGCCGGGCGAAGGCATGGCGTTCTCGGACATGGGCGAGTTGCACCACGCGCTCGAAACCAAGGCCGTGACGCTGCACGCCAAGATCCGTGGCCGCTTCAAGACCGTCGACGCCGAGGGCAACCCGGTTTCGAAGATCTATGAAACCACGCCTGGCCGCATGATCATCGGCGAGCTGCTGCCGCGCAACGTCAACGTGCCGTTCGATACCTGCAACCAGGAAATGACCAAGAAGAACATCTCCAAGATGATCGACACGGTCTACCGTCATTGCGGCCAGAAGGACACGGTCATCTTCTGCGACCGCATCATGCAGCTCGGCTTCGCCCATGCCTGCCGCGCCGGCATTTCGTTCGGCAAGGACGACATGGTCATTCCGGACACCAAGGTGAAGATCGTCGGCGACACTGAAGCGCTCGTGAAGGAATACGAGCAGCAGTACAATGACGGCCTCATCACCCAGGGCGAAAAGTACAACAAGGTTGTCGACGCCTGGGGCAAGGCGACCGAAAAGGTCGCCGAAGAAATGATGGCCCGCATCAAGGCGGTCGAGTTCGACGACAATGGTCGCCAGAAGCCGATGAACTCGATCTACATGATGTCGCACTCGGGTGCTCGTGGTTCTCCGAACCAGATGCGCCAGCTGGGCGGCATGCGTGGCCTCATGGCCAAGCCGTCGGGCGAAATCATCGAGACGCCGATCATCTCGAACTTCAAGGAAGGCCTGACCGTTAACGAGTACTTCAACTCGACCCACGGTGCCCGTAAGGGTCTGGCAGACACCGCCTTGAAGACCGCGAACTCCGGTTACCTGACCCGCCGTCTCGTCGACGTCGCGCAGGATTGCATCGTCAACTCCGTCGATTGTGGCACCGACAAGGGCCTCACCATGACGGCGATCGTCGATGCCGGTCAGGTCGTGGCTTCGCTTGGCGCTCGTATTCTCGGCCGTACGGCTCTGGACGACATCGATCACCCGGTCACGGGCGCTCGCATCGTCGACGCCGGCCGGATGATCCTTGAACCGGATGTCATCGAGATCGAGAAGGCTGGTATTCAGTCGATCCGCATTCGCTCGGCGCTGACCTGCGAAATCCAGACGGGCGTTTGCGGCGTCTGCTACGGCCGCGACCTGGCTCGTGGTACGCCGGTCAACATGGGCGAAGCGGTTGGCGTTATCGCCGCACAGTCGATCGGTGAACCGGGCACCCAGCTCACCATGCGTACCTTCCACTTGGGCGGTACGGCGACCGTGGTTGACCAGTCGTTCCTCGAAGCGTCCTACGAAGGTACGGTTCAGATTAAGAACCG
The DNA here is from genome assembly GCF_001429005.1 of Ensifer sp. Root954. Classification (NCBI taxonomy): domain Bacteria; kingdom Pseudomonadati; phylum Pseudomonadota; class Alphaproteobacteria; order Hyphomicrobiales; family Rhizobiaceae; genus Ensifer; species Ensifer sp. Root954. The sequence continues at coordinate 12,214 of NZ_LMJM01000008.1, forward strand.
CAACATGCTACGCAACTCTGACGGCGTTCTCGTCGCCATGGGTCGTAACATGGCCGTCCAGATCCTGGATGAACGTGGCGTCGAGCGGTCCTCGCAGCGCGTTGCCTACGGTTCGAAGATCCTCGTCGACGACGGCGACAAGGTGAAGCGCGGTCAGCGTCTCGCCGAATGGGACCCCTACACCCGTCCGATGATGACGGAAGTGGAAGGTACCGTTCACTTCGAAGACGTCGTCGACGGCATCTCGGTTCTGGAAGCGACCGACGAGTCCACCGGCATCACCAAGCGTCAGGTTATCGATTGGCGTTCGACGCCGCGCGGTACGGACCTGAAGCCGGCGATCGTCATCAAGGACAAGAACGGCGCAGTCATGAAGCTGTCGCGTGGTGGCGACGCCCGCTTCATGCTTTCGGTTGACGCCATTCTGTCGGTAGAACCGGGCACGAAGGTTTCGCAGGGTGACGTGCTTGCACGTTCGCCGCTCGAAAGCGCCAAGACCAAGGACATCACCGGTGGTCTGCCGCGCGTTGCCGAACTGTTCGAAGCACGTCGTCCGAAGGATCACGCCATCATCGCTGAGATCGATGGTACGATCCGATTCGGCCGCGACTACAAGAACAAGCGTCGCGTTCTGATCGAGCCGGCGGAAGACGGTGTCGAGCCGGTCGAATACCTGATCCCGAAGGGCAAGCCCTTCCATCTTCAGGATGGCGACTACATCGAAAAGGGCGACTACATCCTCGACGGCAACCCGGCGCCGCACGACATCCTGGCGATCAAGGGCGTGGAAGCACTTGCTTCCTACCTGGTCAACGAAATCCAGGAAGTCTACCGACTGCAGGGCGTTGTCATCAACGACAAGCACATCGAGGTGATCGTCCGTCAGATGCTGCAGAAGGTTGAAATCACCGACGCCGGTGACTCGACCTACATCGTCGGCGACAACGTCGACCGCATCGAGCTCGAAGACGTCAACGACGGCCTGATCGAACAGGGCAAGAAGCCGGCTTACGGCGATCCGGTCCTGCTCGGCATCACCAAGGCCTCGCTGCAGACGCCGTCGTTCATCTCGGCAGCGTCGTTCCAGGAGACCACGAAGGTCCTGACGGAAGCCGCAATCGCCGGCAAGACCGACGGCCTGCAGGGTCTGAAGGAAAATGTCATCGTCGGCCGTCTGATCCCGGCCGGTACCGGCGGCACGATGACCCAGATCCGTCGCATCGCAACCGCGCGCGACGAAATGATCCTGGAAGAGCGTCGTCGCGGCACCGGTGCAGACGTGGCAACGCCGATGCTCGCCGATCTCGCAAGCGAGAACGCGGCAGCCGAATAATGGGGGAGGGCGTGTTCGCCCTCCAACCTCACAGAAGAAGAAGCCGCCGAGAGCGATCTCGGCGGCTTCTTCTTTTGCAAATACGGCCTTGGGAGCTGATGCGATGGGCTGTCTTGCAGCGTCTCAGCTGAAGCGGATGATCGCGACTTCGCCTTCGAGCGCACCCTGATAGGCGGACGCGTGCGGCTCTTCGCTCGGAACGTCGGTCAATGTGCCGATCTGGTCCAGGTCGGCCTCGAGAAAACCTTCTTCTGCAAGCGCGTTGAGCGCTTCGCGTACCGCGGTATCGTCGTCGGGCGCCTTCAGCATTACGTGAATGTCCACGCCGTCCTCGTCGCCGTCGGTCTCGTAGGCCTTGCCGATGATGATGAACACCATCGGCTCGTCCGGGGCATTGTCGTTGTCTGGGGTGACGGCCATTTTGTTTCCTTTCGAATGGGTTTGGTGCGACCTTAGCTTCCTTTTTGAATCAGCGCGATGGAAATGCAATGCCGCGCGGACGCTTCCGTTGAGAGCGAGTCGATCACCGTGGAAAACCCCCACAAAGTGGTTGCCGATTCCTTAATCCCGTCAGACACTCCGGGCACAGAAGGGCAGATGAGGCGGGCGCCAGGCGCCAAACCATGTGCAAAAGCCTTGTTTTTCAGGCATGCCGGGCGAACGCGTCCGGGAATATTTCTTAATTGCCCTTGACTGTTCGCCTTGAAATCAGTACACCCCGCCGCATCGGAGCCCATGTGAGGCTGGCTGGTTCGGAACGTCGCGTTCTGAAGTTCGCCTCAAACAAGGTTCGAAACGCACGCTGACGACTACAATGCTGCACGCACGACGCACGAAATAGTGCGTCCTCTGCTTTATTTGGGGCCATCTGCGGAAAAGGCGGATCGGCCCTTGTTTTGCGCATTTCATGAGGCGTTCGAAACTGCCGGCGACGGCAACGATCCGCCCGCAAGGGTAATGTGACAAGATTTTGCAAGGGATGGGTATATGCCTACCGTAAACCAGCTGATCCGTAAGCCTCGTCAGGCACAGGTAAAGCGCAACAAGGTTCCTGCTCTGCAGGAAAACCCGCAGAAGCGTGGCGTTTGCACCCGCGTTTACACGACGACCCCGAAGAAGCCGAACTCGGCTCTGCGTAAGGTTGCCAAGATTCGCCTGACGAACGGCTTCGAAGTCATCGGCTACATTCCGGGTGAAGGCCACAACCTTCAGGAACACTCGGTCGTGATGATCCGTGGCGGCCGCGTTAAGGACCTTCCGGGTGTTCGTTATCACATCATCCGCGGTGTTCTCGATACTCAGGGCGTCAAGAACCGCAAGCAGCGCCGTTCGAAGTACGGTGCGAAGCGTCCGAAGTAATTCGGTTTTGAAAATCCCGGCGCTGCGCGAGGTCCTCCGCGTGGTAGAGCGCTAAATAGTTTGAAGAGACGAGAAGTATGTCCAGACGTCATAGAGCAGAAAAGCGTGAGATCAACCCGGATCCGAAGTTCGGTGATCTGGTTGTCACGAAGTTCATGAATGCGATCATGCTGCACGGCAAGAAGTCGGTCGCTGAAACCATCGTTTACGGTGCGTTCGATGCGGTTCAGGCCAAGCTGAAGCAGGAGCCGATCGCTGTATTCCATTCCGCGCTCGACAACATCGCGCCGCACGTTGAAGTGCGTTCGCGTCGCGTTGGTGGTGCAACCTACCAGGTTCCGGTCGACGTTCGTCCGGAGCGTCGCCAGGCTCTCGCCATCCGTTGGCTGATCACGGCTGCACGCAAGCGCAACGAAACGACCATGGTTGATCGCCTCTGCGGCGAACTCATGGACGCAGCGAACAACCGTGGTAGCGCCGTGAAGAAGCGCGAAGACACGCACAAGATGGCTGATGCCAACCGTGCGTTCTCGCACTATCGCTGGTAATTCTGGCGCGAACGTCTCAAGAGGCAGTCCACTATGGCACGCGAATACAAAATCGAAGATTACCGTAACTTCGGTATCATGGCGCACATCGACGCCGGCAAGACCACGACGACCGAGCGCATTCTCTACTACACCGGCAAGTCCCACAAGATCGGCGAAGTCCACGACGGCGCCGCTACCATGGACTGGATGGAGCAGGAACAGGAACGCGGCATCACGATCACGTCTGCTGCGACGACCACCTTCTGGAAGGGTCGTGACGGCAAGGCTCGCCGCTTCAACATCATCGACACCCCCGGCCACGTTGACTTCACCATCGAAGTCGAGCGTTCGCTGCGCGTTCTCGACGGCGCCATCGCGCTGCTCGACGCCAACGCCGGTGTTGAGCCGCAGACGGAAACCGTCTGGCGTCAGGCGGAAAAGTACAACGTTCCGCGCATGATCTTCTGCAACAAGATGGACAAGACCGGCGCGGACTTCTACCGCTCGGTCGAGATGATCAAGACCCGTCTGGGCGCGATCGCCGTCGTCATGCAGCTGCCGATCGGCGCTGAAACCGAGTTCAAGGGTGTTATCGACCTGGTCGAGATGAACGCTCTCGTCTGGCGCGACGAATCGCTCGGCGCCCAGTGGGACGTCGTCGAGATTCCGGACGACATGAAGGACAAGGCCGAAGAATATCGCGAGAAGCTGATCGAGACCGTTGTCGAGATCGACGAAGCCGCGATGGAAGCCTACCTCGAAGGCAACATGCCCTCGAACGACAAGATCCGCGAACTCGTTCGCCGCGGCACCATCGACGTGAAGTTCCACCCGATGTTCTGCGGTACCGCGTTCAAGAACAAGGGCGTTCAGCCGCTTCTCGACGCGGTTGTCGACTACCTGCCGTCGCCGCTCGACATTCCGGCGATCAAGGGCATCGACGCCAAGACCGAAGCCGAGATCGAGCGTCACGCTGACGACGCCGAGCCGCTTTCGATGCTCGCGTTCAAGATCATGAACGACCCCTTCGTCGGTTCGCTGACCTTCGCACGCATCTATTCGGGCAAGCTCGAAAAGGGCTCGTCTGTCATGAACACGGTCAAGGACAAGCGCGAGCGCGTCGGCCGTATGCTGCAGATGCACTCGAACTCGCGTGAAGACATCGAAGAAGCCTTCGCAGGCGACATCGTTGCTCTTGCCGGTCTCAAGGAAACCACCACGGGTGACACGCTTTGCGATCCGCTGAAGCCGGTTATCCTCGAGCGCATGGAATTCCCGGAGCCGGTCATCCAGATCGCGATCGAGCCGAAGTCCAAGGGCGACCAGGAAAAGATGGGCCTCGCGCTCAACCGCCTGGCAGCTGAAGACCCGTCGTTCCGCGTCAAGACCGACCAGGAATCCGGCCAGACGATCATCGCTGGCATGGGCGAACTTCACCTCGACATCATCGTCGACCGTATGCGTCGCGAGTTCAAGGTTGAAGCCAACGTCGGTGCTCCGCAGGTTGCCTACCGCGAAACCATCACGCGTCAGCACGAAGAAGACTACACGCACAAGAAGCAGTCCGGTGGTACCGGTCAGTTCGCGCGCGTCAAGATCGTGTTCGAACCGAACCCGGATGGCGAAGATTTCGTCTTCGAATCCAAGATCGTCGGTGGTGCTGTTCCGAAGGAATACATCCCGGGCGTTCAGAAGGGTATCGAAAGCGTTCTGTCTTCGGGTCCGCTCGCTGGCTTCCCGATGCTCGGCGTCAAGGCGACGCTCATCGACGGTGCATTCCACGACGTCGACTCGTCGGTTCTCGCCTTCGAAATCGCATCGCGTGCTTGCTTCCGTGAAGCGGCCAAGAAGGCTGGTGCACAGCTTCTCGAGCCGATGATGAAGGTCGAAGTCGTAACGCCGGAAGACTACGTCGGCGACGTTATCGGCGACCTGAACTCCCGCCGTGGCCAGATCCAGGGCCAGGAATCGCGTGGCGTTGCCGTTGTGATCAACGCAAACGTTCCGCTGGCGAACATGTTCAAGTACGTCGACAACCTGCGCTCCATGTCTCAGGGCCGCGCGCAGTACACGATGACCTTCGATCACTACGCGCCGGTTCCGTCGAACGTCGCGCAGGAAATCCAGGCGAAGTATTCCGGTCAGAAGTGACCGGAATACCAAGACGCTGACAGAAGTTAAAAGTTTTCCCCGGTAGGGGATAGAAAACGGAGAGCCGGAAATGGCAAAGAGCAAATTTGAGCGCAACAAGCCGCACGTTAACATTGGCACGATTGGCCACGTT
>NZ_LMJM01000009.1:0-223 GCF_001429005.1 Ensifer sp. Root954
GTTCTCGATCTCGGGCCGTGGTACGGTTGTGACCGGTCGCGTTGAGCGCGGCATCGTCAAGGTTGGCGAAGAAGTCGAAATCGTCGGCATCCGCGACACGTCGAAGACGACGGTTACGGGCGTTGAAATGTTCCGCAAGCTGCTCGACCAGGGCCAGGCCGGCGACAACATCGGCGCGCTGATCCGTGGTGTTAACCGTGACGGCGTCGAGCGTGGCCAGATC
>NZ_LMJM01000009.1:339-26061 GCF_001429005.1 Ensifer sp. Root954
GAGACTGAGGGCGGGAAGACACAAGGCGCATGTGCTATGCGCCTTGGACATACCCGCCCCGAAAGATTTAGTTGGTCGCACGGCTTGCCGAAGACGACGAAATAGTGCAAATGGCGCCCACGCGTGATTTGCACGGTGCTTCGACGTTGTGCGCTCACAGAAAGACAGGCCGGCCACGGCCGCTCAAATAGGAAGGGGCAGGGGAAACCCTGTCCCTCCGATCTTTGAAAAGTTAGCGGACTGGCCGAAATTAAACGAAGTTCACTGCGTGTTTTTCCACGGAAACCGCAAGTAACCTGAACAAGGATAAGTCGTATGAACGGCCAGAACATCCGCATCCGCCTCAAGGCGTTTGATCACCGGATCCTCGACGCCTCGACGCGCGAAATCGTGTCGACTGCAAAGCGTACCGGTGCAAGCGTGCGCGGTCCCGTACCGCTGCCGACGCGCATTGAAAAGTTTACGGTCAACCGCTCGCCGCACGTCGACAAGAAGAGCCGTGAACAGTTCGAAATGCGCACCCACAAGCGCCTTCTCGATATCGTAGACCCGACCCCGCAGACCGTTGACGCGCTGATGAAGCTCGACCTGGCTGCCGGCGTCGACGTGGAAATCAAGCTTTAATAAACAAGGAAGGTACGTGGGCCTCGGTCCAACGGCTTCCAAAAACGGGCGACCTCAAGATCGGATGATCTCAAGGAAACCTTAAACCAGAGATGTGAGGGGGCTCGCTCCGTCACTAACTCTCAAGAGGAATGAACCAATGCGTTCAGGTGTGATTGCACAGAAAGTGGGAATGACCCGCGTCTATAACGACGCCGGTGAGCATATCCCGGTTACAGTTTTGAAGCTGGAAAGCTGCCAGGTGGTAGCCCAGCGTACGGAAGAAAAGAACGGCTACGTTGCTGTCCAGCTCGGTGCTGGCCGCTCCAAGGTCAAGAACACGCCGAAGGCGATGCGCGGCCACTTTGCTGCTGCCAACGTCGAGCCGAAGGCGAAGCTCGTCGAGTTCCGCGTTTCCGCGGACAACCTGATCGACATCGGTGCAGAACTGACGGCGAACCATTTCGTCGCCGGTCAGCTCGTCGACGTCACCGGTACCACGATCGGTAAGGGCTTTGCCGGCGCCATCAAGCGCCACAACTTCGGCGGTCTGCGTGCAACGCACGGCGTTTCCGTATCGCACCGTTCGCATGGTTCTACCGGTTCCAACCAGGACCCGGGCCGCGTTTGGAAGGGCAAGCGCATGGCTGGTCACATGGGCCAGACGCGCGTCACCACTCAGAACCTCGAAGTCGTATCGACCGATGAAGACCGCGGTCTGATCCTGGTCAAGGGCGCTGTCCCCGGCTCCAAGGGTGCCTGGATCGTCGTTCGTGACGCCATCAAGTCGGGCACCCCGGAAGGCGCTCCGCGTCCGGCCGCTGTGCGCGCCGAAGCATCGAAGTAAGGGAGCCGAATAATGGATCTCAACGTCAAAACCCTCGAGGGCAAGGACGCAGGAAAGGTTTCTCTTTCTGACGCCATTTTCGGCCTCGAACCCCGTGAAGACATCATTGCCCGCGTCGTTCGCTGGCAGCTCGCCAAGAAGCAGCAGGGCACGCACAAGGCCAAGGGCCGCGCTGAAGTGTCCCGCACCGGCGCCAAGATGTACAAGCAGAAGGGTACGGGCCGCGCCCGCCACCACTCCGCGCGTGCTCCGCAGTTCCGCGGCGGTGGCAAGGCTCATGGCCCGGTTGTCCGCAGCCACGCCCATGACCTGCCGAAGAAGGTTCGCGCCCTCGGCCTGCGCCATGCACTCTCGGCCAAGCTGAAGGCTGAAGAGATCATCGTCATCGACGATCTCGTTGCCAAGGAAGCCAAGACGAAGGCTCTCGCCGGCGTATTCGCGTCGCTCGGCCTCACCAACGCTCTCATCATCGGCGGCGCCGAGATCGAGAACAACTTCAAGCTCGCAGCCCAGAACATCCCGAACGTGGACGTTCTGCCGGTTCAGGGCATCAACGTTTACGACATTCTGCGCCGTGGCAAGCTCGTGCTTTCCAAGGCTGCCGTGGAAGCTCTGGAGGAGCGGTTCAAATGACGGATCTTCGCCACTACGACGTGATCGTGTCCCCCTCGATCACTGAAAAGTCGACGCTGGTTTCCGAACAGAACCAGGTCGTCTTCAACGTCGCCAAGGACGCTTCGAAGCCTGAAATCAAGGCTGCAGTCGAAGCTCTGTTCGGCGTCAAGGTTACGGCCGTGAACACGCTGGTCCGCAAGGGCAAGACGAAGCGTTTCCGCGGCTTTGCCGGAAAGCAGAAGGACGTGAAGAAGGCGGTCATTACGCTCGCCGACGGTCAGTCCATCGACGTCTCCACCGGTCTCTAACGGATAGGCCCATTAGGGTAAAAACCCAAAAGGGAACAAGAAAATGGCATTGAAAAGTTTCAATCCGACGACCCCGAGCCAGCGCCAGCTGGTCATCGTTGACCGGTCCGGCCTCTACAAGGGCAAGCCGGTAAAGGCGCTGACCGAGGGCCTGTCCTCCAAGGGCGGTCGCAACAACCTCGGTCGCATCACCGTTCGCTTCCAGGGCGGCGGTCACAAGCGCACCTATCGTCTGGTGGACTTCAAGCGTCGCAAGTTCGACGTTGAAGGCACGGTCGAGCGTCTGGAATACGACCCGAACCGCACCGCGTTCATCGCGCTCGTCAACTACGCCGACGGCGAAAAGGCCTACATCCTCGCTCCGCAGCGCCTTGCTGCTGGCGACAAGGTCATCGCTTCGGAAAAGGCCGTTGACGTGAAGCCCGGCAACACGATGCCGCTGCAGTACATCCCGGTCGGCTCCATCATCCACAACGTGGAAATGAAGCCGGGCAAGGGCGGCCAGATGGCACGCTCCGCCGGTACCTACGCACAGCTCGTTGGCCGCGACCAGGGCATGGCGATCCTTCGCCTGAACTCTGGTGAACAGCGCCTGGTGCATGGTTCCTGCCTCGCCTCGATCGGCGCCGTGTCGAACCCCGACCACGGCAACATCAATGACGGTAAGGCTGGTCGTTCGCGTTGGCGTGGCAAGAAGCCGCACGTTCGCGGTGTCGTCATGAACCCGGTTGACCACCCGCACGGCGGTGGTGAAGGCCGTACCTCGGGTGGTCGTCACCCGGTTACCCCGTGGGGCAAGCCCACGAAGGGTAAGCGTACGCGCTCGAACAAGTCGACCGACAAGTTCATCATGCGCTCGCGCCACCAGAAGAAGAAGTAAGAGAGGAAGTCTCGAATGACTCGTTCAGTATGGAAAGGTCCGTTCGTTGACGGTTATCTTCTCAAGAAGGCTGAGAAGGTCCGCGAAGGCGGTCGCAACGAAGTGATCAAGATCTGGAGCCGTCGCTCCACGATCCTTCCGCAGTTTGTCGGTCTCACCTTCGGCGTCTACAACGGCAGCAAGCACGTTCCGGTCAGCGTCAACGAAGACATGGTCGGCCACAAGTTTGGTGAATTCTCTCCGACCCGGACCTACTACGGTCACGGTGCGGACAAGAAGGCAAAGAGGAAGTAACAATGGGCAAGGCAAAAGCCGAACGCCGGCTGAAGGATAATGAGGCGCAGGCAGTTGCGCGCACGATCCGCGTCAGCCCCCAGAAGCTCAACCTGGTTGCCGCGATGATCCGCGGCAAGAAGGTCGATCGCGCTCTGGCCGAACTGGAATTCTCCCGCAAGCGCATTGCAGAGACGGTCAAGAAGACCCTTGAATCTGCCATCGCAAACGCGGAGAACAACCACGATCTCGACGTCGATTCGCTCGTCGTTGCAGAAGCTTACGTTGGCAAGTCGATTGTCATGAAGCGCTTCCACGCTCGTGGTCGCGGCCGTGCATCGCGTGTCGAAAAGCCGTTCTCGCACTTGACGATCGTCGTCCGTGAAGTGGAAGCCAAAGGGGAGGCCGCATAATGGGTCAGAAGATTAATCCGATCGGCTTCCGTCTCGGTATCAACCGGACCTGGGACAGCCGCTGGTTCGCGGACAACGCCGAATACGGCCAGCTTCTTCACGAAGACCTGAAGATCCGCGCTTACCTGATGGAAGAACTGAAGGCTGCCGGCATCGCCAAGGTGGTAATCGAGCGTCCGCACAAGAAGTGCCGCGTCACGATCCACTCCGCTCGTCCGGGCCTGATCATCGGCAAGAAGGGCGCTGACATCGAGAAGCTCCGCAAGAAGCTTTCCGAGATGACCAGCTCCGAGACGCACCTCAACATCGTTGAAGTGCGCAAGCCGGAAGTCGACGCGACCCTCGTCGCTCAGTCGATTGCCCAGCAGCTCGAGCGCCGCGTGGCTTTCCGCCGTGCGATGAAGCGCGCTGTTCAGTCGGCCATGCGTCTTGGCGCCGAAGGCATCAAGATCACCTGCGCCGGCCGCCTCGGTGGCGCCGAAATCGCTCGTACCGAATGGTACCGCGAAGGTCGCGTTCCGCTGCACACGCTGCGTGCGGACATCGACTACGGCACGGCTGAAGCGGAAACCGCTTTCGGTATCTGCGGCATCAAGGTCTGGATCTTCAAGGGCGAAATCCTTGAGCACGATCCGATGGCTTCGGAGCGTCGCGCGATCGAAAGTGACAACCAGGGCCCGGCAGGCCGTGATCGCGACCGTGGCGATCGTGACCGCCGTCGTGAAAACGCGTAACATTCGCGTTTGGCAGCCAATATCGGAGAAGTAAAAAAATGTTGCAGCCAAAGCGTACGAAGTATCGCAAGCAGTTCAAGGGCCGCATCAAGGGCGTAGCCAAGGGCGGATCTGATCTCGCTTTCGGCGAATTCGGCCTTAAGGCTCAGGAACCCAACCGCGTGAATGCACGCGAGATCGAAGCGGCCCGCCGCGCGATCACGCGTCACATGAAGCGCGCCGGCCGCGTCTGGATCCGTGTGTTCCCTGACGTTCCGGTCACCGCCAAGCCGACGGAAGTCCGCATGGGTAAGGGTAAGGGTTCGGTCGAATACTGGGCATGCAAGGTCAAGCCCGGCCGAATGATGTTTGAGATCGATGGTGTCAGCGAAGAACTTGCCCGTGAGGCACTTCGTCTTGGCGCTGCCAAGCTCTCTGTCAAGACGCGCTTCGTGCAGCGTATCGCAGAGTAAGGAGTGAACTCATGAAAGCCGTAGATGTTCGCGCCCTGAGCGCCGATCAACTCAACGAAGAGCTCGCCAAGCTGAAGAAGGAGCAGTTCAACCTGCGCTTCCAGAAGGCAACCGGCCAGCTCGAGAAGTCTTCGCGTATCAACGAAGTCCGCAAGGACATCGCACGCGTCAAAACCATTGCCCGCCAGAAGGCGGCAGAAGCCAAGGCCTAAGGACCAGAAAATATGCCGAAACGCATTCTGCAGGGCACTGTTGTCAGCGACAAGAACGACAAGACCGTCGTCGTACGGGTCGAGCGCCGCTTTGCGCATCCGATCCTCCAGAAGACCGTCCGTCGCTCCAAGAAGTACAAGGCGCATGACGAAAACAACCAGTACAAGGTTGGTGACGTCGTTTCCATCGAGGAATGTGCGCCGATCTCGAAGGATAAGCGCTGGACGGTAGTCGCCGCCCACGCTTGATTTCAGCAGGTTTTGACGCCAAGACCCTTGCGTCTTGGGAAAATACCTGTATGAAGCACGCAATTGAAGCAGGGGAACGCTCGATTCCGGGCGTTCTTTTGCTTTGAGATGAGCACTATAAGCCGGGCGAGGGGGTTTCGACCCAACCGGCCTGGTAACAACAAGAAGGCGACCTGACATGATTCAGATGCAAACAAACCTCGACGTGGCGGATAATTCCGGCGCACGTCGTGTCATGTGCATCAAGGTGCTGGGCGGCTCCAAGCGCAAGTATGCGTCGGTCGGCGACATCATTGTCGTTTCGATCAAGGAAGCCATTCCGCGCGGCCGCGTAAAGAAGGGTGATGTCATGAAGGCTGTTGTCGTTCGCACTGCGAAGGACATCCGCCGTCCGGATGGCTCTGTCATCCGCTTTGACACCAACGCAGCCGTTCTTATCGATAACAAGAAAGAGCCGATCGGCACCCGTATCTTCGGACCGGTTCCGCGCGAACTTCGCGCCAAGAACCACATGAAGATCATCTCGCTGGCTCCAGAAGTACTCTAAGGGAGCGTTGAGAGATGCAAAAGATTCGCAAAGGCGACAAAGTCGTCGTTCTCACCGGTAAGGACAAGGGTCGTACCGGCGAAGTCGTACAGGTAATGCCGAAGGAAGACCGGGCTGTCGTGCGTGGCGTAAACATGGTGAAGCGTCACCAGCGCCAGACCCAGAGCCAGGAAGCCGGCATCATCAACAAGGAAGCCTCGATCCATCTTTCGAACATCGCGATTGCCGATCCGAAGGACGGCAAGCCGACCCGCGTCGGTTTCAAGATCGATGGCGACAAGAAGGTCCGCGTGGCCAAGCGTTCGGGAGTAGTGATCGATGGCTAAGTCCGCTTACGAGCCGCGGCTCAAGAAGGAATATGTCGAGCGTATTCGTGCGGCTATGCAGGAGAAGTTCTCCTACGCCAACGAAATGCAGATCCCGCGCCTCGACAAGATCGTCATCAACATGGGCGTTGGCGAATCGACGGGCGACTCCAAGAAGCCGACCGTTGCTGCAGCCGACCTCGCAGCGATTGCTGGTCAGAAGCCGGTAATCACCCGCGCTCGCAACTCCATCGCAGGCTTCAAGCTGCGCGAAGGTATGCCGATCGGTGCCAAGGTTACCCTGCGCGGCGTTCGGATGTTTGAGTTCCTGGATCGCCTCGTGAACATCGCGCTTCCGCGCGTTCGCGACTTCCGTGGCCTCAATCCGAAGTCCTTTGACGGACGTGGCAACTTCGCCATGGGCGTCAAGGAACACATTGTGTTCCCTGAGATCAACTACGACAAGGTTGATCAGATGTGGGGCATGGACATCATCGTTTGCACGACGGCGACTAACGACGACGAAGCTCGCGCTCTGCTCACAGAGTTCAACTTCCCGTTCCGTCAGTAATCCGTAACGACAAGCGTAAAGAAGGATAACTGTAATGGCGAAAACGAGCGCAGTTGAAAAGAACAAGCGCCGCCGCAAACTGGTTGCCTCGCAGGCTGCAAAGCGTGCCGCTCTGAAGGCGACCATCATGAACCAGTCTCTGCCGATTGAAGAGCGGTTCAAGGCAACCATCAAGCTGGCAGGCCTGCCGCGCGATGGATCCAAGACCCGCATCCGCAACCGTTGCGAAGTTACCGGCCGTCCGCGCGCCTTCTATCGTAAACTTCGTATGTCGCGTATTGCGCTTCGCGAACTGGGCAACCTCGGCAAGGTGCCGGGTATTGTCAAGTCGAGCTGGTAAGGAGACGGGCACATGGCAATGACTGATCCGCTGGGCGATATGCTCACCCGTATCCGTAACGGCGCGGCTCGCCGCAAGTCGAGCGTTTCCACGCCGGCTTCGAAGCTCCGTGCACGTGTTCTGGATGTTCTTCAGGCTGAAGGCTACATCCGTGGTTACTCCGAAGTCGTATTCGGCAACGGCAAGGCCGAGCTGAACATCGAACTGAAGTACTACGAAGGCGCTTCCGTGATCCGTGAGATCGGACGCGTCTCCAAGCCGGGCCGCCGAGTTTATGTCTCGGTTAAGTCCATTCCGCAGGTCGCGAACGGCCTCGGCATCACCATCCTTTCGACCCCGAAGGGCGTGATGGCCGATCATCAGGCACGCGAACAGAATGTTGGTGGCGAGATCCTTTGCTCCGTCTTCTAATCGAAGACGGTAGCAAGTTCTCCATAGCGAACAGACAGGTATAAAAATGTCTCGTATCGGTAAGAAGCCCGTTCAGGTTCCGGCAGGCGTCACGGCAAGCGTTGATGGCCAGAAGGTAACGGCGAAGGGCCCGAAGGGCGAACTGTTCTTTGTTGCAAACGACGAAGTATCGGTAAAGCTCGAAGAAAATGCGGTTGTTGTACAGCCGCTCAGCCAGAGCAAGGATGCTCGTTCGAAGTGGGGCATGTCCCGCACGATGATCGAGAACATCTTCAAGGGCGTCAAGGACGGTTACGAGCGCAAGCTCGAAATCAACGGCGTTGGTTATCGTGCGTCGCTGCAGGGCAAGAACCTGCAGCTGGCGCTCGGCTTCAGCCACGACGTCGTCTACCAGACCCCGGAAGGCATCACGATTGCTGTTCCGAAGCCGACCGAAATCATCGTGTCCGGCATCAACAAGCAGCAGGTCGGCCAGGTTGCCGCGGAAATCCGCGAATACCGCGGCCCCGAGCCCTACAAGGGCAAGGGCGTCAAGTATGCCGAAGAGCGGATTGTCCGCAAAGAAGGCAAGAAGAAGTAAGGATCACGCGAAATGGCTAGCAGGAAAGATACTCTTGTGCGTCGCGCCAACCGCGTGCGCCGTCAAATCAAGGCGGTCGCCAATGGCCGTCCGCGCCTGTCGGTTCATCGCTCGTCGAAGAACATCTACGTACAGGTTATCGACGACGTGGCCGGCAAGACGCTTGCGTCTGCCTCCACGCTCGATACCGATCTGCGTTCGTCGTTGAAGACGGGCGCTGACACGGCAGCTGCTGCTGCCGTCGGCAAGCTCATCGCTGAGCGTGCCGCTAAGGCTGGCGTCAAGGACGTTGTCTTTGATCGTGGCGCCTTCATCTATCACGGCCGCATCAAGGCTTTGGCCGATGCTGCCCGTGAAGGTGGTCTGAACTTCTGATCGGTCGCCAGGCGGGCGTTGCGCCTGCCTGGCACTCTCATAGGTTTCCGGTCGCATCCGATCCATCGGACGGGGGCGACTTTTGTCAATCTGCCGATTGCACCCGGAAAAGAAAAAGGAAAAGGACAATGGCACAGGAAAGAAAGGGTTCTCGCGAAGATCGCCAGAACCGCGAAGAGCGCGACAGCGAATTTGTCGATAAGCTCGTAGCAATTAACCGCGTCGCCAAGGTGGTGAAGGGCGGTCGTCGTTTCGGTTTCGCCGCTCTCGTCGTCGTTGGCGACCAGAAGGGCCGCGTTGGCTTCGGTCATGGCAAGGCACGCGAAGTGCCGGAAGCCATCCGCAAGGCAACCGAAGCCGCAAAGCGCGACCTGATTTTCGTCCCGCTGCGTGGTGGTCGTACCCTGCATCACGACGTTCACGGCCGTCATGGCGCCGGCAAGGTGCTGCTGCGTTCGGCCAAGGCCGGTACCGGTATCATCGCTGGTGGCCCGATGCGCGCCGTCTTCGAAACGCTCGGCGTTCATGACGTCGTTGCCAAGTCGACCGGTTCGTCGAACCCCTACAACATGGTTCGCGCAACGTTCGACGCCCTCAAGAACCAGATGCACCCGAAGGACATCGCAGCTCAGCGCGGCATGAAGTACGCCACGCTCCAGGCTCGTCGTGTTTCCTCCGGCGCTGCTTCCGAAGAATAAGGGAGCTGACAGATGGCTAAGAAAGAAGTCGCAGCGAAGACCGTTACCGTCGAGCAGATCGGTAGCCCCATTCGCCGTCCGGCCGTACAGCGTCAGACGCTGATCGGTCTGGGCCTCAACAAGATGCACCGGGTTCGCACGCTGGAAGACACTCCGTCTGTCCGCGGCATGATCCGGACTGTCCAGCACCTCGTTCGCGTCGTCGACGAGAAGTGAGGGGGATAAGCTCATGAAACTGAATGAAATCAAGGACAACGAAGGCTCGACCCACAGCCGTAAGCGTCTTGGCCGTGGTATCGGCTCGGGCTCCGGCAAGACCGCCGGTCGCGGTGTGAAGGGTCAGAAGGCTCGTTCGGGCGTCGCCATCAACGGCTTCGAAGGCGGCCAGATGCCGATCTACCGTCGTCTGCCGAAGCGCGGCTTCAACAACATCTTCGCTTCGGAGTTTGTTGTCGTGTCGCTCGGCCGTATCCAGACGGCAATCGACGCCAAGAAGCTCGACGCTTCCAAGACCGTTGACGCAGCTGCCCTCAAGGCTGCCGGCGTCATCCGTCGCGAAAAGGACGGCGTCCGCGTTCTGGCCGACGGCGAACTGAAGGCGAAGGTTTCGCTCGAAGTTGCCGGTGCTTCCAAGTCGGCGATCGAGAAGATCGAAAAGGCTGGCGGCTCGATCAAGCTGCTCGCTGCGGCTGCTGAATAATATTATTGATGAACCGCCCGGGGTGCTTCACTCCGGGCGGTTTTGCTCCCATATGTGAGCCTCACGTCCGCAAGCGCGAATCGCTCGCCGCGGCGGACATAGCGGAAACCACGGTGAGGCATCCGATTGCAGACACAATCGCCTCGCGTCCGGTTTTCAAGACGAAAAGTTAGTCCTTCCGGAACGGACCGGGTGTTCCCGCTGATTCCGAGATTTGGTACGCGGAGAATTGCATGGCTTCTGCAGCGGAACAGCTCGCCTCGAACCTGAATTTCTCGACTTTCGCCAAGGCGGAAGATCTGAAGAAACGGCTCTGGTTCACGCTTGGTGCGCTTCTGGTTTACCGTCTTGGCACCTATATCCCGCTGCCCGGTCTTAACCCGGAAGCGTTTGCCCAGGCATTCCGCGGCCAGAGCGGCGGTATCCTCGGCCTCTTCAACATGTTTTCGGGCGGTGCAGTTGAGCGCATGGCGATCTTCGCGCTCGGCATCATGCCCTATATCTCTGCTTCGATTATCGTTCAGCTGATGACCTCTGTCGTTCCGGCACTGGAACAGCTGAAGAAGGAAGGCGAGCAGGGCCGCAAGATCATCAACCAGTACACCCGTTACGGCACGGTGCTTCTCGGCACGGCGCAGGCTTACGCCATCGCCGTCGGTCTCGAGAGCGGCAACGGCCTCGTCAACGATCCGGGTTGGTTCTTCCGTGTTTCGACCGTCATTTCTCTGCTTGGCGGCACCATGTTCCTGATGTGGCTCGGTGAACAGATCACCTCGCGCGGCATCGGCAACGGCATCTCGCTGATCATTTTCGCCGGTATCGTCGCACATCTGCCGACGGCTCTCGCCGGCACGCTCGAACTCGGCCGCACCGGCGCTCTGTCCACCCCGCTGATCCTCGCGATCATCGTCATGGTCGTCGGCGTCATCGCGCTCATCGTGTTCGTCGAACGTGCGCAGCGGCGGCTTCTGATCCAGTATCCGAAGCGCCAGGTCGGCAACCGCATGTTCCAGGGCGACACCTCGCACCTGCCGCTGAAGCTCAACACCGCGGGCGTCATCCCGGCGATCTTCGCCTCGTCGCTGCTGCTTCTGCCGGCAACGCTCGCAGGCTTTGCCAACACGGCGACGCTGCCGGGGTGGGCGACCACCGTGGTTGGCGCACTTGCGCACGGCAAGCCGCTCTACATGGTGCTCTACGGTGCGATGATCGCGTTCTTCGCCTTCTTCTACACCGCGATCGTGTTCAATCCGAAGGACACGGCCGACAATCTGAAGAAGCACGGCGGCTTCATTCCGGGCATTCGTCCGGGCGAGCGTACCGCGGAATATATCGATTATGTCCTGACGCGCATCACCGTGATCGGTGCGGCCTATCTGATCTTCGTCTGCATTCTGCCGGAAGTTCTGATCGCTCAGACCGGCGTGCCGTTCTACCTTGGTGGTACGTCGCTTTTGATTGTTGTCAGCGTCACCCTTGATACGGTAGCACAGATCCAGGGCCACCTCATCGCACAGCAATATGAGGGGCTGATCAAGAAGTCGAAGCTGCGCGGAGGAAAGAGGGGACGATGAGACTGATTTTTTTGGGACCGCCGGGCGCTGGCAAGGGGACACAGGCCAAGCTTCTGACGGAGAGATACGGCATTCCGCAGCTTTCCACAGGAGATATGCTGCGGGCGGCCGTCGCCCAGGCGACCGAGGTCGGCAAGCGTGCGAAGGCGGTCATGGATGCCGGTCAGCTGGTATCCGATGAGATCGTCAACGAAATCGTGTCGGATCGCATCGACCAGCCGGACTGCGCGAAGGGGTTCATCCTCGACGGTTACCCGCGCACGGTTCCGCAGGCGATTGCGCTCGGCAAGATGCTCGAGGGCAAGGGTCTGAAGCTCGATGCCGTAATCGAGCTCAAGGTCGACGAGGCAGCCCTTGTAAAGCGGATGGAGAATCGCGTAGCGGAAACCATCGCAGCCGGTGGCACCGTCCGTTCGGACGACAATCCGGAAGCCTTCAAGCGCAGGCTGACCGAGTACCGTGAAAAGACGGCGCCGCTCTCCGAGCACTACGCCGGAACGGGGCAGCTCAGAACGGTTGATGGCATGGCGGAAGTGAACACCGTCACCGCCGAGATCGAGAAGATTCTGGCTTAGACACTGGTCTTTGCCGAAAAGGAACTGCCGGGGAGTTGACTTTTCCGGCCGATTCCGCCAAAGACAGCGCCAACTCGCGACATGAGAGCGGTCGGCGCGGTCTTCAAAGAAAATGAAGTCCGGGTACGGTCGTTTTTGACGTGTCTCGAACCTCAATCAACGTGCGGCTCTTCGAGGTCGCGTAACGAAGCACCTATTGCCGGATGGCAACTGGAACGCAAGGAGAATAGACGTGGCACGTATCGCTGGCGTCAACATCCCGACGGCAAAGCGCGTAGTTATTGCGCTGACCTACATTCACGGGATCGGCCCGAAATTCGCACAGGAAATCATCGAGAAGGTCGGTATTCCGGCTGATCGTCGCGTGCATCAGCTGACGGACGCTGAAGTCCTGCAGATCCGCGAAACGATTGACCGCGACTACCAGGTCGAAGGTGACCTGCGTCGCGAGACCTCGATGAACATCAAGCGCCTGATGGACCTCGGCTGCTACCGCGGCCTGCGTCACCGTCGTGGCCTGCCGGTTCGCGGTCAGCGCACCCACACCAACGCTCGCACCCGCAAGGGTCCGGCGAAGGCGATTGCCGGTAAGAAGAAGTAATTTCCCGAAAAGGGAGATTGGGAGGCTGGTGTCAAACGCCGGCCTCCTTTTGCAGTTTGGAAGGGCGTTTGCCTGACCTTTGTTCGGCCGATCCGGCCGGACGATATGTTCGCAGGACGATATCTCGTCCTGCGGGAAATGAAGATGCAGGGCAGGGGACGTCAAATCCTTTTCCCGGTGGAGCCGCTGGAATTACGGCGGTGCAGAGATCTAAGAAAGGGATCCTATGGCCAAGGAAGCCACCCGCGTTCGCCGTCGCGAACGCAAGAACATCACGTCTGGCGTCGCGCACGTCAATTCGTCGTTCAACAACACCATGATCACCATCACCGACGCACAGGGCAACGCGATTGCCTGGTCGTCTGCCGGTGCCAAGGGTTTCAAGGGTTCGCGTAAGTCGACCCCGTTTGCCGCACAGATCGCCGCTGAAGACTGCGCCAAGAAGGCTCAGGAACACGGCATGAAGTCGCTGGAAGTCGAAGTTTGCGGTCCGGGTTCCGGCCGTGAATCCGCTCTTCGCGCGCTGCAGGCTGCGGGCTTCATGATCACCTCGATCCGCGATGTGACCCCGATCCCGCACAACGGCTGCCGCCCGCGCAAGAAGCGCCGCGTCTGATCATATGCATTCAACATGCCGGTGAGGGCGCAGACGCGCGCTCCCGGTCTTCGGGGCTCGGTTGTCACGATTGGATGGTGGCAACGAACGGAAGGCAGAAAACATGATCCAGAAGAATTGGCAGGAACTGATCAAGCCGAACAAGGTGGAGTTCGTCTCCTCCGGCCGCACCAAGGCAACGTTGGTTGCGGAACCGCTTGAACGCGGCTTCGGTCTGACGCTCGGCAACGCGCTTCGCCGCGTGCTGCTGTCGTCGCTGCGCGGTGCTGCTGTCACCGCAGTGCAGATCGACGGCGTCCTGCACGAGTTCTCCTCTATCCCGGGCGTCCGGGAAGATGTGACGGACATCGTGCTCAACATCAAGGAAATCGCCATCAAGATGGATGGCGACGACGCAAAGCGCATGGTCGTGCGCAAGCAGGGTCCGGGCGTTGTAACCGCCGGTGACATCCAGACGGTTGGCGATATCGAAATCCTCAACCCGAACCATGTGATCTGCACCCTCGACGAGGGCGCTGAGATCCGCATGGAGTTCACCGTCAACAACGGCAAGGGTTACGTGCCGGCTGATCGCAACCGTTCGGAAGATGCTCCGATCGGCCTGATCCCGGTCGACAGCCTGTACTCGCCGGTCAAGAAGGTGTCCTACAAGGTGGAAAACACCCGCGAAGGCCAGGTTCTTGACTATGACAAGCTGACGATGTCCATCGAGACGGACGGTTCCGTCACCGGTGAAGATGCGATCGCATTTGCGGCCCGCATCCTTCAGGACCAGCTGTCGGTCTTCGTCAACTTCGACGAGCCGCAGAAGGAAGCAGAGGAAGAGGCAGTTACCGAACTCGCCTTCAACCCGGCGCTTCTCAAGAAGGTCGACGAACTGGAACTTTCGGTCCGTTCGGCCAACTGCCTGAAGAACGACAACATCGTCTACATCGGCGACCTCATTCAGAAGACCGAAGCAGAAATGCTCCGCACGCCGAATTTTGGTCGCAAGTCGCTGAACGAAATCAAGGAAGTTCTCGCTTCCATGGGCCTGCACCTCGGCATGGAAGTGCCGTCCTGGCCGCCCGAGAACATCGAAGATCTCGCCAAGCGTTACGAAGACCAATACTAACCATTAGACTGCGGGCGAATGCCTGCAAGTGAAGGAGAATAGCCATGCGCCACGGTAAAGCCGGCCGCAAGCTGAATAGAACCGCCAGCCACCGCAAGGCGATGTTTGCCAACATGGCAGCTTCGCTGATCGAACACGAGCAGATCGTTACGACCCTGCCGAAGGCCAAGGAAATCCGCCCGATCGTCGAGAAGCTCGTCACGCTCGGCAAGCGCGGTGACCTGCACGCTCGCCGCCAGGCGATCTCGCAGATCCGCGACGCCGCTGTCGTTGCCAAGCTGTTCGACACGATCGCATCGCGCTACGCCACCCGCAACGGCGGCTACCTGCGAATCATGAAGGCTGGCTTCCGTCACGGCGACAACGCCGCGCTCGCCGTCATCGAATTCGTTGACCGCGACGTCTCGGCAAAGGGCGCGAAGGATCTCGCCCGCGTTGCTGCAGAAGCCGAAGCTGCTGAAGCAGCCTAAGCCGATCGAAGGCAGAAAATTGAAGCGGCCGGGTGTTCGTCACCCGGCCGCTTTTTCTTTTGGGGCTGTTGCTTAGCGTGCGTTTGACGGTGTGCTCGTTCTGTCACCGTTTCGTCGAAATGCGATCGAGGGTCGATGTCCTGGCGAGGCGAAGATGGCCTCAGGCGCTTCCGGCGGCGGTTCTGACCGGCACATTGGCCGCCTGTCGCTTGCGCCGCAGATACGGCTTGCGCACCAGCCGCCAGACAAGCAGTACGGCGACGAGCCCGAGATAAAGCAGCTGTTCGGCGCCGATGACCTTCACCGACATCGAAAAATGCACGGCGCCGGCGGCGGCGATCACATAGGCCAGGCGGTGAAGCGTGTTCCACCGCGTACCGAGCCTGCGGATCGACCAGTTGTTGGAGGTGAGCGCCAGCGGGATCAGCATGACGAGTGCGGCCATGCCGATGGTGATGAAGGGGCGGCGGGCGATGTCGGCCAGTATGCTCGGAAAGTTTAGCCGCTGATCGAGCAGCATGTAGGCGAGGAAATGCATCAGCACATAGTAGAACGCCAGCAAACCCAAGGCCCGCCGATAGCGCAGCCAGTTGATGCCGAATAGGTCGCGGATCGGCGAGATCGCCAATGTCGCGACGAGGAAACGCAGCGCCCAGAGGCCGAGCAGGTGTTCGAATTCCTTGACCGGGTTTCCGGGCAGTTGGCCCGTAGCGCCGAGATAGAATGCATAGGCGGCGGGCAGCAGACCAAAGCCGTAGAGCCCCCAGACCGAGGCCGAATGGTAGCGTTTTGGGAGCGAGGGCAGGCGGGCCATGATCAATAGTTCGCTCTGAGATCCATGTCGGCATAAAGTCCGGCCACCTCGTCGGCATAGCCATTGAAGGGCAGGGTATCGCGCCGGTTGGAGCCGAAGAAGCCGCCACCGCCGATGCGGTTTTCCGTTGCCTGGCTCCAGCGTGGATGATCGACCGCCGGATTGACGTTGGCAAAGAAGCCGTACTCGTTCGGCGCCGAGAGGTTCCAGGTGGACGGCGGCTGGGTTTCCGTGAGCGAAATGCGCACAATCGACTTGATCCCCTTGAAACCGTATTTCCAGGGGGTGACCAGCCGGATCGGCGCGCCGTTCTGGTTGGGAAGCGTCTTGCCGTAGACGCCGACGGACAGCAGCGTCAGCGGGTGACGGGCCTCGTCGAGCCGCAGCCCTTCGCGATAGGGCCAGGCAAGCGGCTGGAAGAACCCGGATTGTCCCGGCATTTCGGACGGGCGCACCACGGTTTCGAACGAGACATATTTCGCGCTGCCAAGCGGCTCTACCTTGTCGAGCAGGGCCGAGAGCTGAAACCCGGTCCAGGGGATCACCATCGACCAGGCCTCGACACAGCGCATGCGGTAGACGCGTTCCTCGATCGGGAGCGCTAGCAGTTCCTCGAGCCCGAATTCCTTCGGCTTGCCGACGAGGCCATCGACTTTCACCGTCCAGGGCGTTGCCTTGAAGCTGTTCGAATTGGCAGCCGGGTCGCCCTTGCCGGTCCCGAACTCATAGAAATTGTTGTAGCTGGTGACGTCGGCCTCCGGCGTCAGGTCTTCGTCGACAGTGTATTTGCTCTTGGGCGCGCCGAGTGCGGCCGCCAGCCCCGTGCCGCTGCCCGCAAGCAGCATGCTGCCGCCGGCAGCAGTCCCCAGGAAGGTGCGGCGATTGAAAAAGAGGGCCTCCGGGGTGATCTCGGAGGAAACGATTCGCGGCGGGCGGTAAGATGGCATGGTCTTTTCCGAAGTGATTTATGAGCCTTGTCTTCTATGAACTCACCAGACTTTCGATCACCGTGAAAGGGGTTGCGAACCACGTTTTCGTGCGTAGCGCGTGAAGCTGGCAACTTTGCATATCCTGCGCCAACATTTGCCTTTTTTCCCGCGAAATCCTATCTGAACGTAGCCGCGACGAATAGGAGAATGCTTTACATGATCGTAGGTCGAAGAGCGCTTGTTTCGCTCGTCATCGCTGTTTCTCTCGCCTGTCCGGCATTGGCCCAGGAGGCCAAGAGCGTTCCGCAATCGCGGACCGAAATGCAGCTTTCCTTTGCGCCTCTCGTCAAGCAGACGGCAAATGCCGTCGTCAACGTCTATGCCGAGCGGGTGGTCGAGCGCCGTTCGATTTTCTCCGGTGACCCCTTCTTCGAGGAGTTCTTCGGCCAACGCATGCCGAACCGCTCGGAGAAGCAGTCTTCGCTCGGTTCCGGGGTGATCGTCGGCAAGAACGGCATCGTCGTGACCAATAACCACGTCATCGAGGGCGCCGACGATATCAAGGTGGCGCTGGCCGATGGCCGCGAGTTTCCCTGCAAGATCGTGCTCAAGGACGACCGGCTCGACCTCGCTGTTTTGAAGATCCAGTCGGACGGTCCCTTCGACATCGTGCCGCTTGGTGATTCCGATGCAGTCGAGGTCGGCGACCTCGTGCTTGCGATCGGCAACCCCTTCGGCGTCGGCCAGACGGTGACGAGCGGCATCGTTTCGGCGCTCGCGCGCAATCAGGTCTCCTCGGGTGATTTCGGCTTCTTCATCCAGACGGATGCGGCGATCAACCCGGGCAATTCCGGCGGTGGCCTTATCGACATGAACGGCCAGCTCATCGGCATCAACACTGCGATCTTCTCCAAGGGCGGCGGTTCGAACGGCGTCGGCTTTGCCATCCCCGCCAATCTGGTGAAGGTTTTCGTTGCGTCGGCCGAAGGCGGCAACGGCGCTTTCGTGCGTCCCTTCATCGGCGCCAGCTTCGAGCCGGTCACTTCGGAAGTGGCGGAAGCCCTGGGCCTTAGCCGCGCCCGCGGCGCGTTGGTGACCGCCGTCGTGGCCGGTGGCCCGGCCGAACAGGCGGGTATCAAGCCCGGCCAGGTGATCACCGCCGTCAACGGCATCGAGGTCGAACATCCCGACGCACTCGGTTATCGCCTGACGACGGTCGGCATCGGTCATGAGGCGCGCGTCACCGTATCGGAAAACGGCAAGCCGCGGGAAGTGACGATCAAGCTCGACCGGGCTCCAGAAACGTCGCCACGGGATGAACGGCTGATCGAAGGTCGTAACCCCTTCGCCGGTGCAGTCGTCGCCAACCTGTCGCCGCGCCTTGCCGACGAGCTGCGCATGTCGACCTCGCTGCAGGGCGTCGTCGTCATGCAGGTCAACCGGGGTTCGCCCGCCGCCCGCATCGGCCTCGAGCCGAAGGACATCGTGCGGTCGGTCAACGGCACGGCGATCGACACGTCGAAGACGCTGGAACAGGTAATGGCCGACGATGCCTCCTTCTGGCGTGTCGAGATCGAGCGCGACGGCCAGCTCATCCGTCAGTTCTTCCGATGAGCGACCTGTTCACCGCCCACGAGCCACCGGGAATGGCGTCGGCAAGACCGCTTGCCGACCGGCTTCGCCCGCGAACGCTTGCCGAAGTCACCGGTCAGGATCACCTGACCGGTGAGGACGGCGTGCTGTCGCGCATGATTGCTTCGGGTTCGCTCGGGTCGATGATCTTCTGGGGGCCGCCCGGAACAGGCAAGACGACCGTGGCGCGGCTGCTTTCGGGGGAGGCGGGTCTCGCCTTCGAGCAGATCTCCGCGATCTTCTCCGGTGTCGCCGATCTCAAGAAGGTGTTCGAGGCGGCGCGGGCAAGGCGCATGTCCGGCCGTCAGACGCTGCTCTTCGTCGACGAGATTCATCGCTTCAACCGGGCACAGCAGGACAGCTTCCTGCCGGTGATGGAAGACGGCACGGTGATCCTTGTCGGCGCGACGACGGAAAACCCATCCTTCGAACTCAATGCCGCTCTCCTGTCCCGAGCCCGGGTGCTGACCTTCAAGCCGCATGGCGAAGACAGTATCGAGGAACTGCTCTCGCGCGCCGAAGAGTCCGAGGCCAAGAAACTGCCGCTCGATGCGGATGCGCGCGCCAGCCTCATCCGCATGGCCGACGGCGACGGTCGCGCTGCGCTGACACTGGCGGAAGAAGTCTGGCGCGCCGCGCGCCGCGACGAGATCTTCGATGCGGCAGCACTCCAGAACATCGTACAGCGCCGGGCGCCCGTCTATGACAAGGGCCAGGACGGCCACTACAATCTGATCTCGGCCTTGCACAAGGCGGTGCGTGGCTCTGATCCGGATGCCGCACTCTACTATCTCTGCCGCATGTTCGATGCCGGCGAGGATCCGCTTTATCTCGGGCGGCGCCTGGTGCGCATGGCGGTCGAGGACATCGGCCTTGCCGACCCGCAGGCCCTGGTGATCTGCAACGCCGCCAAGGACGCCTATGACTATCTCGGCTCGCCTGAGGGCGAACTGGCGCTTGCCGAAGCCTGCGTCTATCTCGCGACCGCGCCGAAATCGAACGGCGTCTATACCGCCTACAAGGCAGCGATGCGGGCGGCGAAGGAAAACGGCTCGCTGCTGCCGCCGAAACATATCCTCAACGCCCCGACGAAACTGATGAAGGGTGAGGGCTACGGCGACGGCTACCGCTACGACCATGACGAGCCGGATGCTTTTTCCGGCCAGGACTATTTCCCCGAGAAGATGGGGCGCAGAACCTTCTATGATCCGCCGGAGCGCGGTTTCGAGCGCGAGATCCGCAAGCGGCTGGAATGGTGGGCGAAACTCCGTCGGGAGCGCAACGCACCGTAGGGGGCAGACTTGCAGACCCTCAGCGCCTCGCACGTTTCCATGGTTTCAACGACCGCGTGAAATGGTTTAGCTTTGCCGCGGACGCAGGGCTGATTTGCCCTTGACCGCCTTGCCGGCGAAACTGGAGTGTGAGATAGAACCCGCGTTGCAGACGGCTGCACGGTTCGCAAAGGCGATACCGAACATCCGCGGGGACGGCCTCGCTCCAAACTTTGGGAGTTTGACATGGCCTGGTTCCTTCTTCTGCTTGCCGGTATTCTTGAAATCGGCTGGGCAATTGGTCTCAAATACACGGATGGTTTTACGCGGGTGACACCGACGATCCTGACCGTCGGTTCGATGATCCTCAGCATCGCGTTGCTCGGTCTCGCAGTGCGGACCCTGCCGCTCGGTACGGCTTACGCTGTCTGGACCGGCATCGGCACCGTCGGCACCGTGATCCTCGGCATTTTCCTGTTCGCAGAGCCGGCAACCTTCGTTCGCCTTGGCTGCATCGCTCTCATCGTCAGCGGTATCGCCGGCCTGAAGCTGGCCGCTTAACGCTACGGCTATTGGCTTCCGTTACATTAGCGCGAACAGAGCCGCTCTGACGCCGACATATTGAACCAAAAAGAAAGCGGGCTGCGCGTCGGAAGACACGCAGCCCGCTTCGCATTCCGTGGTATCCGGTGTCGTCAGCGCAGGGCGTCAAGAACTGTGGCGACCGCCTGCATTTCCTGCCAGCGGTTCTCGCGGCGGCGGAAGGCCTCCTCGTCGGTTCCCCAATGTTCGATCTGCCAGTCCTCGTCGACATGGGCGGCCGTCCAGGCTTCTTCGGCGGATATCCGGCCGGAAGCGAAGGCGAGCGCCAGCAACGCAGAGCCGGTCAGGCTCGTCACCGTGTGGACGCAGGTGAGGCCGAGCGGGGTTGCGAAGGCGCGCAGGCCTTCGGCATAGGCGGAAAGCGCTTCCTCCGGCTGCTCCTGGTGGATCACGCCTTCGGCGAGGATGAAACGGGCGCCGAGTGCCTGCTGGGCCCACCCGATCACCGGGTTCCAGATTTCGTTCTGGCGGGCGACGAGGCCTTCCGGGCTATCGGCGCGATAGCAGAGCATGTCCGTTCCGGCGAAACGCAGGATATCGTCGAAGACCGAGCGCTGGTCCTTGGCGACGCCGTCAAGTGCGGTGTTGACGATTCGCGTGATCGGCATCTTGCCGGGATCGATGACCTCTGCCTGCGCATCCCATTCGGCGGCGAGCATGTCGGCGAGCTTGCGCGTCGGCACGGCAAGCGGCTGCTTGGCCGGCGTGCGCACGGTGCGGCCGTCGAGCAGCACCGCGTGCGTATCGCCATCGGCCGCGGCCACGCTGACTTCCTTGTAGAAGCGCTTCGGCAGTGGCTTCAGCATCTGGATTTGCGCGCGGCGGACCGGATCCTCGTGGCTCATCGCACCGCTGAGTTCGTCGCGAATATCAGACATGATTGTGTTCCATCCATTCAATGATGTCGGCCGGCGTCCGGGCAACGAAATCCGCGCCCGCCTCGATGAGGTCGGGAACGGAAGCATAGCCCCAGGCGACGCCGATGGCGGATGCTCCAGCGGCCTTGGCCATCTGCATGTCATAGATCGCGTCGCCGATGACGACCGTATCCTTCGCATCGATGCCGGCTTCAAAGCAGCATTCCGTCACCATGGCCGGATGCGGCTTGGAGGGGCAGTCGTCGGCGGTGCGGGACACGAAGAAGACCCGGTCGAAGCCGTGAGTCTCGGAAATATGCGTCAGGCCGCGACGCGACTTGCCGGTTACGGCGCCGATCAACAGTGCGTCGCGTGACGACAGCGTCTGCATCATGTCGGCGATACCCGGAAACAGAAGCTCCTGGAAGCCTGCCTCTGCGCGAACGCCGGCGAAGATCGACTTGTAGTGCGCCGTCATCGCCAGCGCCTGATCGTCGACATGTTCGCGGCCGAGCAGGCGCGCGATGGCAATGTCGAGGGTCAAACCGATAATGCTCTTGGTTGCCGAGAGGGGCGGGCGCTCGAGATCGAAGGCCTCGAAGGTGCGCGCCATCACTTCATGGATCAGGCCTCCGCTATCGACCAGCGTACCGTCACAATCAAAAAGCGCCAGTTTCATCAGTCGTCCTCGCCAGGCTCGTTCTCTTCGAAACCCAGCAGGTTCCAGCTCTGGACCATGTGCGGTGGCAGCGGCGCGGTCACGCGCAGGCGGCCACCATCCGGGTGAGGAATATCGATATGGCGCGCGTGCAGATGCAGACGGTTCTGCATGCCGCCGGGCAGGCTCCAATTGATGTCGGCGTCGAAATATTTGGGGTCGCCGAGGATCGGGTGTCCAATGTGCAGTGCATGGACGCGAAGCTGATGGGTGCGGCCGGTATAGGGCTCCATCTCCAGCCAGGCGAGGTTCTGTGCGGCCTGTTCGCGAATACGGTAGTAGGAGATGGCGTGGTCGGCACCGTCTTCGCCGTGTTTGGCGATGCGCATACGGTCGCCATCCGGCGTCTGCTCCTTGACGAGCCAGGTGGAGATGCGGTCTTCGCGCTTGCGCGGCACGCCCTTGACCAGCGCCCAGTAGGTCTTTTTGGTGTCGCGCTCGCGGAAGGCGGCGGTCAGCTTCTGCGCTGCACCCCGGGTGCGGGCGATCACCAGGACGCCTGACGTGTCGCGGTCGAGCCGGTGGACGAGACGCGGCTTTTCGCCCTTCTGGTTGGTCCAGGCTTCAAGCATCTTGTCGATATGTCGGTTGACGCCCGAGCCGCCCTGAACGGCAAGGCCGGCAGGCTTGTTGAGCACGATAACCTTGGCGTCCTCGTGCAGCACCATGCGCGACAGCAGTTCGCCGTCGGGTGAGTTCCTGAGGTCGCGTCCGGCGATCGGCCCGGTCTTGGTTTCCTTGGGATCGACTCCGAGCGGCGGAATGCGGATCGTCTGGCCGGGTTGGATCCGCGTGTCGGATTTGGCGCGGGCACCGTCGACGCGGATCTGGCCGGAGCGCAAAAGCTTCTGCAGCGGGCCGAAGCCCAGTCCCGGAAAATGCACCTTGAACC
Source organism: Ensifer sp. Root954 (assembly GCF_001429005.1). Classification (NCBI taxonomy): domain Bacteria; kingdom Pseudomonadati; phylum Pseudomonadota; class Alphaproteobacteria; order Hyphomicrobiales; family Rhizobiaceae; genus Ensifer; species Ensifer sp. Root954. The sequence goes on from NZ_LMJM01000009.1 coordinate 23,119, forward strand.
AGCGATCCAGGCGCATGCCCGCCTCGTCACCGTCCACCTGCCTGTGTTCTATGCCTGCCATTTGAGCGAACCTGCCTTCTGTTTGGTCGCAGCGTCGCGCGTCGGTCCGAAGCCCCTGCGTTGGGATGACGCAAAGAGGAAGCTTCAGGCGCGCAAAGGCTGCCGCAATATTTTCGTTGCTGCATGACAATGCCCTCGAAGCGACAACGGTTGAAGGACAATGCAGCAATGCGCCGCGTGTCCCCTGGATACGCAGCGCCTGTAAGACGAGCCTTTAGACTATTGCACGCATCAGAGCCAGCCCGCTGAAGACCGCGAGGATCGAAAGCGCGACACTGGCGATGACATAGACGGCCGATAGCATGACATCGCCGCGCTCGAAGAGCGTGATTGCGTCCAGCGAGAAGGCGGAAAAGGTGGTGTAACCGCCGAGAATGCCGGTGATGAGGAAGACACGCATGTCCGGCGAGGCGCCGAACTTGCGCATGATCACTTCGGCGAGCACGCCGATCAGGAACGACCCCGTTATGTTGACGCCAAACGTGCCCCAGGGAAAGCCGGACCCGAAGCGGTGAACGGCCCAGAGACCGACGAGATAACGCAGCATCGAGCCGATCGCGCCGCCGGCGCCAACAAGGAGAAGGTGGGTCATCAGTCGCTCCGTAGATTGATGGCGCAAATCCGCGAAAGCGGCTTTCATACGAAATTGCGCCATTCGGTGGCTAGATCAGCCGCTCGGCATGCCAGCGCAGATGATCGTCCATGAAAGTCGAGATGAAGTAGTAGGAATGGTCGTAGCGTTCATGCATGCGCAGCGTCAAATCGATGCCGGTGCCCTTGACCGCTTCCTCGAACAGCCAGGGACGCAGGCCGTTTTCAAGGAAGCTGTCGGCCTTGCCTTGATCGATCAGGAACTCGGGGAAGCGCGCACCATCCTTGACGAGCGCGCAGGCATCATATTGGCGCCATGCGGCGCGGTCCGCGCCCAGATATTTCTCGAAGGCGCCGATCGACCAGTCGGCGGTCGAAGGCTCGACGATCGGGGCGAAGGCCGAGCAGCTCTTGAAGCGGCCCGGGTTCTTGAGCGCGATGGTCATGGCGCCGTGACCGCCCATCGAATGGCCGAAGATGCCCTGGCGGCTCATGTCCATGCGGAAGTGCTGGCTGACGAAGGCGGGCAGCTCCTCGGTGATGTAGCTATACATCTGGTAGTGCTCGGCCCAGGGCGTTTCGGTGGCATCGAGATAGAAGCCTGCACCCTTTCCCATCTGCCAGTTCGTCAGTTCGTCGGGAACATCAGTGCCGCGCGGGCTCGTATCCGGGCAGACGACGATCAAGCCAAGCTCGGCGGCCATGCGCCGGTACTCGCCTTTCTCCATGACGTTCGCATGCGTGCAGGTGAGGCCGGAGAGATACCAGAGCACCGGCCGCGGCTCGTTGATTGCCTGCGGCGGTACGAAGACGGCGAAGGTCATCTCGCCCTTGCATGCCTCGGACTCGTGCGAAAAGACGCCCTGCATGCCGCCGAAGGCGGTGTTTTGCGAAAGGACTTTCATGGGATGCTCCTTGGATAAAGATGCTCAACCGGCAAGCTGCACGGCCGCATTGACGGCGGCGGCGACGAGCACGGTGTTGAAGAAAAACGATACGATGGCGTGTATCAGGTTGATGCGCCGCATGGCCGTCTTGGTGATGGCGACATCGGAGGTTTGCGCCGTCATGCCGATGACGAAGGAAAAATAGAGGAAGTCAAAGCCGCCGGGCTCGGGCGTTTCGGGAAAATCGAGTCCGCGTGCCGGTTCGGTGGTCAGACCATCGGGCGCTGGGACCCAATAGACATGGGCGTAGTGCATGGCTGCCATCATGTGGATCGTTGCCCAGCCGAGCACGACGGAGGCAAACGCGAGGCCGAGCGCCAGCGCCGAGCCGGACTTCTCGCCGTTGAGCGCGAAAAACAAGGATACGAGCGAACTCGCGGCTGCCCCGAACGTCACGAGCAGGATCACGACCTCGGGCTCGTCGGTGTTCCTGGCATGGGTCTTCAGATGCCGGCCGGTCATCATCCGCAAGCGCCGCCAGCATAGGACGAGATAGACGCAGAAGAAGGTGATCGCTGCCCCTTCAAGGGCGAAACGCTGCGCCACGAACCAGAGGACAGGCACGCTTGCGAGCGCGCAGAGAATGGCGGTGTAAAACGGCCAGTGCCTGAGCTTAGTCGTCGCTGCCATGCTAGTGCCCCTGCGATTGCGGGCCCCATGGTCCCGCCCGTTGCGCGATCATTTTTTTGACTGACGCGCGAGTCGGTCAAGGGTTTCGAGGAAGGTGGATCGATCGCGCGGTGTGAAGGCGGCGTTGTAGCCCTTGCTCTCGCCGGTCTCGCGCAGGTGCTGTCCGAGATCGCGCATCGCAGACGCCATGCCGATATTGCCCTTGTCGAAGACCCGGCCGGAGGGGCCGGTGACAAGTGCGCCGGCGGCAACGCAGCGAACGGCAAGCGGCACGTCGGCGGTAACGACGATATCGCCCTCGTGCGCCCGTTCGGCGATCCAGTTGTCGGCCGCGTCGAAGCCTGCCGAGACGATGACATTGTGCACCATCGGGTCGCGCGAAGGGCGCAGGCCCGAATTGGCGACCAAGGTCACCTCGATCCCGTGGCGCTCGGCCACTTTCATGATTTCGGCTTTCACCGGGCAGGCGTCTGCGTCGACATAGATCATTTTGAATCAACTTCTCAACGGGACTGAAAAAGGCGCCGGAAATCAATCGTCTCCGGCGGCTCCTTGAATCAAAATAGCAGCTTAGTAGAGAACGACCGAGCGAATGCTCTCGCCCGAATGCATCAGTTCGAAGCCCTTGTTGATGTCTTCGAGCGGCATCGTGTGGGTGATCATCGGGTCGATCTCGATCTTGCCTTCCATGTACCAGTCGACGATCTTCGGCACG
>NZ_LMJM01000009.1:26163-26347 GCF_001429005.1 Ensifer sp. Root954
GTCGCCGACCTCCTTCGGGTTGACGAAGTGGGTCATGCCGAAGCGCTCGCCCCAGGCCTTCTTGTCGTTGTTGAGGTCGACGCCGATGATCATGTCGGCGCCGGCAAGGCGCAGGCCCTGGATGACGTTGAGGCCGATGCCGCCGAGACCGAAGACGATCGCAGTCGCACCCATTTCCACCTGT
>NZ_LMJM01000010.1:0-235 GCF_001429005.1 Ensifer sp. Root954
CGGCGACGTACAGGACATCGACGGCTGGGGCTTCACGACCAAGACCGGCATCTACGGCACCAATTATGTCCAGCGTGCCTTGATCACTGCGATCGGTCTTGGGGCGAACCGGCCGCAGGATGCGATCTATCCGACCTCGCTGAAGTCCGGCGACGGGGTAATCAAGCGGGCGTATAACGGGTCCGAGAATTACGTTCTCACGTTCAAAAAGGGACTTACGCCACCGGTTTCGGGA
>NZ_LMJM01000010.1:310-44596 GCF_001429005.1 Ensifer sp. Root954
GCCCGGATCCGACAAAGAATCGAACTGGCTCCCGGCGCCCAAGGGAAAGTTCATCCTCATGATGCGGCTCTACTGGCCCAACGAGAGCAATCCCTCCATCATTGATGGTTCCTGGACGATACCGCCGGTGAAGAAGGTGAGCTGATTCTGTCAGCGTGCATGCAGCTGCCACGGCTCCGGTCCTTGGCGGCTGCAAACACGAACTATCGACGTCCATCAGTGCAAGCATGGTGCGATGGAGATACACCGCGCCATGATGAATGAAACCACGTTAGTTTCGGCCCTGTCTTTGGTTTTTGGAGACCAATTTTTGACAAATGGGGTCTGATCTAGTGGACCGAGCTTCTATGTACATTCTTCGGCCTTTGCTATTCAGTTTGTTTCTGTGCCTTTGTGGGCTTACGAACCTACAGGCGCAAACGCCTGCGGCCCGAATTGCGCAACCGTCCAAGATAGACGAACTGCTGCGTCTTCTCGAGGATGAGGACGTAAGGGTCTGGCTAGAGCGGAAGCAAGACGCCCTTTCCGAGCCCCGCGACAATGAGGCAGTGTGGTTCATCGAGGAATGGGAGGCCCGCTCACGTGCCCGTTTCAATGCACTTCTTGCCGCAGTGCCTCGGGTCGGCGATGAACTTTCCCGAGTCGTGTCTGCGATTCGGCAAGAGGCACGGAGCAGCGGTTTGGTGCCCGCGGCGCTGATGTTCGTTATCATCGCAGGGATTGCGGTTAGCACCGAATGGATCTTTCGTCGTTCACTGCCAGAGGCCCTCCCCCGGGGGCAGGCCTACACGGAGATTCTGACGCTCTCCATATTCACGGCGAGCGTTGCGATCTTCTTTTTTCTGTTCACTTGGCCGCCACTCATGCGTGTGGTCCTACTCTACTCGCTCGTCGCATTGATCGCCTGGAGGCTCGCGACCGCGCTCTTGCGCATCGCGCTGGCCGCGTCCATAGTGTCGGCCCGCTCCTATTCGCGGACCCAAATATTCGTCGCACTGCTGGCGGCAACGATGGCATTCTCGGCCATATGCGAGCGGCTTGCAGTTGCAGCTGACGTTCGATCGGCTCTTGCTATTGGATTGTCCATTCCGCTTGTCGTTATAGCAGTCGCGATGATCTGGCGTGAGCGCTCCAGCAATGTCGGATCTTTGCAAGGCCGTGTCTCTCGCGCCATGGGCATCTCGGGTGCAGTCGTCCTGTGGCTGCTTTGGTGCGGCGACTTCCTGGCTTTATTCTGGCTCGGCATGATGCTTGCCCTCGTGCCCCGCGCATTGTCGATTGCCGACAGTCTAACCCTTTCATTCTCGCCCTCGCGTTCAAGCCTACCGGACGCTAAGTCGGTGCTGCTCGTCCGCGGAACGCGGGCTATTATCCTTATTGCAGCGGTCGACTGGGTCGCATTCGTTTGGCGCCACAATTTCCCTTTTGTTTCCGGTGAAGTGACACTGATCCGGACGATCATTGCCGGGGCATTCAACAGCGTCGTGATTCTGCTCATTATCGACCTCGTCTGGCAATTGGCAAAAGCCTACATTACAAGCAAGCTGAGCGACGTTGGCGATGAAGGGACGTCGAACGCGCTCGCGCGAGAAAGCCGGCTTCGCACTTTGCTCCCTGTTTTCCGCAACGCCTTGGCAGCAGCACTTCTGTGTGTCGCGGGGCTCACGGTTCTTTCGGAGATGGGCGTCAAAATCGGCCCGCTGGTCGCAGGCGCGGGCGTGGTCGGTGTTGCAATTGGATTCGGCTCGCAGACCTTGGTCAAGGATGTGGTCAGCGGTATCTTCTATCTATTGGACGATGCCTTCCGGGTTGGGGAATACATCGAAGCCGGAAACTATACAGGCGTCGTGGAATCCTTCAGCCTTCGTTCCGTGCGACTGCGGCACCACCGTGGGCCAATCTTCACCGTACCGTTCGGTTCGCTTGGCGCGATCAAGAATGCTAGCCGCGATTGGACTGTCGACAAATTCCGCATCCGTGTCCCTTTCAAAACTGATGTTGATAAAGTCCGCAAGCTGATTAAGGAAATCGGCGCCCAATTGCAGGCCGATCCGCAACTCGGATCGCTCTTTATCGAGCCGCTCAAGCTCAAAGGCGTCGAGCAGATCGGTGAATACGGAATCGAACTTGGTATCGCTTTCACCTGCAAGCCGGGGGAACAGACTGTGATCCGTCGGAAGGCTTACGCGATGCTGATGCAGGCTTTCCATGACAATGGGATCGACTTTGCACAGCCGGTGGTTCAAGTTAGCGGTGACGAAAAGGAAACAGCCGCCGCGACGCTGGCCGTGCGGCAGCGTCCAGGTAAGACTGTTACGCCGGACACCGTCTAGCCGGCTCGATTCCGTAAAAAGCCACGTGAAGAAGAAAGAGGAACTGGCTTTAGCGCGGTTCGACTATAGGCCGCCACTCCGTGCTGCGGATTCGCTGTCAGGATCAGCAGTGGACAGGTTCTCTTTGACGCGAAACTCGCGAGGTCCAAATCCGGTAGCCTTTCGAAAAGCACGGGAAAAACCAGCGGGAGAAGAATAGCCCAGATCCTCCGAAATGTTGGTGATCGAGACGTTCCCATCACGCAACATTTCCGTCGCACGTTGCATTCTCACCGCACTGGTCAGGCTACGAAAGTCGGCGCCTGCCTGTCGAAGTTCACGCTGCAGCGTCCGAACGCTCGTGTCCATTGTCCGCGCAGCATCCTCGATCGACACATCGCCCGCGAGGAGTTGTGCCCGAATCTGTGCAGTGGCGATTTCCAACAAACTCCGAGGTGCACCCCCTGGACGATCGCGAGCCACGTCCTCGAGAGTCAAGATCGACCGAGATGTTCGTCGCGACGCAGCCATCAACCGATGCCGCTCAACGACCACCGCCACTGCTGGCGCATTGAATATCACCGGGCATTGAAACACGTTCTCAAAAAGCGAGGTATGGCTCGGGGTCGGGATGTCAAGTTCGATGCGAAGGGGGTGCCAATGGTCAGGCAGATATGCCTTGAAGAGACTCAGCAGTTCGCCAGCAGCAGCACATGCGACCGACTCATAACCCCGAGACCCGGCCAGAGCGAATTTGTAACCAAAGCGTAGTTCCTCCTTCGTTGTGGTGACCGTCAAATTGTCAAAAGTACTGTGATACTGCAGTGCCACGATACTTCGTTTGATCGCTTCGCCGAGCGTGTCCGCTTCAGTGATAAAACGCCCGAAGCTGCCATACGCGGAAACGTCCATATTGGGCACGAGCAGGAGACCGAGATTCGCGTCGCCCACTGCTCTCGCCATGGCTTCGACGAAGCCCACCACGGACTGCTGAGGAATGTAGACATTGCGATCCTCGATCAGCTCTACGTCGAAGCCCGCGGCGCGGTTGGCACGCAGCAACGCTCGCTCGCCGAGCTCGCTTCGAACGAACGCGGGCAAGCCTTGCAAGACATGGCTCGAGATCACGGGAATCGGTGCGATCTGAAATGGTTCCTGAAAACGATACTGGCGGAAAATGAATAGTTCTCACATATTCGACCGCCGGTATATTTGGCAAGTGGTATCCGCAGATCGGTATAGATATAAGGTGCCCACGCATTATTCGGTTTCCCTCGATACGCAGATGACGGCGCCCACTTTATCGGGGCGGAAGTTTTGCCGCAGGCTTTCAAGGCACAGCATGCCGTTAGTAATCCTTTGAACCAATAGCGTTCGCGGTTGCGACGGGCTATTGCGAGAAAAGCCACCAAAGCCGTGGGGCGCCCCATTCATCATCACGGCATCTAGTTCTGAAGATGCAACGGAAGCGAAGCCGCGTCTTATCCTTTTACGCCAAGCTCGGCCGAAGCTCCGAATATTCGCGCTTTGAAAAACAATCAAAAGTGGTATTTATCACTAGTGAAACAAGGTTGCTGAGACCGGACGTGGCGTCAAATGATAAGTTCGTCGCCTGGTTTCATTGTAGGTACGACTGAGATGAACAGGAGCAGCGGTCAGCCCGTGAACTCCTTGTACGCACACTGAAGGGACTCGCCGGTGCATTCTCAATCGGCTCACGTCGAATTGCCAGGAACTTCTCCGCGCGATGGCATGATGGAGGGATCGGCCCATCGCGTGACGGTCGACGGGTTCTTCATCGACGAGACGCCGGTGACCAACGCCCAGTTTTCCAAGTTTGTCTCGGCCACTAATTATCGCACGTTCGCCGATGCCGTTCCCGACCCTGCGGACTATCCCGGTATTTTGCTGGAGATGCTGTATGCCGGTTCATTGGTATTTCAACAGCCGAACGGAACCGTTGGTCTCCAAGACTGGACTCGATGGTGGTCCTTTGTGAATGGCGCCTGCTGGCGTCATCCATACGGCCCCGGAAGCAACATCAAAGGACTGGATGACCATCCAGTCGTTCATGTTTCCGACCAGGATGCGCTCGCATACGCGCGGTGGAGCGGATCTTCCAACATAGGCCGAATGGGAGTTTGCTGCCAGGGGTGGGCTCGAGGGCGCAGAATATGCGTGGGGCTTAGCCCTGCCGGACGGGCCGGACTCCGAGGGCGTGCTCTACGCTCTGGGTGCGTTTTCGGGAGGTGTCGCTTTGTGGGTCGAGAACGGCAAGCTCATCTGCGAGTACAATCTGATCGAGATCGAACGGACGCGCCTCGAATCGTCAGATCCGTTGCCGAACGGAAAGATCAACATCGAGTTCGAAACACGCAAGGCCGGCCGCAATCACGACGCACCGCTCGACGTCGTTATCCGCGTTGATGGCAAAGAGATAGCGAAGGGCCGCGTGCCGCGCTCCGCTCCGCTCGCGTTTTCGGCGAATGACGCCTTCGATGTGGGCAGAGACAGCTACACTCCAGTCTCCCTCGCATACTTAGACTGCAAGCTTGAAGATCGAATTTGAAGTGAGCGATGGCACGCTCGGAGCCTTGGCGCGGCGACGTTTCGATCGCCGCTCTTCTTTCTGCCGACGTGCATACTGTGCTTAACGGGAGCGATTAAATTGACGCTGTGCCTCTTCCGGAACGCCAAGGGCGGCGTACCATCCTGGCCGTTTTTACCGTCAGTCGCCTTATGCGTGACGCTGCTCTCTGCATGTGCGGGCCGTCCGACAGGGGTGCTCGCGCCGGTAGCGGCCAATCCCTCGACCGCTCAAGTCGAAATGCTGGTCACGACGACCCGAGGCCGGGCGGAAAAACCGGGCGAGATGTTCAGCGGCGAGCGCGCGCTCAGCCCGACATTCGCCGACATTACCGTGTCGATACCGCCTGACACGGTTCGCAAGGCGGGCGAAGTCGCCTGGCCGCGCAAGCTTCCACCGAATCCGGCGACGGATTTCGCCGCGCTGAAGGCTGAGGAAATTGACCGCGTCGTCGCCGAAAAATGGTTGAACAGCCATGTGCGCAAGAGCCCGGACGGCAGTGTCCTGGTCTTCATCCACGGGTTCAACAACCATTTCGAGGACGCAGTTTTCCGTTTCGCGCAAATCGTCCACGACTCGGGCGCGCGCAGTGTGCCGGTGCTCGCGACCTGGCCGTCGCGCGGGAGTTTGTTGGCCTATGGTTACGATCGTGAAAGCACCAACTATACGCGCAACGCCGTAGAACGCTTGTTTCAATATCTGGCGCGTGATCCCGAGGTCAAGGAAGTCTCCATCCTGGCACATTCGATGGGCAATTGGCTGGCGCTGGAATCCTTGCGCCAGATGGCCATCCGCAACGACGGGCTGCCGGCAAAGTTCAAGAACGTCATGTTGGCAGCGCCGGACGTCGACGTCGACGTCTTCGGTTCGCAGATTGCCGACATGGGCAAGCGGCGACCGCGATTCACACTCTTCGTTTCCCGCGATGACCGTGCGCTCGCCGTTTCTCGGCGCGTCTGGGGCAATGTCTCCCGGTTGGGAGCGATCGATCCGGAGCAGTCGCCCTACAAAGAGGAACTGGCGGCCGATGGGATCACCGTCGTGGATCTCACCAAGGTCAAGGCAGGTGACAATCTGCACCATACCAAGTTCGCAGAGTCGCCCGAAATCGTACAATTGATTGGTAACCGTCTGTCTGGCGGCCAAACCTTAACCGACAGCAGACTGGGGCTGGGCGACCATATCGTCGCGGCCACTGCCGGGGCCGCACAAACGGTTGGTACCGCTGCGGGCCTGGTCGTTGCTGCTCCAGCTGCGATCGTGGATCAAAATACCCGGCAAAACTATGCCCATCATGTGGAGACACTCGTCGGACCCTCCGGCAGAGCAAGATCGAACACGGCCGATAGCGCATGCGGGAAGGAAAATCAGACGAGATCCGGAAAATGCAACCCATAGCCCGATAGAAAACGGCACCCGAAAGACACTTGATCAGGCCGCGGTCTCACGCCGGGTTGAACGAAGACCTACAACAAGGTTGCTCGCAAGAGCGGCCCTAACAGGAGATATCATGAGGATTTGCATCGTTCGTACTCTAGCGGCAATCGGAACTTGCCTCGTCGCTGGGACGGCAAAGGCCACGGACATCTATTCCCCAATGACGCCCGAGCTTCAACAGACGACCACCGAAAGCGGATGGACCTTTTCCTTTGCCCCCTATTTCTGGGCGGCCGGATTGTCGGGGGAGGTTGCTCAGTTCGGGCTGCCGGCGGTGGATGTCGATGCCAGTTTCAGCGACATCTTCGACCATCTTGAGTTCGGTGCGATGGCGATCGGCGAAGCCCGCAACGGTCCGTACAGCATCTTTGCCGATGTCATGTATACGAAGATTTCGGGGCAGTCGGGCACGCCAAGAGGTGTGCTTGCGACAGACGTCGAGCTCACATCGGAAACCTTCGCCGGGCTGCTCGGCGCGGGATACTCCGTTATCGATAGCGATGCAGCGCGGTTAGACCTGGTTGCTGGCATGCGCGTATGGTCCGTCGAAAGCGAGCTTTCCTTCCACGGCGGCGTTCTCGATGGGCGCACCAGAATCGATCAGGCAACCTGGATAGACGGTCTGGCCGGCTTCCGCGGCACCTATTCGCTCACATCCGAAATCTACCTAATCGGCTGGGGCCTTGTCGGTGCTGGTGGCGCTAATCTCGATTGGGACGTGGCGGCAGCAATTGGCTACCGGTTCAACGATACGATTTCGGCGATTGCCGGCTACCGCGCATTGGGCGTGGATTACAGCAATGACGGATTCGTGTTCGATGTCACTCAGCAGGGTCCGATGCTGGGGCTCACAGTGCGGTTCTAAGGAAGCACGCACTTTCTAGCCTTTGGAGCGGATCGACCTCGACCTGTAGCCGGATCGCTATGTCGAACTCGAACCGTACGCTGTCGATGCCGCGATGCTTTACACCGGATACTGTGGAGGCGCCAAAATGCTGAAGTTCAAATCAGACTTTAGCCATCATGGTTCCATCATTCAAACATCCCTTGCGTTCCGGCCGGGAGACGACTAATGCCCGGCGGCTAGCAGTTGGGGACGGGTGGCCATCCGCTCGAGTCACAAACGATCTGCCTCGCTTTCGCCAACGGAAGCGCAGGCACTATTGACCGCGAGGCAAACACCGCTGGACGTTCGGCGCGTTGCCATGATCAAACTCTGTTCGAATTACCGCACGAATTCGAGCAGTTCTTGTTTAGACCCGGGTAGAAGGAAGTGGGACGGGGCCATCTGGGCCCGGTCAGCATCGGGTCGAGGCTCCGCCTCGCGCCATGTCCCACAAGGCGGTTTCATTGTTGCAGCTCGCCTCAATCATGAGTGGCCAGGATGAACGTGCAGAAGGGGGCGCCAGCTTCGTCGCTCAAGCAGCGTTCTGGCGCGGAACAAATGTATTCGCCTCGCCGTTGGACTTTGGAACGGCCGCAGGCATGCGTAGAAGTAGATCAGGAAGAATTCCGATGGCCCGCAGGATCAAAGATGAGAAGGTCCAGAAAATTAACCTCATGTTGAGCCAGGCCGTTACGGCGATGCGCGTTAACGAAAGATTGCTGTGTGAATTGTTGCGGTGGGCTGCCGAGCAATGCAATGATCCAAACCGGTTCATCCATGATGCCGTGGAGAATGCTAGAAACGATCTGATACGAGCCGGCACGGACGAGAGTATGACGTCTTTGATCGCCACTCACGAAGCGCTAGAATACCTCGATCATCTCGCGACGGAGATTCGGGCGAAGGGCTCTCCGGCCGGAAATGCCGGAGAGGGGGTTCATCCTCAATTTCTGTGATTCAGCGGCAGCATTCTCGCCCTCATCAGTTCTGGACCGGCGCGACCGTACATTGCTCGCTTCAGCATCTTGAGGCGGTTGATCTGCCCTTCGGCTTGACCGTTGCTCCACGGGAGTTCGATTGCATTTTTGACGGCATCAATATCCCGGCGCAAAACGCTGGCGAAACGCATGATTGCCGTGAGCTCGGTGTCGATGGCATCGTCGATCCATTCATCCAGTGCGTCCGGGCTCCTGCTGCGCAAGATACCGTTGAAGCGCATGGCCAAGCCACGCATTATGGCGAACGCTCGAGAGCCCTGCTTCAATGCATTGACCTTTCTGGCCTGGCGATCTGTCAGCAAGCGGCGCGGCTTTATGCACAAAGCTGCGGCCACCACAGACGAGATCATATGGCCCGTGTCAGGATCGCGAACGGGTTCTGAAACATCCATCTCCGGAGGCGGCCCGTCGGGTTGAATGTTTTCGACCTCACGCCACACTTTCAACAGGCGCTCCAGATTGGAGCGGCTGCCCGTGTAACCGCGGTTCTTGATATCGTAAAACAGATGGCGCCCTACCCGGTTTCCATCTTTCCAGCATTCAGCCAGAAAAGCTTCGAAATACAGTGGCGATGTCGGATTCAATGCCGCCCGATTCCTGTCTCGAGGTGCATTGGAAGTAAGCCAATTCGCGATGCTGCGGCGCTCGTTTCCGGTCCGCCTTGCAATCTCGCTGTAGGTGAGGCCCTGCTGCCGCAAAGCTTGAAACGTGTCGAATATTTCCTGACGAGATTGCCTGTGCGCCAAGCGGGCACGGCGCTGTTGTGACCTGGCGCTGGCGATAGCATCTTCAGAGAGAATGGGTCTAACATTGGCGTGACCGTAGACGCTCATCTGTTCCTTGATCGCCTCCCTGAGATTTTGGACCAGATGAAAACGGTCAGCCACCTGGAGGGCTTGCGGGGCGCCCTCTCGGGCTGCCTGAGCATACAAACCGCAGCGATCTCGGCTCACGACCTCGATCGTTGGACGCTCTTGCAACCAAGATTTTGCGCTCTCGACGCTGCGGTCCTCTAAGATATCGACGACCGAATGACGCTCAAGATCGACCATAATCGTCCCGTACCGCGAGGAATGCCGCCAGCTCCAATCATCAATACCCACGACCCGAACAGTATCTTTTCGTGTGGACGCCGGATTACCGCGCTTCAATTGCCGCAAGATCGTGTCGTCGCTGACCGGCATGCCGAGCCGATGCATCAAGTGCTCTCCCGGACGACCGCCCATCCTGTGGCCAACCAAGTCCACAATTTCAGCCATCCGCTCAGTGCGTCGCATGTAGGGTGAAGCAATCTCAGGCACCCTGTCGGTGAAGGTTCGTCGCCCGCATTTCCGGTGTCGACACTGCCACCGGTTCAGTGCAAGCTCGATTTTCACAACTTGCCCTTGAACAGGCAAGTCCTGGAGGCGGCGGTTATGCCAGCCGTGTCGATGCCGGCTTTGCGTTCCACAATCCGGGCAGATACCGACAGGTTTCGCAGCGGCAGAAACAACCCAGTTTTCTTCGTCTTGAAGGGTAATACCCAGAACTTTGACCCCTGGGCCGGGTGACCATTTCAATTGCGCTCGCATCCCCGCAGATAGCGGTTGCGGCGCTAACACTCTGTTAACCACAGAAATTGAGGAAGACCCCTTTCAAGTGCCAAACGACAAGCAGCCCGTCAGGCCGCAGGCGGCGACCACAATAGTCGTGAGACACCACTCTTTGCTGCAAGCATCGCCCGCCGGGCCTTTTCCAAGTAAGGAGATATCCAAATGAAGGCGATCATCTTCGATGACTTCGGAGGCGCGGATGTTCTGCGCCTCGCCGATGCACCCATGCCTCAGACGATCTTCTGATCAAGGTCATGGCGGCTGGTGTCAACCGCGCTGATCTTCTTCAACGCGAAGGCGTCTATGGTGCTCAGACTTACGGGGACAGTGACATACTCGGCCTCGAGGTCGCTGGTGAAGTGACCGCCGTCGGAAACGAAGTAACCGGCTTTGCCGTCGGCGACCGTGTCATGGGGATTGTCGGCGGCGGGGCCTATGCCCAGTATGCGCGGCTCGACAGCGGGATGGCGGCTGCCATTCCGACCGGGATGTCCTTCATCGAAGCGGCCGCAGTCATGGAAAGCTTCGTCACGGGCTGGGAGGCTCTTGCCCACCTCGGACAAATCGCAAAAAGCGAGATCGTTCTCATTCATGCTGCTGCAGGCGGCATCGGATCTGCGGCCGCCCAGCTTGCGATAGCGGCAGGAGCAACCGCGCTGGCCACCGCTTCGGCGGGCAACATCGGGAACGTGCTTTCGCTGGGCGCCGAAGCCGTGTTCGATTATCAGCGGTCGGACTTCGAGGCGGAGGTCGTCGATGCGACAGCATCTCGCGGGGTCGATCTGATCATCGACTTTGTCGGCGGGTCCTACCTCGCCCGCAACATTCGTAGTCTTGCTCCCGGTGGTCGGCTTGTCCAAGTGGGCCTGTTGGGGCGCGATGACAACGCCATCATTCCACTCGGCGTCGTGCTTCACAACCACCTGCGGCTGATCGGAACGGTCATGAAGTCACGGTCGAGGGCGGAAAAGAGAGCAATGGTCCAGCGCTTCACCGAACAGGTTCTGCCGATGATGGGACAAGTGCTTAAGCCGGTCATCGGAGCGGTATATCCGCTCGCGGCTACATCGGAGGCCCATCGCCGAATGGAGGCTGGCGGGTTGTTTGGGAAGATCGTTCTGACAGATTTTTATCGGTGATGCCGGATACGCGGTGAGCTCTTGGGCTGAGTGAGATTCCGAATTTCGAACCGACCCCACGATCGGGGATTGACTTCGACCCAAATCGTAGATATTTTATATCCATGATTAGGAGATGCAACATGAAACTGAGCGAAGGCGTAGAGCAGGCTATCCACTGCACGGCGTTTCTTGCGGGATTGTCTGAAGACGGCGTCCTTTCGGCGGCAGCCCTGGCCGAACTCCACGGCGTATCGACGAGCTATCTGCTGAAGCACCTGCAGGCGCTGTCCGGCGCGGGCATTGTTGCGACGACGCCGGGGCCGAAGGGTGGCTATCGGCTGGCCAAGGCGCCTAAGGACATTAGCTTTCTCGACATCGTCCTTGCGGTCGAAGGACCGGCGCCAGCTTTCCGCTGCGCGGAAATCCGCCAGCGGGGGCCGAACCCGCTGCCGCAGCGCTACTTTACCAAGCCCTGCCAGATCAACGCCGCGATGCTGAAGGCTGAGAAGGCCTATCGCGCAGAACTCGCCAAGGTGTCCGTTGCGGACCTTCTGGCGGATCTGGATGCAGACGACGACGGCGGAATCGCCGCACGAGGATGCGCCTTCCTCGAACTCCACGAACGCAAGACGGGCAATCGCGCCTCGTCATAGGAGAAAGCACCATGACCAAGATGAAGAAAGTCGTCGTCATCGGCGGCACGGGCCTGATCGGCTCGAAGGCAGTGAAACTGCTGCAGGACGCCG
This sequence comes from Ensifer sp. Root954, assembly GCF_001429005.1. Lineage (NCBI taxonomy): Bacteria > Pseudomonadati > Pseudomonadota > Alphaproteobacteria > Hyphomicrobiales > Rhizobiaceae > Ensifer > Ensifer sp. Root954. The sequence continues at coordinate 11,990 of NZ_LMJM01000010.1, forward strand.
GCCACGAGGCCGTCGTCGCAAGCTCCCACAACGGCATCAACGCCTACACGGGCGAAGGACTGGCCGAAGCCCTCGCGGGCGCTGACGCCGTCATCGACGTGTCGAACATGATGTCCTTCGACAAGGCCGTCATCACCGACTTCTTCGACACGTCGAGCCGCAATCTGACGAGCGCCGAACAGGCCGCGGGCGTGCGTCATCACGTCGTCCTCTCGATCGTCAACGCGGACCGCCTGGCCGCTAACCCATACATGGCCGGCAAACTCGCCCAGGAAGAGGCCGTCGCAGCATCGGGCCAGGCCTACACCATCGTGCGTGCGACACAATTCCATGAATTCACGGAGACGCTGGTGGACGCGTACTCGGCCGACGGCGCGGTGACAGTGCCGGATATCGACTTCCAACCGATCGCGGCCGGCGACGTCGCCGCTGCTTTGGTGGAAGCCGCGCTCGGCGAGCCGAAGAATGGACCCGTCGATCTTGCCGGGCCCGAACGGGGACCGTTCGGATCCTTCATCCGGACCTATCTCAATGCCAAGGGCGACACTCGTCCGGTCGAGGCCGACGCGGCCGTAGACTACTTCGGCGCTCCCGTTGTCACCGGCTCACTGGTTCCCGGCGGAGACTCCATCAAGGGCGCGATCACGATCGCCGAGTGGCTCAGAGCATAGGCAGGAAAGAATGATGAAAGCCATATTCTATGCCGCTACTGCACTTGCGGTCTCTCTGACCACAGCGTCCGCTCATGACGTCGCCAATCCTGGACTTGCATATGACACGAAGGACGCGAAGGTGAGGCTGGTTTACAAGCATCCCCTCCCGGACGTTCCCGGCAAGAGCGTGAAGGGCGTTCTCGTCGAGTACGGCCCCGGCGGCTACAGCTCTGCCCATACGCATGCAAAGTCCGCACTTATCTACGCCACGGTTCTCGAAGGCGCGATCCTAAGCGCCGTAAACGGCGGCGAGACGAAGATCTTTACCGCCGGTCAGAACTTCACCGAACTGCCGGGAGACCGCCACGACGTCAGCGCCAACGCCAGCAAGACCGAGCCGGCGAAGCTGCTCGCCGTCTTCGTCGTCGATACCGATGACACCGCCCTGACGACGCCGCGCAAGCCGTAGCGCTACCTACCCGACCTACACCATCCCCTACTGCACAAGCAACGACGATTTCTCCGGCGAACGGAGAACCGTGTCCACGAGAAAGGAAAACAATATGTCCCGCATGAACTGGTCCGAAGTCGCCCCCGAGGGTGCGAAAGCGCTCTTCGGCGTCCATCACTACGTCACCAAGAAAACGAACCTGCCTGAAGAGCTGGTTCATCTCGTCTTCCTGCGCGTGTCGCAGATCAACGGCTGCGCCCATTGCATCGACATGCATAGTCGCGATCTGCGCAAGACAATGTCGGTCGATAAGATCACGCTTGTGCCGGTGTGGGACGAGGTGCCTCACCTGTTCAGCGAGCAGGAACGAGCAGCACTGGCCTGGGCTGAAGAAGTCACGAATGTCAGCCAGACCCATGCCTCCGACGAGGCCTATGCCGCCGCCGCCGCCGCTTTCGAACCGAAGGAACTTGTCGATCTGACGATTACGATCGCCGCGATGAACGCGTTCAATCGCCTTGGGGCGCCATTCAGGCTTCCGGTCGCAGCCAAGGCCTGATCGCGCCAGTAGCGCAACGCATAGGCACCCCCTGCCGGGCCGTCGAGGCCCGACAGGGTGTTCCGGCCTGCAGTGGCGGTGCGACCATCCGCGTCGCCCTCTCCCAGAGACAGAAGGTATTATCCGGATCGACCACTTCAGTGTGTTTCTGAAGGTGAGCCGCTGTTTTACCACTGCGTGATACCGACTGACCATAATGTAGCCGGTCGTCGACCGCCCAAAGGCCTCGCCTGGCGACATCGCAAAGCGCTAGTCTGCCGATATGCCTCAGCCTCGACGATCACCTACTGGCAAGCCGGTTAAATGCTCAGAAAGCAGCCAGAGCCGTTCAGCAGCCTGTGGATCCATGGCCCACGGGGCCACACCTCTGGTCCCATCCGTCTCTGTCTGCGGCAGGGCGACTTCGCAATCTTCGCAGTAGACGCCGCCAATGCCGTCGAGTTCGGGTCGCGTTGCTGCCCAGACGCTTGTTGCTGCTCCCTGTTCCGGCGTCTTGAGGTCGCGCGCGGGGTCGACCCGACGATTGCCATTCTCGTCGTAGACATCAAAAGAGTTGATCTCGTCTTCGGTAAGATGGCGGGCGAGATCGGTCAGGATAACGCCCGGATGCAATGAAAATGCTCGCACGCCAAGCGCGGCTCCGCGGCGATCAAGTTCCAGCGCGAACAAAGCATTTGCCGTCTTCGCCTGGCCATAGGCCTGCCACTTGTCATAGGGGCGCGTCTTGAAATCAATGTCGTCGAAATCAACCGGTCCGATTTGATGGCCACGCGAAGATACCGAGACCACCCGCGCGCCGTTTGCCTTGACAAGGGCTGACCACAGGCCTGCAACCAATCGGAAATGGCCGAGATGGTTGGTGGCAAACTGGCTCTCGTGCCCAGCCTCATCACGGGCAAGCGGCGTTGCCATGATGCCAGCGCTGTTTACTAGGATTGAGATCGGCATGCCCGTCGCAACGATCTTGCCAGCAAAGGCGGCAACCGATGCGGGATCCGCAAGATCCATCGCTTCGATAACAACATTGTCGATACCGGCGAGTGTGCGTCCGGCCTTTTCGCGATTGCGGGCCGGTACGATGACATGAGCACCGGCACCTGCCAGCGCCCGCGTCGTCTCGATGCCGAGACCGGAATAGCCCCCGGTGACAATTGCCATCTTGCCGGAAAGATCGATGCCCTCGGTAACCCCGCGCGCCGTGCTGAATGCGCTGAAACGAGATCCAATAGGTTTCTGTTCGGACATGTTGTTACTCCTTCATTTGTGGCTCTGGTGTCCCGCCCCTATATCAAGTAGGTTCTCGGAGCCCCCAGCCTGCAGAATCCGGATTTTTGTCGTGATCGTCCAAAACATTCATGATCCCCTGTCCGACGTGCTCAGCGCCATAGATGCGCGGGCGCTGTTCTCCGTGCGATTTGCCGCCGGAGGCGCATGGTCTGTCGCTTTTCCACCACCGGGCTATCTGAAATTCAATGCGGTCCGCGAAGGCGGTGCCTGGCTGATTTCGAAGGGAGAGGCGCCGTTGCGCATTGAAGCCGGGGATTGTCTTGTGGTCAGCGGCAAGGCGTTTACGCTTTGCAGCGCTCCCAACGTGAAACCGATGGCGGCGGCAGAGGTGTTCGCAGGCGGCAATCTCGATGTCTCGGTGGGCAATGGCCGGGATTTCGTGCTCCTCGGAGGCAGCGTCAACCTCGACACCGTCGACGGGTCACTCCTGACTGACGCCTTGCCGCCGATCGTAGTCGTCGATCGCGAGGAGGCAGGACCGATTGGCTGGCTACTTGAACAGTTGGACCTGGAGTGGAACAGCACCGCGCCGGGAGCTCGCATTGCCTGCAACGACCTCCTGCGGCTGGTATTTATCCACGTCCTGCGTGCCTATATGGCGCGCCAGACAGCGCAGCATCCCGGCTGGCTCGCCGGCCTTGCGGATGCCCGCCTGGCTCCGGCACTGCGGGCAATCCACGCCGATCCGTCGCACCGCTGGACGGTGGAGGCACTGGCATCTCTCGCGGGCCAATCCCGCTCCGGATTCGCCGAAAAATTTCGCGCCACCGTCGGAGCATCCCCGATAGACTATCTCGTGGGCTGGCGGATGCGGCTTGCCGCCGCTCGCCTACGGCGTGGCAACGAGCCACTGCCACGGATTGCTCAGTCGCTCGGCTATGCGTCTGATAGCGCGTTTGCCGCCAGCTTCCGCCGCGTCCTTGGCCAATCGCCCGCACGTTACCGTGCCCTGTATCGCGAAAAAAAGCAGAGTGAGGCTGTCAAGTCGTGACTGCTGTCCTCCCGACGGGCCCGTCACGTACGTCGGGAGATACAACGGCAAACAAGTCGCCATTATCTGTCAGCGCTTCCAGTCCAGGACTGAGGCGAGCTGCTGTTTAACAAGAGCTACACGGAGTCTAATGTTCTACTTCACTCGTACCAAGACGCGACAGACTTATACTCAACCATATTGCCGAAACAAGAAAATAGAATGCTCCGAAGCCTGCATATCCGGCGACCGTGGAGATCAAAGGTTCCTCCGGCATTTGCGCTTGGTACATGAAGACAGCGCCTGCCAGAGCGGACTGGCCGCCGCTCAAGATCATCGCCCACTGACCTCCACTCGTTTTCCAACGCCGGAGGGCAGTTCCAAGCTGAAGCAGGCCTGAAAAAATCGCCCATAGGCCGAATGCGCCAAGAACCCAGTTCATGCTCGTCGTCAACGCGATGATCACGGCAATTGTCATGATCGAGCTTGCAGTGACATTGATCGCCTGGCTGCGGTTGACCGCCAAGCCACCGCTCCTGGCCGCGTCAATAACGTTCGCGGCGGCGTCCCAAGCCGGATAGGCGATCAGGAGTGCGGCAGTTATCGCAAATGATTGCTGCCCTATGGTCAAGGCAGCTGTGACCCACAACAACGAGAACGCCGCACGCGTGAAGTAATATTGCTTGAGCCATTGCTCGTTTCCGCTCGCGGCAAGGGAGGTCTGAACCGCCGCCTGAGATGGCAAGCATAGTAGGCCTTCCATTCACGACGACCGGCCTCCAGGGGTCATGTTCTAAAGCCGTTGGCCGCGGATCATCAACGTGAGCCCTGATGTTCTCAAATCCTGCAATTTGAGCGCGTTCGGCCTCGGACGAACTATACATCGGACGTTCCGGTGTCGTGCATCCGCTTAAAACCGTTAAGAGGATCGACACGCTGACGAGTGCGGCGTGAAAGGGCATTCTATAATTCTCTCGAATTGAGAGCTTTATCCAGTCACTCCGTCGGAGAGGGCAGCCACCGTTTGCCGGCGGCGCTGAGGAAGGATCTTCTGAGGCAGATCAAGCTCAGCCTACGACTTCGGTGTTTCCGGATCTGTGGCGGGAAGTTTTACAGCCGCCAACATGGCGCCTATGGCCGCCACACCCATCGCCAGACCGATCCACACGCCGTAGAGTTTTTGACCGAGAATCAGACCGCCGATCAGAGGCGATGCAATGTCCGTGAACGCTCCGAGCGATTGGGCGGAACCCATGACGACCCCTTGACGGTTTCCCGGCACATGAACGGACAAGGCCGCAAGATATGTTGGCTTGGCCATGGCATCGCCTGTGCTCACGCAAAGGACCGCCAATGCCAGAAAAGGCACCGTGGTCGCCAGGCTGGCCACCAAAAATCCTGTGCAGACCAGGCCGAACATCAAAAGGATCAGGTGGCGTTCGGAGAGCCCCCGGCTGAGCCAACCCAATACAACGAGCTGGACCAAGATGTTGATCACTCCGTCAGCCGCGACGATGATGCTGAGGTGCTGGGGGCCGAAAGGCTCCCCATTCCAGATGAACGTCTCCGCGAGGAAGACTGGCATTTGCGAGCTATAGATGCCGTAGGCAAGAAAATGGCATAACATCACAAGAACCAGGATGCGAACGACCGGCGAGGAAAAGATGGCACGAAACGAGATTTTCTCGCGTTGATATCTTGTGGTCTGAGGAGATGCTCCTTGATCTCGCTTGAGCGCAAACACTGTCAGCCCAACAGCGCCGATCGAGAGGAAAAGGGCTGCAAAGATTGGCATTGTCAGCGAAGTGTTAGAGAGAAACCCTGACAAGCCGGCGCCGCTAATACCGCCCAAACCTACGCCACCGGTCAGGATACTAAGGGCCTGCCTCCGATCCTCAGGTGTCGTGTGGTCAGCGACGTAACCTGCGGCGGCGGAGAAATTGCCGCCTGTCAGTCCAAAGAGAGCGCGCGCTACAATTACGACGAACACATTTGGCGCAATCGCGAGGAGAAGAAGACTCGCGGCTGCCATAAGTTGGCTCGCAAGCAGAATGCGTTTCCTCCCGAACCTGTCTGACAGCTGACCGAGGGTGGGTGCGGCAACAAACTGGATGAATGCTTCCGTCGCAAGGACAAGGCCGAAGATGAACGGGCCTGCCCCCAAGTCCCGCAGGTAGAACGGCAAGACAGGCAGGACCGACGCCATTCCAGCAGCATAGATGCAAACGATCAGAAAGAGTGGCGCCAAGGTTTGCCAGTTCCGGCGCATCTTGGAAGCGGTTTTCGGATACATGGTGTCGCTCATCCCCACGTCGCCCCCTGAGTAAGGTCGAAAACAGTACGCGATGTACTGTCGTCCTTAGGCCATGCCTTGTCGAAATCCGCGAACGGGACCTTTCTAAAATTGATGTCCAGATTGCCGGGGATCGTGGCACGCAGCACCTCGCCGGTGATTTCAACGAGCCTTTGCACGGATACGCTGCCAATTCCGCAGCCCATCAACTCGAGCGCTGACGCTCTTAACAAAGCACCCGGCAAAGAGATCTCAGAACTAGCGGCGGACCCCACCTGCACAAAACGCACCGGCGGCCGGTCGCGGCCAGCCTTTGCAGCGGCGGTCAAAAGGCACACCGCGCTCTTTCCCCAGAGATAGTCGATAACGATATCGATGCCTTGTTCAAATTCGTCCACCAATCGGCGTTCGAGGGCTTCCGGTTCTGCCGCGAGCTGGATGGTCGTGACGGCGCCACTCTGCTTGAGTTCGCCAAGCGCAATCGGATTTCTACCGGTTGCCACAATCTTGCCGGCGCCAAGCCATTTCGCGATCCGCACTGCGAGGCGTCCGGCTGTTCCGGTCGCTCCGTTGATCAATACCGTTTCACCCGGCTGCAAACGGGCCCGTTCTGTCAGCGCTGCCCAAGATGAAGCTCCCGGATTGGCAACGGCAGCGGCAGTAAAATCGTCGAGGTCGTCTGGAAGGGGAACACAAAAGCGAGGTGCTGCGACCACGTACTCAGCCATGCTTCCAAACGGCGGTCGGGGAAGACCAAAGTAGACACGACGCCCGTCATCGAGCTTGCCAACGCCGTCGATTCCGACGACGAAGGGAAACACCTCGTTCGCGCTGTAGTGGGCACCCGAAACACGCGCCTTGGCGACATGGCTGATCGCGGCTGCGGTGACTTTGATCCAGTTCTCTCCAAAGAGAGGGGCAGGCGGGGAGACTTCACCCAAAACGGGTTCCCTTCCCATCGCCGCGACGATTGCCGCCTTCATCGGCGTTCCTCCTGCAAAGAGGTGAGGTTCACTCCAGCCAAATAGCTTTCTATGTCCTCGTCTCGTTCGGCATCGAAGACGGCGCCAACGTATCCGTCCGGACGGACCAGGACGCACTCTCCCGGCATCAGTGAGTAGGCGTCCTTGAAATGCTGCCACGCGTCGAAAAACTCGCCATCGGAGCCGATCCGGTGAACGTGCAATCCCGCACGTGACTTGACCGTCTGCTTTGGGAACTCGTATGCCAGCAAGGTCCAATGAGGTCCCTTCAGCAGATCGAAGACGCGGGTGATCTGTCCTCCGGCTCCGCGAAGGGGTGCATCTGGAGCACGCGTGCCGGCAGGAACAGAAGGCTGCGTTGCCGTGCAATTCAGCGACAGTCCGGAAAACGGATAGTCGATATCGAGCTGACGGACGTCCCTGCCGCGTCGCATCTCTCCTTGCTTCTGGGCGTCAAGCAGGCGGCTTGCCAGGCCGAGCATGGTGGCTGCGACCGGTCTCCTCTCTGCCTCGTAGCTGTCCAGCAAGCGAACTGGCGCGCCGCGCAACACGGCAGAAAGTTTCCAGCCCAGATTGTAGGCGTCCTGCACACTGGTGTTCAGGCCCTGGCCACCAGTCGGCGGATGGACATGGGCAGCATCGCCGACCAGGAATGCGCGGCCGCTCCGATAACTGTCAGCCAGGCGAGCGTTCATTTCGTAGTCTGAGGCCCAGTAGACAGCGCGCACGACGACGTCGCTTTGACCTGTGCGCTCTGAGACAAACTTCGTCAGCCCTGCGGGAGTGAGATCCACGTGCGCTTCTTGCGCGACAGGTCCCTGGATCTGGAACAGATCTGTGCCGGCAAGCGGACCGATCCAAATCTGCAAACTCATGTCGCCGCCCCTGGCGAAGCGGTGAGCGACCTCACGGGAAAGCCCGGAAAGATCGACGTCGGCAACGACAGCACGCGCATCAAGCGTGCTCCCGGGAAAACCGATCCCAAGAGATCGTCGCACGAAGCTCTTGCCGCCGTCAGCGCCGATCAGCCAGCGTGCCCGAATGATTTCTTCGCGCTCATTATGCGCAACAAAGGCAGTAACTCCGTCCTCATCTTGCTCGAACCCCTTCAACTCCAGACCGAATTCAACCCGGCCACCAAGTTCGGCCAGGCGCGAGCGTAGAATCTGTTCGGTTATGAACTGAGGAACCATGAGCGCCAAATGGTAGGGCTCCGCCGGCGTTGGCTGAATGATCTCGCCCATGTCAGTATCGCTGTAGCTTCCATCGTCCCGATAGGTCCGTTGGCGTGGATAAAGTCCGCCTGCTGCCACAGCCTTGTCGAGAATGCCGAGGTCTTCGAATATTTCCTGGGTTCTGGGCTGTATTCCCTTGCCGCGCGACCCGTGAAATGGCGCGTTCAGCCGATCGATCAATCGGAAGGAAACCCCGCGCCGCGCAAGTTCAATGGCGAGCGTCAGGCCAGCCGCACCCGCTCCGCAGATGAGTACATCTGCAGCGAAATCATTTGTCATCTCTGCCTCCATATGTGTATTATGCACATAAATGGAGATGGGACCGATGTCAACAAACAATGTGCAAAATACACGCACCTCCGCGATGATGCGCGATCTTCACGGTGCCTTGATCGAGATCGTCAGCGCGATGAACCGTCCCCAGCGCGACGACGAACTCGTGCGTGAAGCAGGGATTACGCTGGATCGCGCGCTGTTTCGCCTCCTGATAGCCATCGAGCGTTTCGGGCCGATCGGCGTTGTTGAGCTGGCTGAGCGCATAGGGTTGGATTACACGACGGTTAGTCGGCAAGTCGGTAAGCTCGATAGCCTGGGTCTCGTCGCTCGCAAGGGAAGCGTTGCCGACCGACGCATTCGAGAAGCGGACATAACGAAGGAGGGAAAGCATATGACCGACAAACTCGATGCAGCGCGCGAGCGGATGTGCCGAGCGATCTTCGCTACATGGGAGGAGAAGGATGTTGAAGATCTGGTGCGGCTGATGTCCCGATTTGCCGAAGCGTTCAGACACGATAAGAAGACATGAAGGTCAAGGATCGCTAATCTATCGGAATTCTTCACCACTCATCACGACTTGTGGAAACGCTACCCAACGTCCAACGGTTAGGCAAACACGCAACGCGACAACGGCGAGCGCGAGAAGCAGGATGCCGACAGTGATGCTCGCGATGCGATGACTTAAACTACCTTGCCGAGCATGAAGGGCGCCTGCGTTTTCCCGGCTGAGTCCTTTCCTTCGGTTGCGTAAGGAACATCGTGCGCAGGCATCCGGCAACCTTTAGAAATTCGTGCTTTCTGCATTGGTTTAGCTTTTCGCCAACGCGGAAGAAGGTAAGGTGTGGAAATCCACACTCCCGCCACTGGACGAAGGCCTAGTCAGGATGGCGAAAACACCTGCGAAACCCGCAGTGGGCTATCTCCGGTAGGCAATTCAGTTGTTATTGAGAGCGCGCTAAAATGACATCAAACACGTAACCTCGCCTTGCTCGGAAAGATCAATCTCGCGGAGGCGCGGAACCCGATGCCCTCGCCTTCGTTTGTCGTTCAGCAAGCGAGGCTGCATGACCGACAGCAAGCGTATCATGAATGTCCATGAGATCCCGAGTTTTGTCGCCGAGGTGATTGCGGCGGGTTGCGACATCAACGCCGTGGGCAACGACATGTATGTGCTTGGCGACGTCGACGAGCAGCAAGAAGCCAAAGAGGAATTGAGACGGATCGCCCAACGGTACGGCAACCGCGCATCCCTCAAGTCTGAGATTATCACTTACCTTCGGTCGATTGGACGGTTCGTGGATGTGACCTGGCCCAAAACTCTCCACTAGCGCCGGGACTGGACCCGCAACATCCGCGACCGCGTGTTCACCCGTTTGCATGATTGCCCGACACCACGGCGCGGAATAATTTTGTGGCCGCAAAGCTGCGCGACGAGGGTCGAGTTAATCACGACAGAGGCTACGGCTTCATAGCGCCGGTCGCAATATGGTGGGACTTCCGCGCGGTCCGGGGAGCGATAAATGGGAACCTATCTGATAACCGGAGCAACCGGTGGCATCGGTGAAGCAATCTGCCGACGAATGGCCCCGCATCATTCTTTGATGCTGGTGGCGCGCAATCAGGCCAAACTCGATGCCTTAGCTGGGGATCTTGGTGGAACGCACCGGGCATGGGCGACCGACATAGGTGAGGATCGCGCCATCGATGCTTTCGCATCGAGAATGGAAAGCGAGCATGTCAATCTCGATGGGGTGGTACTCATGCCACCGCAACCGCATGCTGATGACGATCCAATGCCCGCCCCTGACGTCTGGCGACACTTGTTTCAGGTAAGCTTCATCGGCCCGCTGGGGTTGCTGAAAACCGCGATCGCACGCATGAACCCGGACCCCGCCCGGGGCCGGCGAGCCAAGATCGTCATCATCTCCGGCATCTCGTCAGCGCAAGTCCTGGGCCACTACGCAACGGCCAACGTCATCAGAACCGCTTGGATCGGCGAAGCCAAAACGCTCGCCTTCGCGCTTGGAAGCCGAGGTATTCACGTCAACACCCTGTCCCTCGGCGGTACACTTTCTCCGTGGTACCGAGACAAACTCGAAACGAAGGCGCAGAAGAACGGCATTTCCTTTGAGGCGCAGCTCGCCATCGAGACGGACAATGTTCCACTCCGCAAATATGGCGAGCCAGCCGAGGTTGCGATCGTGGTCGAGGGATTGCTTTCGCAGTTTTCGGATCACATGACAGGCTTGAACATCCTGCACGATGGCGGTTTTACTCGCGCCTATTAAGGGCGTGGCGCCGCTGACCTTGACACCCTGGGCGACCGGCACTTGAGTCACGAAAGCGCAAGACTGGTTCCCCAACCCGACCGTCATCAGGTCCATCATCCGGACTGAAACAACATTCCAATCGCCGTTTCGGCAAGGCAGAGGTTCGGCTTTCCATGTGACAGCAGCATTGCCTGGATGATAAACGTCAGTTCGAGTGCAACTGGGAATCGCGGAAGAAGACATAATGCTCACTGGTCGGGCCGGCTTCATGCGCACCATTTCGGATTGCGTGCTCCACAGAAATTCGTCACCCGTCAAAGCGTACGGATTTGCCGCCACCGCGGTCTTGATTGCCTTTGTCCTTCGCTATTTCCTAATGGGTGTTCTAGATGATCGGGCAATCTACATTCTTTTCGTGCCCCCCGTCCTCCTTGCAGCCGCAATCGGGGGCATCGGTCCCGGGATCCTTGCTGTCATCGCTTCCATCGGTTCGGCAGCCTATCTTCGGTCACTTACTCCTGGCGGGGTACAGATACCGGAATTGGTCGTGTTCACCACCGTGGGGGTCGCAATTTCCTTCTTGGGAGAAATGCTCCGACGCGCTCAACATGAGTTAACAACCGCTGACGAAGCCTTGCGTACTAGAGAGGCGCATCTCCGGTCGATCCTGGACACTGTTCTCGACGCCACCATCGTCAGCGAGCAGGACGGCACGATCGTATCGTTCAACGCTGCGGCCATCAGACAGTTTGGCTACCGCGAAGATGAGGTGATCGGCCAAAATCTGCGGATGCTGATGCCGCAACCCTATCGCAAGGAACACGACGGCTATCTCGAGCGGTACCTCTCGACCGGTGAAAAACGTATTATCGGAACCGACCGTGTGGTCGTCGGTCAACGAAAGGACGGGTCGACCTTTCCCATGAAACTTGCCGTCGGGGAGATGAGATCCGGTGGTCGAAGGTTTTTCACAGGTTTTATACGCGACCTGACTGAGCGCGAAGAATCGGCCGCTCGTCTGCAAGAGGTTCAGACGGAGTTGGCTCGCCTCGCCCGTCTCAACGAAATGGGCGAAATGGCCTCGACGCTCGCCCACGAATTGAACCAGCCACTCTCCGCTATAGCTAATTATGTCCACGGTTGCGGGCGGCTGCTTCAGCAAGCCGAAAGTCCGCGCGACATCCAGATACGGGATGCGCTGAAGGAAGCCGGCGAACAGAGCCTGCGTGCGGGACAAATCATCAAACACTTGCGGGAATTCGTCACCAAGGGAGAGACGGATAAGTCTCCCCACAACCTGCGGCAACTGGTCGAAGAAGCCGGCGCGCTTGCTTTGGTCGGGTCGCGTGAGAAAGGCGTGCGAACGGTCTTCGATTTCGAATCAGGCGCAGACCAGGTCCTGGTCGACCGAATCCAGATACAGCAGGTGCTGACAAACCTTATGCGCAACGCCGTAGAGGCGATGAAAAATACGCCCAAGAAGGAACTTTTGGTCACCATTCGGCGCTTGGGCACTGCAGAGGTCATGATTGCGGTCGAAGACTCCGGCGCTGGCATACCTGAGGAAATTGCCGCCAACTTGTTTAAGCCGTTCACAACGACCAAGGCTGGTGGCATGGGCATTGGGTTGTCGATCTCCAAGCGCATCGTCGAGGCGCATGGTGGCGATCTAACCGTCTTCAGCGGGAGTTTGGGCGGCGCCCGCTTCAGCTTTACCTTGCCGCAATACAACGAGGAAGAAAATGCCGATTGACGATTTCACCGTGCATATTGTCGATGACGAAGAGGCGGTCAGGAAATCGCTCGCATTTTTGTTGACGATGAACGGACTGGGTGTTCGAGTGCACGAGTCCGCCACTGCGTTCCTCTCCGTTGCTCCAAATCTGCGGCAAGCCGTGCTCATTACCGACATGCGCATGCCGGACCTTAGCGGATTGGACCTCATTCGCCGACTGGTCGCCCTCAAGACAACCATCCCGTCGATCATGATAACTGGCCATGGGGATGTGCCGATGGCGGTCGAAGCGATGAAAGCGGGAGCCGTAGACTTCATTGAAAAGCCCTTTGACGACCACACCATTGTTGAAGCGATCCGACGCGCCTCTGAGCGTTTGAGCGATGCATCGTCGCCAATCGAGAGTGCTGAAGACATTCGGGCGCGCATCAGCACCCTCAGCGACCGCGAGCGTCAGGTTCTAACCGCGGTCGTTGCTGGACAACCGAACAAGGCGATCGCCTTTACGCTCGACATCAGCCCGCGCACCGTTGAAGTTCACCGGGCGAACGTCATGGCGAAGATGCAGGCCCGCAGTCTCCCGGAACTTGTCAGAATGTCTCTCGCAGCGGAAACCGCAGACTAATCGCGCCATCATCTTGATCTGGGACAAAGCCTGGACTTTCAGTCTGTGCGAAGTTTGAGGAATTATCGCTCGAACCCACGGAACTGCAGTGTCCAGCCCGCCACCTGTCGTCACCATTGCGAAAGACGAAGCCTTGCTCCGCTCATTGGTCTTCGCAATGCAGGCGCATGGATACCAGGTCGAGCAGTTCCAGTCATGGCTTGCAGCAAAAGAGCGAAGCTCTGCGGCCGAGATCCTGGTGCTTGACGGATCTCTTCCGGTGACGGACATCGAAGCATGCTTGGCGCTGGCGGCCGGCAAGAGAGTCCTGTTGCTTGCAGATGAAGACATCGACCGGGCGAGGCCTCAGAACATTCTTGTCCTTCACAAACCTCTTTCCGGCCCCGATGTCATCGCGGCCTTGGCCGCACTACGTAGTAATGCGTAGTGGAACGAACGAATTTCGCACGCGGCCATGCTTCGTCATGATCTGACCATCAACAAAGGGTCGGTCCCATGCACGCTTCTACCGCTTCCATCGCCTCCTCCTTCGGCTTTAATGCCGCTGCCAGCCTTGTTGGTCGGTCGTTTGCTCGGCCGCGCCCGGTCGCATTCTACGACGCAGAAACCGAAATCTATGCCCAAGGCGAACTGGCGGGTGCGCTCTATCGGATCGAGTACGGCGCGGTTCGGATTTTCCGTCTCCTCGCCGACGGACGCCGGCAGGTCGTGGCGTTTCACGTTGCCGGAGAAACCTTCGGCTTCGAAGCGAGGGCCATGCATAGCTTCTTTGCTGAAAGCATCGTGCCCACGGGTTTGACCACCGTCGCCATCGAAGAAACAGGCCATGGTACTCCCGAATTGATGGCGCTGGCGCTGGAGAGCATGGTGCGGGCGCAGGAACATCTTCTGGTCGTCGGAAAACAGAACGCTCTTGAAAAAGTGGCCGTCTTCCTCGTTGACCTTTATGAACGCCAAGGCGCCGAGGGCACGATCGATTTGCCAATGACCCGAACAGATATCGGCGACTATCTTGGCCTGACGATCGAGACGGTCTCACGCAGCTTCTCTAAGCTGCGCTCGATGGGGGTTATTCGACTCAAAAGCGCACGCGCTGTCGAGGTGTTGAGCCTGACAAAGCTACGCATGATAAGTGAATAGTGCTCGCTGAAGGGTGCCGGCGGCACATTCAAGTCTGAGATGATTCCGGAGTGAAGAGTTTTTAAACGTCCGCACCCCGCCTTACTACCCGGCGCTTCCAGACGATACATTATGCGATCCGAAACGTACAAATCGGAAACAAACGCAGAACCATGCTCGCTGGATCTCGTTGCCCCTGCCCCACTCGGAGCAAGATGGACTCATTCGTCGCAAGCATATGCAATCGACGGCATGCTTGGTATGAGCACAGATTGCGGCAGCACCTTCGACCGGCGAGCGGTGGCTCTGGTAACGGACGGTCTAGGATCGACAGGACTCGAGTGGACGGATAATGAGCGGCTTCTGGGGGAACCCCGAACCGCAGGCTTCGTTGTACTTGCTGTCCGTCCGAAGGCCGCGCTCACCATCGGAGGCAGTTCAACGAACCGGAAGGACAATGTAGCCAATTTCCGTGTCGCAGTCGGCCGGCCTTCTCCTTGCAAGGTACTCAGCGAGGGTGGAGTTTGTCAGGACGTTTCCCACCGTAGGCCCAGTCGAGCAATTCGACCGTGTGCAGTATCTGCATCGACGTACTTGAACCGATATGGGCAATGCAGCCGATGTTGCCGGTCGCGATGATATCTGCTTTTGTCGCCTCAAGATTGGAGACTTTGCGTAGTTTCAGCTTGCTTGCGATATCTGACTGCAAAATGTTGTAGGTACCGGCCGACCCGCAGCATAGATGCCCCTCTTTCGGATCGCGCACTGTGTAGCCCGCCGCCGACAGAAGATGCTTCGGCGCTGACGAGATCTTCTGACCATGCTGCATTGAGCATGCCGAGTGATAGGCCACAGCTATTCCTTTCGGCGGAAGCGTGGGAAGTGCAAGCGTGGACAGGTATTCCGTGACGTCCCGTGCCAAGGCAGACACAGTGGCGGCCCTTGCCGCGTACTCCGGATCGTGCCTCAGCATATGACCATAATCTTTGATCGTCGTCCCACAGCCGGAAGCGGTTATGATTATTGCATCGAGCCCCTTTGTTTCTATCTCGCTGAACCATGCGTCGACATTGGCTCTAGCGCTTTTCAGCGCTAACTCCTCGCGTCCCATGTGGTGAACCAGCGCCCCGCAACACCCTTCCCGGTCGGAAACTACCACTTCAATCCCAAAACGCGTAAGCAATCGGATCGCAGCAGCGTTGATACCAGGATCGAGAACCGGCTGGGCGCAGCCCGTCAGAATTGCCACCCGACCACGTCTGGTTCCTTGCGCCTGATGAGTTTGCGGTAACGAGTATGGTGATAGTGGTGTGACCCGCCTTGGGGCCAATTCAAGCATCGCGGCGATCGGTTTCAACGCCGGGAAACGTTTAGCAACCATTCGGAACGGCCGGCCTACTCGCGCCAACTTCAGTGCCATGCGGAACCTCTTCGGATGCGGCAGGATTGACACCAGCAGGCCACGGATGACCCTGTCCATCAGCGGCCGACGATAGCTTTTTTCGATGTGGGCGCGCGCGTGATCAATTAGGTGCATATAGTCGACACCGGATGGACAGGTCGTCGCACAGGAGAGGCAGGAGAGACAGCGATCGAGATGGGTTACAACCGACTCGTCGGCGGGCCTGCCGTTCTCGAGCATGTCCTTGATAAGATAGATCCGCCCGCGGGGGCTGTCGAGCTCATTGCCAAGTGTGAGGTACGTCGGACATGTTGCGGTACAGAAACCGCAATGCACGCAACGCCGCAGTATCGACTCGGATTCGGCGGCGGCGGGATCCGCCAGTTGGGAGGCAGTAAAGTTAGTCTGCATCTGCAAGGCTCCGCGAACGCAAGAACGCGTTCTTCTCTTTCAATCGTCTCGATCAAGCCCGCTCTTGGGGCCGCCCATGATCGTTCTCTAAGGCAGCGCTAGTGCTTCCAATCGGGATCTTTCGGGACCATCGTGATCAACGTCATCCCATCTTTCCTGGATTCAGAATTCCGGCCGGATCGAAGCTCTCCTTGATCTTTCGCGAGAGCATGGAGACGCTGTCGCTACTCGGTTCGAACGAAGGCACCGCCCGGCGCGCCTCGGCACTGGCTCGCAGCAACGTCGCGTGTCCGCCGAACGCTTTGAGGTGCCCGCGAAGAACATCGGCATGGGGGTCGCCTTCAGTTCTCAACCAAATCAGGCCACCCTGCCAGTCGTAGAATGCGTCCACGTCCACCGTCTTGCGTAATGCGGCAACCAGACGATGACCAGAACTTGGAGCCACTGACACCCGCCAAAGCGGCCTCGCAGAGCCGTCGCAGAACGGCGATACGTTTCGAACCGATCGCCAAAGCATCGCGCTGCGGTCCGGATCCAGCCGTGCGGCCGATCCGAACGCGCTCATCGCTCGTAGCAGTTTCACGACTCGTCCCTCCACAGACGACGCCGTGCCCTCGAGACGAAGAGCCGTCGTCGCGACGGCGTTTCCTTCTCCATTATAATTGTAGCCGCCCCCCTCCCTCGTGACCGGCAGATGCGCGGCCGCGGACACCTCCACCGACAGCGCCATGGCAGCGGCCATGGCCGATGTTGCTGCTGGTTCCGCCAGGCCAAGTATGAGAACAGTCGTCTCAGTCATGGGGCGCGGCAAAACGCGGAATGTCACCTCGGTCAGCAGACCTAGTGTCCCGTGCGACCCCGCCACCAGTTTCGCCAGATCAAGTCCTGTGACGTTTTTCATCACCCTTCCGCCCGCCCTGACGATCTGTCCCTTCCCATTGACGAAACGCGCGCCGAGGAGACTATCTCTCGCCCCCCCGGCGACGATCCGCCGTGGCCCCGATACGTTAGCGGCGAACACTCCGCCGATCGTCGGCGCACCGATGGTCCCCATTAGGGCCCTGTGGTCCACGGGTTCGAAAGCCAACATCTGGTTCTTGGTCGCAAGCACCTCTTCGACGACCGCCACCGGCGTACCAGAGCGCGCGGTCATGACCATCTCGTGCGGGGTGTACGCGACGATGCCAGCAAGTTCGCTCGATTGAAGCCGTGCTTCGGCGGCGACGGGATTGCCGTAGCCGCTTCGGGTGCCATTCCCGCAGATGACCAATGGTTCGCGGCGCGCGGCATGCACGGCGATGATTGCCGAGGCCTCTTCCTCGGTTTTCGGCGCGAGGCTCTTCATGCGGCGCCTCGCCCGTCGAGCGGAAAGACCTTCGAGGGGTTCAAAATCCAGTCGGGATCAAACGCGGCGCGCACGGCCATCATCTGTTCAAGGTCAACTGCCCCGTACTGATGCCGCATGAGATCCCGCTTTTCGATTCCCACCCCGTGTTCTCCGGTGAGGCAGCCCCCCACGTCGACGCAGAGCTTTAGGATATCGTTTCCGGCAGCCTCCGCTTTTGCAGCCTCAACCGGATCATTTGCGTTGAAAAGGATCAGCGGATGCATGTTTCCGTCGCCGGCATGGAAAACGTTGGCGACACGCAGGCCATAGCTCGCGACAATCTCGCCAGTTCGGCGCAGGACATTCGAAAGTTCGCTGAGGGGCACTGTGCCATCCATGCAGATATAGTCGGCGACGCGCCCGGTCGCGCCAAAGGCTGATTTTCGCCCTTTCCAAATGAGTGCCGCCTGCTGTGCCGACTGGCATTCTCGAACAACCTTCACGTCATGCCTGCGCGCGATTTCGACGATATCCGCCAGCGTCGCGCTCATCTCTGTCTCGGAACCTTCGACCTCGACGATGAGCAGCGCATCTACGTCGAGCGGGTAGCCGGCTTGTGCGAATGCTTCGCAGATTTCGATCGCCTGCTTGTCCATAAACTCTATTGCAACGGGAATGATGCCTGCGCCGATAACATCTGCGACGCACGCGCCAGCTGCCTCAGACGAACTAAATCCGAAGAGCACTGGACGCGCGCCTTCGGCCTTGGCGATCAATCGCACAGTAGCCTCGGTGACGATCCCGAGTTGGCCCTCCGAACCGCAGATAATCCCAAGAAGATCGTAGCCGGCGGCATCGAGTGCCTTACCGCCAACGTCGATTATCGTCCCGTCGAACAGCACCATTTTCACCCCGAGCAGATTATTGGTCGTCACACCATATTTCAGGCAGTGGGCGCCGCCCGAATTCATGCCGATGTTGCCGCCAATGGTGCATGCAAGCTGGGAGCTTGGGTCTGGCGCATAGAAGAAGCCAGCGCCAGATACCGCTTCGGAAATGCTGAGGTTTGTTGCGCCCGCCTGAACGGTTGCCGTCCGGTTGACCAAGTCGATATCAAGAACGCGTGCCATCTTCGAAAGTCCGATGACAACCGCGTCCTCCTGCGGAATCGCGCCGCCGCATAGCGAAGTGCCCGCCCCGCGTGGCACCACCGGAACGCCATTCCGGCTGCAGTATCTGAGAACGTCCGCGACCTGTTCGGTCGTCTCCGGTAGTGCGACGGCCAACGGCATCCGCCGGTACGAGACGAAGGCATCCGTTTCGAAGGGCTTGAGACCGCGTTCGTCACTGATGAGGGCGTCCTTCGGTAGGAACGTGGCAAGGTCCGCGACAATCTCGCGGCGGCGGGCGAGAACAGCCGGACGCGGTTCCAAGAAAAGTATCTCTGAGTCCATATCGCTTCCGTTATCCTCGGCTGTTGAGATTCGACCTGGCCACCAATGGCCCTTCGAGCTCAGCTCGCTTCGGGCCCGCGCAGGCTGGCAAGAAAATGGTCGATCCCGGACTGCGCGCAGTCGCTGTCCTGAGCGGGCGTCCCGGAACTGACGCCGATGGCGCCGACCACATCGCCGTCCACCACGACGGGAATCCCACCGGCCACCACCATGAGCCGCCCGCCGATTGCGGAATTGATGCCGAACGCCGGTTTTCCGGGCTGACTTGCCTCCCAGTAACTTTCGGTCGTGCGCTTGGCACCTGCGGCAGTAAATGCCTTGTCCTGCGCGATGATCGTGCTGGTCACCTTCCCGCCGTCCATGCGTTCGAACGCGATGAGCTGCCCCGACTCGTCCGTCACCGCGATACACATCGGTACCGCGATTTCGCGAGCGCGTTCACGGGCGCCCTCGATGAGTAGGCGGGCGTCGGGCAGACTTAATCTTCTGATCGTCAACAATGTTGTAGCTCCTCTGGATTTCATTGATGCGCGACAAGCGCCAAGGTCTCTTCGCTCGGGAGATCCGCCAGGAATGCCAGGGCTGCGGCCCCGACCAGACCGGAGTTTTGTCCAAGCGCGGCACGGACCACGCTCACGTCCTTGAACGCCGGCATCGCCCAGCGGGCGACGTAATCCTGAATGCCAGGGCGGAGGCGGTCGAACTCATGGGAGAGACCTCCTCCCATGATCACTACGTCCGGGCTAAAAATGTGGATCAGACTTACAAAGCCGCGTCCGAGGATTTCGGCCTCCTCGTCGATTAGGAGGTTGGCGAGGAAGTCCCCGCCTCGTCCAGCCGCGAACACATCTCGGCTGTGGATCGCTGTTCCATTTTTGCCGAGTTGAGTCTCGTGGCTATCTGCCGCACGGGCACGAGCCCGCTTGGTGAACGCCGTTCCGGAGCCGTAGGCCTCGAAGCACCCATTGTTGCCGCAGGGGCAAACCTCTCCGTTCGGCATGACCGACATGTGGCCCACGTGGGCGGCCATGCCCTTCCTGCCGCGAAGCACTCGTCCATCCGCGATGATCCCGCCGCCGATGCCCGTGCTGACGGTGACATACACCAGGTTGGCCAGACCCCGCCCGGCCCCAAACTGCCATTCGCCGATTGCGGCTGCGATCCCGTCGTTCTCCAGGCAGACCGGAAACGCGAACTGGCGCTGAAGTTCGGCCTTCAGGGGAAAGTCCGCAAATCCGGAAAGCGTCGGAATATCCCTGGCAACACCGCTTACAGTGTCGATGGGACCGGGCGTGGAGACGCCGATGCCTACGACCGTCGACGGCTTGGATGTTGCCAACAGGCGCTCGACCAGTGCACGGATTTGCGATAGGACCCGTAGAGGACCGGCGTAGGCCTCGGTCGGCTCCTCCATGCGCGCGACGATATTGCCCCGCTCGTCGACGAGAGCTGCGCGGACCTGCGTTCCTCCCAAATCTATCCCAATGGCGATCTGATGCATTTCCAAACCGTGCGTTAGAGTGCGTGTAGCCACCCCATTCGCTCTTCGAGCGACGGAGCGTTGAAAGCCAGGGAACCAAGCACGACCGTCTCCGCACCGGCCTGGCGAAGCAGGGGCACCGTGTGTTCGCGAATGCCACCGTCGGCGGCCAGGACGATGCGATGCGTCGCACCGCAATCGGCGATGATCTTGCTAGCTTGTTGCAAGCGGGTACCCGCCCTCTCGTCCAATCCTTGGCCTTTGACGCCAATCGCGGTCCCGAGGAGCGTGATGAAACTTAGCCGGGATGCGAATTTCGCCACCCGCTCAACGGGCGTGTCCACCTTGATCACCATGCCTGCGGCAACGTTTCGCCGATCCAGCAGGTCGAGCGCGGCATCCGCCACGGCTTCGTTTTCGACATGTATGCTGATGAGATCACTGCCCGCATCGGCGAACTGCTCAATCTGCGAGAGAAGGACGCTGTCGGCTACCATCAGATGGACATGGATCGGGCGCGAGGAGATCCTGCGCACGCCTGCAACGAGATCGGGGAAGAACAGCATGGCCGGCGCGAAGTGGCCGTCGGCGACGTCGATGTGCAGGATGTCGGCGAATGGCTCGGCACGGGCAAGGTCGTCGGCCAGGCGCACGAGGTCGGCCGACCATACCGAAAACTCTGCTATGAGCCGGCTTTCCGGAAGGTTGGCGATCCAGTTCTTTTCAGGTCTAGTCATGTCTCAGGCTTTCTAGGAAAGTCCCCAGTGCGAGGCGAAAATCGGCGACGTATCTCTCTCGGCTCTCGACCTTGGGGGTGATTTGCACGAGGCGCGCTCCAGGTATCATTTGGGCGAGAGCGCGTGCGTGCATCAGCGGATGGATAAGGTCCCTTTCATGGCCGATCACCAGCGTCGGGAGATTGAGACCGCGGACCTCTTCCTCGGTCACGCCCGGTCCGTCCGCCGAGATCGCCGACAGAAGTGCCGCGGTTACTTCGATGGGAGCACGCGTAAAGAACCCCTCTAGCGACGCCAAATTGTCCGGCGCATCGGCGGCGAGGCTGCGCCCGTGAGCGCCGGACAGAAAGGCCGCCCTCGCCTCTTGCGGCGGCAACGTCTTCAATAGCCGACCGACCTTAAGGTTGGGCGCCATGTTCGCTGGCGCCGCTTCAATCACCCAGGCGGGGCGGGCGACGACCAGCCCCTTGACGAGATCCGGCCGTTTGACGGCGAGGCGCAAAGAGATCGCCGCTCCCATCGAAATACCGCCGATAACCACCGGATCAGGGAAGTTCTGTTCGATGTAGGCAGCAACGTCGTCGGTGAACGTGGCGATCGACAGGTTGTCGAGGTGCCCCGCCTGCGAGCGGCCGTGCCCCCGGGCCTCGACCGTGATGCGACGCAAGCCGGGCTTTGCCGGGAATGCTTCATCCGTTTGGGCTGCGTCGCCGCACAGACCATGTTGGAATACGACCGCCTGTCCTTCGCCAGCCGTATCGACGTTCAAAATGGTTCCGTCAGCGGTCTCGAACGGAGAGATGGCCTTGATCATCAACCCGCTCCGTCCTGAAGGTGTTGCGTCAAGAACGACGCGACTCCGGCAGCTTCGCTGGCCGACAGACCATGGGTGACGAGGCTGCCGTTGAAGCCGATGGCCTTCAGGCATCCCAGATAGTGGGCGTAGTCGAGAACACCCTTTCCTGCGGTGGCGAAAGTGCCATCTGGATTGCGGTCCTTGGCATGTGCCATGACGATGTGATCCGCCAGGCGGTCGACTGCGAGGGAGACGACCCTGCGTTGTTCATCGAGGCTCGTCACTTCGAAAAGATTGGCGGGATCGAGCACGACCTTGATACGTGAGCTTTTCACCTCGTCGATCAGCGACCGCGCCTTTTCCGCTGAATTCACGAGGTTGGCCAGTTCCGGTTCTATCCCGAGATACACGTCGTACCGTTCGGCGATGTCAACAGCCGTCTCCATAGCCGCGAGAAGGTCGCGCCACGCCTCGGCCGTGTCGTTGTCGGGATGCTCCTTCCACTGGTCGATCGGGTCACGCGTACCGGTGCAAAGCGTGATGAGACGTGTCGACATCCTCGCGCAATGGCGCGCAAGCACCTCGAGCCTCTCATGGCCCGCCGCGCGCAAAGCTCGGTCCGGGTGGATCATGTTGTAGGTGCCGGACACCGCCACCACCTCCACGCCGCAGGCCTTGGCGGCCTCAGCCACCGCCTGGGCCTGACCGTCGGAAATCTCGTCTGGCAATGAAGGAAGGCCGGAGCAGGCCATGTTGTATTGCGCGCCCGCATAGCCTGCGGCTGCGACAGACTGGAGCACTACACGGGGATCAGTGCCTTCGAACGTCTTTGCGAAAATACCAAGCTTCATCACACACCACCTGAAACGTCCGCCAGCGCGACGCGCTTCCCGGTCTCGGCCGACCGAGCGATCGCGACCATCGCCTGAACGGAGGCGACGCCGTCGTCGATGTTCGCCCCTTCGAGAATCGCGCCGTCCAGAACGCTGCGCGCGAAGCCTTCGACCTGACGACGATAGAAATGGCCGTCCGCGCCCAGCACACGATGGGTGGCGCCGTCCGCCTCGCGGAATATGTCGACTTCACTCGATTTGTAGTACCAGGGATTGTAGGTCTTACCGAGGATGCTGCCGTTCTTGCCGTAGATCTGGAAACCTTCATGCCAGTCCATACGCACTTGGACGGTCAAATCGAGATGGCCGAGCGTGCCGGAGGCGAATTCGACGTCCACGAACCAGCACCAGATACCCGAGCGCTCCGAGAGGCGCGCATTTACGGCAACGATGTCGCCGGCGAAGTATCGGGCCGTATCAATCAGATGGCAGCCGTGCGCCAGCATGTAGTATCGGCGAAGATCCGCCTTGGGGTTTGTGGACGGACGCTTGGCATTCGAACTGGTCACAATCAGCGGCTGGACGGCATCTGTCATCGGATAGCGGTGGGTGTTGTCACAATACCAGGCCTTCAGCGCGATCATGTCGCCCATCTCGTCACGGATGAACGACTTGGCCGCCTGGAGCCCTGCGTCGAAGCGCTTCATATGACCAACCTGGAGGACCTTGCCGGACCTTTGGACGGCTGATTTCAGATCGAAGCATTCCTCGACGGTCACGCCGACGGGCTTTTCGCACAGCACATGCTTGCCCGCTTCCAAGGCGCGAATGGAGGCCGGAACATGGAACGCATCTGCGGTTGCGATGATGACGGCGTCGAGTTCCGGATCGGCGAGCATCCGGTCATAGTCGTTGTAGGATCTCTGAGCCCCGTGGGTGATGACCATCCGCTCACGCAGATCGTCCGCAACGTCGCAGATCGCATAGAGGTCGGCGTTGGCCGCTTTTGTGCATGCCTCGAAGTGGGCGGCCTGGGCAATTTGCCCGGCTCCCAGTACTCCCACGCGAAGACGTCTTTCCTGTTTTGCTGGCATTGGTGTGTCCCTGAAACTGAGTTTTTAATGGGCGATGCCGGTACCGGCGTCGAAGACAACGGTCTTTGAAAGATCGAGCGCGAAGGCCCGCTTTTCACCGGAACGGATCGATGTTCCCGTCGGTAGCCGCGCCATGATCTCGCGCTCGCCTGCGCGAAGGGCGACAAACACGTCTGGACCGGTCGGTTCTATAACGTCGACATGCAGCGTAAGCATCGGATTGGCAGACACTTCTTCCGTCGCTAGCGAAAGCCATTCCGGCCGCAAGCCAAGAAGCACGTCGCTGCCAGGCACCAGTCGCGCCGTCACTGAAGCAGGCAACGGCAGGGTAACGTCCGCTCCCTTCAGGCACAGCCACGGGCCCGACGCCCCTTCAACCACGGTTGCCGGGAGAAGGTTCATCGGCGGCGATCCCATGAACGTGGCGACGAAGACATTGGCGGGTCGGTCGTAGATGTCTTCGGGCGTGCCGAATTGCTGCAGCACGCCGTCCTTCATCACGGCGATGCGCGTCGCCATCGTCATTGCCTCGATCTGATCGTGCGTGACGTAGACGATGGTGGCGCCGAGCCGCTGATGGAGCCTCTTGATCTCGGTGCGCATCTCGACACGGAGCTTGGCGTCGAGGTTGGAGAGCGGCTCGTCGAAGAGAAAGATCTTCGGCTCGCGCACCAACGCGCGTCCCATAGCCACGCGCTGACGCTGGCCACCGGAAAGTTGGCCAGGGCGGCGCTTGAGCAGATGGCTTATCTGAAGCAGGTCCGCAACCCTTCCGACGCGCTCGACGCGCTCGGCTTTCGGCATCTTGCTCATTTCCAGCGAGAAGCCGATGTTCTGTTCCACCGTCATCGCGGGATAGAGCGCGTAGGATTGAAACACCATGGCAATGTCGCGTTCCTTCGGCTCCAGACCATCCACGGGCCTGCCGTCGATCGTGATGGTCCCGGACGTGTGTTCCTCCAGACCTGCGATGATCGAGAGCAGCGTGGACTTGCCACACCCCGAGGGGCCGACAAGGACCAGAAACTCGCCGTCATCGATCGAGATCTTTATGTCCTTCAGGACGGCGAGGCTTCCGAAGCTCTTGGTGACATGGTTGATGGCGAGATTGGCCATGAGCATTATCCTTTGACTGCGCCGGCCATCAGGCCGCGAAGGAAGTAGCGGCCCGCGGCCACATAGATGACAATAGTTGGCATAGCTGCGATCATCGCGGCCGCCATGTCCTCGTTGTAAGCCTTGGTCCCGGTCGAGGTGTTGACGAGGTTGTTGACGGCGACGGTCACTGGCTGGTTGGAGCCGGCGGCAAAGGAGACGCCGAACAGGAAGTCGTTCCAAACCCCGGTAAACTGCCAGATGATCGACACCATGACGATTGGCCACGAGATCGGCAGCAGGATGCGGAAGAAGATCGCCCAAAAGCCCGCGCCGTCGACCCGGGCCGCCTTGAAGATTTCTGCCGGCACCGTCACGAAATAGTTGCGGAAGAACATGGTGGTGAAGCAAATGCCGTATACGACGTGCACGAGCACGAGACCCGGAATGGTGCCCGCGAGACCGAGCATGCCAAGCAGTCCGGCCATTGGAATTAGAACAATCTGAAACGGAATGAAGCAGCCGAACAGGATCAATCCGAAAAGGACGTTGTCTCCTCGGAACCGCCAGGTGGAGAAGACGTAGCCATTCAACGCGCCGAGGCCGACCGAAATCAACGTCGCCGGGACGGCGATCAGGAACGAGTTGCCGAAGTATCCCTTAAGACCGCCGCAGGCGACACTGATGCATGCCGAATTCCATACGGACACCCACGCTTCGATCGTGGGGGCGCGCGGCACGGAAAGAAGCGTGCCGCTGCGGATTTCGTCCATGCTCTTCAGCGAAGTCATGACCATCGAGGCCAAAGGCGCGAGGAACAAAGCGGCGAGCACGACCAAGCAGGCATAGACGAAGATGCGGCCGAACATCTTGGTCGGATTGAGCGATCGTGGTCGCCCCAGGGCCATCGCAAAGTTGCTGTCAGGCACGGCGGTCATCGCGCAGCTCCGAATAGAGATAGGGGACAATGATGGCGGCAAGGCTCGTCAGCATGACGGTCGCACTGGCCGCGCCCACGCCAAGTTCGTTGCGGGTGAAGGTCATCGAATACATGAATGTCGAGGGCAGTTCCGTCGAGACGCCTGGCCCGCCCTTGGTGAGGGCGACGACGAGGTCGTAGCTCTTGATGGCGAGATGGGCTTCGATGACGAACGCGGTCAGGAATACGGGCCTGAGAGCCGGAATGACGATGCGCGTGTAAACCTTGTGGATGGGGGCGCCATCCACCCGCGCTGCGCGCAGGATCTCCGTGTCGACGCCGCGAAGTCCTGCCAGGAACAATGCCATGACGAAGCCGGTGACTTGCCACACGCCAGCGATGACAATCGTGTAGATGGCCCAATCCGGATCCACCAACCACTGGAAGGTGAATGACTGCCAGCCGAGGCTGCGCACCATGTGCTCCAGCCCCAGGCCGGGATTGAGAAGCCACTGCCAGATCACCCCGGTGACCACGAAGGACAGTGCCATCGGATAGAGGAAGATCGCGCGGAACACGCCTTCCAACCGAATTTTCTGGTCGATCAGGATGGCGATGTAGAGGCCGAGACAGGTCGCAACCACGACATAGAGACCGCCGAAGATCGCCATGTTTTCAATCGCGGTTATCCAACGCGGATTGTCGAAGAGCCGCTCGTATTGCCGCCAGCCTACGAAATCGAACCTGGCGAACATCTTCGATCCGGTGAAGGATAGAAGCGCGGTATAGGCGATGAAGCCATAAACGCAGATCGCGATCGCCGCCAACGACGGCGATAGGACGAGCGCCGGCAACGCGGCCTGTATACGTTTGGAAAGAGTCATTGCTATCTGCCCGATTTCAGCGGCACCAGCCGCCTAGACGACTGGTGCCGCGCAAGAGTTGGTCGCCGTTGTGGTGCGGCCAACTCCTGGGAGGATCTTTATCTGGCGGCGTTGATCGCAGTCACAAGCGCCGCGACTGCGTCCTTGGACGACATGTCGGAGTTGAAGTGCTGGGTGACGACGTCGAACATGGCGCGCTGAATGCCTGCCGGCTCGGCGTGGCCATGTGCGAGCGAGCCCAGAAGCGTCCCGGATGAAACGGCGCTCTTGAGATCGGCCATGGACTTCTTTGCGCAGGTATCAAACTTGTCGTCGGAGACGTCCGTTCGGGCTGGAATCGAACCCTTCACCAGATTGAACGCTTCCTGAAAACTCGGGGACATGACACTTGCCGCGAGCTTGTGCTGGGCCGAAAGTTTGCTGTCGCCCACCGGGAACATGGCAAAAAAGTCAGTGTTGAACAGGAACGCCCCTTCGGTGCCCGGCGCTGTGACGCATAGGATATCCACGCCCGGCGCAAGGTTGGCCTTGACGATCTCGCCCTTCGCCCAATCGCCCATGAGCTGCATGGCCGCTTCGCCCTTGAGAACCATCGCGGTGGCAAGGTTCCAATCCCGGCCGGAGAAGTTCGGGTCGACATAGCCGCGGATCTTGCGCATCTGGTCAAAGACCTTGACCATCGTATCCGACTTCAACGCCGCATCATCCAATTCGAGAATGGCCTTCTTGTAGAATTCCGGCCCACCGATCCCGAGAACGACGTCGTCGAAAACCGTTGTGTCCTGCCACGGCTGGCCTCCGTGAGCGAGGGGAACGATGCCCTTCTCCTTGAGCTTGTCGGCGACTGCGTTGAATTCGTCCCAGGTCTTCGGTGGCTCCAGGTCGTTGTCCTTGAAGACCTTCGCGTTGATCCAGAGCCAGTTCGGACGGTGGATGTTGACCGGTACGGCCTGCCACTTGCCGTCGTGCACGGCGAAATTCTTGACGGCGTCGGGCACGACCTTGTCCCACCCTTCCTCGTCGGCGACCGAAGTCAGGTCACCAAGAAGCCCCTCCTCCGACCATTCGTTTACCGCCATGCCGAGCAGCTGCGCAGCGGTCGGGGGGTTGCCTGAAGTCACCCGCGCTTTGAGCGCCGTGTTAGCCGCCTCGCCACCGCCACCCGCGACGGGCATGTCCTGCCAGCCGACGCCTTGTTTCTGAAGGTCATCCTTCAAGACGCCGACGGCGGCGGCTTCGCCGCCCGAGGTCCACCAGTGCAACACCTCGACGCTGTCCTGTGCGAGGGCGAAGCCGGACGCCGAAGCACTGAGCACCGCGGCAATGGCCAGTGATTTGAAAGTCGATTTCATTTAGTTCCTCCCCTGGGCGGCCCCATGCCGCCTCTGCAAACAGACGGCTTCTCCTCTTCCGTTTGTTTGGATGGAAAACAAACATATTGACGCGACCGTGTCAACTTGGTTCGATGGGCCGTGGACAAAAATGTGAACGGAAGCGGCCTCGCCGCGGTCGAGTTGGTCGACAAATTTGAAAGCCGGCAAAATCGGCGACAGTCGCGGCTGAAATGACTATATGCTTTCGCTCGAAAGGCGATCCCACGCGGATTCGCTACCAGTCTCGCGGGCCCAACCTAGTCGGAGCACTCCATGTCCATGCCCAGCGCCGTCAGGCACATCAACGAAGTCAGGGTGCTCGATGTCGTCTTTCGGCAAGGCAAGGTCAGCCGCGCCAACATCGCCCGTGAACTTGGACTTACGCGGTCGACCGCCAGCAGCATTGTGGCGAGCCTCACCGAAGAAGGATTGCTTGTCGAAGACAATTCAGAAGACGACAAGAGTGCAGGCACAGGACGCCCCGGCACGTTCGTTCGGCTCAATGCCAACTACGGCGTCTTCATTGGCGCGGACATAGGCGTTGGTCGTCTTACGGTCGTGGCGCTCGACATGGAGGCACAGGTCGTCGCGCAGTCTCAATCAAATTTCGATTTGGCTGTCGCCGATCCCGAACGCATCATTCAGCAGTTGGTGAGGACCGTAAAATCGCTCACCAAGAGCCTGTCGCAGACGCATACGGTTCGAGGTCTGTGTCTGACGGCGCCCGGCGTCATTGATCGGACCGGAACGATCCTACGTGCGCCGATTCTTGGATGGCGCCAAGAGCCGATCCTCGACAAATTGGCGGAAATGCTTCCCGAAGATCTGCTGCTCGCTGCGGAAAACGATGCCAACGCCTTCGCAATGGCGGAGATGTACCGCTCGAAGGACGAGAGCACTGATACGGAAATTTACATCTTCCTCGACGCCGGCGTCGGCGGCGCGATCGTCAACTCAGGACAATTGTTGCACGGACAGGACGGTTATGCCGGAGAGCTTGGCCATATCATCCTTGGAGATGAAGGCTTCGTCGAGCTTGCGACCATCTCCGGATCCTTCGAGAGCTTCATCGGCCGCGAGGCGGTTCTCGCCCGCTACCGCTTTCATGGAGGATCCGCCAGCGACATCGACGAGTTCGCAAGCGCAGCTCGGCGGAAGGAGCGCGCGGCCCTATCGACGCTGACGGATTGGTCGTTTTACCTTGGCCGGGGTGTTGCGACGCTGACAAGCATCTTCAACCCGGCACGAATTGTGCTCGGCGGCCCCGTCGCGATGCTCTACGACTTGTGCCGCGACGAGGTCATGGAGAATGTTCGCCAGAATCTGCTGGACGAGCACCCGATCCCGGAGATCCGCCTATCCAAGCTGGGCCCGGAGGGCCCCGCGATTGGAGGAGCCTCGATGCTGCACAAACGAATGCTTTCGGTCGATGAAGAGTTGATCTATCGACGTAACCGCGGGCCGTCAGCGCGCTGAGCTGTTAGATCCGGGCCAAGCCAAGGCCTCCGCGGAGGATTTCGGGCCGGACGCGCAGATAGTTTGCAATTTGGTTGTGGGCGCCTTCAAAACCAAGCTTGTGGGTCTCAGTCACAACCATGACCGTGCAACCGGCTGAAACTGCGGCAGCGATTCCAGCCTCCGCATCCTCGAAGGCCAGACAGCGGGCTGGGTTCACAGCCAGCCGCTCGGCTGCGAGGATGAAACAATCCGGCGCAGGCTTTCCCTTCTGGACGTCTTCGGCCGTCACCAGAATGGCTGGCGTCGGCAATCCCGCCGCCTCCAGCCTTGTTCTTGCAAGAGCTAGAGGAGCCGATGTCACGACGGCCCACTTGCGCGGCGGCAGACTGTTGAGAAAAAGTGGTGCCCCGGGAATGGGCACCACGCCTTTGACCTCTGCGATTTCAGCCTGCGTGATGGCCGACGCCTCGGCGTGAGGGTCGACGTGAGAAAGCCCGAGCGAAGCGATCGTCTCCGACGCCCTCCTCCCGTGGATGGTTGGAAGAAAGACCTCGGGGTCAAGGCCGAACTTCCCAAACCAAGCTCCCCATACGCGCTCCGCTGCGGCAATCGAATTGAGGATGGTGCCGTCCATATCGAACAAAAAGGCTTCGAAGGTGTCGTCGTAAAGAAGGTCGGACATGATGCAACGTTCGGATCAGATTTTCTTCAGGCGATCACTCCTCACTCCGGAGCGATGACACCCTTGCGCAAGATAACGCCGCCGTAGAAGCGTCGCTCGCCGGTTACGACGACCGTGTGGGCAGCCCGGACACGATCCTTGAAGTTATCTGGTTCGACGGCGGTCAACTCGATCGGCTTTCCTTCGCTCTTTTCAAGAACAGAAGCATAGTCCTTGAAGACAGGCAGGATTTTCGCCGGATCATTTTCCGCGATCATGCGCCAGGCTACATGCGGCTCCTGTTCTTCGAGCGGAAACACCCCGATGATGGCTTCAAGCGCGCGTGGGCCATCAACACCATCGAGCCGGATGAGGCGGTCGTCTCCGCCGTCACACGGAAAGTTGGCATCGACAATAGCGATGTCATGGCGATGGCCCATTGCCCTCAGGGCATAAAGCAGTTCTGGCGATAGAATGGGATCGATGTGTTTGAGCATTGGCTTCCTCCTCTGAGTCTATTTGCTTTTGCTTTATACAAATACAAATGAGGTGTCAAACGACTTCCTGCGCGGTTCTTCTAAATTGCAGGCAGTTCGGGCAGATCGAAAAGGCTTTCACGTAAAAGCGCGGCCGCCCCAATTGCCGCACCGTCGCCACCGAATTTCGCAACGGAAATGGGCGGAACGTCGAAGCCGTGAACGAGGTTTTCGGCCAACAACGCCCCCACTCTCGACGCGACCCTTGGATAGAGTACCGCAAGCGGACCGCCGAGAACGATCGTCTTGGGATCGAGAATATGAATGAGGTTGAGGAAACCGGTGGCAAGGGCCGAGGCCCACTCGTCCAGTGCGCTATCGAACTCCGGCGAGTTCACGAGCGACGCCAGACGTGCCAACCCCTCAGGGATCGGGCTCTCTTGGTCGATAAAGGGCAAGAACCTCTGGTAACCGGCCAGGATTTCGAAGGTGTGGGTCGCCGCCATTTGTGGGCGTGCGCCCATGACCATGTGTCCCACCTCCCCGCCAAGCCCATGCGCACCCTCAATAACACGGCCCTGCCTTAGGTGCGCACTGCCAATACCCTGGGCAAGCAGCAGTAGGAGCGCGTCACTCAGATCGCCTTCGCCCGCATCCGTGGCCACCGCGCACGCAAGCGCGACAGCGTCATTGCAGATGTGGATCTTTTGCAAGGGCTGCATGGCTTTGGACATTGCTGCCACGACATCGACGTCCCGCCAATTGAGCCATGGCGCCGAGATAATCCTGCCTTCACGGACGATGCCGGGCACGGAGATGCAAACGCCCCTAACTCGTGAGGCGCGCACCTTCGAATTTTCTATGAGTTCTTTCGGCAAGGTCGCGAGCAGCGCGATCACCCGGTCGGGATCTTGGTAGCGGTCCGCGATAGATACGATCCTTTTGGCCACGACACGCATCGAGAAGTCGACGAGAACGGCGTTTATTTCAGCCGAAGATATGTCCAGTCCGATGAAATATGCACCCGTCGGATTAAGGGATACGAGGGCGCCTGGCCGCCCTGCACCGCTTGCCTCTGCGCTTTCGTTGAGATCGATGACGAGCTTTTCGGCAAGGAGTTGCTTAATCGAGTTGCCGACCGTAGCACGCGTGACGTTCAATTCACGAGCTATATCGGCGCGCGAAAGCGAGACGTCCCTGCGCAGGACGCGCAAGCAACGGACCGCATTCATGTGTCGCAGGACACTGTTCGTCGTCAACATTCCTCCCAGGGACACCATGTGTCAGTCAGGAGCTATCGCAGGATGCCGGCAGCGCATTCGAATCGCTACCGACGACATATTCTGACGAACTATCAGATGCCCGAACGCAAGCAAAGGTTACCCTCCAGGCGACACCTTCATGCGATCGACCATCCGCCGTCGACAAGCAGATTGGCACCGGTCACCAACGAGGCCGCCGGGGAGGCGAGATAGACCACTGCCCCAACAACGTCGTCGGTGTCCCCGATGCGACCAAGTGGAATATGGCCCACTGTCCGACTGTAAAAATCCGGATCTGCGAGTACTGGCCGCGTCGAGTCCGTCCAAATAAAGGTAGGTGCGACCGTATTGACGGTGATCCCGTACTGCGCCCATTCGGCCGCGAGGCAGCGGCTCAGGTGGTTGATCGCGGCCTTGCTCATGCAATAGATTGCCTCGCCCCGCAGCGTGACAGTACCGGCTTGCGAACTGATGTTCACGATCCGCCCG
>NZ_LMJM01000010.1:44623-89021 GCF_001429005.1 Ensifer sp. Root954
TTGGGTGACCAAGAAGGTGCCCTTGATGTTGACGTTCAGGATCTGGTCGACATCCTTCTCTTCAACAAGTTCCGCAAGGTTGCCAGGCGCCACGCCAACGTTGTTCACTAGGATATCAATCGTCTCGAAGGTCGCCAACGCGGTGTCGACCGCTTGTGTGATCTGGCGGCTGTCGGAGATATCCATCGGGACCGCGAGGACACGGCGGCCCGTGCTTTCCAGTTCCGCCACGAGATCCCCGACTGCCTCGACGTTACGCACGCCAATGATCACATCGGCCCCGGCAGCTGCACAGGCTAGCGCACACGCCCGACCGATGCCACGCGCAGCGCCGGTTACCAACGCCACCTTGCCATCGAGACTGAAATTTGGTGCTTTAACTGTCATTTCGAAATTCCACTCGCTTCTGTTGTCGCTGATTATGCGGTCGCGGCGGCGAACCTGGCTGGCTTGCGGCCTAGGATAATCATTTCGAGCGCGTCGTCCTGCGTCAGTTCCTTAGTTGGGTAGGACCCAACAACCCTCCCTGACTTCATGACCGTGATCCGATCGGAGAGCTGGAAGACGTCGTGCATGTCATGACTGATCAAAAAGATCCCCAGCCCCTGCCGCTTCAGTTCCTGAATGAGCAGGCCCACATTCTTGGTTTCCTCGGGGCCTAGGGCTGCAGTGGGTTCATCCATGATCAGGATGCGAGCGTTGAAATGCAACGCCCGCGCGATCGCGACTGCTTGTCTCTGTCCGCCCGACATCGAGCGGACCGACGCATTGAGCGATGGGATCCTCAAGCGCATCCGCTCGATCGTCTGCCGCGCGCCGTGTTCCATCGCTTCCGTGTCGAGAAACCCGAAGCGATCGGTCTGCTCGCGCCCGAGGAAGAGGTTGGAAACGGCATCGAGATTGTCGGCGAGCGCGAGCGTCTGATGGATTGTTTCGATCCCCAGTTCCTGGGCGTCGTGCGGTGAGCGGATGTCGACCGGTTTTCCGTCGATCAGGATTTCCCCGCTGTCTGCCGGAAAGACGCCCGAGAGCATCTTGATGAAGGTGGACTTCCCCGCGCCGTTGTGGCCGAGCAGAGCCACGACTTCGCCAGGCATGAGCGAAACGCTGACATTCTCTACCGCGTGAACGCCTCCAAACGCCTTGTTGACGTTGCGAGCCTCGAGCAAAGG
Organism: Ensifer sp. Root954; assembly: GCF_001429005.1. NCBI lineage: Bacteria > Pseudomonadati > Pseudomonadota > Alphaproteobacteria > Hyphomicrobiales > Rhizobiaceae > Ensifer > Ensifer sp. Root954. The sequence goes on from NZ_LMJM01000010.1 coordinate 45,796, forward strand.
GGTCGTCATGATGGCCTCCTTTCGCGCCACATCGTATCGATCCAGACGGCCAGGACGAGAACTCCTGCAAGAACCATGCTTTGCGTGGGGCTCGGGATTCCGAGAAGCACCATGGCACTCTGCAGGCTCTGCATGATGAGAGCGCCGACGCATCCTCCCAGGATAGTCCCGGCGCCGCCGGCAAGCGAAGTTCCGCCAATGACGGCCGCAGCGATGACGTAAAGTTCCATCATCGTGCCAGCGCCGCTCGCCGCCGCATTTAGCCTCGCGGTCAGAACTATGGATGCGAGGCCCGAAAGCAGCCCCATAAGAGCGAAAACCTTTAGGACGACGCGCTGCGTGTTGATGCCGGTCAGACGCGCGCTCTGCGGATCGCCGCCGACGGCGAACACGTGTCTTCCGAACCTGTGTCGTTTGGCTATGAGGGTCATCGCCGCCGTCACACCGATCAGGATCAGGACGGGGAACGCGAGCCCCATCGGTTCGTCCGTCCCCGGCTTGTTGTAGCTGTTCATAATCGCGACGAAACCGAAGGCGCACGCGCACCAGGCTGCCGCAGAGAAGTAGTCGGCTATCTGAAGCGGCTTCTGGATGCCTAGCAGACGCTTACGACGGTGCTTGCGCACTAGGCTGCCCATGACAATTGCTGCGACCAAGAACGCGAAGATCCAGCTCATCGGCCCGCCGAGAACGCCGTTCTGACCGCCACCCAGAATTTGAAAAGTCTCGCTGAGGGGGGCGATGGTCGTTCCATCGTTCAGTTCATAGGCCGCGTTTCGGAGGAAGAGCAGCCCTCCGAGGGTCACGACAAAGGAGGGTATGCGCGCGTAAGCCACCAGGGCGCCTTGGATGAGGCCAATGAGCACGCCGCCGCCCAGCATGACCAGACAGGCGAGCCACCAAGCATGGATGCTGTCGGGGAACCATACGCTTTGAACGAGGCCGCCGAGAACGCCAAGAAAGCCAACTTGAGAACCGACCGACAGATCGATATGGCGGGTCACGATCACCAGGATCATGCCGGACGCCATAATTGCGACGACCGACACCTGAAGCGACAGATTGAACAGGTTGCGCGGCGACAGAAAAACTCCGCCGGTGAGAATGTTGGCGCAGAGCCAGATCAAGGCGAGCACGCCGACCATCGCCATCAGGCGCGTATCGGCGTGCCCTCCCCCGATCGCGCGTAGCAAGCGGGGGAGGACCTTACTTGAACTGGACACGGGCTGGGACACCGTTGTCATTGCAAAACTCCTGGATGTCGCGGGCTATTCGCACGCCTTCGGCGGATTTTCGGTCACGCCGTTGCACAGCGCATCCTTCGAAATCCAGCCGGACTGTACAACGAGGTCGAGGTTGTCTCGCGTGATGGCGATCGGATCGAGGATAATGGCGGGTTGCGATGCTCCGGAGTCGGTAGTGCCCGGCGACACGCCGGTGACCGAGTCGATCTTGGCGCCCTTGATAATCTCGACAGCCGCCTTCGCTGCCACAGTTCCCAGCGCATTGGCGTCTTTCCAGACGGTCATGGTTTGCTGCCCCTTGGCGATGCGGTTCAGCACGTTCTTGTCGCCGTCCTGACCGGAGATGGCAACTCTTCCGAGGAGATTTTGGCTTGCTAGCGCTGCGGCGACGCCATTGGCGATGCTGTCGTTCATGGCGAGGACGGCGTCGACCTTGTTGTCGTTTGCAGTCAGCACTTGCTCCATGAGAGCCTGCGCGACGTCAGGCTTCCACTGCTCCACGTTCTGCTGTGCGACGAACTTGATATCACCCTTGTCGACTGCGCCTTGCACAGCCTGCATCTGGCCACTCTTGAAGACCTGCATGATCGTCTGCGCCGGATCGCCATCCATGGCCACCCAGTTTCCCTTAGGCACTGCCTTGAGGAGAGCTTCGCCCATCACCCGGCCGACGGCTACGTTGTCGAAACTGGTGTAGAGCACGTCGCCCGTGTCGATTGGGGCATCATACGCTATGACGGTGATGTTTTCACGCTTCGCCGACTCAATGACGGGGATGATTGCCTTGGCATCCTGGGCGACGATAATCAGCACCTTCACGCCGCGAGCGATGAGGCTTTCTATGTCGGCAGCCTGCTTCTGCGGATCACCCTGCGCGTCGATCCCGACGTATTCTACGCCCGCTCCGTCGAAGACCGACTTCATCGCAGCTTCGTCGATCTTCCAGCGTTCGTCCTGAAAATAGCGCCAACTGACACCAACTGCATCCTGGGCGAAGGCCGAGGATGCGCCAGTGATGAGTGCCAACGTGGCAACGCTAGCAGCAAGGATTTTCGAAAATTTCGACATTAGGCTCCTCCCTTCGAATGAGATTTGCGTGCGGTATCTCCCTGCGCACGCATCAGCACGACCTCCCGTCGCGCCATTTGTATTTGTTTAAAGCAGATACATATTGGAGTCAATAAGGCTTTTTAGAGCCAACTTACGAACACTGAAAGCCGTCTTCGGCTCCGAGCTGTGGCTCCCTACCGCCCGCAACACGCGGGCGCCCGGTGGGAAATCTCCCAACGGTCAGTGCCACTGCCCGTCAGAGGTCAATCTTCGCTAGCGGCGGCTCGGGCCTGCTTCCCACGTAGAGCCAGAGTTTGCTAAGCACCATCGCAACCCGAGCCTGAGCAAACGGGTTGCTGCCTTTCGGAACTTTTGTGGGGGCTGTAGCTCAATGGTTAGAGCCATCGGCTCATAACCGATTGGTTGCAGGTTCGAGTCCTGCCGGGCCCACCAATAAGCGTTCTGCTCCTGGTAATTTACCAATCGTCTGAACAGCCAGCAGATCGCGCCGCTTGCTGCTGCTGGTAAATCCTCGTGGGAGTCTTGAACGGACTCTGCCGCACCACTGCAACTATGACTGGCGGCTATCGCGTCGGCTTTTAGGGAAGCCAGCTTGCGGTCACCGCCCCTTCAGTTCCAGCGTGGTGGAGCCCCGATATGACTTTTCAGCGCCTCTGTGAATGCCCTGACTTTGGCAGATGGCACTTGGAGCGCGCGCAGGAGGTAGATCCCCGAAGGCCTCTCATTCCACCCTTCGCCCGATAGCGAAAGGCGCACAAGGTCACCCACCTGGACTGAAGGTCCTGAGACCCAGCTCGGCAGGAATGCCACACCCATTCCCTCGATCGCGGCCCCGTTCAACGCTTCAAAATCGTCGGACCGGAAGACGACGTGCTCACAAGTTTCTGCAGTCGGCGCCCCGACAATATGCGACCAGCCAAGAAGATCATTGCCATGGAGCTTGTCGAGGACACGATGTTGGCGGAGCGCGTCTTCACTGTCCGGCACGCCATAGTGCTCAAGATAAGTAGGGCTCGCCACGACGATGCGATCGTGAGGTGCCAGTTTGGTCGCGATCAGCGTGCTGTCCGATAGCTCTCCCATTCTCACCACCAAATCGAGCCGCTCTGCAACCGGGTCGGCCAGCCGCTCGGTCAGATCCAGCTCGACATGCAAGCTCGGGTGTTGCTGCGCAAGCGACGCCAGAACAGGAATGACATAGCGTTTTCCGAAGGTCGGGAAGCAAGCGATCCGCAGCGTGCCGCTGACCGCACTGTCAAACGCTGCAACCTCGGCATGGGTATCGGCGAGATCGTCAAGCAAGCGCTGCGCCCGTTCAAAAAGGTGACGTCCCGCGTCCGTCAAAGATAGCGCCCGTGTAGAGCGCACAAGGAGCGGGACTCCCAGGTCCTGCTCAAGCGCATCGACCTGACGGACGATAGCCGAGGGAGTGACAGCCCGACGCCGGGACGCGGCCGAAAAGCTGCCCGCGCGGACGACGTCGACATAAACCGCCAGATGTTCGGCGAAGCGTGGGTCCCTCATCTTTGCCTACGACGCAAAACCGTTCCGACCATTCAGTTGGTTATCATTCGAGGGCATCAGGAGCACATTCCTTCTCGTCAACGGGCAGTTTTGCTCACCAAACAGAAGGAACACTCCCATGGTCAAGGTCCTCGATACAATTCTCTCACAATCCGCCTATTCCGCACAGATTGACGTTCCGCTCGAAAAGATCGACATCGCCGATTGGCTCTTCAACCTGCCCGAAGCCGAATATCTCGGCTGCTGCCCGCCCGACCACATCGCAGCCGGCGTCACCTGGACCGACGACGGCCGTCGCATGTCGATCAATGTCGAGCAGATCGGCTCGGGCCTCGTCGTGCAGCACTATGTCGCCGAGGTTGCTGAACCAGCCTATTGCCGCATGAACTCGATTTCGGATGTCTTCACCGCCAACGGACGCACCCAGGTCAATGTCGTCTGGGAGCTCATTGCCGAGAAGATCGACGACCGCAGGACGCGCTACACCAACAAGGTCACCGCCCATCCGACGGATGCGTTCATGACCTTTATCCAAGACCGTGGCGTCACCTATGAAGACGCTGCAGCAGCCCGCCAGGCTGCAGGCGGAGACCATAACCGGCGCGAAACTCCGCTATTTGCCGCCAGCATCGCCCGGCGCGCGCTTTCGAAGTAAGGACCCTTGCGATGAAAGCGATCATCTTCGATGACTTCGGAGGCGCAGATATCATGCGGCTTGGCGAAGCTCCAATGCCTGAGGTGCGTCCCGACGACCTCCTGGTTAAGGTCATGGCGGCAGGTGTAAACCGCGCTGACCTTCTTCAACGTGAAGGTGTCTACGGTTCTCAGACTTACGGCGATAGCAACATTCTGGGCCTTGAGGTCGCAGGAGAAGTGATAGCCGTCGGAAAGGCAGCCAGCGGCTTTGCCGTTGGCGACCCTGTCATGGGCATTGTCGGTGGTGGCGCCTATGCCCAGTATGCGCGTCTCGACAGCGGCATGGCCGCGGTCATTCCGGCCGGCCTGTCCTTCATCGACGCAGCCGCGGTCATGGAAAGTTTCGTGACTGCTTGGGAGGCGCTTTCGCACCTCGGCAAAGCTGCGGAAGGTGAGACAGTTCTCGTTCATGCTGCCGCGGGCGGAGTCGGATCGGCTGCCGTTCAACTCGCAAAGGCTGTCGGAGCTACGGTGTTGGCCACGGCGTCCACAAGCAACATCGAAAATGTGCTATCGCTCGGTGCAGATGCTGTGTTCGACTACAAGCAGGCCGACTTCGAGGCAGAGAGCATTGACGCGACAGCTTCTCGCGGTGTGGATCTGATCATCGACTTCGTCGGCGGGTCCTATCTGGCGCGCAACATCAGAAGCCTCGCGCCGGGCGGTCGCCTCGTTCAGGTCGGCCTGCTGGGGCGCGATGACAATGCCATTATTCCTCTCGATATCTTGCTTCACAACCACATACAATTGATGGGCACGGTCATGAAATCCAGGTCGCGGTTGGAGAAGAGAGCGATGATCCGCCGGTTCCGGGACGAGATGCTGCCGATGATGGGAAAGGAGCTACGGCCGGTCATTGGCGCGGTATATCCAATCACGGCTACATCGGACGCCCATCGACGAATGGAGGCCGGCGGGCTATTTGGGAAGGTCATTCTGACTGGTTTTCATGAATGACGCAGGCAGGTGTGGCCCACCACGCCTCGAAGGGATCGGAACTGCAGCTCCGTCATTGTTTAGGCGGGCCGCCTTGATGGGAATCGAACCGGCGATACCACGATACTGACCGCCAAAGCGACCCGGGTTGCTGCAAGGGTCCAGCAGATCGATCCGACGGGAAAAACGTACCCGCTACCGTTGCCGACCGGAGTCAGAAGGCAAAAAATAGTAGGACGGCCAGCGTGATCTCGCGGCAGCAACGTGACGTCAATCGGTCGCCCGACCCCGTTCTATAAGATAACGGCAATCGCGTCCTCAAGGACTTTTGGCAGACCGAGGACATTTAGTCCAACATAGTCTGAAAAATCAAACGAGCGCGCTCTGCAGGATTTGGTGGAGGCCGAAGACGTGCCGCTGGCGAGGTCGTTCATTTCGGTTAGCGGTACCTTGTAGCCGCGGCCGGCCGCGTCACGCGCGACGCCGCAGCCATTGATGCCGCCGCCGATGACGAGAATGTCGTAGTCGAAGGCCCACCTTCACAGTCCGGCAACACAGACATACTTCAACTCGAGGAAGCCCTCGATGCCGTACCTCGAACCCTCGCGCCCGAGACCTGACTGTTTGATGCCGCCGAACGGCGCCATCTCGTTTGCGATCATGCCCGTGTTGACGCCGACCATTCCGGCCTCCAGCGCCTCGGCGACACGGAAGACACGCGCTATGTCCTTGGCGTAGAAATAGGAGGCGAGGCCAAACTCGCTGTCGTTCGCCATGGAGGTCACATCGGCTTCATCCTTGAAGGCGATGATGGGCGCGAGCGGAGCGAAGGTTTCTTCTTTGGCAACTTTCATCGACTGGGTGACGCCAGCAATGACGGTTGGCTCGTAGAAGCTACCGCCGAGTGCGCTGCGCTTGCCGCCTGCGAGCAGCCGCCCGCCCTTTTCGAGCGCGTCGGCCACATGCTCCTCCATCTTTGCGACGGCCTTATCGTCGATCAGCGGGCCCAGGCTAACGCCGGCCTCCGTGCCTCGGCCCAGCGTCAGTGTCGCGACCTTGGCCAGCAGCTTTTCCGTGAAAGCTTCGACAACGCTTTCCTGCGCATAGATGCGGTTGGCGCAGACACAGGTTTGCCCTGCATTGCGGAACTTCGAGATCATGGCGCCTTCCACGGCCGCATCGAGATCGGCGTCGTCGAAGATGATGAACGGCGCGTTGCCGCCAAGCTCCAGGGAAAGGCGCTTGATGCCGTCCGCGGCTTCCTTCATCAGCCAGCGGCCAACGCCGGTCGAGCCGGTGAAGGTGATTTTGGCGATCTTCGGATTCTGGCAGAACTCCGTGCCGATCGGCCGCGCCTCGCCGGTGACGACGGAAAACACGCCCGCTGGTACGCCCGCCCGCTCGGCGAGCACGGCGAGCGCCAACGCCGAGAGCGGCGTCTGCGAGGCGGGCTTTAGGAGCATGGAGCAGCCGGCAGCCAGTGCCGGCCCGGCTTTGCGGGTGATCATGCCGTTCGGGAAATTCCATGGCGTGATGGCGGCGCAGACGCCGACGGGCTGCTTCAGCACCATGATGCGCTGGCCCGCATTGGCGCCGGGGATGATATCGCCGTCGATGCGTTTGGCCTCTTCGGCGAACCATTCGAGGCAGGCAGCGTTGGAGATCACCTCGCCCCTGGCCTCTGCAAGCGGTTTGCCCTGTTCCGAAGTTAGGATTAGCGCCAGATCATCGGCATTCTCGAGGATGAGTTGGAACCAGGTGTTCAGCACCTTGGCGCGTTCTTTGGCGGTGCGCTTGGCCCAGAGTTTATGCGCGGTCTCGCCGGCGTCGATGGCGGTGGCGACTTCCTCGCGCTGTTAGCATCCTTGTCCCTTCAGTGCGCAACGCGTTCTTTGCCGAGACGGTCGCGTCCATGCAGACAGCACTCAAGAAGCAGCGCCTGCAACTCATCCTCGGCCACACCGAATATGACGAGCAAGAAGAAGAGGAACTGGTGCGCATGGCGTTGTCATGGGCAACGGCAGCCATTGTCCTAACCGGACTGTCGCATAGTGCCGCAACGCGCCGCCTGCTCGCCAACGTCACCATTCCCGTTATCGAAATCTGGGAGCTCGGCGTCCGCAGATCGACGCAGCCATCGGGTTTCATCACGATCAGGTCGGCGTTGCGGTGCCAGAACACCTTATCCAACAGGGTCGCCGCAATCTTGTCTTCCTCGGCGCCCGCATGCATCAGGACCGACGCGCCAAACAACGCTGTGACGGCTTCCTGCAAGCTGCGCACGCCGCCGGCGCGGTCGCCAAGGTCGCCGAACATCCAGATACGGCCTCTGCTGAAATCGGCTCAATGCTTTTGGCGGAAGCCTTGCGGCTCCATCCCGACACCGACGGTATCGCTTGTTCGAACGATCACATCGCGCTCGGCGCACTGTTCGCGTGCGAACGGCGGAAAATCGCCGTGCCGGACCGGCTGGCCGTGGTCGGCTTCGGCGATCTCAGCTTCAGCGCTGCATGCAATCCGCCCCTCACCACGATTCGCCCCTCCGGCGATCTAATCGGCCGTGAAGCCGCGCGGTTGATCGAAGACCACCTCAACGGCGAGAAGCCTACCGAGTCGCGCATGATCGATACCCGGTTCACGTTGTAACATCGCCGCAGTAGCTAGATTAGAAAACCACCCCGCTCCGCCCCCGGAGGCAGTCACGGATCACCGGACCCGCACGTTCGCCGGGCCAAATTTCCTTGCGCATACTATGCCCGTCAGCTCAAAGTCAGCCATCGACCGTGACGACGCGCCGCTCCTTGGCGGACAGGTCCCGATTAACCCTCCCGCACTCCACCTCGACATGGCCGTTGGCCAGAATCGCCTCTCATTGGAACTTTGTATGCCAGTAGAAGGTTGCAGGGGCGTCCTTCGTGCAGCACAGGTATCTGGTATGCTCAAACATTCGGTAGCGGAGCAGGCGGCTAAGCAGCTAAACCGATCCAACGATACAGATAATACATTATGCGATCTTCGTGGCCCAAAGGGTGAACATCACAGCAACACGACTTGCAGGGCTCTTGGAAGCACGTTCTGTCCGGCGCGTAAGGCGCGTCCACGCTTAGGTCTGCAAACGACAGCATTGCGCCCCATCTCGGCCGTAGAGACCAGCTTTGCCACGTCCGAAAAGCAGACGTTGGCGGCGACGACCCTGGAGGTCGCGGTTCGCCACTTCCAGACGTTAACCTCGGAAGCTGCGATCGTCCCGTCTCGACCCAACGCTGTCATTCGCCTATAGCGCCCGCAATTTCCGGTGCTGACCCCAGAGCGGTCGCTGACCGTTACTCGCCTCGACGAGATAAAGGTGGCCGCCGCAGAGGCCTCGGCCGACCGAAGCCCAATAAACACACCAGCGGGTCTAGGAGTTCGCAGTTCTCCTTAGGTGCCGTTGAAAGAATAACTTGAAATCCCGAAAACTGTCGAAGCCAAGGGCGGTAGCAAGGCATGTGGCCGAGGTGGGGGAGACGGAGCAAACGGCAGCGATCGAACGAGCGCTGCCGAAGGCGACGACATCTGGCCCTGCAAGCGCCAGGCGAGCGAACTGCTCGAGTTGTTTGGGAAGCCTGAGGGACCTCGACGTGTACACGCCCTTAAGCTCCGGACAATTCAACCGGGCCTATCAGGATCGCGCCTTACCAAATCCGAACGTCTTTCGCAGACTCCCATCGACCGCCTTTGCTGGCATGAACCTGCGCAGGCGGCTTAGAAGAGTCGCTTGCCCCCCGACAGGCTGACGCATTTTGTACGGGCTCTTGAGGGCGACCAGGATTTTTTCTGCAACCAAGATCGGAGCTGGCGCAGATTTGATCTTAGCCAGAACAGTCTTCATCGTCGCTTCGGCCTGGCTGGCATAAACGCCCAAGGGCGCCTCCGTATTCGCGGCATTCACGTCGAGATTGGTGTTCGTGAACGTTGGTTCCATCAGGATAACGCGCACGTTGAAGTCGCGGATCTCGTGGTCGAGAGATTCGGACATGCCCTCGAGAGCGTGTTTGGTGCTGGCGTAGATTCCCATGAACGGCGCCGGCAGGAAGCCCAGAACTGAGCTGATATTAATTATTAGCCCGCTGCGTTCGCTTCGCATTGACGGCAGGACGGCGCGGATCATGCGAAGCGGGCCGAAGACGTTGACATCAAAGACCTTCGTTGCTTCCGCAATCGAAGTGTGTTCGACCGGGCCCGCCAAAGAAACACCGGCATTATTGATCAGGATGTCGATCTTTCCGGCCTCGGACAGAATCCAATCGACAAAGCTCGCAACGGATGCGTCATCAGTCACATCCAGGGTCCCGAACGTCACGCCGGAAATCGATCTGGCCCGCTTCAGATCGCGCGCGCCGCCGAATACACGGTAGCCGTTCTGCGCGAGAAGACCGGCGGTTGCCTCGCCAATCCCTGAGGACGCCCCCGTGATCACTACAACTTTCTGTTCGGGCACAGTGGCCTCCTCTATCCAATTTGTTTTCGGTTCTGACCTGTGGCTCATCAGGCAGGCTGACGCGCGGCAGCATAATTTTGATAGATTTTGATTGCAATCTATCTTGCTTTTAGATGTCATTCATAATATAAAAAATCAAGTGGCCTCAGACGAGGAGGGTTAAAAATCTCCGTGAACGGCGCATCCGGAGAGAAGCACGAGTTTGATGGTGAGCAGGCAATCGGCCCCGCGCCAGTTGCGGAACTTCCCACATGGAACCAAAGAGGCTGACCCAGCAATGACACACGGAAGCGAACCCCTGACATCCACCAACCCGTCGTCGAATTCGGCAACACTCACTGGCCTTGCGTTCGTACAAAGCCTTGCAAAAGGAAGCCGGCCACGCCCACCGATGGCAGAGTTGCTGCCGTTCCTCCTCCTGTCACCGAACGAGGCGCCGTTGAACTGAGGGCTTCTCCCGAACCACGTTTTGTCAACACGTTGAACACCGTGCACGGCGGCTGGAGCATGACGATGCTGGACACGTCCATGGCGCTCGCCGCGCATACGACGCTCAAGCCCGGTGAACTATGTCCCACCCTGGAAACGTCAGTGAAGTTCGTTCATCCGATCCTCGCCGATAGCGGAGAATTGCGAATTGTAGGCCATGTCCTTTCGCGTAGCCGGACCATCATAATCCTGGAGGGAAGAATAGAGACGTTGCAGGGTAAAGTTCACGCGCACGGCACTTCGACTTGCATGATCGTGCCGAAAGGCGGCTAGGCCTCCGTCAGCCCGATCTGTAGGGGCGACAACTGACGCTGATTGAACCGAAACGACAAATTTCAGGGGATGACCATCAGTCTCTGGGAACTGAGCACCTGGTCATCGCGGCACCTTCGCTAGAGCCCGCCGTACGAAGTGGGTCTGGGCTTCGAGTTCAGATTTCAAATCGCCGCCCTTCGCAATCCGCTCCTCTATGAGGCGCGGGTGAACGAACGGAATTAGCGCCACCATAACGCAGCGAGCAGCGTTGCCTGCATCCCCGCCCTTGAGTTCCCCGGCCTCCAAGCCCTCACGAATAGTCGCTTCAAATATCCTCGTCATTTCATCGAAGTACCACTTCGCGACCTCCCACTTGCCGTCTGTGGCGGCGACGAAAAGCTCGTGACTGTGCCGTTCTTCCACCAGTTGCAACTGAGTATGTTGATGAAGAGCGGCGAACATCTCAGCAAGCCTGATGCTTGCCGGAGCGCTCCCTTGCGAGATTTCGCGCGCGTCGTCGAGGGTCCTGTTCGCAATCCGGGCACAGACACTCTGATTTATTGCCGCTCTCGTGGGAAAAAAACGATACACGCTCGCTCGGCTTGCACCCAGGTTGAACGCTATGTCAGCAACTGTTGTCTTGCGATGACCGATACGGCGAATGTGCTCTTCCGCGACATCCAGAATAAGTTTGCGCCACCGCGCCAAAACAACACCGTCCGAATCTGTGGAATATACCTCGAACTCTTGACTGTTCGGTTTAGGTCCACGGGACGCCCAATGGGCTTTCCGGACCATCGATGCTGAGCCGCTGTCTTTTTCCTTCTCAGGGTCGGCCAGGCGAGTGCATAGACTGGACATGAGGGTCACTCCGCCGCAATCGCCAGTTTAAGGTTGGGAGCCCCCTCCTCCGACTGCGGATGCGGCTCCCTCTTAGGCGGCTTGATCCGGAACCAGGTCGCGTAAAGCGCCGGCAGGAACAGCAGGATCATCACTGTTCCGACGGCCGTGCCGCCGATCAGCGTATAGGCCATCGATCCCCAGAAGACCGAGTGCGTCAACGGAATGAATGCGAGCACGGCAGCCAACGCCGTCAGGATGACCGGCCTCGTTCTTTGCACGGTGGCTTCGATGACCGCATGGTAGTCATCCAGACCCGCCGCCTGATTTTCCTTGATCTGTTCCGTCAGGATCAACGTGTTGCGCATCAGGATGCCGGCCAATCCAATCAAGCCGAGGATAGCGTTGAAACCGAAAGGTTGGTTGAAGACGAGCAAGACCGGAACCACTCCTGCGAGCCCGAGCGGCCCCGTCAGCATCACCATCGTCATCGTCGACAGGCTCCGAACCTGAAGGATGATGACGATGAGCATGGCGGCAATCATGGCCGGGAAAATCTGGACGAGGGCCAGGTTCGCTTTCAGCGACTCTTCGATGTTGCCACCCATTTCGATGCGGTAGCCGACGGGTAGCGAAGCAATCAGCGGCTGAAGTGCCTGCATGACTTGCTGCGAAACTTCCGGCGGCTGCGTTGCCTCGTTGATGTCCGAGCGGATGGTGATGACCGGAGTGCGGTCGCGGCGCTTCATGATCGGCTCTTCGAAGCGGATCTCGGAGTGGCCAATCTGATCGAGCGGAACCGGACGGCCATTCCTGCTCATCAGCGAAAAGTCCGCCAGCCTCGAGGGATCGAGCCTGTTTTCACCGGCGCTGCGCGCGACTACCGGAACGTTACGAATGTTTTCGCGAACCTGCGTGATTGGCACCCCACTCAGCAACAACTGCATCTGTTGGGCGGCCTCCGAAGGAGAAAGGCCGATAAGGTTGAGCCGGTCCTGATCGGGAATAAAGCGCAGTACAGGTGTGCGATTGCCCCAGTCGCGGTTTGCTTGGCGAAGGTCGGGCACAGTCTTCATGATTGCGAGGGCTTGTTCGGAGATTTTATACAATTCATCCGGATCCGGTCCCATGATGCGAAACTCGACCGGGAACGGCGTATAAGGGCCGAATACGAGTTGTGTCACCCGCACGTAAGCTTCTGGCGCAAGGCCGTTGGAGATCGCCGCGCGCAGGCGATGCTTCAAGGCTTCGCGTCCATGCGCATCGGGTGTCAGCACGACGATCTTGGCGAATGCCGGGTCTGGCAGTTCGGGCGCCATGGCGAAAAAGAAGCGCGGTGCACCCTGGCCGACGTAGCTGGTGGCAATCTTCGTTTCGGGCTGCTCTTTCAGCCAGCCTTCGAGTTTCTCGACCGTTGCAGTGGTCGTCTCAATGCTGGTTCCTTCCGGCATGCGCACTTCCACCAGAACTTCGGGGCGATCCGACGTCGGGAAGAACTGCTGCTTTACGGATCCCATGCCGACGACCGAGACGGCCATGACGACACCGACGAGACCGCAGGTCAGGAACTTGTGACGGACCGCGAACTCGATGAGGCTGCGAAGGCGCCGGTAATTCGGGGTGTTGTAGATGGCGTGATGACCGCCCTCCACCGGCTTGATTGCGGGCAGCATCTTGACGCCGAGATACGGCGTGAAGATCACCGCCACGATCCAGGAGACGATCAGCGCGAAACCGACGATCCAGAAGATATTGCCGGCATATTCGCCGGCGGTTGATCTGGCAAAGCCGACCGGCATCAACCCGATGATCGTCACCAGGGTGCCGGACAGCATCGGGGCGGCCGTGTGGCTCCAGGCATAGGCGGCCGCCTTGATGCGGTCCATGCCTTCTTCCATCTTCACCACCATCACCTCGATGGCGATGATGGCATCGTCGACGAGCAGACCGAGTGCGAGAATCAACGCGCCAAGTGTGATGCGGTCGAAAAACCGCCCGGTTTCCAGCATGATCAGGAAGACGACGCCGAGCGTCAGCGGAACGGCAAGCGCTACGACGATACCGACGCGCCAGCCCAGGCTAACGAGGCTCACGAACAGGACGACGCCGAGTGCCATGGCGAACTTCAGCATGAATTCGCCGACGGCTTCCTGGATATTGACAGCCTGGTCGCTCACCTTTGCGAGCGTGATGCCTAGCGGCAGACTTTCCGCGATTTTGGAAGATCGTTCTTCCAGTGCCTTGCCGAGTTCCAGCCCGTTCCAGGCCTGCTGCATCACCACCCCAAGCATGATGGCGGGCTCGCCGTCATGGCGAATGACATAGGTGGCGGGATCCTGATAGCCGCGGCGCACCTCGGCGAAATCCGACAGCTTCAGGACACGTCCACCCGCGACGATCGGCGTCTCGGCAATCGACTCGACGCTGTCATAGGCACCGTCGAACCGGATAAACACCTGGGGACCCTGCGTATCGATCGATCCTGCGGGGGTCACTGTATTGCGTCGTTGCAGGGCAGCAGCGATGTCTTGCGCCGAGATCCCAAGCGTTGCCAGCTTGGAATAGGAAAACTCCACGAAAATCTGTTCCGGCTGCTCGCCGAGAATGTTTATCTTTTTTACGCCCGGGACGTGAAGCATGTCCTGACGGATCGTCTCGGCCTGCCGCACGAGATCACGCATGGCCATGCCCTTCGCCTTCAAGGCATAGAGGGCGAAGCTGACGTCGGAGTACTCGTCGTTGACGAAAGGACCGATCACTCCTGGAGGAAGATTACGAGCTTCGTCGCCAAGTTTCTTGCGCGCTTGATAGAATTCTCCCTCGACGGCCGACGCTGGAGTGTTGTCCTTTAGCGTCACTGTCAGGAAGGCGTAACCGGGTCGCGTAGTCGTTTCCACACGATCGTACCAGGTCAGTTCCTGGATGCGCTTTTCGAGCGGTTCGGCGACCAGATCCTGCATTTCGCGCGCGGTCGCACCCGGCCAAACAGAGGTAACGGTCAGCGTCTTGATGGTGAATGACGGGTCTTCTGCTCGGCCCAGCTTGACGAAGGCATAGGCGCCGGCGGCGGCCAGCAGGACGATGAAGAACAGGGTGACGGCTCGCTCACGAACAGCGAGCGCGGAGAGATTGAAGCTCATCAGTTTGCCGCCTCTGCTTTTTCCACGCCGGTGCGCACACTTGCGCCGTCCCGAAGCAGATGCGCTCCAAGGGCAACGATCGCCTCCCCGGCCCTCAGGTTCGAGACTATGGCCTTCTCTTCGCCGACCCGCTCGACCTTCACTTCCCGGAAATGAACACTGGAACTCTGCTCATCCAAAACCCAGACACCCGTGCGAGCACCGTCATCGAGAAGCGCGCCAACGGGGACCTCGGCATGTAACTGTGCCGCTTCGTTCTGCAGGCTTATCGTGACCGTTGCCCCCAAGGGCGCGGACCCCGCAGAACCCTGCAATACCCAGCGCGTTTCATAGGTACGGGTTTGAGGATCGGCGGCATCGGAGATCTGCCTGAGGGCCGCCTTTTCGGTCGTGCTCCGGCCATAGATGGTGGCCTGCGCGACGGCACCAATCTCGGGCCTGAGATTTTCAGGCAACCAAACGAGTGCTTCGCGAGGTCCTGCTTTGGCGAGCCGGACGACCGGCTGGCCTGCCGAGACCACCTGTCCCGGCTCGCCGAGCGTCTCAACGATCGTGCCGTCCGCGTCCGCCACGAGAACCGCATATGCGGCCTCATTTTCCGCGACCTTCGCCCCTGCTTCGGCCGCTGCGAGCTGGGCAGTCGCGGTGTCGAACGCTGCCTTCGACTGTTCGTATCTCTGCGGAGAAGCTGCCAAGCCGTTCTTGACGAGGGCAGCATACCGCCGCTCGTCGGCCTGCACCTGAATGAATGTTGCCTTGGCCGCAGCAACGGCGTTGCGCTTTGCGGATAGAGCAAGGCGCAGATCGGTGTCGTCAACCCGCATCAATGGCTGCCCGGCTTTGACTTCTTCGCCAAGGCCGACAAACCGTTCGACGATCTTTCCCGGAACACGGAAGCCGAGATCGCTCTGCACCCGGGCAGCAACCGTGCCGGTGAAGCTTCGGTTTGCTGTGTCTGGGGTCTTGGCTTTTGTGACGCTGACGAGCGGAGCCAGACTGCGTGGATCCGCGGCCTCCGCATCCTTGCTCGTCGACGGGAGTAGGAAAATCGCAGCGGCGACACCGACGAGGGCGACCACTGCCACTGTTGAGAGGAGGATTTTTCGTTTCATGGCACTGGCCTTCTTGACGGGGGCGGCATAATTCTTAGATTGCAATCTAACTCTAAGAGCATTATAGATGTCAACTGAAATCTAAAAGGAGACGATCATGAGGGTCAGTCGTGCCCAGGCCGAAGCGAATCGCGAGACGGTCATCAACGTCGCCAGCAGGCTCTTTCGCGAGCGCGGCTTCGATGGCATCGGCCTCAAGGATTTGATGAAAGGTGCCGGTCTTACGCAGGGCGGCTTCTATAAGCAGTTCGAATCCAAGGATGATCTGGCAGCACTTGCGTCGCGGCGAGCGTTGGAAAGCGCGACGCGCAGATGGTCCTCGGTCGCCGCATCGAGCGCGGATCCGCTTCAGGGCGTCATCGATCTCTATCTTTCGGCAGGGCACCGCGGGGAAACCGGAGACGGCTGCCCGCTGGTCGCCCTTGGATCTGATGCGGCTCGCCAGAGCGTCGACGTCCGCAAGCCGTTTCAGGACGGGATCAAAGGTCACCTGCAGGTTATCGAAGAACTGTTGCCGGCCAGCGGCGACGATGGCGATGCACCCCGCAAGGCCATGGCGATGCTCGCGCTCATGGTTGGCGCGGTCACTCTGTCACGCATCGTGACGGACGAGAAGTTGGCAGACCGTCTACTTGAAGCAGCAGCGACTGAAGCAAAGCGTGTCGCGGCCACGGAGCCGGTCGAGTGATGAGCGGAACGACAAGTTCTCAACCGGTTCAGCATTTATGGTCCGCGAGATTGCGTGTTTTATTTCTGGAGTCATCATGCGTCGTGTCGTCGTAACAGGAATGGGAGCGGTCAGCCCGCTCGGTGCCAACGTCAGCAGCTCTTGGACTCGCCTGTTGGCGGGCAAGTCCGGCATCCGTCGTCTTCCTGACGAGGTCGTCGGCGATCTGCCCGCCAAGGTCGGAGGTGTTGTCCCCTTCCTGGAAGAGGATGCCGAAGCTGGCTTCGATCCTGACAGCGTCTTGCCGCCAAAAGATCAGCGCAAGGTCGATCGGTTTATCCTCTTCGCACTGGCGGCGGCAGAGGAAGCCCTTGCGCAAGCCCGGTGGAAACCTGTCTCGGAAGAGGACCGCCTCAGAACGGCGACGATCATAGCCTCCGGGATCGGAGGCTTTCCAGCGATCACGGACGCGGTACGAACCGTCGACCAGAAAGGACCGCGGCGCCTTTCGCCCTTCACCATTCCTTCGTTCTTGGTCAACCTCGCTGCAGGCCAGGTATCCATCCGACATGGTCTCAAGGGGCCGCTCGGCGCTCCGGTGACAGCATGTGCGGCCGGCGTCCAGGCAATCGGTGACGCGGCCCGCATGATCCGGGCGAACGAGGCGGACATTGCCGTCTGCGGCGGCACGGAAGCATGTATCAACACCGTAAGCCTCGGAGGCTTCGCTGCCGCCCGGGCTCTCTCAAGCGGGTTCAACGACACCCCTGCCCTCGCCTCCCGGCCGTTCGACATGATGCGCGACGGCTTCGTGATGGGTGAAGGTGCGGGCGTCCTGGTGATCGAATCCCTGAGCCATGCGCTGGCTCGCGGGGCGGAGCCGCTGGCGGAACTGGTGGGCTATGGAACAACGGCGGATGCCTACCACGTGACCTCTGGTCCCGAGGACGGATCCGGCGCCGCGAGAGCCATGCAAATCGCCATCCATCAGGCCGGTATTTCTCCAAATGATATCCAACATCTCAACGCTCACGCCACGTCGACCCCGCTCGGTGATCGAGGGGAAATCGAGGCTATCAAGACAGTGTTCGGTTCGACAGCAGGGATCGCGGTCAGTGGCACGAAGTCCGCGACCGGGCACCTCCTTGGCGCCGCAGGTGGGCTGGAAGCAATCTTCACGATCCTGGCGCTCAGGGATCAGGTCGCACCGCCAACGTTGAACCTGAATGCGCCCGATCCCGCTGGCGACGGAATCGACTTTGTCGCGAACAAGTCTCGGCCTTTGCAGATGGACTATGCAATTACCAACGGATTTGGGTTCGGGGGTGTGAACGCGAGCGCTTTGTTCCGGCGCTGGAACGAATGACCGGCCTCAACAACACTCGCCTGGAAGTGAAGCCGCGGCACGACGCCCCGGTGAAAAGCTTCACCGTATTGATCAGCCGGCACTCGCCGCCGTTTCGAGCGCCAAGATTGAAACCGAATGGGATGATTGTGATGCCTTCGCTTAGGATGACCGGCTGGAAGCCTAAGATTACAGTAACCGGCGTTGGCGGCGGCGGCGGGAACGCCGTCAACAACATGATCGCTCGAAACCTGTCCGGCGTGGAGTTCATTGCCGCAAATACCGATGCGCAGGCACTTGCGATGTCGAAAGCCCAGCACATTGTCCAACTTGGCGTGACGGCCACTGAGGGGCTGGGTGCAGGCTCGTTGCCGGAACTCGGCCGCGCTGCAGCCGAGGAATCGATCGATCAGATTATGGCGCATCTGGCCGATACGCAGATGTGCTTCGTGACGGCCGGCATGGGCGGCGGCACGGGGACCGGTGCGGCGCCAGTTATTGCGCATGCCGCGCGCCAGTCCGGCATTCTTACTGTCGCGGTCGTCACCGAGCCGTTCGGCTTTGAAGGAACGCACCGGGCCCGCCAGGCCAGGCAAGGCATCGAGCAATTGATCGATGCGGCGGACACGGTGATTGTCGTTCCAAACCAGAGCCTGTTCCGCCTTTCGGATCGTCAGACAACGCTCGAAACGGCGTTCTCAATGGCCGACTCGATTCTCTACTCGGGCGTCATGTCGATCGTTGAACTGATCACGAAAGAAGGTTTGATCAATCTTGACTTCGCTGATGTTCGGTCCGTGATGAAGGACATGGGACCGGCCGTCATGGCGACGGGCGAGGCGTCAGGACCAGGCCGCGCGACCGACGCGGCGAAAGCAGCTGTAGAAAACCCGCTCTTCGGGGAAGCCACTCTAAGGGGTGCGAGGGGCATTCTCGTGTCGATCGCGGCCGCCCGGGAACTGACCTTGTTCGAAGTCGATGAGGCAGCGAGTTGCATTCGTGACCAGGTCGACGCGGATGCCGAAATCATCCTGGGCGCCAGGTTCGATGGATCGCTTGACGACAAATTACAGGTCTCGGTCATAGCGACCGGCCTCAGGCGGCCGGCGGACGTGGTGATGCTAGCGGAACACGCACAGAAGCCCATCCTCGTCCACGCTGTCAAATGATGCGTCGCTTGAAAGCCGCGCGGGCAGGTCTGCGAGCATCACGAACATCAAGGACACACCATGCTGAAACGCTTTTTTAAGAAGTGGCGGGAATGGGAAGAAGCTCTCGCCGGAATCGATGATCTTCAGGGTGAGGTCATTTTGAACCTTGAACGACGTGTTGCTCGACTTGAGAACGAACTGGCGTCGTTGCGCGCGATGCTGCCTCGTTGAGATTGAGGGCATCGCACCCTCCACAAAGGCCCCCAAGCTCATCCCTCGGCTGCATTTTGCATTTATGACGCCAACTTCCGCGTCGGAACATATCCCCTGCTGCCGTCCAGCAATGTCCGTGTGTAGGGATGCTGAGCGCTGCCTTGCAGAAGCTGCTCGCGGCTGGCCACCTCAACGAACCGGCCGTCCAACATCACCGCGACTCGGTTGCAAAGATGAGCGATGACTGCCATGTCATGACTGACGAGGACATATGTCAGCTTCTCCCGGTCCCGCAGATCCTTGAGGAGGTTCAGGATCTCGGCCTGGATCGAGACATCGAGCGCCGAAGTCGGTTCATCGAGGAGCAGAATGCGCGGCTTGAGGATCAAAGCTCGGGCGATTGCAACACGCTGGCGCTGACCACCCGAAAGCTGGTGCGGAAAACGGTGTCGAAAGACAGGCGGCAAACCAACGTCACGCAGCACCTGCTCGACGCGCTCCTGCCTCTGGTCGAGGCCATGGATTTCCAACGGCTCCAAGAGCGTTCGGCCGATTGTATGGCGGGGATGCAACGAGCCGAATGGATCTTGAAACACCATCTGTTGCTTGGCAAGTTGCGAGCGCGACCGTTTCGGCCCCACCCCCTCGCCGTCTATCAAAACGGAACCGCTCCAGCCCTTGATGCGACCGGCGAGAGCGCCGAGAACCGTCGACTTGCCGCAGCCGCTTTCACCAACCAAGCCAAAGGTTTCGCCAGGCTCAACATCGAAGGCGACGTTCTTGACCACTTGCTTGAAATCGTTACCGCTGCCGAAGGACACGGCAAGATCGTTGACCGATAAAATGGACATGTCACGCCTCCGCCCAGCTTGCCTGTCGTTTCAAAACTTCCAGCCTGTCTCTCGGATGATCGAGACTTGGCAACGCCTCCAGAAGTCCGCGGGTGTAGGGATGCGTCGCCTGGTCGAGTTTCGAAGCATCAATGGTTTCGACGATCCTGCCCGCATACATGATAATGACCCGATCGCAGAAGCTCTTCACCAAGTTGAGATCATGCGAAATGAAGATCAGCCCGATGTTGCGCTCGCTAATCAGATCGTCGAGGATTGACAGCACCTGTTGGCGCACCGTGACGTCGAGCGCCGAGGTCGGCTCATCGGCGATGATCAGGGAGGGCGATGAGATCAGCATCATCGAGATCATGATGCGTTGACCCATGCCGCCCGAGACTTCGTGCGGGTAGAGATTGAAGACGCGCTGTGGATCACGGATGTTGACGCGCTCCAGCATCGCAAGCGTGCGGTCACGCGCCGCCTTCCTTCCAAGCCGCTCATGAAGGATGACCGTCTCGGCGATCTGCTCGCCAACCGTCATGACGGGGTTGAGCGAATACTTTGGATCCTGCAGGATCATGGAGATCCGGCTTCCGCGGATCGACCGCATTTCAGCCTCGCTGGCGGTCAGGAGGTCGACATCCTCAAACCGCATCTCATCGGCGACCACACGGGCGGTAGCCGGCTGAAGGCGCATGATCGCGCGCCCCATCGTGCTTTTGCCAGAGCCGGATTCACCAATGATGCCAACCTTTTCGCGCGCCACGTCGAATGAGATATTTCTCACCGCGCTGACCACACCCGACAGGCTCGGAAACTGAACCGACATGTTCTTGACCGAAAGAATGGGCTTCGTTTGCTCACGCATTGCGAGGATCCATAATATCGCGCAGTCCGTCGCCAAGCAGATTGAAGGCGAGACTGACCAGAAGAATGGCTATGCCGGGGACCGTCGTCAGCCACCAGGCATCAAGAAGGTATTGGCGTCCGGACGCCGCCATTGCCCCCCATTCGGGCATAGGCGGCTGCGCCCCGAGACCGAGGAAGCCAAGGCCGGCTGCCGTCAGGATCACGCTCGACATGTTGAGCGTCAGGCGGATGATAATCGATGGTGCACAGAGTGGAACGATGTGGCGAAAGAGGATGCGCCCCATCCCTGCACCCTGAAGCTCTGCGGCAACGACGAAGTCTGCGGCGCGAAAGGTCAACGTTTCGGCGCGCGCCAGACGCGCGATCGGGGGCCATACCGTGAGCGCGATGGCAATTACGGCATTCTCGATGCCCGGCCCGAGGGCGGCGGAGAAGGCAAGCGCCAGAACCAGGCTCGGGAAGGAAAGGAAGATATCGGTTATGCGCATCAGCACGACGTCCACCCACCCACCGAGATAGCCGGCTGTTGCGCCAATGGCGAAGCCGATCGGCGCGACTATGATCGTCACCAACACGCTGATGTAGAGCGTTGTGCGGGCCCCGTAGACGAGGCGCGAATAGACGTCGCGACCGAATTCGTCGGTACCGAACCAGTTCGCTGCAGAAGGCGGCTTCAGGGCCATGGTCAGATCCTGAAGAACGGGATTGTAGTTGGCGAGAAGCGGCGCGAAACTGGCCACCAATATCAGCCCCACCACCACCACAAAGCCGGCGAATGCCAATGGATTAGCGATCAGGTTCAGCCACAGGACATAGGCCTTGTGGAGGCGCGCCTGGCGCATCGAGGAGAATTCCTCGTTGATCAACCAATTATGGAGATCATTGAAATAACGTGTCGCCATGATGTCACCGAGTACGCGGATCAAGGAACCGATAGGTCAGATCCGACAGAAGATTGATGGCAATCGAGATAATACCGATGAGCAGGACACTGCCCAGAACGGCATTCATGTCGGCGAAGAACAGCGCCGAGGTGAGATACTGTCCAAGGCCCGGCCAGGCGAAAACCGTCTCGATCAGGACAGTGCCGTCGAGCAGTCCGCAGTAGGCGAGTGCCACGATCGTCAGAAGCTGCACCCGGATGTTGCGGAAGGCATGCCGCCAGACGATTGCGCGCTGCCCGAGCCCCTTGGCCTTGGCAGTCAGTACATATTCCTGTCGCAACTGCTCCAGCATGAAACTCCGGCTCATGCGGCTGAGATAGGCCATCGCGGCATAGCCGAGGATGAGCGCGGGAGCTGCAACATGCAGCAGAGCATCCCAGAAAACCTCCCATTCGCCAGCAAGGACCGCATCGACCAGTATCGAATTTGTCGGCCCTTCGACCAGTCCCTCGTTGTAGACATCCAGGCGGCCGCCGCCGGGAATAAGCCCGAACTTGGCATAGAAAACGAGGATTACGATTGTGCCGAGCCAGAAGATCGGCGTTGAATGGCCAAGTAGGCCGACAATGCGAGCGAGATGATCGACCCAGGTGCCCTTTCGCACAGCGGATATGATACCGAGCGGAATGCCAAAGCCGGCGCCGATGATCGTTGCCAGCGTGGCAAGCTCTAGCGTTGCCGGGAAGACACGAGCAAGGTCGCTGGCAACCGGATTCTTGGTCACATGCGATTGGCCGAAATCAAGATGCGCGACATTGCCGAGGTAGGTCGCGAATTGCACATAGAGCGGCTGATCCAGACCCATCTCCTTGTAGACACGCTCATAGGTCTCGTGATCGGCCTGGTCTCCGATTACGGCAATGACCGGGTCGGCCGGCACCATGCGACCGACAACAAAGGTGATGACGAGCAGGCCGAGCAGCGTCGTCAGGATGACGGCAAAGGATGCCGCCACCTTGCGCAGCGCACCGAACACCGCTTTGGCGCGTTTTGGAGCGATTGCAGATGTCTCTGAGATACTCACGATCATTCTCCTCGACAGGAAGGGCTTAATCGCCCTTCGAGACAGTGTCCCAACGCGTCAGCCAGGTTGAATGGCCGACATAGCCAGTAACTTCCTTGCGCACTGCTTTTGCGTCGGTGCGCTGAAAGGAAGTCACGAGTGCTGGAGACGCTTCGAGATACGCCTTGTTGATCTTCGCATAGAGGTCGGCCCGCTTCTGCTGGTCAGTCTCGTGCGCGGCCGCTGTCACCATGTCCTGGATGTTTTTCGGCACTTCCCAGGCGGAGCGCCAGGCGATGAGACCAGCAAGCTTGGCATCGTCGGCATTGTTCGGATTGGTCGCGTAGGATGCAAGCACAGCATGAGGATCTGGCAGGCGTTCGCCTGTACGCGCCGAGAAGATCTCGAACTCACGGTTGCGAAACTTACCGATGTGATCGCCGCCCTGAAGGTCGAGTTTGATCCCGGCTTTGGCTGCGTTCGCCTGCAACGACTGCGCGACTTCATACTCAGGGGTGACCGGGGTGGCGTAATAGACCTTCGAGAAGCCGTTTGGATAACCGGCTTCTGCAAGCAACTGCTTGGCCTTGTCGATGTCCAGCTTGTAGGGGGTTTCGTTCAAGGCACCCGGCAGGCCGCCGGGAACGATCATCTGCTGCTTGATGCCGTAATATTTCATTACGGTGTTGGCCAGACCGTCATAGTCGATCAGGTAGCGGAAAGCTTCGCGAACCTTCGGATTGGAGAGAATCTCGTCTTTCTGGTTGAGCGCCAGATAATAGAATCCGAAGCCTGGCGTCTTCTGGATTAGCGCCTTACCACCCGCTTCGATCGCGGCCAGGTCCGTTGACGAAAGGCGGGTTGCGACGTCAACATCGCCGGCTTCAAGCTGCAGTCGCTGACCGGACGATTCTGGCATGTGACGAAGGATGACGCGGCGCATTTTCGGCGCACCTTGCCAGTAGTCTTTGAAGGCATCGGAAATCAGCAGGTCGTTGACGCGCCAGGTCTTGAGTGTATAGGGGCCCGAGCCCGCATCGTTCGTCTGAAGGAATTCCCGCCCCATGTCCCCGTTCTTCTCGTTTTCGGCGAGCAGTTGGCTGTCGAGGATCGAAGTCGAGAAACTCGCCAGCGAAAACAGTATCAGGTTCGGGTTCCAGACTTCAGGCGTCTGCAGCACGACCGTCGTGTCGTCCGTTGCCTTGATCAGTTCGTCGACAATCTTGTCGGTGATACCCCACTGGCGAAGGTCAACCGAAGGCGCCAGACCGAGCTTGACCAGTCGGCGTAACGACCATTCAACATCCTTTGCTGTCAGTGGGTTTCCTGAATGGAAGGTGACGCCTGAACGGATCTTGAAGGTGAAGGTCTTGCCATCGTCCGATACCTTCCAGCTTTCGGCGATCCCTGGCTGCGGCTTGGTTATGTCGTCAGCAGACAGAACAATTAGCCGCTCATAAAGATTGGCAACGATTTCGGCCGACTCCAACTGGTTAAGCTCGTTGGGATCTAGTCCGCGCATCGAGGACATGTTGGTAGCGATGACCAACTGGTCATCGGGTGTTGCCGCCTGCGCGGCAACGGGGACGACAAACGTCGAGGTCAATATAGCCGAGGCCATCAAAAAACTGCGTCTTTTCATAGTCCTATCTCCTCCCTGGCGCGCCGGACCTCTCCCCGAGCGCAAATTTTTCATATCGACATCGATCTGAAATCTGGTATATCAGATCTCACAAAACGATTTTGTCGTCAACGGGGGAATTTCGGGACATGCAAAACGAGGCATCGAAAGCGCCTGGCGAAGACCGCATCGAAAAGATCGACCCGCGGTTCCTGACGACGCTTCGCGATCATGTGCACCGGACGTTGAGAACAGCGATCCTGTCAGGCCGGTTTGCGCCTGACGAGCGGGTCAACGAACGCCAGCTCGCCGAGCAGCTCGGCGTCAGCACCACGCCCATCAAGGAAGCGTTGCGTCAGCTGGAAACGGAAGGACTAGTAGAGACCTTGCCGCGCCGTGGCGTACTGATCCGTTTCAATGCGAGCTGGGCCGAAGAAATGATCCTGGCAAGGGCCGCGCTCGAATCGATGATTGCGCATCTGGCCGCCAAGCGGATCGAGAAGGACGAAATCCAGAAACTCGAGGAGATCGTCACGATGATGGCTAACGCCACCGAACACGGCATCGCCGACGATCTAATTTCGCTGAATGAGACTTTCCACGAGCAAATCCACATTGCCTCGCGATGCCAGTATCTGTCGCGCATGATCGAGCGACAGCAATTCTACGATGGCAGCATTCGCCGCGTTATCCATTCCGATCCGCTCGAACGTGGCAAGGCGCTGGCCGAGCACACCGCGATTGCAGCCGCCATCATATCAAACGACAGCGACAAAGCGGAACGCGTGATGCGCGACCATGTCGTGCGTTCCGGTGAAACTTACCTCAATATCGTGTTCAAGAAGAAAGAGGATATTTGACGTGACCGAGGCAATCGAGAAGATCCGCAAGGCCCTTACGGGTATATCTGGCGTGCCCGTGACCCCCTACCATAGCGACGGGAGCATCGATACCGCAAAGCTTTCGGACCTCATCACCCGCCTCGCCAATGCGCGCGTTCACAATCTGATGGCGGCGGGCAATACCGGAGAATTCTTCACGCTGACCATGGACGAAGTGCGAACGGTCCACGCTACAACCATCAAAGCAGCCGCTGGCAAGTCGCTCGTCAGTGCGGCTGTCGGCCGCTCGCTCGCGGAAGCAAAGGCCCTGGCGCGCGACGCAATCGCCGAGGGTGCCGATGCCATCATGGGACACCACCCCATGGACCCTTTCGCTGGCCCAAGCTTCCAAGCCAAATACTTCCTTGAGCTTGCGGAAGCCAGTACGGTTCCGGTCATCGCTTATGTGCGGAGCGACACTTTTTCGGTTGCCGATTTCCGCAAGCTTGCACTGCATCCGAACATCGCCGGCATCAAGTTCGCCTCCGGGAATTTGATGCTTCTTGCTGAAGTTATACGCGCGACGAAAGATGCGCCGGCGATCTGGGTCTGCGGCCTCGCCGAAGGCTGGGCGCCTGCCTTCTACGCGATGGGAGCGCGCGGCTTCACCTCTGGCCTCGTCAACGTCTTCCCTGAGCGTTCGCACGCCATACATCAGGCGTTGGAAAAAGGCGAATACGCCGCTGCGCGCGCGCTCATCGATGACATTGCCGGTTTCGAAGCCCTGCGTACCAAGTACCTGAACGGCGCCAACGTCACCGTGGTCAAAGAAGCGCTCGGCATGCTCGGAACCGATGTCGGCCCCGTGCGCGTGCCCGGCGTCGAAAGCCTGACCGAAGCAGAGCGAGCTGATCTGCGCGCGATCGTCGACAATGTCGCCGAAACGAGCTGCGCGGCCTGAGGAAGAGTTTCATGCATATCACAGGCTTCAAGACATACATGCAGCGCGTAGACGACCGCCCGCGCCTGCTTTTGAAGATCGAGACCAACGAAGGCATTTCCGGTTGGGGCGAATGCTACAACCACGGCCCGGACTGGGCGCTGCCGCCACTCTTCGACTACCTGTTCCATCAGATCGAAGGCGAGGACCCGCGCCGCGTCGAATTCCTCGTGCTCAAGCTCAACCAGCAATGCCGCTTCCCGCCCGGCGCGCTCGGTCTTGCCGCGATCTCGGCGATTGATCACGCACTCTGGGACATCTCCGGGAAGGCCGCCGGATTGCCGGTCTACATGCTGCTCGGTGGCAATGTGCGCGACCGCGTGAAGGTCTATTGCGGTGTTTATACAGCACCCGATCCGGAAGCCGCGCGGGAGCAATCTCTCGAGCTCAACGAAAAGTACGGCTACACCGCGTTCAAGCTCAGCCCCTATCGCCGTGATCTCCATGCCGGACGCTGGGGCGAACTCGTCAAGGAAACCGGTGACTGGTTCGGCAGGATTCGCGAGATCACTCCTTCGCACTTCGAATACGCCTTCGATGCGCATGCGAAGATCTTTGAGCCTTACCAGGCCGTGCAGCTCGCCGCCGCCATTGCGCCGAATGATCCGCTCTTCTATGAGGAGCCGATCCGACCCGAACATATACCGGCCTGGACCGAATTGAAGTCGAAGGTGACAGTGCCGCTGGCAACAGGCGAATCGCTCTATTCTCGCTTCGAATTCCTTTCGCTGCTGTCTGCGCGCGGCGCCGACATTATCCAGCCCGATATCTGCGTGGTCGGCGGCGTCACCGAGATGCGTCGTATAGCGGCCATCGCGGAGGCCCACTATGTGACGGTCGCCCCACACAACCCGATGGGCCCGCTTGCAACTGCAGTCAATATCCACTTCTGTGCAGCTCAGCCGAACTTCAAGGTGCTGGAGTTCAAACCGCACGTTCACGCCCCCTGGGCGGCAGATCCTTATATGCCTGTGGACGGGCACATGGAGTTGCGACCTGACAGGCCGGGCTGGGGTCTGGAAATAGATGAGAAGGCTCTGCAAACCGACGACTACGTTCACTGGGAGCGGAAAATCACCCGCAAACCCGACGGCGCAACCGCTTATCCCTGAAGATTTCGGTCGATCACATCAAAGGCGCAGAGGGCAGCACACTCGCCCTCTGCTGAGCAGACTGGTCGAGTCCCTGCCCTGTTCAAGGTCGCGGATTGCAATCCCCCAACTAAAAAACGGTCTGGTCTTCTAGAACGAGCGGTCCTCATGGACCGGCGGCCAGTTTCAATTCCCGACGATACATTATGCGATCTCCTTGGCCCAAAAGGTGAACATCACAGCAACAAGCGTGCAGTGCTCGTGGGAGCACGATTCCGTCCACGCCTAAGGCGACGTGCACGCTTAAGTCTGTGAACGGCAGCATTGCGCCGCTATGCCGGCCATGGCCCTCAGCTTCCCGAGTTAGCGGCGGCTGGGACTTGCAACCAATCTACCCATTTGCCCAAGAACGCACGGAAGTCCGCCATGGTCACGGATTGGATGTGGAGTGCACGAGGATCCCGCTGCCGATCTGTGCTGACAAACGCGAACCGACTGACTCGAATGTTCTCACTCGAGGGTCCTTCTGAATCAAGATAGAAGACGCTTCCGTGACTCAGGGCATTTCGGAGGTTGGAGCAAAATTCGTTGGAACTGAGTTGTCTGGCCGCCGTGAGCGCATCTTCCGCTGCTAAGCCACCAATAATGTCCGGCGGGAAGCCGTCAATTGCCAAGCGCGGAAACGCTTCCCCCTTTGCCTGTTTATAATACCGCCAGCAGCCGGTGTAGAAGGGCGCCTCTCCCACGGGTGTCTTGGCAGTGATCGCGTCTTTGATGCCATCGGCGGCTTCTTCTTCGCCGAGATGCTCCTTCTGCCGCGCCAACCTTTCGATTGGCACCGAGATGATGGGTGTCGCAATGGCGAGGAGGAAAGTGGCCTTCAGCTTCAGTGCGCGGTCTGGGGAGCTTTCCGGGAGATCGTTGTAGAGCTCGTCTAAGAGCCGGTGCGCTCGACGAGGGATCTCCCGGCTGAATTGACTTGGATTCCCCATTTCTCCCCTCCCAATTGATCAAAAACAGAGAGACACATTTGCTGGAAGCCGGCAACAGCCGCCCACTCCGGATGTCTCCTATCCTTCGCCTTGACCGGATTCGAACCGCCGACGATGGAACTCGGAATATCTTGCCTCACCAGACTTCGCGTCGAACGGGCTGCTCACACCGAACACAGAGTGCCAAAGCTGGTATTGACGGCCGTGTAACCGAACCACCCCCAGTTCGAGCCCATGCGTGGCTGCGCTGCGCCCTTCTCGTGGAAGATTCTGCGCAGCACTGGCCCTTCATTCCGCGTCACCAGCCAGCGCCACTCGAAGGGGAAGTGTTTGCCAATTCCCATCCTCCTGACGGTGTCTTGAGGCCGAAATAATCAGTGAGCGTTAGGCAGTCCGATCTCGCGGCGTCGGGTGCGATGCAGTACTTTCAGACATGCCGGACGCTGCGGCAGCCATCCGCAAAAAGCTTCACAATACTGGCAACCATGGATTGAATCTCGTCTTGCTGTAGCGGCGACTGCAAACCCAAAACGACTCTGAGATGGACATCGCCCCGGAGCATCCCGAAAAAGTGCTCCGCGCTACGTTCGTAGTCGAGGCCTTCCAGTGCCCAAGCATCTCGGTGTTTCTCAAGTGTTCGCGCTAGACTTCTGCTCGCGCGGCCAGGCCCGTTTTCGAAAAACACCTGAGGTAGGTGTGGAAACCGAATTCCTTCCGCAACGATGGTACGATAGAGATGCAAGGTGTCCGGTTGCATAATCACCGTCAAATAGCGTGTTCCGATCTCGGAAAGAGTCTCCTCCAGGGTCGACTTGCAGGTGCTTTCGTCAACGAGTCCCGCCATAGCCCGAATGGAAATGTCGCGGATAACGGCAGTGAACAGCTCTTCCTTGTTGCCGAAGTAACTGTATAGGGTACGCTTGGAGCCGCCGACCATCGCAATCACATCGTCAACGTTCGCGCCTGCGAACCCGTCTTTGAAGAACATTTGAGAGGCAGCGCGAAGAAATTCTTGGCGCCTTTCCTCTTGGCGTCCTCCAGGCCTGTGGCCATTTTTTTTGGAAGCGTGCATCGAGATTTCAACTAACCTTTCACCATTTTTTGTACGGTACCTTACCGTTTCTCGCAAAAGACGGCAAGACTGCGAGCGCCTGACGCGTCGCACTGAAACCCGGGCTTGACGAAAGACCGTCAAAGCTGCATTGTGGTACGGTACCGTACCGTTTAGAGATCCCATGATGAGCATGTCGCGCGCCAAGACCACAATAGTCGCCGTCGTTTCGGCGATCACTGTTATAACAGCGAGCTACGTCTATTACTGGTGGACAAACCGGGCCGGCAGCGAGGAAACGGACAACGCGTATGTCAGCGGCGACATTACTTCGATAGGTCCCAAGGTCGCCGGATACGTCACCACGTTGGCAGTGGATGACAACCAGGTCGTGCAGGTTGGAGACATCCTCGCTCGCATAGATGACGCCGATTTCCGCGCTCATGTGGATCGAGCTAAGGCTGCGGTCGCTATGACTTCGGCGGCAGAGAAGAATCTCGTTCAGCGAAAATCTCACCAACTTGCTCTGATCACGACTGCAGACGCCAACGTACGATCAGCTCAGGCTGACTTTGATCTAACCACCCGCGATCTCGACCGCAGCGACCGTCTAGCATCAAACGGATGGGTGTCCAAAAGTAGCAAAGATAGCGCGCAAGCTGCTGCTGCACGCGCCGACGCCGCGTTGGCAAGTGCAAAGGCGAATGCCATGGCGGCACGCCTTCAGCTCGCAGTCATCGAATCTGAAATGGCACAAATCATAGCCCGGCGGCACGAAGCGCAAGCGAACCTTAGGTTGGCGGAGATTTCCCTCTCGGAGACCATCATTCGAGCGCCAGTCTCCGGCATAGTCGGGAATAGACACGTTCGGTTGGGCGAATACGTGCGGCCAGGCGCGGTTCTGATGTCAGTCGTCCCCGTAAGAGACGTCTGGGTGATTGCGAATTTCAAAGAAACGCAACTGGAAAACATCACCGTCGGCCAGAAGGTCGAAGTCAAGCTCGATGGGTATCCCCACTTTACGGTGGAGGGCAGTGTCGACAGCCTGTCACCGGGCAGCGGAGCATCGTTCAGCCTATTGCCTCCGGACAACGCGACCGGAAATTTCGTCAAGATCGTGCAGCGTGTGCCTGTGAAAATTACCTTGTCGCCGGGGCATCCCCTGGTCGGGCGTCTCGTGCCTGGGCTCTCCGCCGAAGTGAAGGTCCTCATACGTCGGC
Source organism: Ensifer sp. Root954 (assembly GCF_001429005.1). Lineage (NCBI taxonomy): Bacteria > Pseudomonadati > Pseudomonadota > Alphaproteobacteria > Hyphomicrobiales > Rhizobiaceae > Ensifer > Ensifer sp. Root954. Next base: position 76,405 of record NZ_LMJM01000010.1, read on the forward strand.
CCGCAAAATCTTCTTTCTCAACGTCAGCATCGCAAATCTCCCCCATCTTCAAGCGGGGGGGCTGATTTGTCGCAACTCACTCAAGAAACCTCCTTTGCGATCGCGGCTTCGCGTTTTCGCCAATGGCTATTCGTCATACTGATTACGGTGGCGGCCCTCACAGATGCCGTCAACAGCACCATTCTTGTAGTCGCCCGAGAGCATCTAATGGGCTCAACTCACTCTACGCCTGACGAAATCGCTTGGGTGAACATGTCCTACCTCGCCGCGAAGCTTACTGCTTTCCCCGTCGCTGCCTGGCTGACTACGCGTTTGCGAGCCGCAACGCTCCTCCCAATTGCGGTTTCCGGATTGCTGGCGGGGTCGCTTGCCTGCGCCGGGACGAACGATCTTGGACAACTGATATTGTGGCGCGTTGTCCAAGGGTTTTCGGGTGCATTGTTGCTCGTAGTCGGCCAAACCGTCCTGTTCGAGGTCTTCCCACCTTCTGAACAGGGAACTGTTCAGGCCATTTTTGCCTTCAGCACCGTCATGGCGCCGACAACCCTCTCTCCGATCTTGCAGGGATGGGCCGTCGACAACTACTCGTGGAGCTGGGTCTTTCTGTCGAACATCCCATTGTGCCTCGTCGGGTACATCGCAGTGCTCGCGTTGCCCCCTCTTCCCGCCACCCGCAACCCCTCCAAGAGATTTGATTGGGTCGGCGTGATTTTTTTGGCAGTCGCAATGACGGCAATCGTATTCGTCCTGCAGGAAGGCAGCCGTCACAATTGGTTCGACGACCTTGAAATCTTGGAGCTTACGGTAGTGGGTCTGCTCTCTTTCCTAGCCTTCGCCGCATGGCAACTTTTTAGGCAGAATAACGGTGCACTAGTGGATCTGGCGACATTCAAGGATCAGCATTTCGGCTTCGGCTTCTTGGTCAGCCTCGTCGCAGGATTCGCACTTTTTGGAAGCGCCTTTATCATTCCCGCCTTTTCGATGAGCGTCCTTCACTTGTCCCCCACATACGCCGGGATGCTGCTGATGCCGAGTGGGGCGACCGTCGGTATTGGTCTCCTTGTCGCAGGAGTCTTGATCCAACTAAAAGGCCTTGCGCCGGTTAAGCCCATCCCATTTGGAATCCTATGTTTCATGACGGCGATGTGGTTGCTATCGGGATCGACCTCGGCAAGTGGGTTGCCTGACATGATGCCGGCTCTGCTGCTGAGGGGCTTTGGCCTTGGTCTGCTGTTTGTTTCACTGACGCTTGTCACGCTTGGCGACCTGCGCGGGTCGACGGTCCCTCATGGCGTTGCGCTTTTCAATTTCGGTCGGCAACTAGGGGGGCAGATCGGCATCGCCTTCCTCACCACCTACCTCGATCATCAGGTGGCACTCAATCGCACGATCCTTTCCGGAAACATCGCTGCAGGTAACCAACTGCTAGTCGAGCGCCAGCAGGCAATCGCGTCCCTTCTTACCGATCGCGGCTACGAGACGGAGCAAGCAACAGTCGCAGCAACCGCAGTGATCCAGGAAGCCCTTCAGGGCCAAGTGGCCACACTATCCTTTAACGAGTGTTTCCTCTCCGTCTCCTTGCTGTTTGTGTTCGCAGCACCTTTCCTGATCCTTGTGAAGGTCGGACTGGGGAAACTCATGCCTCACGCCGATAAGACATCCGTGGGTTGAAAATGGCACTATTTCGCAACCCACCATGTCCGAATGACACCTCCGCCGTGGGCGAGATCATCCTCTGGATACTGAACGATGGCCGCCACTGCAAAGACATCGCTACTTTTGTGACGGCATTCGCCGAGTGTTTGCTCGACCATCATGTTTCCGTCTCGCGCATCTATCTTGGCGTAAGGAGGCTGCATACAGCCATTCGGGGGCGCGCCTTTGCGTGGCGGGAAGATCGAGGTTCGACCACGGTAAAACTGAGGCCGCACGGCATCGAGGCCACGTCCTACTACCTCGACAATCCGATTGCGGATATTTTTGCGGTCGGCGCAAAGATACGGCGTCGCCTCAACGAGGAACTGCGCGACACCGACTATCCTGTGTTGCACAAGCTCAGGCGCGAGGGGGGCACCGACTACATCGCACTGCCATTGGACTTCCAGGCGAACAGCTACCAGGCTATCGCCTATACGTCGAGCGCCCTAAACGGATTCAGCCAAAACGAGGCTGCAGTTCTCGAAGGCATTGTTCCTGCTCTTGCAGCCGTGATCGAGCTTTTCAACGAGCGAGACGACGCTCAACGCCTCCTTGCGACTTATGTTGGCGAACGGGCTGGCAGGAAAATCCTCGCCGGCTCGATACAGCGCGGAGAATGCGACACGGTCAATTCCGTCTTGTGGCTCTGCGATCTTGAGAACTTTACCCACATGGCAGAGACTCTTTCCTCTGAAGACCTCATTGAACTGCTCGACGACTACTTTGACGCCGTCGTTTCCCCCATCGAATCGGCCGGTGGCGAGGTACTCAAGTTTATGGGCGACGCGGTCCTTGCGATTTTTGATCTTACTTTGACGTCGGATCATGCTGCGGTATGTCGTGACGCCACGAACGCCGCCCATGATGCCGCAGCGGCCGTCAACGAGCTCAATACGAAATGGCAAAGCAAGTTGGGTCATACCGTCGGGTTCGGTCTCGCTCTTCACATCGGCAAAGTTGCCTACGGTAATGTCGGGTCCGCAGGCCGGCTCGATTTCACGGCGATCGGACCGGCGGTGAACCTTGTGAGCCGGATAGAACCTCTCACCAGAACGCTTCGACAAACGATCGTAATGTCCGAGGATTTTGTCGGCCAACTTGAACTTCCGGTGCTCGAGTTGGGCACTTTCAGGTTGAAGGGTCTCTCTGAACCCCAGGTGATTTATGGCCTATGCGGGCCATAGCGGTTCCCCAAACGATGCACATGAATGATCCCGAATGACAATGGAAATGAGTGTGATGATGTTGGCCATACAGCAGACGCAATGGGGTGGTTTGGACAAGCTGCACATGGTGGAAGTGCCACGTCCGACACCCCTCCCGACCGAGATCCTCGTCAGGGTCAAAGCCGCTGGCGTAAATCCCGTGGATCTCTATACCCGAGAAGGCAAGGCGTACATGGACGCACTCCAACTTCCCTACATTCCCGGATGGGATGTCTCGGGCGTGGTGGAAGCGGTCGGCTACGGCGTAACGCGTTTCAAAGTCGGTGACGAAGTGTTCGGCATGCCCTGGTTTCCGAGGCAGGCCGGAGCGTATGCTGAGTACGTGTCAGCGCCAGCGAGGCATTTTGCACGAAAACCCTCATCCGTTTCCCACGTCTCGGCTGCGGCGCTGCCGCTTGCGGGGCTAACGGCATGGCAGATGTTAAACGATGTAGCGAAGGTGAAGCCTGGCGATCGCGTGCTCATCAACGCGGGCGCGGGGGGTGTGGGGCATCTTGCAATACAGATTGCTCGACTGAAAGGTGCTCATGTCATCGCAACTGCGCAGCGCGCAAAGCATGACTTCCTGCGTGCACTGGGTGCCGAAGACGTGATTGACTATACAAAGGTCGACCCCGCCAACCACGTTCACGGCGCGGATATCGCAATCGAACTCGTGGGTGGCGACGTTTGTGTTCGTCTACTCAAATGTTTGCGAAAAGGCGGGATCCTCATCAGCGCGCAAGCTGCTTGGGCTCCATCGCTGCGCGAGGAAGCCGCCCAGCTCGGAGTTGAGGCCACTTGGTTCCTGGTTGAACCGGACGGGGCGGGACTTGAACAGCTCGCTTGCCTGGTGAAACAAAGGCGTGTCTCCGTCCATGTAGACCGAATCTTCCCCATGGTTGATTTCCGTATCGCGCACGAGTTCGTCTCTCAACGAAGAACTGCTGGAAAGGTCGTTCTGACTTGGTGAGACACACAAGCCGCGCCTCGTCGGTGACCATTGAGCGAGGGGTTGGCGTAGCACTCCGCCTTCAGTTTTGACAAATCTCATTGTTGCGAGGCACAAATGTTCATTCTAACTGTTGTAGGAATTTGGATCGTTGCCGTCGTCACGCCGGGTCCGAATTTCTTCCTACTCTTAAAAATCGGGCTGTCCGGACCGAGAGACACTGCGGCATTCGCAGCGGCGGGAACGATCGCTGGCACCTTATGCTGGGGCTTGGCCGGTTGGCTCGGCATCGGAGCACTGTTTGCGGCCGCACCGGTCGCATACATGACGCTCAAAGTTGCCGGGGGCCTCTATCTCGTATGGTTAGGTCTGAAACTATTCAGGCAGATGCGAGCACCTGAACAAACAATCGACATTGCGCCAGCGTCGGAATTGTCCCCATTCGCAGCTTGGCGACGTGGCTTTCTCACTAATCTCGCCAACCCAAAGTCCGCCCTTTTCGTAGCCAGCCTATTTGCGTCTGCCATGACGCCCGGCACCCCTTGGCTGCATGGAGCCGCCGCAGTCGCGGCGATGACGGCGATATCGACGATCTGGTATGGCGGCCTCGTAATGGCGTTAGGCCATCCGGCAGTTGGCCGCGCATATCGGCGCACGAGCCGCAGGATCGACAGTGTTGCGGGGACAATCTTCGTCGGCTTTGGGCTGACGCTCGCGTTGTCGGATCGTTGACTGAACGATAGCCAGCCTGCGCGATCGCACCCCTGCTTCCCCTGTACGAACAGTTCCGGCGGAACGGACGATTGCACCGGCGCTTACACAGTAGATGGTCAATTGCTTCGGTCACGGTGGACTGGTTAGGGATCGAGACCGTCGACCACTATGTTCCCAACGATACATTATGCGACTTTGGACGCACAAATCGAGAACATATACTGAATTCGGAAGGCGGTTTTGGAACTACTTCGGCCGCAGGGCAACATCGGGGAACCTTGCGCGAGGGCCCTTTCAACGACAATGGCCGTGGAGATCCACGGCCATTGGCTAGAATAATGCGCGATCTATGAGTGAGACATCTTCCTCAGATGTTGATGGAAAAACGTCTTGAAATCCCGGAAACTTTCAAAGCCAAGGACTGTCGCAAGCCGTGTGACCGTGGTTGGTGAAACAGAGCACGCGCTCGCGACCGAGCGGGCACTTCCGAATGCGATAAGATCCGGTCTTGCCAGTGCCTTTCGAGCGACTTGTTCCAGTTGTTTCGTCAGCCTTAGGGTTCTGGATGCAAACATGCCCCTAAGCTCCGCCACATCACCAGGACGCCGGGTTGCCTCGCTGACCTTCATCACCGCTTCTCCCTTGCTCGCCGATGCTTCACCAACCCAGTCGGGCCGCTATCGCAACGACACGGGTGCCTTCTTCGAAACGGACTCAATGCAGGCAAGGGCGATCGCAAGCGCGTTGCGCGCATCAGCACCGCCCGGCCCTTCAGTCATTTCGCCGCGGCGAACAGCTCTCACGAAGGAAGCAAGCTGAGCGGTGTAGCCGTGAACGAAGTGCTCGGTGTCACGACGCCAGGTATCATTGGTGGTGCCGTCCTTGTCGAACAGCGTCATGCTGGAACGCCGGACATCCCCCATCGTCACCATGCCACCGGAGCCGAAGACCTCTCCGCGGATGTCGTAGCCATACATTGCGCAGAAATTCGCTTCTGCGACCGCGATCGAGCCATTGTCGAAGCGGATCGTGACGACCGCTGTGTCGTGGAAGCCCTTGTCGCGGAAATCCGGCCGCACGAGCGCGTCGGCAACGGCCATGACCTCGACCGGCTTTGCATTCGGGTTCAGCCAAAGCAGCGTGTCGAAATCGTGGATCAGCGTTTCGTAAAAGATCGTCCATTGCGGAATCTTGGCGGGATCGGCGTCAAAGGGGCCGGGATCGCGAGTCAGCGAGCGCAGAAGCTGCGGCGCACCGACCTTGCCGGCATCGATCGCCGCGCGTCCTTCCGAGAAAGCCTGGTCCCAACGCCGATTGAAGCCTACCTGGAGGGGAACGCTGACTGCGCGCGCCGCAGCGATCGCCCGATCGGCATCCTCAAGCGTTAGCGCCATGGGCTTCTCGCAAAAGATCGCCTTGCCGGCTTCGGCAGCCTGCACGAGGACGTTCGTGTGGAACCGCGCCGGTGTGGCAATGATCACGGCATCGAGATCCGGGTGGGCAAGAAGGTCCGCGACTTCGGTGTACGAGCTCTCAACGTCGAGCTTGCCGGCGAGCGCGGCGGCAGCCCCTGGCGCGGGGTCAGCGATGCCGACGAGTTCGGCATCGACGAGGCGGCGTGCGACGGTCTCACCGTGGAAGGAACCGATGCGTCCGGCGCCGATGAGGCCGACATTGACGGGTTTGTTCTTGGGCATGGGATTGATCCTGTAGAGGTTGAAAAATGTCAGAGGGTGAATGCGGCGCGGAAGGCTTCGAGCGCCACTTCGGGGTCGCCTGCGGCCCAGGCCTCCATGCCGATCGGGCCGGAATAACCCATGGCATTCAATGCCCTGGCAATCCCGTTCCAGTTGACCTCGCCGGTACCGGGCTCAAAGCGGCCCGGCACATCGGCCACCTGAATTTCGCCAATCCACGGCAAGCATTTGCGGCAGAGTTCGATCAGGTTCCCCTCGCCAATCTGGGCATGGTAGAGATCGAGATTGAGACGGAGACGCGGATGATCGACGCTGGAGACCAGCGCCAGTGTGTCCTCAGCGCGGCCGAAGGGTACGCCTGGGTGGTCGACCGGGAGGTTGAGGTTTTCGAGCGTAAACGTGACGCCTTCCTCCTCGGCCATGTCCACGATGCGGCAAAGCGTGTCACGCGCCTTCAGCCACATGGCGCCTGTAACGACTTCGATGGGCTGGACGGGCAGGCCCCTGTCTCCAAGGCCCGTGCCGTGCAGATTGAGCCGTTGGACTCCGAGCCGCTTTCCGATCTGAGCGGTTTCGCGCGCAGTCCTCAGGAGTTCTGTTGCACCCTCGTCGTCCGTCAGGCGGCCGGTGAGGTAGCCGTTCATGATCGTGAAGGCGGCGCCGGTCGCTTCCAGCTTGTTGAGATCGTGATCCGGCCAGTTCCAAAGACCGACGCCGAAACCCATTTCCTTGAGGCGCGAAGCACGCCATTCGATCGGTTTGTCGCGCCAGAGCATCTCTGCGCAGGCGGCAAGTGGGAAAGAAGAAATCGTGGACGCACTCATGGTGGATTCCATATTTTTTGGACATGACGATGGGTGGAGCGGCGCAAAGGGCGCCGCACCGACAGGCTGGGATGTGAATTCGATCAGATCGTTCCGCCGAGCTCTTCGGACAGGGATTGCAACTCCTTGCCGCCTGCCATCAGGTTCTGAAGCTCATCAATGCCGATGGCGTCCTTTGTATAGGTGCCAAGCGTCTTGCCACGATTGAGCACGGTGAAGCGGTTGCCGACCGCGTAGGCGTGGCGGACGTTGTGGGTGATGAAGATCACGCCCAGGCCTTTGGCGCGAACCTGGTTGATGTACTTCAGCACCATCGAGGTCTGGGCCACGCCGAGTGCCGACGTCGGTTCGTCAAGGATCAGCACCTTGGCGCCGAAGTACACGGCACGGGCGATCGCCACGCATTGCCTCTCGCCTCCGGAAAGCGTGCCCACCGCCTGCTGCGGGTCACGAACGTCGATGCCGATCCTATGCATCTCGTCGCGTGTGATGTTGTCGGCCTCGTCCATGTTCATGCGCTTGAACGGACCAAATCCGACGAGGGGTTCGCGTCCCATAAAGAAGTTCCGGGTCACCGACATCAGCGGGATCATCGCAAGGTCCTGGTAGACCGTGGCGATGCCGGCATCGAGCGCGTCGCGAGGCCCGGAAAACAACCGGGGCTGACCGTCGACCAGGAAGTCGCCCGACGTCGGCTTGTGCACACCGGCAAGCGTGTTGATCAGGGTAGATTTGCCGGCACCATTGTCGCCGAGCAGGCAGAGCACCTCGTTCGGATATACGTTCATGGAAACGCCGTTGAGCGCGATGACCGAGCCGAAATGCTTGACGAGGTTCCTCACCTCGACGAGGGGCGTCTGAGATGTGCTCATCAGCGTTCTCCCGTGACGCGTTTGCGGATGACGTTGTTGAAGACGACAGCGGTCAGCAGCATGCCGCCGAGGAAGACGAGATACCAATCCTGGTCGATCGACGTGTAAGTCAGGCCAATCAGCACCATGCCGAAGACGATCGATCCGAAGAATGCCCCTATAGCCGAGCCGTAGCCACCGGTCAGCAGGCAGCCGCCGATGACGGCCGCAATGATCGCCTCGAACTCCTTCTGGAAACCGCGGCGAGCGTCGGTCGAGCCGGCGTCGAGCACGGTCAGTATGGCGACCAGCGTGGCGCAAAGAGCGGTGACGACGAAAAGCGTCGTCTTGACCCGAGCGACCGGTACGCCCGACTTGCGTGCGGCGCGCGGATCGCCACCGGATGCAAAGATCCAGTTGCCAAAGCGCGTGCGCAGGAGAATCCATGTAGCAAGAAGTGCGATCCCGACAAACCACAGGATCTCGATCGGAATGCCTGGGACTTTCGGTGTGCCATTCGGGAACGTGTCTATGATGCCAGCCTCCGCAAGCCACGTGAACAGTCCGGGAAAGGCATCGCCGGAGAAGAGCGGCGCGAGCGGGCTGCCGGCCACGGCTTCCTTCATGCCGCGAAGCTGCGTTGCGCCGCCGCTTGCCCATTTGAGACCGACGAGCGTCAGACCGCGCAGGATGAAGAGAAATGCGAGCGTCACGATGAACGACGGGAGACCCGTGCGCATGGTGAGCTGCGCGTTCGTCACTCCGATGAAGACTGCGAATGCGATCGCGACAAGGATCGCCACGCTAAGCGGAACCTGCCAGACGACAAGAGCCGCACCGAAAACGAGGCCGGCAAAAGCGACCATCGATCCGATCGACAGATCGAACTCGCCGCCGATCATTAGGAGCGCCGCGCCGACGGCGAGAATGCCGAGCTGGGCGGCCGGCGCCATGAAGTTTACGACACCCGCCAATGTAAACATCGCGGGGTTCGCGGTCAGAAGAAAGAAGACGGTCACGAGCACCAGACCGGCGACGGCGCCGAGTTCAGGACGGCGTAGTATGCCAGTTAACGTCGATACCTTCTTCAGCCGCTCGTCGGATCTGGCAGCAGACCCGTTCTGTTCGTTGGCGAGGGTCATGGTCGTACCTCAGCAGTGTAATTGTTATCCGTGCGCCATCCGTCCCGTTCACGCGGTGGCGCGGAGCGGTCGGGCGATGAGAGCAGCTCCCACTGGCGCGGGAGCTGCCGCGGATCCGCCTAGCGGATGCCCTGGGAGGATTTTTCGATAACGGATGCGGCCGCGTCCTTCTCGACGAAGCTCGGACCGGATGCCACGTTGCCGGCAGGAATGGTGCCGTAGCGCGCATTGAGTGCCAGGAACGTCACCGGCAGATAACCCTGCAGATAGGGCTGCTGATCAACCGCAAACAGCGCCTTGCCGTCAGCGACGGACTGGAGGAAGCCGGCTGAGAGATCATAGGAAGCGACCTTCACCTTATCGCCAACGCCCATCTTCTCAACGACGGCGACGGCGCGCTCGCCGACCAGCGGGGCGGACAGCCCGAGCACCAGATCGATCGACGGGTCGGAGGTCAATGCCGCCTGGATTTTCGCCTCAATCTCGGCGGGGTCTGCCGTCGTCGGCAGGATCGTTACCTTGCCGCCTTCAAACCCCTGCTCCGTGCCGGCGCAGCGCTGGTCAAGAGCCGCGTTGCCAACTTCCTGATTGACGCAGAGCACGTGCTTAAGGCCGAGCGACTTGAGCTTAGCGCCCACCTTGACGCCGGCCGGAAGCTCGTCTTGTCCGACATGCAGCTTGATACCCAGTTTTTCAGCTGCAGAGATGCCAGAGTTCATCGAGATTACCGGAATGCCCGCGGCAACCGCTTTCTCGATCGCCGGGCCGAGCGCGTCCGGGTCAGGGTTCGAAATAACGATGCCCGCCGGATTCTGGTTCACGGCAGCTTCGATCAGTTGCGCCATCGCCACCATGTCGAAGGTTTCCGGCGCGCGGTAATCGACCTGGACGTTGCTGTCCTGGCCGGCCTGCATGATGCCGTTCTTCACGATCGACCAGAACGGGTCGGACGCCTGCCCGTGCGTCACCGCGATGATGGTGGGCTCCTGAGCTTTCGCGCTGATGGCGGCCGTGGTGGCGACGCCGAGCACGACCGCGCCGAATGCGAGCTTCTTCAGAATGGATTTCATCTGCTCCTCCTCCAATCGCCACACCCTCCACAGGATGGCGAGAAAAACGATTGCTACCGGGTGCATTTTGTTGCTACCGGGTGCAAACAGGTGCATATTACGCTGGAATGAATTAAAAGCAAGCATTCATTTCATCTTGAATTCAAAATGGAATATGCGTTCCATTTCAAGGGAGTCTTCATGCGCAAACGAGCGACGGCGAAAGAAGTGGCGGATGCTGCAGGTGTTTCGAAGTGGACGGTCATCCGTGCGTTCACCCCGGGCGCGTCGATCGCCGAGGAAAGCAAGCGCAAGGTTCTGGAAGCGGCCGCAGCGCTCAACTACTCGCCGAACTTGCTAGCACGCAGTCTTGCGACGAATTCCACCCATCAGGTGGCTGTGTTTGTCGATGACTTCGCCAATCCTCAGAAACTGCCCTTCCTTGAGACCTTGACCGAGAGACTGCAGGCCGAGGGGCTCGTCGCGGTCCTGATCAACATCAACACTCACTTCGATCACGTGCACGCGCTGCTTCACGCAGATCAGCGCCAGGTCGATGCCGTTATCCTCTTCGGTACAGCGTTTCGCAGTGAGACGCTGAGCGATCTGCAGCTTGGTCGCGGAACGCCACCGATGTTTGTGCTTGCGAGAGACAGCCAGATCGAAGGCGTTCCGGCGGTCGTGTGTGATGCCGAACTGGCATTACGGGAGATCGTCGATCATCTTCATGAAAGAGGATATCGCCGGCCTGGCTTCATGACGGGTGCCCCTGCGCTATCCACCGCCCTGAGGCGTCGGCATCATTTCACCGACTTCTGGAAGCAGAAGGGTGTGGACGAGATCGCTTTGCTTTCGGCTGAAAAGTACAGTGCCGGAGCGGGAGCCGAAGCGGTGCGCAGCTATCTCGAACAGACCGCCCCCGCCGACAGGGTCGACGTTCTCATGTGCGAAAATGACATTCTGGCTCTTGGGGCGATGGATGAAATCCGCAGCCGGTTCGGTCTGCGGATCCCCGAAGACATCGCCGTTGTCGGTTTCGACAACTACGAGTTCTGCGGGTCGCCCGCCTACAGCCTGACCACATATGAGCAGCCGCGGCAGGAGATGATCCAGGTCATCGTTGGGATGATTGCAGGACGTCTGGAGCCGGAGACGGTGACGCTGCCAGGCAAGCTTGTGGTCCGCAATTCCACCTGACGGACCTTCATCCTCGAGGTCTTCGCCTCTCAAGGACGTCGAACACTCGCAACCGAGAACCTATCCCAATGTGGAGAACTCATCATGTCTCAGAAAGCCATTACTTTGCCCGACGGCGTGCGCCTTGCGGTAAGTCCCCTTTCGTGGGCGAACGATGTGCTTGAGGATCTTGGGGCAGACATTCCACTCGATACTTGCCTCACCGATGCGGCTGAGGTTGGCTATCAGGGGGTCGAGCTCGGCCGGAAATTCCCAAGGGACGCAGCGGCCTTGCGCCCGCTTCTCGCAAGCCACGGTCTCGACCTGGCGTCCGGATGGCATTCAGGGGAACTGGCCGAACGCGGCGTCGACGAAGAGATGCGAGCTGTTGCCCGTCACGCCGACCTCCTCCGGGCCATGGACTGCAAGGTCATGGTCTACGGCGAGGTTGCAATGATGACACCAGGATCCCCGCTGGACGCACCGATGGCGCAGCGGTTAGTATTGCCCAAGGCGGACGTGGCAGCCTATGCAGCGCGATTGACGGAGTTCTCCAGCCGTCTTGCGGGCGAGTACGGGCTTGCGCTGGCCTATCACCACCACCTGATGATGGTCGCAGAGACTTTCGATGAAATTTCCAACATCTTCGACAAGACCGGCACGGAAGTTGGCTTGCTGCTCGACACGGGCCACGCGGTCGCAGCTGGTTTCGACTATACGCAGCTCATCGAGCGTTTCTCCGATCGCATCGTGCACGTCCACCTAAAGGACGTCCGCAAATCGGTGATGCGGGAGGTTCGGACCGGCGACCTGAGCTTCAATGCCGGCGTGCGCAGCGGAATGTTCACGGTGCCAGGCGACGGTATCGTCGACTTCACTCCGATCGCTCGCTTCGTTCGGAACAGTGGCTATCGAGGATGGCTGGTCGTCGAAGCCGAACAGGATCCTGCACACGCACCACCACGTGCAACCGTCGCCCGCGCGTTCGATCACATCGGCAAAGTATTTGCCGACTAACCCATGAGGCTGATTTCAGCCAAGACAGCGCCATAAATTCTGTCGCCTTGAAGGGAATCGAACCGTAGGTCCCGCATTTCCTTGACTGGAAAATGAAAGCGGAAGTCCAAATGGTTCAATTCCCCGAAACATCACCCCTTAGGCGAGCGCGTAAGCCGTCTTGACGGTGGTGTAGAACTCGGCGGCGTAGCGCCCCTGCTCGCGCGCGCCGTGGGACGAGCCCTTGCGGCCGCCGAAGGGCACGTGGAAATCGACGCCCGCCGTCGGCAGGTTGACCATCACCATGCCGGCT
>NZ_LMJM01000011.1:0-258 GCF_001429005.1 Ensifer sp. Root954
TTTCAAATCGGGCAGGCTCACCACCCAAGGCTCGTCCCCCACATCAAAGAAAGCCGTCGTATAGAGGGTATCGGCGTTCGGCGCCGTCACGTCCCGAAACTTGGCGTCTGGATACTGGCGCAGCTTGATCAGATGCCCCATGGGGCCACGGGTTCCCTCGGGCTCCGCGACGTTGGTAATCACGCGCCGGGTCACTTCCATCGTCACGAGGGGGTAGGCGTAAATGTAGGCTTCGACTGCGAGCGCGAACTCATCGAG
>NZ_LMJM01000011.1:342-12813 GCF_001429005.1 Ensifer sp. Root954
TGAGTTGCGATGTAATGCACTGAGTTCAGTCGATGTAAACGAGGACGTAACGCCCGCCGTACGGTTGGTAGTAGACCCCGCCGCAATGCCACACCGCGGTGCCATTGACACTAGTGCTGACGCAGCCCGTGGGAAGTGCGGCGACATACATCGTGGAGCGGCGGATCACTCGGCGCGTGGTACGGCGGGCAACACCGGCGACACTTCCTGGTGTCAGCGGGCGTCCCACGACCGCCTGCGCCTCGGGTACGATCGAACCGAACGGCGCGGGAACGAGAGTGTCTGCCGCAAGCATCGCTAGGCCGGCGATGGCGACTGAAAGGATCTTTCCGTGCAGCTTGCTCGTCGTCATTGCCCCGTCTCCAGAGAAAGCTCGCCGGTGACATCGGCGTGGACGTGTTCCAGCTTGTTGGCAGCCGCTGGCGGCGTGAATTTAAACTGCGCGGCGTCGATTCCATCCCACTTCCAGTTGCTGAGCCGCAGCGTATACTGCGGCGCCCCGGTCGTCCATTTGGTCGTGATCACATATTTGAGCGGCAAAGGCCCGCTGCCCTTGCTGATCCAGATCTGCCAGTCGACGATATCGGTCCTGAAGGCGAGCTGATCGCACTCCACCCCGTTGACGAATGCCGATCCGACAACGATTCCTTCTGTCACGCCGTCAGTGAGGACGGCATAAGGATCGCCTGATAGAAATTCCGCTCCCGGAGCGTCAAGTCCGGTAGTGGCGCGAAGCTCCTCGGCTGCATCTTCCACACTTTGGCCGGGGCTCTGCAACTGCGCGTAAACGTTCCGTGTTTTGTCATGCAGTGATATCGTATCGCCATCGAATATCACCTCCGCGCTCGCAAGGGGGCCCATGCGCTTCATTCGAAAACCTTGTGCGCGATCGACGGCGATGGAGCCGGAGGCGCTGTACTGGATCTTCTGACCCTGCAGATTGACGACTTCCTGATCCGCGTCGTAGGCGACACTAAGAGTCTGCGTCGACTTGAGATTTTCGCTCATTGCGGCGAGGATCCGCTCGGCCTCCGGCTCGATTCTGTTCTGCGCCGATACCGGCCAAGCCACCACACTACCAGCAACCACTAACATCCCGGTAAATCGGCGCCGCCAAGCCGCGCTAAGTAACCTCAGTCCGCCATTCATTCGCTCACCCTGAAGCCTCGTTGATTTCGCTTGCCGGCCAGGACTCGCAACAGTTCTTGCTCCTGCGAACAACTTGGTTGTGAAGGCCCCCCAGCCCGTGGCATTACTGCTGTATTTGCCGCGTTTCTTCTTACCATTTTACGCCAAGTTGCACTTTCAATGTTACATTCAGCGCACGCTTTCGGAATAAGGTTAAAGGGGTCGGGGCAGCGGACGTTGCAGCGACACGCAAATCTGCGGTTGATTTTGAGGAGTCTGATCGCGTCGCAGTAAGGCGATCCGGCTTGCGTTCAAATGTCAGGAATGCGGGCGAGACCGCAAGCAAAGTCTCGGGCGCCGAATACGTCGGTATTGGCATGACTGCGCAAATCATTGACTTGGCGTGTGACAAGTTGGGTCCATCGGTGCCCTCACATGCATTTCCGATTGGAGAGCCCTCCGCCCATATCTCCGTAGCGAGGTGATCGAGGTATTGGAGTGCTTCGTGAGTGCAAAGACGTCATACTGTCATCCACACCAGCGGCAGGGGACTTCACCCCTCAAGCGCCCGTCATCCGGCTTCCTCCGCTCCGCGTTCGTTGCGAGCAAGCAAGTGCCCGCAGGAAAAGCGATGACCGACAGCAACCGACGCCTGGGAACCGCCCGAATGGTTTCGGTGACGTCAACCATTACTCGGGTCGGCTGCTGATTGGTCAGCCGTCCGTGGAGAACCATTTGCTGCTTGGCGAGTTGGATCCTAGCGAAACCCAAAGAGTGGCAGCATCGGGATTGGTAAGAGAATGCGGTGCTCCTTTTCCAAATCGCCGGGGAACGCGCAACAGATGAGGAGGTCTCTGTGTCAATTTTCGTTCTAATCAGTGCCGCTTGCATCGTGCTCGGCGTACTTCTCCTTTGCTGGGAGGCACTTGCGGGGCGCCCATTGAGCCGTCCGCGTACTTCCGACGATGGCGCACCTCCGACACTTGAGCCAAAAGGACAAGGCCTTGGCTTCCTCGGTCCAACGAGAAATTGGGCGGGGCTCAGCCTGATTGCGGCAGGCATGATCATATTCCTCTTGGTTCCTTGATGAACGATCGACCTGGCCGCGTGCGGCCCGAAAGGGGGCAGTACCGCGGACGGCGAGATCGCTCGATAGTGAAGGCTTGACCCATCGAGGTTTTATCGCCGCGCGCTGATCCGTATCGCCCCAAATCGAGGACTGGCCGGTGGTCGATCGTTTGATTCTGCAAGCCGGCGTCACCGGACGGGTTTGAGTCCGAGAGCCGATCTTGGACACAGATAACATGAAATGTTTGCCATTTTTGCAGCGGCGCTGAGGAGTAAATGACGAATGGCGCAGTGTCGCTGCGATAAAGCACCGAGACCGCGGAACATTTCCTTTCGGCTGTGTTTGGACGCATACACCAGCCGAGTGGACGGTGGTGCGCGAACCGAGGAGAACGAAAATGCCAAACCAAGGCGGCCAAGGCGGCAGCAGCGAGCAAAATCGAAAAGCTGGCGAGCAAGGTAGCAAGAACGAAAACAAGCGTGCATCCAGCAGCCGAGAAAGCGGAAGCGGGAAGAGCTCCGGGTCCGGGGGCAAGAAAAGCGGATCCAGTGGCGCCTCCAGCGCGAGCCGTAGCAGCGATCGAAAGAGTTGAGGTCTTTAAGATGGCAAGCGGACAAGGACGCGAACGACCTGATGATCCCGTGGGCAATGGTAATGGTGTTCGACACAGCGATGAGCAGGATCCACGAAAGCCCCTCCCCGGATCTGATGAAGAAAACGCAGATGAGGAATTGGACGACGACGAAGAAGATGAAATCTCCCCACGGGAGCCGGAGCCCGATGAGGAAGATCCCGATCTGCCGGCTCGCGAGTAGAACCCGCTGGGTTTTCTGACGTGAAAAAGGACCGCCCGCCAAAGCCGCGGGCGGTTCTTTTTTGCCTAGCCTACCCTGAGAGAACTTCGGAGCTGGGAAAGATTGGGGCCCGCAGCAATCCATGACCAGAAACTCGCACTTGGAAACGGCGGTCGAAAAAGTACGAGGTGTGCGATGAGATGCTGCGTTTAGCTACTACTGACCGATTAACAGGCTCGCGGCCCTTCTGGCTGGTTGGTAGGCGTGCGGGTGCAAGGGTGGTTGCTCTTCGCGATCGATGGTTTATGGACGACTGCGGAGACGGCTTTATCGACACGGATGGATTATGCCCCACCGGCGCCGACATGCGCGGGAGTGATCGACTTTCACTGACTGTTTCACGAACGATCTGGCGGTTCGCTGTCGAAGCCGACGTCCCATTCTTTTTTCCCGGGCATCCTGAGAGCCGGTGATGACGGTCGGTTCGCGCTGGCAACCCCGTAGGCCTCGCGGTCCGCCTGGGATGGGCGAACCCCGCCTGGGACGCGGCGAACGCTTCGGTCTCGCGTTTATTCTCCACCGCGGCGTTCCTTCGCTTTCAAGGCGTGGGAGGGGCGGTTGCGCTCGGGGTCCTTGTTTGTCTCGCCCACGGCGTCACGTGCCGTGTCGGGGTCGTCTTTGGCTGGTAGATAGCCACGCGGCCTAGACTCTTTGGGGCCCTCCCAGCGGGGGGATTGGTCGGTCGTACCGGGCGCGCCGTCCCGAGGTTTGTTCATACCCATAGTCACGTCTCCTTTCCGGTATTAACTGCTCCGTCTTCTCAATGTTCCGTTTGCTAGGGCAATCCTCCCGTCTTGGGTGAGGCGGGGCAACAGGTTTTGACTCTCGAGACACGAAGCGCAGAAAAATCGAGAGGATCACCGGAGCAGCCCTGGACAGGAATTCTAGATTTCAATTCTGGAACCGAACCAGTATTTGGGACTGCCCGCATGTTGTCAGACCGTCGTCGCGGGACTGCCGTGGCTCCGCGCAAAGCTCCGGAGAAAAAGGAGGAAGAGGTGTAACGCCTTGGCGGATAGGCCGCCAAGGCGCACGGGCAACGGCACTTCAGGCTCATAAGCATGCTTTGCAGAATCCCCGCTTGTCGCTATGAGGCACAGACGGATAAGACCGTCGCTTCTATTTCGAACATTGCCGGCGGGTGGCAGAGGCCGTCCAGGGTAACGAGGCCCAAGTCGTGCCCTACCTGCATGATGTTGTCGAAAGGGGAGGGGATGGACTCTCGACCGTCTACCGGAGGAGGGATTCCCCGAGATCCTGGCGGCCGTCAATGCGATGTTACGCCGCGACCACGAGGCCTAGGGAGGATGCCGTTCGCCGGGCGGCGGCGAACGCCTTGTTTCGGCGTGTCAAACAGGCCGATCACGAGGGCAACCTCGCGCAGGTCGAGACGCTGGGGAGAATGGCGCGAAGTACGCAGAGAGCCTTGTGCTGCTGAATACGCTACGAAAATCACGAATAGCGAGGTGCTCCACGGAACCGACGGCCGGCCCCAAAAGTTTGTCACTCCATCGGAACCACTGCTAAACGGGAGGAATCCAATGAGCAGTTCGACGACCACCGACCATGACGTAATCCGTAAATGGGTTGAACAGCGTAAGGGCCGGCCCGCTGCGGTTCGCACGAAGGGCAAGGGTGGCATTCTTCGGATCGACTTTGGCGAGAAGGACGAGGACCTTGAAGAGATCAACTGGGATGAGTTCTTCGAGATTTTCGAGAGCAGCCGGCTTGCCTTTCTTCATCAGGAGAAGACGGAAGGCGGCAAGACTAGCCGCTTCAACAAGTTCGTCGAGCGTGAGTAGACGGACTAGATGGCTCGCCCCGGGTCTGATGAGAGGAATTCCTGGGTGAGGATTCCATCTGCGCGGAGAAGCGATTGCCAAGCGACGCATCGTGCGTTTTGTCTGCCCCCGCTGGATACCGCCTCTTTTACGCGGGGATAGCGATGTGCGAGGTAAATGGCGACGAAAACGGGTGGCGTTGTTGCAAATGAAGGAAACCTCTGGACCAGTCTGATATGGTCGCCATTGCCTGCCGACGGGGCGTCGCGAGCATGACGCTCGTTGACCGGGAAGTCGGCGCGTTCTACTCGAATTGTCACCGTGCTTACGTCGGGGACTGGGAGCGGCCCGTCCGCGACCAGCAGGAAAGTTCCACAGACGGCACTCCTATCGAAGGAGACCGTCGCTCCCGAATTCGTCCCATCCGCTCAAGCCGGTCGCGGCTTCGTCGGCTCGCTCGCTTGGTTTGACTTTTTCCTTTTTCCTCAGCGACCGCGTCAACTTCGCCTGATACGCGGCCCGCCTGCGATTTTCCGCTTTCGCCGCTATATCTTCTTCTCGCCACTCATCCACGGCGCCACGGTCGAGTAGATCTTCGACGACACGAGGATCGAATATGTGAAAGGTGATCTTCCTTGCGCGTCCTTGTAGCCTCACCGTTCGCGTCCCGGCGCTGGGCAGACGACCGTCTGCGAGCCAGCGCTTCCGCTCTGATGCCGTGATCGTCAGAATATCCTCGATCTCTCGAGGAATGATCGGAAGGTTGGCGATGCCGTCCAACGCGCTGGAGACGGCCGATGCCGTAGCTCTGAAGGCTGTCTTCGAAGTCTCTGGCATGACGAGGATCAGCCCGCCTGGCTGCATATCCAGCGACTTCCGGATCGTGGATGGTAGCCGGGACCGGATTTCCTGCAGAATACCCTTAAGCCTGACACCAGATCCGAGGGTCGCCACCACGGGAAGCGGCCACTCCCTGATCAGTTCGGGATCGTCACTTTCCTTGCTCTTTGTCTTCGTCTTGGGCATTCCGCAGGAGATGGTGTTGAAGGGGCCGCGCGTCAACGGAGCTTGGGATGATTTGCCACGTTCCCTCCTCATATCTGTGTCGATGCCGAGTTGGTTTCCGGTCATGGGACCGCAAAACCCCGTTTAGAACTGAGGAGATGCCCATGTTCCGGCGGACGGCCGGGACAGACGCCTACCTCGGTCGATCGGCCGTTACATAAAGCTTGGGTGCGAGCCGAGGCGGCACCAGCGCTGACATTGACGCCAATCAGCAGCATGGTATCGCCTTCCGGGCTGTACTGCTCAAACCAGTGCCGAGCGAGCTCCCGGATCGTTTCAAGCCGGACACCTTGCGATTATCGCTTAGTCTCCTTTTCCGGCCAACGCGCCGCTGCGCCTCAGCTTCGAAATTTCAGCGTCTGGACTTTTACTTGGAACGGGCGAGTTTCATGCGTCAGGACTTTTACCTTTCGCTCACAGAGGGCCCGCCAAACTGACTCGGCACACGCCGGCGATGATACGCGGCACATCTCAGCGAGCCGGGCACGGTTCACCGTCCAGCGGCCGGTGAGGAACATGAAAGCGGCGATTGAGCCGATAACAATCCGGAGCGCAGCGATAGGCAGGCATAGGGATTCCAGGAATGGCGCAAGATCAAAAGCGCCCGCGCGACTGGTTCGTGATCGTCGAAAACGATTATGTCCTTCAGCTCTGATGAGCCGGCGTGGGCTAAGCGGCGCGCGCTGTTATCATAGCGCGCAGTGCTGGCTGTTGAGGAGGCCAGCATCACTGGAACCAATTCGGTGGCACTCGAGTTGGTGCTTCGACGGATGCGAACCGTACTACAGCCCTCCTAAGTTTGAAAGTCTTGCCATGCGCTACGAAGACACCAAAGAGCAATACAGTAAGGTAGTGCGTGGCTGGAATGCGCGTTACGACCTGAATGAGTTTATCGCGCAGCATGGGCTGCAACCACTGGCCGCGCGCGAACTCTTTGCAAAATTCGGACCGTACAAAGTGGATCTGGATCGCAAAGTCGCAGAGCTACGGAAGGCATGGCACGAGAATCACTGATCCGTCAGCGGAGCATTCTTGCCGAAACAATGGCCAGACGACGTTTCGTGAACTCATCGGCCGCACCTGTCTGTGAATCAATCTAACCGATCCCGAAAAAGGCTAGAATTGCGATCACAATAACGACGAGGCCGACGAGATAGATAATCTGGTTCATGTCACCTTCCTTTCCCCGAATCAACGGCTGCCAAGCCAATAGGTTCCTCGCGCCACGTTCGGGAATGGTTTGCGAAGTTGAGATGCGTCTTATGCAAAGCGATCACACCCGGTATTGATGATTGCGAGCCAGGTTTCATCGATCCGCGCGGGCTGGAAAGACCGAGCGCGGTCATCGCCTGGCTCTGGCCAAGTCTGCGGCCCCAACTCCTTGTCAGGCGCTCCTTTCCCGTGCATCCATCTCACCGGTTGCGTCTCTTCCACTCGCGATATGGCGCGAGCAACTGACCCGGAAATCGCTTTTCAATTTCTTCTTCGGTTATTACAATGCGCGCCAACACCTCGTCGCGTTCCGCGCCTTCGACACGTTCACTCGCAGCCTCCAGATCAGTCATGACCGAAAAGACTTCGTCCTTTGTCATCGCCTCAAGTCGGTAGGCGAAATCTGCGACGGGAATGTTGTTGAAGTTCGCCATGGTTCACCTCTAGCCTTCCCAGCCCTAAAGCTAGATTCGGCTCGAAAGTTCCCGGAGGCCTACCGCAAGGGCCGTCCTGACAAAATATCGCATGTGGATTTCCTTTTCGTTTCGATTTCGCTGTGGCTGGACCTCCCTTTCAGCAAAGCCAAGCACGACGTGTCCCGATCAGACCTCGGGCCGATGCGATACTGTCAAAGTCGTTGACGTGTGCGACCTTCGTCTGAATTCCCATGCATGCCAGTCCGACGGGTGCCCAAATGGATTGAGTCTCAACTTAAGGTTGGTAATTCTAGGATAGAAGCTGCGATAAAGCGCTCCGGGCCATCTCGATCGTTGAAGTAGTATACAACAATAATCTTGCCGTCCTGTCTAACCAAGGCGCATGGATAACCTAGGTCCGCATCGTCGCCATCATCGCGGAGAACCGCCGGTTCGGTCCATGTTCCGCCCCTATCGCGGCTGACGACAGCGCTTAGTCCGAAGGGTGGATCTCGAAAACCGTAGAGCAGCACCAATCTTTCGTCGGGCAGAGCGACAAGCGCAGGCGGATTGCCCATGATCCCCGTATTCCGAACTGGCGTACCGACACAGGACCAAGTCCGCCCCAGATCCGCTGACCGATATGCCTCCAGCCAGAACCGATCATGGGCCCCACGACGAACGACTGTGTAAATCGTGCCGTCTGCGAGGCGCGTCGACGACGGCATGATGGCGTACCCCGTCTGTTCATCCCAGACGAATCCTTCCGAGGAAAAACTCAATCCTCCGTCTTGCGTGCGGGCGCAAAGGATACGACCTTCCGTCCCATCGGCTTTCGGCGCGGTGAGCATAAACAAAGCGTCGTGTCGGCCCAGCGTTATGATGTCGGTACGCGCAGAGAGCGCCTCTTCGTGAGACTTCAACCCTTCGAACCTAAAAGGCCCATTCCACGAGCGAGCACGGTCCTTGCTGACGTAAAACCAGCTCACTGATCGCCCCGATATCCCGGTGCGGGCTGCCATGACGACTTGCTCGCCATCGGCAAAGTCGATCGGGGTGGGGAGAGTAATGAGATCAAACGCCGGGTCCACATTGGGTCCTGCTTCCAAGTCCTTCGTGACATGTTCGTCCGCCGAAAGACTGCGCGCACCCGGTACGCTCCCACAGAATGGTTCTGCCTGCCAAGTCAGGCCGCCATCGAGGCTTCTCGCCTGAACCGGAGTGAACGCGTGATGCTGATCTTCGAGATGAAGGTTTTCGCTTTCCCTTCCTAGACGGCCTGTGGCAAAGACGCAGACAATTTCGTCTCCCCACGCCCACACGCCGTAATTCGCGGGCCATCCCGCGAATGCGCCGAGTCTCCGATATACGACGGTATGAATCGCTTCAAACCTTGCGGTCATCTCTTCTATTCCCGCGCTCGCAGCCTCCAAGCTTCCGCAAAAGGATGAATGCTGAAAGGCAAAAGCAAATCGCATTGGCGATAATTATCGGCCACTCTCCTTTGAGGACACCAAAGACAGTCCACAGCGCAAAACCGGTAACGGTGAGAACGTACATCCGGGCAGAGAGCGCCGAGGTATCGCCTGTTTTTACGACCTTCCATGCCTGCGGAACGAAGCTACCCACTGAGCAAATTGAGGCGAGATAGCCGATGAGCAGCGTTGCTTCCAAGTGTTCTCCATAAACGTGCGACCAGGATTCTAGCCGGGCACCGCCGCAGCCGCTGTGACTGTGAGCAGACCGAACAGAGAGCCTTGCGAAATGTTCCTCGCATAGGACCGGCCTTGGTTGCGGTGAGCTAGCGAAAGGCTGGCAATAATTCGCGTGCCATGTCCGCCGATCGATATTGTTTCCTGCCGCAGCCAGAATGCACTGCTCGCACCGACTTCAAGATCCTCTGCACTTTCTTCGATAGGCCATCGAGCGCGGCATGCGGTTAGTCTGCGACGGGGAAGCCAGCCAAGGTATCGCACACCCAGCAAATGTTGCAGTTTCGTAATCCGCGTTATGTCATTAACAGGTTGTTTCCTAATGCGTTTTTATGGTTTGAGAATACGCGAATTATTTCAGTTCCCTACGGATCCCGCGATGGGTGAGGCCTTCGCGATAGCCGATTAATTGTGTCATCCCCTGACGGAGCGGGGTACTGCTACCGGAACGTTGGTCCCTGTCGGCCGAGACTTTGGATAAAAAGGGCACATAGGCTTCTCGAAATTACAGTTGCCCGAAGGAAGTTCCCTATTTCTATGTTGCGTCCAACCCCGCGAACGGTGTTTCGCGCGTCGCGAACTGTCGATTCCTACAATTCGAGCTGCGATATTCTGCCGTTAGGATCTAACCCCGGTGCCAAGGCGCGGGACGTCATGTCCGAATTTCGAAGCGCTCGTCTGAGGGTCGACCATCGCATACTGTCCCTGTCGTTGAGGACGCTACGGGCTGCGAAGTATCAGGACGACCTCTCGCCCGCTTTGAGTAAGCTTTGCGGGCGATACGGCGTGTCTCACATGACGTTTCTTGTCTGGGCCGGAGGAGCTTCTCATTCGTACCCGTATTATTGCACCACCTATCCAGAGGCCTGGGTTACGACCTATCTCGAACCGGGCTACTTTGACGTAGCTCCGGTCCTCGACATTATCCGGTGGGGTTCCTGCCCGTGGACTGGTCTTTTTCGAGCACCGGTCAGATCCGTCCGCACCCATGGCACAGGATGGCTTGACCATTCCCATCCGTGGGCCAAATGGCGAACGCAGCCATTTTCCGTGACTTGGCGCCTTCCCAGACAGCAATGGACGCATTGCGGACTTCTGATGCGACGGAACTATCAAGCGTCATCGTGAACTGGTCCTTAGGCGACACGCAAATCTGGTCCGCCAAGGGTGTTTAGTTACTCTCCATACCGGCTGCCGTCGTGGACTTCTGTAGAAGCCCGCTACGGCGCTTTTCTCGTAGCCTGTAGCTGTCGCCACGGATTGTGATGACGTGGCTGTGATGCAGCAACCGATCAAGGATAGCAGTTGCCACGACGGGGTCGCCGAACACTGTTCCCCATTCTCCGACACTGCGGTTGGAGGTGACGAGCATTGCACCCCGCTCGTAGCGCCTCGATACGAGCTGGAAAAATAAGTGGGCTGCATTGGGCTCGAGTGGAAGATAGCCAAGCTCGTCGATGATGAGCAGCTTGGGCTTGGCGAGAAACCCAAGTCGTTCTTCCAGGCGTCCTTCGCCATGTGCTCTCACGAGCGTTGCGACCAATGCCTGCGCCGTTGTGAACAACACCGTGTAGTTTTGACGGATGACCTCTCTTCCAAGCGCAATCGCGAGATGGGACTTCCCAACGCCAGGTGGACCGAGCAGCAGCAAGGCATCACCATTTGCCACCCAACGGGCGGTGGCGAGTTCTCGTATCTGTTGCGGATCGACACTGGGCTGCGCCTCGAAATCAAATCCCTCGAGATCTCGTGCATGCGGGAAATGCGCGATCTTCATCGCCATGATGATGCGTCTCTCGTCCTTCCTTGCAATCTCGCGTTCGCACAGGAATGCGAGCGTCTCGCGAATGGTGAGATCCGCGCGCGAGGCTTCGTCAAGAAGGTTGTCGAGCTGGTCGCGGATGGCGGTGAGCTTCAGCCGGCTCAGCCAGCCGATCAGCGTGTCGTGATCAACTGCCATCACCATTGCCCTCCGATCAACCGCTCATATTCCGACAATGGGCGAAGAAGTTCGGGCAGCTTGGGAGCGGGCGGATCGGCCTGCGCGGCTTGCTTGACAGGCATGCCGAAGCCGCTGACGCCGACAAAATGGGCGGGATCCGTCAGGCGACGATGACGCCCGTGTGACTCGGCGTGGCTCGCGACAAGCTGACCAGCATGGAATACGCGGACCTGGCCACCGCTGATCGTCACCTCGACAATCTCGCCGATGAGCCGCCACGGGACTGAGTAGGCGTTGGTGTCGACCTCAACGGCGCAATCGGCGTGGACCTTGCGCAGCAGTTCTCGGATCTGACGAAATGGTGGCCTGCCATTTAGTGGGTGTAGCGTCATAGCTTCGTCGCGGACAAAGCGCTCAAGTGGTGGTTCGCCTGTCGTGCCATGGCATCGAAGATCGGCAACCGTGCGCATCCACCACGCAAGGTGCAGGTGAAGGCCTTCCATGCTGTCAAAGCTGTGTCCGGCAAGTGCGTTGTGCTTCACATACCCGACGCCTCGCTCGTCCTTGCCTTTGGTACGAGCCCGGTATGGTGCACATGCGCGAGGACGGAAGTCCCAATAGCGGGAGAAGGCATGCAGCCGATCGTTGAACACGACCTCGCGGGTCACCGCGTCGTGCCGTGTTACCAATGCCGCAGCATTATCGAGAAGGACCTCGCTTGTGACACCGCCAAAATGCCTGAAGGCTGCCTCCATCCCATCGAACCAGGCAGACTGACGGTCGTGGAGAAACGCCGTCGCGTATGTGCGACGCGCTTAGCCAAGCGTTGCCACGAAGATGTAGACGCGGACTTTCTCGCCTCCGATCTCCATTCGCTTCTCGCCAAAATCGATCTGTATCTGATGGCCTGGCGGTGTCTCGAAGCGCATCGTCGCTAAAGCCGATGCCGCCAACTGCTGCCGATACCCCGCGACCGCTCGCTCAACCGTGCGCAGACTGACCTCAATGCCGAGTTCTCGAGCCAGATCCTGCCGCACGACATCAGCATTGCCGCCATGGCGAAAGAACCGCTCACGGACCCACGCTTCATGCTTCGAGAGCTGCGTTTCCCGGCGGGCTCGCCGATACCCGCGCCAGCCACCCGTCTCGATGTATCGCTGTACCGTCGTGCGCGAGCATCCCAGCTCCGCCGCGATCCGCCGCGTGCCCCACCCCAGCTTCTTGAGCCGCAGCATCGCAGTCACCTCGTCCGGTTCGAGCATCGCTTCTCTCCGCGCCAATCTCGCGGAGAT
>NZ_LMJM01000012.1:0-145 GCF_001429005.1 Ensifer sp. Root954
AAGATTGCCACCGAGAAAACAGGTGTAGTCTCTTGTTAAAACGTGACCGCCAAAGTCTCTTTCATAAGGAACCGAAGTTCCCCACGAGCTCCGCCGCCCACGTTTCTCTTTCTCTATATTCAATTGTCAAAAAACCGACGAACGC
>NZ_LMJM01000012.1:270-51666 GCF_001429005.1 Ensifer sp. Root954
ACACATCCGACACGTCAACAGGGATTTTCATGGGCCCGACATAAATCTCACAACCAATTGAACTTAAACGGTATTTCTATCCACAGACAGCAGCAGGCGCTTTCCGCCCGCTTAAACGGGCGGAAATCGATCGACCCAGGAGGTTCGGCAGGCGCCGGCGATTATTCAGCAACCGGGCCCACGCCCCCGGCAAGCAGCTCCGCTCAAATACGGGGTACTGATCCTGGTGGTGAGCCGCCTCCCATTTGCCTGCCTCTCCAGCAGGCGGCCGATGTGTATGTTGCCGATAGCATGGGTCTCGAGCATCTCTGAGAAAATGGGCTCGCTACAGGCCGAGGTTCTGGCAGGAGAAGGTGATCATCTTCTGCGAGCGACGTTGCTCGATCTCGCCTCGAAGGGCTGATGGCACGGCGGCCGACGTTCCGAAGAAGGTCGATTTCGCTGAGGAGTCGCGCAAAAGAAGCGGTCACCGCGTCAGAGACGATAAACTGCATCAAACGATGCGACCATCCCAACCGCAAGCCGCCCGCTTCACCATGACGTTATACACGCGGGCGAAAGTGTGGGCGGCGCTGACGATGTGGGAGCCGTGCTCCCCCACCCAATGGTGGCTCCCGAAAAGAGCCCCTTCCCTTTCTAAACGCGCCCTCTCGTCAGCGTCGATTGCTCGCCTGATCTGATCGAGAACATGCGACTAGTCGATGCCTGGATATGTGGCGGCGTCAGCGAGACGCCTAGGCCCGCTCGGTGCGCGACGCAGCTGAGGTCGCGGCCGCAGAGGGCGGGGCCGCCTTCAAGCTCGGGGATCGCATGATCATCGAACGGCCACGAAAGATCCTTCAAAAGGTCTACGAGCCAGCGGTCGACGTCAGCCGAGCATGGCCATCTTCAACTCCGCCTCGCGACCGAGGGAGGTCATCCATTCGGTGAACTCGGGGCGGCTTTTGATCTGTCGTCCGTAATGGCGGCGCAGCGCCGTGGTGAGGTCGCTTCCGCGGCCGAGCTGTTCATCGGCAAAGCCGATCATCTGCGAGTTCGGCCAGGCCTGCGGACGAATGGCGACAAGACGGGCAAACAGGCTCTCGCCCGGCTCGTCCGGGTTTGCCTGCGCCATCAGGGCCAGCATCGCGGCGGTCGATCGCGACACGCCCATATGGCAATGCACCAGAACGTGGCTCGACGCCTGCTTATCTGCGCGCTCCAGGAAGTCGTTGCCGAAGCGAAGGATCGCCTCGACATGGTCGGGGCGCGGCATCACCCGGTTAGGTACGGCTGCAATGATGTCGTGGAAGCGCAAGGTCGTGCGGTGATGGGCGCCGTAACCGCCAAACGCCTCAAGTTCCGGCAGCTCCGGATCGACGATCGACAGGACGTGGGTCACCTTCCTGTCGCTCTGGCCCGGTAGTTCGTCGATCCCGCAAACGGTCAGCACTGGCGAAAAGGTCGTTTCCATGTCGATTGTCCTTGCATCCGGTTCATAGCGTGTCTGCCTCGCACTTGCGCGAGCAGGGCAAAAAGCACGTCGAGCATCACATACATCGGGGCGCGGCCGGTCGGCACGATGAGGGGATGGGTCGAGGCGCGGTAGGCGTAGAGATTGATGCTTCCATCGGCGAGGGAGGCGACGATGGAGCCGCCCGGAGAGATGGAAACTATACGTGCGCCGGCCTTCTTGGCAATCTCGATGTTCGAAATAAGATAGCTCGTTCGGCCCGAGAAGGAGAGCACGAAAAGCACGTCTTCTCCCGTCAGGCGCGGTGCGGAAACCATCTGCAAGGTTGGATCGGAATTCATGTCAGTGAAGATGGGTAGGACGGCGAAGCTGTGACAGCATTGCAAACGAGCCGGGGATGAAGCGTATCAGAGTTTTCAGCATAGCGCCGCGCTGTGGGGGAAAGTAGGAATTCGCGTCACGGGAAGCGCGGAAAAAGGGCCGTGGCAGGACCTTCAACATCCGAAAGGGGATGGGACCGGATGCCCCGTACTTAGCGTTCCGCTTGAGCATCAATTTAATCCGGCGAATGTGAAGGTTGTGAACGTGGGTGAGCCCCACTTTGATTTAGACGAGATTTCACTTTTAATCGGACGGAATTCAAACCGTGTATTCCGAGGATAGCAGACTAGGGTCCGGCTCTGGCTTCGCCACGAAGCCAACGACCAAGCCCCCCGGCCGACTTTCTCCAGTGTCTCCAACCTTGGGTTCGCACCGCCAACTTCTATTTCCGCGATCTGCCGACGAGTGAGGCCGACGATCTCGGCAAACTCCTGCTGGCTGAGACCTATGCCTCTGCGGAGGTCACGTACTGCGTCCGGGAAATGCAAGCCGCCGCACCGCAATCCTGCAGAGTTCGACACCGTCTGCGGTGAGATGCTGGGAGCGCTGTGCTTCCCGTCTCCTAGCGCCGCTTCGCAATCAAGGACCGCGACACAACCACAACGAGCCCGATCAAAACCGTCCCCGCGATGAAGAGGAAGGCCGCCGCAGCGATCGCAGGGCTGATGTTTTCACGGATGCTGGAAAACATCTGCCGCGCCAACGTCCGCTGGTTCGGGCCTGCGACGAAGAGCGTGAGGACGACTTCGTCCAACGACGTCGCAAAGGCGAGCACCGCGCCAGAGAGTACGCCCGGCATGGCGAGCGGCAGGGTGACCCGGCGGAACACCGTCGTTGGCGAAGCACCGAGGCTCTGGGCCGCAAGCTCGACGCGCTGGTCGATGCCGGCAAGCGCGCCGGTGACGCTCACGACCACAAAGGGCACCGCAACGACCGTGTGGGCGATGATCACGCCCATGTAACTGTTGGTAAGGCCAAAACCCGCCAGCAGCACTTGCATGCCGACCCCCAGCACGACGGCCGGCACCACCATGGGCAGCAGGAAAAGTGTGCGCATCGAACCGCGAAAGAGAAGAAGGCGGTTGCGCAGGCCGAGCGACGCGGCCGTACCAAGCGCGGTTGCGAGCAAGGTCGTGCCCGTGCCGATGATCAGGCTGTTGACGATTGCCCGCCGCCAGGCGTCCGCGAAGAAGAGTTCCTCAAACCAGCGTAGGGACCACGACGGGATCGGATAGGTGAGGATCACGCTCGAGGTGAAGGCGAGCGGCAGGATGGCAATGAGTGGCGCGACGAGGAAGAGGATCGTCAGCGTGGCGAAGGTGGCCTTGGCGATTTTCATCGGCATGGTCACCGCCCCCCAACTTCGTCGCTGGAGAGCCGTGAGTAGACGCTGTAGAGCAGTAGAGTTGCGACCAGGAGTACGACCCCGAGCGCACCGGCCATGCCCCAATTCGCCGATCCCGTGGCGTAAAAGGCGATGATCGAGGAGATCATCTGGTCGCCCGGTCCGCCAATCAGCGCCGGCGTTATGTAATAGCCAATCGCAGAGATGAACACTAGCAGAGCGCCGGACGCCACACCCCTGAGGCTTAGCGGCAGCAGCACTCGCAGGAAAGCGCGCAGCGGGCGCGCGCCGAGCGAGGCGGCGGCCGGCATCAAGTTCTTCGGGATGGTGATGAGCACGGAATAGATCGGCAGCACCATGAACGGCAACAACACATGGGTCATTGCGATGATGACGCCGGTGCGGTTGAAGATCAGCGTCAGCGGCGCATCTATGAGGCCGATGGCGCGCAGGAGATCATTGATGAGACCCTGCTCCTGCAACAGGATGAACCAGGCCGCGGTGCGCACCAGAAGCGACGTCCACAGCGGCAACAACACGGCGCCAAGCATCAGATCACGCTTCCAACCCTCGAGCGAAGCGGCGATGATTGCGTACGGAAAGCCGATACAGGCGCATGCGAAGGTGACGAGCGCGGCTATCCAGAAGGTGCGCATGAGGATCACGGCGTTGACGGACTGGTCTGGCGGCAGATGCTCGATATCACCAGCCGCATTGCGACCAAGATCGACGGCGGCAAGCAGGTTGCGGTCGGTATAGGGCGAGAGCGCATCTGCGATCGCCAGCCAGAACTCCGGCTTCTCCCAGCGTTTGTCGATGGAAACGAGGTCGGCGGGTGGGTTCGCCGTATCTTTCAATGCACTCGTCGTCTTCCCCATCAGCGTGCGAAAACCGGAGCGGGCGCTGTTGAGACGCCGCACCATGTCACCAAGCGCCTGATCGTCGTCGACGGACTTCAGGTCCTCCATCAGCGCCATCTGCATGGGTGTGGTGGGTGGAGACTTACGGTCCCAATCGGCCAGAACTTCCGCGCTGCGTGGCAGCAGCCGCAACACGGCCGGATCCGACACGGACTGCGCCATCATGCTGAAGAGCGGCCAAAGGAAGAAGCCGATGAGGAAAAAGAGCAGCGGCGCCAGAAGAAGCAGCGATTGTCCAGTGCGGGAGGAGACTCCACTCATGGCGCAATGACCCGACAATCGCCGGCCGAAAACGCCGCAAAGACTTTGGTGCCTGGCGGAAACTCGCGCGACCTTCTGCCGAGTTTGGCGATCAGCGGGTGAGTGGCGTTCTGCAACTGCACGCGCAAATGATCGCCCTGATAAACGGAATCCGTAACTTCCGTTTCCAAGACGTTTCGACCCTCACTGCGCGTCTCGCTGAGATCGACCCGTTCCGGACGGATGGAGAGAAAGACGGATTGGCCGGAAGCGACGCTGCCGGAAACCGCCGACACAATTTGTGCCCCCGAACGAAGACGCACAGTCGCTTCCGCGCCTTGCACGGTTTCCACGACACCTTCGACGAGATTGGTCTCGCCGATGAATTCGGCGACGAAGCGCGTCGCCGGCTCGTCGTAGACCTGCCGGGGTGTCCCGATCTGCTCGATCTTGCCCTTGTTGAAGACGGCGACGCGATCCGACATCGTAAGCGCTTCGGACTGGTCATGCGTAACGAAAACGATTGTTAGGCCGAGGCGGCGGTGCAGATCGCGGATGTCGAGTTGCATCTGCTCGCGCAACTGCTTGTCAAGCGCGCCGAGTGGCTCGTCCATCAGCACGACACGCGGTTCGAAGACAAGCGCCCGGGCCAGCGCCACGCGCTGCTGCTGGCCACCCGAGAGCTGCGAGGGCCGTCGGTCGGAAAGGGTTGAAAGCTGCACCATGTCGAGTGCACGTTTGACGCGCTCATCGATCCCCGCCTTGCCAATACCCCGCATCTGGAGCGGAAAAGCGATGTTTTCGCCGACTGACATGTGCGGGAAGAGCGCGTAGCTCTGGAAGACAACACCCATGTCCCGCTTGTAGGTGGGCACCTTATTGATGGCAGTTCCGTCGAGAAGGATCTCGCCCGCGGTCGGCTGCTCGAAGCCAGCGAGCATCATAAGAAGCGTCGTTTTGCCCGAGCCGGACGGGCCGAGCAGGCTGACGAACTCCCCCTTCCCGATGCCGAGATCGAGATGTTCAACCACGCAAAGCGGGCCGTAGAATTTCGTAATGCGGTCAAATCGAATGTATTCGGCCACGGAAGACTCCATCGCTAAAGGCGAAGGATGCGTCCTCAAGAAACGCACCCAGCCATCCAGGAACGGGCGCTCCCGGTGGAGCGCCCTTCACCACGGATGTTCTTACTGGGCGAGCCAGGCGTTGAAGCGCTGCGTCAGCGTCTCGGCATTGTCGATCCAGAAATCGACATTGAGCGAGATGGCATCTGTCATGTTGGCAGGATCGGTTGGCAGGTCCTTGGAGAATTCCGCCGGTACTTTGGACGCAGCCTCCTTGTTCGGCAGACCGTATGCCACGAATTCCGGCAGTTTCGCCTGGTTTTCCGGCAGGCTCGCAAAAGCGATGAAGTCCTGCGCAGCCTCCTTGTTCTCCGCATCCTTCAACACGACCCAGCTATCGACGGCATAAATGCTGCCGGGAAAGACGACCTTGAAGTTCTTGCCTTCCGACCGATTGATGCCGGTGATGCGGCCGTTGTATGCCGAAGTCATAGCGACTTCGCCCGATGCGAGGAACTGCAACGGCTGTGCGCCCGATTCCCACCAGACGATGTTAGGCTTCAATTCGTCGAGTTTCTTGAAGGCGCGGGCGACCCCCTCCTCTGTACCGAGAACGTCATAGATCTGATCCTTGGAGACACCATCGGCGAGCAGCGCGAATTCCAGCGTGTATTTTGGGCCCTTGCGCAGCGAGCGCTTGCCGGGGAACTTTTCGACGTTCCAGAAGTCCGCCCAGGAAGTCGGGCCTTCCTTCAGCTTGTCGCCGTCATAGGCGATGGCCGTCGACCAGACGATGGCGCCGACACCACAGTCATTGACCGCAGATTCGAGGAATTTGTCCTTACCGCCCATCTTGTCCCAGTCGATCTTTTCATAAAGACCGTCGGCACAACCGAGCGCCAGTTCTTCGGCTTCCACCTGCACCGCATCCCAGTTCGGTGCGCCGGCCTTGACCTTCGACTGGATGACGCCGATGCCGCCGTCCCAGGCTTCGTCGAGCACTGGCTTGCCGGACTTTTCGGAGAACGGTTTGAAGTAGATGTTGCGCTGGGCATCCTGATAGTTTCCACCCCATGAAACGACTGTTAGATCTCGCGCGAAAACCGGCACAGCAAGGCCCGCCGACAGAACGACGGCAGCCGCCGCCAGGACACCCGATTGAAAGATTGTCTTCATGGCATTCCCCTTTTCTTCGTTTGTGAAAGAGCCGCTTGCGGCTCCGATGACGATCCCATGCAGACCGTTGTCCCCGTCCCGTTTGCGGCGGTGGCTGCGGCCCTCACCGGTCTTTGCGCCCATTCTCCCTTGGACGTTTCAACCGATGGATGCATTCTAGTCATTGCAGGCCAACGGGTTTTTCCCGATTTGACCGTTGTCAGACGTGCTGCCCTCCGTTGATGTGGATTTCCGCGCCGTTGATGTAGGACGATGGCTCGGTGCAAAGGAAGTAGATGGTCTCCGCTACTTCGCGCGGTTCGCCCAGTCTTCGCATCGGCACTTCCGCCGCCACCAGTTCATCGGTTCCGGGCGACAGGATAGACGTTTCGATCTCGCCCGGCGCGATGGCGTTCGCCCTGACGCCGCGTTGGCCGAATTCGTGCGCCATTTCGCGGGTCAGTGAGGCCAGCGCCGCTTTGGACGCCGCATAGGCAACGCCTGCAAAAGGGTGGACGCGAGAGCCTGCGATGGACGTAACATTGACAATCGAGCCCTTCGCCGCTTCCAGTTCCGGCATGAGCGCGCGGGCGATCAAAGCGGTCGACACAAGATTTACGTTGAGTACCTGCGTCCAGACATCGGCATCGGTATCCAGCACACCGAGGCGACTCTTGCCCGGTCCCTTCGGCGAAATGCCCGCATTGTTCACGAGGGCATGCAGGCGGCCGTTCGGTAGGCGCTCGCGCACGGTCGCAGCCAGGCGGTCAATCTGCGTGAGATCGGCAAGGTCCGCCTGGATATGGCTCTCGCGTGCGGACGGCCAGGCACATTCCTCGGAAAAAGACTGGCGAGAAACGGTGAGAATGCGCCAGCCCTTCGACTGAAAGAGCTTGACCGTTGCGTGCCCGATCCCGCGGCTCGCCCCCGTCAGCAACATGTACCGGCAATCATCGGTCATCGGAGCGCTTCCTTTTGATGTTTGATGCATCGTAATAGGCTGCCCATGAATTGCAAGTCTCCTATTCCAAGCGACGTTAAGCCCGGCGCGCCTCCGGCTCGCTGCCCCGTTCGATGCGCTCGAGGATCGGCTTGCCGCCGAGCAGGATGTCGTCGACGATTGCCATCGAAGCGGCGGCGGGATCGTGCCGCTTCAGGGCTTCGACGACCGGGTAGTGGTGGTCAATCATAGCCCGTCCGCCCTCTATGTAAGCATCGGAAATGTGTGGCCCCATCCGCAGCCAGAGCCGCCGCAGGATGCTGTTCAGCACCGGCAGTCCGGCGATCTGCGGCAGCAGGAAGTGGAAGGCTTGGTTGAGTTGCGTACCCTTCAGTCGGTCGCCGGCCTCGATTGCTTGTTCGTTTTCGCGCAAGATTCGCTCCAACGCTTCGATATCCGCGCTCGTCGCCACCTGAGCCGCAGTCTCCGCGGCCAGTCCCTCCAGGCGCACCCGTATTGCGCGGATCTCGCGGTAGCGGTTTTCGCTCAAGCCCGGGATGCGGATGTCACGCGGCGAGCGGAAGATAATCGCCTCGTCATTGGCAAGCCGAAGGATCGCGTCGCGGATCGGCGTAACGCTTGTGCCGAATTGCTCTGCCAGATCCCGGATCTTCAGCCGATCGCCGGGTTGGAACCGGCCCTGGATAAGCGCATCGCACAACGCACCATAAACGACGCTGTTGAGGTTCTCATGATCCAGTGACGTGAATTGAGGCATGGAATTCGTCCAAAAAATGGAATAACAAGATACTTGATGCATCTTTTTCGCTGTGTTTCAAGTATGGCGTGTCGCAGACATCATTCACCGAAAGGCTCGGCGCGACAATGTCGTCGTTGTCGTGGTCAGCTGACGGGCAGAGATTGACGGAAATGCGGGCGACCGCGCCAACGGAGCAAGCATGACGGAGCCATCGCCCACCGCCAAGAACGCCGATTCCATGTCGGCAACATGGAGCGCGACATCGCTTTCCGATGCGGAGGCGGCGGTGAGGAAGGTCTATGGCGCGAGCGGCTCGATCAGGCGGCTCTCAAGCGAAAGGGACGAGACTTTTCTTTTTACCCGCTCGGACGGAGAGGACTTCATCCTCAAGATTGCCAATCCCGCCGAAGACCCGGCCTCGCTTGAGTTCCAGGATGGTGCGCTAATGCATCTGGAGGCTGCGGCCCCCAATGTACCGGTGCCAAGGCTCATGCTCACGAAAACCGGAGCGCCGAGCCATACGCTTTCCACCTCCGATGGCCCCCGCGTCATGCGCCTGTTGACCTTCCTCGGCGGCGAACTGCAGTACCGCACCTCGGCCTCAGAGACGCAGAGCCGCAACGTCGGCCGAGCGCTCGCACAACTTGGGCTGGGTCTCGAAGACTACAAAGGCCGCCCGCCCGCCAGAAAGTTGATGTGGGACATTTCTCATACACTCGACCTTGTCGCCCTGCTCGACCATGTCGGCATCGAGCGCCGAGCGCAGGTGGAGGCCATACTCGCCGAGTTCGAACGCTCGATGCCGGCGATCGCCGCGATCAAGCGCCGGCAGATCATCCATAACGATTTCAATCCGCACAACATCCTGCTTGATCCGGCAGAGCCGACCAAAGTTGTTGGTATCATCGACTTCGGCGACATGGTGCATGCGCCCTTGATCAATGACCTTGCCGTCGCCCTCTCCTATCACCTTGCGACCGACAACTGGGCCGCCCGCACCGGCGCCTTCCTCGAAGGCTTCCTGTCGGCGCGCGCGCTGGAGCCGGCCGAAATCGAGCTGCTACCGCTTCTCGCCCGTTCCCGCCTCGCCATGTCCATCATCATCGCGGAGTGGCGTTCCGCACGTTTTCCTGAGAACCGGGCCTATATCATGCGTAACCACGCGACCGCATGCCGCGGCCTGCAGAACATAGTCGATCTCACTCCGGCCGGGCTGAAACGGCTCGCGCCCAACCTTTCCGAGGCTTGATCATGTCGATGGTGAATGCTTTTTCGCGTGCAGATTTCGACCGACTAGACGAGAGCGAGAGGGCGCTTATCGCGCGCCGAGAAAAAGTGCTCGGTCCCGCCTACCGCCTGTTTTACGAAAAACCGCTGCATCTTGTCCGCGGCGAAGGCGTTTTTCTGTACGACACGGCCGGCGAGCGGTATCTCGACGCTTACAACAACGTCGCCTCGCTCGGCCATTGCCATCCGCGCGTGGTGGAGGCAATCACGAAGCAGACGGCCGTGCTCAACACTCACACACGCTACCTGCACGAAGGGATCGTCGCCTATGCCGAGGCACTGACGGCCACCTTCCCCGAGGCGCTCAGCCAGGCCATGTTCACCTGCACCGGCAGTGAAGCGAACGATCTCGCCGTTCGCATCGCCCGCTTCGTCACTGGGGGCACCGGCATCATCGCGACGGACCTCGCCTATCACGGCCTGACGAGCGCGGTTGCCGAATTCTCGCCCTCGCTCGGCGAATCCGTGACGCTCGGCCCGCATGTGCGCACGGTGCCCGCGCCGGACAGCTACCGTCACTCGCCCGAACAGATGGCGGTAAAATTCGGCAACGACGTGCGCGCCGCAATCGCCGATCTCAAGCGTCACGGCATCAAGCCGGCCATGCTGATCACGGATACGATCTTTTCCAGCGACGGCATCTTCGAAGGGCCGAAAGGTTTTCTCAAGCCTGCGGTGGACGCGATCCACGAGGCTGGCGGCCTCTTCATCGCCGACGAGGTGCAGCCCGGCTTCGGCCGAACGGGCGAAACGATGTGGGGTTTCGAACGCCACGGCGTTGCACCCGACATGGTGACGATCGGCAAACCAATGGGTAACGGCTATCCGATGGCGGGCATAGTGCTGCGCCCCGAGGTTATCGCTGAGTTCGGCCCGAAGGCGCGCTATTTCAACACCTTCGGCGGCAATCCGGTCGCCGCCGCGGCCGGCAAGGCAGTGCTCGACACTATCCGCATTGAGGGGCTGCAGCAAAATGCGCTGGAAGTCGGTTCCTACCTGATGGGTGGCCTCAAGAGCCTTTCGGATCGATACCACGCTCTCGGGGACGTGCGCGGTTCCGGTCTCTTCATCGGCGTCGAGATCGTAGCCGACCCTGCCGCCAAGAACCCCGATGCCGCGCTAACGACTCGGATCGTAAATGGTCTGCGAGATCGCCGCATCCTCATCAGCGCCTCCGGTCCCAATGCCAATGTTCTGAAAATACGGCCGCCTCTCGTCTTTTCTCGCGAGAATGCGGACATGCTGTTGGATGCATTTGGCGACGTGTTGCGGTCTCTCTAAATAGGAGGCTTCGCGCCGCAGTCGGGTTTTACTACCGATTGACGCTTAGGCGAAGACACAGGTAGAACGATCTCTCGAGTTTGCTCGCTAGCTTTGATTGTTGCGCGATTGGCATCGCGCTCTAACAAACCTTCCTTTCAAAATCGCGGTCAGAACCCATGCCTAGGGCCGGGGCCTTACTTTTGCTTTGGAAGGACCCGTCACGGCCACGGCGCCTCTAAGTGCTTCTAACAAAGGCATGGTTTCATCAAACCTGACAAGCAGGTGTCGATGGAGCGATCTCGTCGAAGAAAAGCGCCTTACCAACGCCTGCGCGATAAGCGCGGCTAACCATTACGCAGCCAAGGAACCGCAGCACGCGGGTGACCGCAGGTGAGTCCAATGCCGTCCACCAGTGGTCGCCATTGCCGCCTCCATCACAAGATAGATTGAAGGTAAACTATGAAGAGCTTGGACGAAAAACTTCTTATTATTCTGGGCGCCTTCCACAGTGTGCGGTATGGCGTGTCGCCATCCGTCTCACGCGGCGCCGCTGAAAATCATGCCAAGAAACAAGGGCTCGCGGGAAGTGAATACAGCCAGACCCTCGAAGTGGCCATTGGCTCTGGACTTATCGGACTCTCGTCTGACTCATCTCTCTCAATTCGGGCTGCGGGGCGGACGAGGCTAGGCAAACGTTAGCCAGAGCTTGGTGCGGCATGGGGGAACCGCCCCGAGTGGGGCGATACCTCATCCCACGCCTCGCCGAGCGTCGGCACTTCGGGCCGCACGAAGCAGTGAACCGGCTTTCGAGGATTCCAAGAAAACACTTCTCACCGGAAATCGCGCGTCTTCACCTTGATCTGATCGAGATGCAGATAGGGATCGACGATATCGCGCGGACGCGGCCCCTTCGGCAGGCCGCGCGGGTCGGGCGCCGGCGCCCCATGATGAAATTCATCCCCCCGCCCATGCGGAAGCGGAAAGCTGGCATCCCGCTCGCCGACGCTGGCAAGTTCGCCTGACAAATCGGTCAGCCGATGGGCGACCAGATGCACGACCTCGCCTTCTCGCTGAATACGACCATAGACGCCGAGCATGCCGGCCCCGAGGACCACGCGGCGATAGCTTTCGAAGGTCTTGGCCCAGACAACCAGATTGGCAATGCCCGTCTCGTCCTCGATCGTGATGAACATCACGCCTTTGGCGGAGCCCGGCCGCTGGCGGACAAGCACCAGGCCGGCCGCCTCAAGCCACCTGCCGTCACGCGTCTGCATCGCCTCCCGGCAGGTGACGATGCGGCGCTTCGTCAGATCCGCGCGCAGGAACGAGAGCGGATGGTCGCGCAGCGTCAGCCCGACATGCCCATAGTCCTCCACCACTTCGCCGCCCGCAGTCATCGGCCTTAGCGCCACTGATGGCTCATCGAGTTCGGCAACGGTCCGACTTTCACGGGCAGATGCCGCGGCAAAGAGCGGCAGCGGCTCGTCGCGCAATGCCTTGATCGCCCAAAGTGCCTCGCGCCGGGCAAGCCTCAGTGAAGGCTGGAAGGCATCGGCCTCGGCAAGCTGCACGAGCGAGCCGGCCGGCACCCCTGCCCGACGCCAAAGATCGTCGACGCTCTCGAAAGCTCGCTCCTCGCGCACCGCAATGATCGCTGCTGCATCGATATTCGCCAGTCCCTTGACCATGCGAAGACCAAGACGGACGGCAAAGCGAGTTTCATCCGCTGTTGCCTCAAGCGTGCAATCCCAGCGGCTGGCGTTCACACACACAGGCCGGACCTCGACGCCATGGTCGCGCGCGTCCCGCATGATCTGGGCCGGGGCGTAAAAGCCCATCGGTTGGGCATTCAGGAGAGCCGCACAGAAGACATCCGGGTGCCAGCATTTGAGCCAGGAGGAGGCATAGGCAATCAGCGCGAAGGACGCGGCATGGCTTTCCGGAAAGCCGTAGCTGCCGAAACCTTCGAGCTGCTTGAAGGTCTTAATCGCAAAGTCCGGCTCATAGCCGTTAGCGACCATTCCCCGAACCAGCTTCTCGCCGAACTTCGAAACGCCGCCGGTATGCTTAAACGTTGCCATGGCGCGGCGCAATTGATCGGCTTCGCCCGGCGTGAACCCGGCGCATTCGATGGCGACCCGCATTGCCTGTTCCTGGAAGAGCGGCACACCGAGCGTCTTTCCAAGCACCTGCTCCAGTTCCGGCTTCGGGTATACCACCGCCTCCTTGCCCTCGCGCCGGCGAAGATAGGGATGCACCATGTCGCCCTGGATCGGGCCGGGGCGCACGATCGCCACCTCGATGACGAGGTCATAGAAGGTGCGCGGCTTGATCCTCGGCAGCATCGACATCTGCGCGCGGCTCTCGATCTGGAAGGTGCCGAGCGTGTCGGCACGCCGGATCATGGCGTAAGTGCGCGGATCTTCGGCCGGGATGCTCGCGAGATCGAGATTGATGCCCTTGTGTTCGGCGAGCAGGTCAAAGCCGCGCTTCATGCACGAGAGCATGCCGAGCGCCAGGCAATCGACCTTCATGAATTTCAGGATATCGATATCGTCCTTGTCCCATTCGATCACCTGCCGGTCAGCCATGGCCGCCGGCTCGATCGGGACGAGCTCGTCGAGGCGATCGTTCGTCAGGACGAAGCCGCCCGGATGCTGCGACAGGTGACGCGGCGCCCCCATCAGCTGCCGGGCCAGATCGAGCGTGAGGCGCAGGCGCCGATCGGACAGGTTGAGATTGAGTTCCTCGGCATGTTTTTCGCCGATGTCCTCGCCCCAGCCCCAGACCTGCGACGACAGCATCTTCGTCATGTCCTCGGGCAGCCCCAGCGCCTTGCCGACATCGCGGATGGCGCCTTTCGACCGATAGCGGATGACCGTGGAGCAAAGGGCCGCATGATCACGGCCATAGGTCTCGAAGACCCATTGCATGACGATCTCGCGGCGCTCGTGCTCGAAGTCGACGTCAATGTCAGGCGGCTCGCGCCGTTCCTCGGAGACGAAGCGCTCGAACAGGAGGTCGTTGATTTCAGGGTCGATCGAGGTGATGCCGAGCACATAACAGACAGACGAATTGGCGGCCGATCCTCTGCCCTGGCATAGAATGTCCCTTGAACGGGCAAAACGCACGATCGAATTCACTGTCAGGAAGTAGGACGCATATTGAAGCTTCTCGATCAGCCGCAGTTCGTGCTCGAGGTTCTTGCGGACTTTTTCCGGCAACCCTTCTGGGTAACGCCAGGCTGCACCTTCCCAGGTCAGTTGCGCCAGTGTCTCTTGGGCTGTCAGTGCAGGATTGGATCGCTCCTCCGGATATTGATAGGCGAGCTCGTCGAGCGAAAACCGGCATCGCTCCAGGATCTCGATGGTGCGGGTAAGCGCTTCGGGGTAGCGCGCAAAGAGCCGCGCCATTTCCTCGGGCGGCTTCAGGTAGCGGTCGGCGTGGCGCTCGCGGCGGAAACCGGCCTCGTCGATCATGATGTTGTGGCGAATGCAGGTGACGACATCCTGCAGGATGCGCCGGTCCGGCACATGAAACAGCACGTCGTTGGTGACGACCGTCGGCACGCCGATTGAAGCTGCCAGGTTGGAGAGCTGATGAAGGCGCAGCTGGTCGTTCGGCCGGCGGCGGAGTGTCAGCGCCAAGTAGGCGCGGTCGCCGAATTCTTGCCTCAAACGGCGCAGTTCCCGCGCGCAGTCCTCGTCAGCGGCATCGGGAAGGAGAACCGCGATCAGTCCCTCGCCATAGGCAACGAGATCGGACCAGGCAAGCCGGCATTTCGCCTTGCCGCCGCGCTTCTTGCCGAGCGATAGCAGCCGGCAAAGCCGCGCATACGCGGGCCGGTCGGTCGGAAAGACGAGAACCGATAGATCGCCTTCAAGATCGAGGCGGCAGCCGACGACCAGCCGCACGCCGACATCCTTGGCCGCCTGGTGCGCTCGCACGATGCCGGCGAGGCTGTTGCGATCGGCAATGGCCAGTGCTTCGAGCCTAAGTTCAGCGGCACGTTGGAATAGCTCTTCGCAGGAGGATGCGCCGCGCAGGAAGGAGAAATGCGAGGTCACCTGCAGCTCGGCATAAGGCGGCGTCGTCATCCGAAGATCCCGTGCAGGAACCATTGGTGGCTGCCGGTCTCGCTGTGTTCGCCGTCGCCGGCGCGATAAATCCAGTAGCGCTCGCCGGCCTCATCCTCGACCTGGAAATAGTCGCGTACGGCGACGAGCTCGGCATCGCCCTTCCACCACTCGCCGAAGACGCGTTCGGGGCCGTCGGCACGTTTCACCCGTCGGCGCACACCACGCCATGTGAAACTGACCGGCGGATGATCGGGCAGAAGCGCCATCGTCTCGATCGCTTCAGGATGGAGAAGCAAGCGCACCGGTCTTGGCCAATGGCCGGGCCAGGCGAGACCTTCGTCCGGCGCCATCGGCGCGATGCGGTTGATGGAGCGTTCGGGCACGTCGCTGGCTACCGGTTGAAAACGATAGAGCCGGCGTGCGCCGATGCGGTTTCCCAGGATGTCGATGAGGCCGGAAACATCGGCCTCCGGTTCCTCGACCAGCGAGGAAACGACCTGGCTTGCCACCAGCGGCTCGGCGTGGGTCGCCGTCAGCGACATGATTTCGATCCCGAAGCCCGGATCGATCGTCTCGATCCTATCAGTGATGAGCCGGATCAGGCGCTTGGCGTCGCGAACGGGCGTCGCGGTGCCTGCGCGGATCGCCTGGTAGGTGTTATCAACGCGATGGAAGAGAAGGTCGACGCGCCGCGCGCCGAGGCCTCTTTCTTCCAGTACCCGACAGAGCGCGCCCACAAGCTTCGCGGCATAGCGCGCAATCGTCTCGGCGGCCGCAATCGGTTCACCGAAGGAACGGCGAACTTCGATAAGTTCAGGCGTGCGGACCGGATCGATCGGCTCGGCAACCTTTCCCATGGCCTGGTCGAGGCGACGGCCAAGTTCGGGTCCAAATCGAAGGGCAAGCGGCGCCCGCGGCACGCCGGCCACCTCACCGATCGTGTTGAAGCCCAGCACGCGAAGGCCATGGACGATTGCAGGATCGAGGCGAAGCGCTGCGACGGGCAGGTTACGGATGGTTTCCTGCTGCGCCCCCGGAGCGACGACCAGCGTCGGATGAGCGAGAAACCGGGCGCCGGCATGGGCCGCCCCCCAGGTATCGGCAACCGCAGCCCGCGCCTCGATGCCGGATCCGAAGAACCGGTTGACCATGCCTGACAGCATCAGGTCCTCGCCGCCATGCAGGTGATCGGCACCGGTCGTATCGATCACCAGGCCATCGGGCGGATCGGCGGCTACGATCGGCGCATAGCGCTGCAGCGCCCAGAGCGCCAGGCGTTCGAGCGCTTCTTGATCGGCGGCCGGATCGGCGTCCATGACGACAAGACCTGCGACGAGCGCCTGGGCTTTCGTGGCGGCCATGCGGGGTCTCAGGCCTGCGGCAATCGCCGCGGCATTTACCGAGAGCACCACACGCCTTCGCTGTTCGCGACCGACGAGGACGAGAGGCGTTTCAGCCGGCGGCGCTGCGTCGCCGAGCTTGCGCCTCAGGCGATCCGTGGGCCAGCTCGGAAGGAAGAGCGATACGACCCTTGGCATCTGGGGCCTCCACTTCGAAATCTGCACTTTCGCCGGCACGGCAGCGGATGAGTTCGACGAGCCAGCGCGCGCGGCCGACGCCTGGAACCGGCAAGGGGACGGATGGCAGGACGGACACGCGCCAGCGCGTGACCGATGCCGTCGGCTGCCCGAAATCCGAGGCTTCGGCCTGTCGTCGCCAGCGGCGGATCGCAATGCCCAACGTGCCGGAACTCTCGGCTGCAAGCTGCAAGCGGCGCGAGGCGGTCATCGAAAGGCGCGCGAGCTCGCCGACGACGGCACCGAGGCCGCCGTGGCGAAGCCCCTCTTCCATGCAGGAAAGAAGCGCCTTTTCGTCGCCGGCCTCCACATAGATGACGCGGCTCGGCGAAAGACCGACTTGAGCCAGCGCCGGCGCGAAGAGATCGGGCCGCGTCACACACCAGAGCACCTTGCCTTTCGAGCGGGCGGCAATGCCCGCGCAAAAGAGAGCCGCCGCCGCACCGTCGATCGCACCGTTGCCGCCGCCGGCGACCTCATGCAACGAGCCGAGTACAAGCCCCCCACCCGGCAATCGCCGATCAATCTCGGTGACACCAAACGGCAGCACCTGTCGTCCACGGCCGCTTGCGCCTTCAAGGCGCTGGATGCGCTCGCGAAGTTCTGAGACGACGGTATTGTCGACTGGACGGGGCATTTTGGAAGGAACAACTCCTTAGGGCTATGCATTAGCGCTTCCTGTTGATATGTTCTCTATTTGTTCCTATTTGAGTTGCGAGTCAACGAAGTTCAGAAAAGAGACTGTTGATTGCGATCGAGACGCCAGCACGGACACGCTGCTTGGTGCAATGAACAGATCGAATGCCGGGGAACGGGGACAGAAGCGAGCAGTCGTTGATATGAAGCTAGGTGAGAAAGGGAGACTGAACTTTGTGCAATCTCTACAACATCACGACGACACGTGATGCCGTGATCGCATTCACCAAGGCATTCCGCGACAAGGCAGGCTGGAACCAGCCATCCTATGACGTCTACCCCGGCTATCAGGCGCCCGTAGTCCGCGTCGGCGAAGACGGAGAGCGAGAGATCGCGCGTGTCACCTGGGGCATGCCCTCGCCGCCCGCTTTCGTGAAGAACTACGATCCCGGCGTCACCAACATCCGAAACGTCGCCTCTCCGCACTGGAGACGCTGGCTCGGGGCGACCAGTCGCTGCGTCGTCCCCTTCAACTCCTTCGCCGAGCCGGATCCGGCGGCCAAGGTTCCCGGCGGTAAAATCCCCAATGCCTGGTTTGCCGGAACTAAGGAGCGGCCGCTGATGTTCTTCGCCGGCTTCTGGACGCCATGGAAGGGTGTCAGGCGCGTGCGCGATGGTGAGCGCGAATACGAGCTCTTCGGCTTCCTCACCACATCCCCGAACGAGATCGTCTCGCCAATCCATCAAAAGGCCATGCCGGTGATCCTGACCACACCTGACGAGGTCGATCTGTGGCTCACCGGATCCTGGGACGAGGTGAAGCACCTGCAGCGGCCGCTTCCGGGCAACATGCTTGTTGTCGTCGAGCCTCCTGCTGCCCTGCCCGAAGAAGACCTGCTGCTATGACCAGTCGTTGGGTCGCGTGATCGGTGATGGAACGCTCTGAGCGCACGCGAAAGATCATCCATGTCGACATGGATGCCTTCTACGCCTCGGTGGAGCAGCGGGACAATCCCGTACTTCGCGGGCTTCCGATTGCCGT
Organism: Ensifer sp. Root954; assembly: GCF_001429005.1. Classification (NCBI taxonomy): domain Bacteria; kingdom Pseudomonadati; phylum Pseudomonadota; class Alphaproteobacteria; order Hyphomicrobiales; family Rhizobiaceae; genus Ensifer; species Ensifer sp. Root954. The sequence continues at coordinate 18,413 of NZ_LMJM01000012.1, forward strand.
TGGCTTTGGCGAGGCGCGCGGCGTCGTGGCTGCCGCAAGCTACGAGGCGCGCAAATACGGCGTCCATTCGGCCATGCCGTCGGTCACCGCCAAGCGGAAATGCCCGGAGCTGATTTTTGTGACGCCGCGCTTCGATGCTTACCGCGCAGTCTCACAGCAGATCCACGCGATCTTTGCCGAATACACGCCGCTCATCGAACCGCTCTCGCTCGACGAGGCCTATCTTGATGTCACCGAGAACCTCAAGGGAATGGAACTTGCGACGGAGATCGCCGAGGAGATCCGCGCCAAGATCAAGGCAAGGACAGGCCTGACCGCTTCGGCCGGCGTTTCCTATAACAAGTTCCTCGCCAAGATGGCGTCCGACCAGAGAAAACCGGATGGCCTCTTCGTCATCACGCCAAAGAACGGTCCGGCCTTCGTCGAGGCGCTGCCCGTCAAAAAATTCCATGGCGTCGGTCCGGCAACCGCCGAGCGCATGCACAAGCTCGGGATTGAAACGGGCGCCGATCTGAAGGATCACGATATCGCCTTCTTGCAGCAACACTTCGGAAAATCGGGACCTTACTTCTACTGGATCGCCCGCGGCGTCGACGAACGTCAGGTGAAGGCCGACCGGGTGCGCAAGTCCATCGGCGCGGAAGACACGTTCTCCGTGGACGTCCATGATTTCGAGACCGCCAGGGCTGGCCTCGAACCGCTGATCGAAAAGGTCTGGCGCTACTGCGAAGGGAACGGTATTCGCGCCAAGACCGCGACGCTCAAGGTGAAATGGGCGGATTTCACGCAGATCACTAGGAGCAAGACAACAGCGGCACCGATCGCAAGTACTGCAGAGCTTGCCGCGGTCATGACGATGCTGTTGTCTCCACTCTTCCCTGCCCCAAAAGGCATTCGGTTGCTGGGCGTGACACTGTCGTCACTCGATGAAGCAACGATCGAAAGCAAGCCACAGCTTGCCTTCGCGCTCTAAAACACCTTGCTCGTCCGCCAGGACACCGAACGACCGAATGAGGGTTGGCGATCAACTATCGGAAATCGTGATCACCGAACGGGCGGCCTTTGCAGGGAACCTTATTCAGTAAACTCTTAATTAACCATAACCTTGCAAACTGTGTTCAGTCGCCAATCACATTGCAGCGTACAGCGGCAACTCAGAACCGTAACCCCGCCCACGGGTTACGGTTTTGCCCATAAAGCCAGGCACCTCTCAACCACAAGCGCAAGGTTAAGCGATGAGTTATGACTGGAGCGGCGCGCGGCATCGCCGGATGAAGGTTGCACGTCTTGGCGCCGCGCTCACTGTCGCGGCCACCGTCGTTGCCGTTGTAGTCCAGGTCATGGGAAGTGCGCTCTGGAGCGACGCAATCGCCGTGAACGGATGAGTTCGGCTCATCGATACGATGACCAACTCTGCGTCCTTGTTTCCCGAAGAGGAAAGGTTCGAATATGATCGACTGGAATACGGACGGTCACGGCAACATAAGGGCATCAACGGTCGTCGGCTGGAACACTGCAATCGACGAGACGGGCGAGCTTTTCCTGAGGATCGAATTCAGCGCCGATCCGGATCTCGAAAACGTGTCGGCGCTGCAGTTCAGATTGACCGCGCAGCAAGCAATGCAACTTGCGGAAAGGCTGACGAACACTTATCGGCAGTCCTCGACGGCGCGCGAGTGCCCAGACCAATCTTTGCTACTGACGTCGCAGGGGCGCCCCGCGCCATAATGAATGGACAGACCAGAAAGGGGAAAGGACGTGGCCACCCGCAAAGAAATCGCCGATCGTGTGATTGCCAAGTGGCAAGCAAGGGGCATTGCAATTGACCACACCGCCGAGTTCCAGGCTCTGCTCAGACTCTGGATTGCGGGTGACATTTCCATCGATGACATCCGGCGGAGGCACCTGAAAATGCTGCGCGAACGTGCCCGAACGGCAAAGCGCAATTAAACGACGAGACAGGTCTTGTGGCATCGCCGGCTAATGTTGAGCCCAACGACGCATCGCCACGGCAAACCCGCTTCCGGTTTATTTCACGGATAGGACGACCAGGCCTGCAATTGGGTCGGTTACGCCGAGCCCTCCTCCGAGGTCCTCGAGCGTCTCACGAAAGCTGTCAAGCGTGGCGACCATCTGCGGCCGGCTCGCCACCAATGCTTCCATGCTCTCCCATTCCGCGATAATGCAGTATCGTCCCTCGCCAGCCTCGATGATGTTGGCATGACGCAGACCCGACCAGCTTTGAGCTATGTCCCGGTGAGCGCCGAGAAAAGCCTCAGCCATCCCCGGCTTGACCTTGAAGCGGACGACATTGAATGCGGTCATGAGCGCCTCCCTGAGCCTTGTTCTGCCTTTGATAATCTGCCGTCCAAATTGCGCTTTTGGCTAGAGCCTGCACCCGTGCGGCAAGGTCGTCGGTAACTGGTTCAGCAGCAACGAACGCCGTGTTGCTGGCGAGGCCGCGACCGCTGCGTTTTTGTCCTTGGCGACGACCCAGCCGTCAGGTTTGCCTCTTGGCCAAATCCAATCAGCTGCCGGACACCATAAGCGGTATCGGCAATGCCGTCTCGGCCTCGTCGAGGATTTCGAAAGTGAATTTGCCAGATGCATCGACCTCAACCGAGTAGCTGAGGCGATCCTGCACGCGGTTGTTCTCGTCGAAGGTCAGTACCTTCGGCTTCAAGGAAGTAAGCCGGCTTTCGTCGAGGTAAACGGAGTTGCATATAAGGATCTGGTCGCCGGGCTGGCATGTGCGTGCGGCCGCACCATTGAGGATGCAGCACCTAGAACCGCGTTCACCGAGGATGACGTAGGTGGAGATGCGCGCCCCGGAATTCTTGTTCCAGATCTCGACGAACTCCATCGGCAAGATGCCGGCCTCCTCACAGTGGTCCGGGTCAAGAGTGATCGACCCATGATAGTTGAGGTTCGCCTCGGTGACATAAATGCCATGGAGCTTCCCTGCGACCAGGTTTCTCATGCTTTTTCACACCTCGCGGTTGATCAGGTTTCGTCGCGCCCTGGCGCTGCCGACGAGGCAGAAATCTTCGCGCACGGACAATCGCCAAGCGGAGAGAAGGCCCCGCCGGGGAAGGCGGGGCAAGGTTCGCACCCAGATGGCTCTCTGAACGCGGGGAAGAAAAACTCCATCGGCCAAGCCGATGCGCTCAGATACGAACAAAGCCGCCCGCAAGGAAGGTCGCTTTCGACAATTCCGGTACGGCTTTGCTAATATATCAACCGGCTCGAATGACGATCCTAATCGTGTCGGCACCAGCTTTTCCCCTCCCGCGTTGTCGCAATCCGTACGGCGTATGTACTAGCCCGCCCCCGACACGACTAATTCAGTTTATTTTTCAGCCCGTTAGCTGCCGAAGGAGGATATTTAGCGCTTCTTGAGATACCTTCGACGGTTCCGCTATCGGTTCGCCTGCAGCCAGGAACAAACCGCATTTTCGCATCGTTTTACGACCGCGCCGGATTTTCTCGAACATGAATGGCCGATACGGCACGCAGCTATGAGCGAGCAATCATGACGTGTCGAGGTCCCTAGGAGCGTGGGGCTATCCGGCCCAGCGTAGAGCGTTTGCGCGGTGTCGACACACCGACTTCGGGAACTATTCCGGGATTCCGCGACGCGAGTTTGCATCCGCATCAATGCTAAAGAGTGGATGCTGCGCGCCGCAATTTTCCGAAAATTTGACAGCCAAGAGCGGAAAAACGAGAATTCCGCTCCACATGTCAAAGTTAATTTCCAATGCGCCTCCAACGGCGCATTATGAGACTATCGCTGGACTTTAAGAAGGGCTCCGGCGGCTGGGAGATCATATGCGCTTTCGCCCTAAGGGAGGGATTGCGCTATGCTTTCTCCACGCCAATCTGGATACATTCTTCCTCAAGATTTTACGGTCGTCTCATCGGTCTTTGATAAGGTCGCAATTGCGCGAGCAATAAGCCGCGAGAGCGAGGAGGCTGAACGCTTGGCCCGATATGCGCTGGAACTGTACATGACCGGCACGCGTAATGAGTTGGACCTCGAAGCGCGCTTAAAGGAATTCTGCGACCCGATCGACTATGGGATGGCGGCCGGTGGAGGTGGAACCGTCGGAGATTTGTTGCCCGACTTGTCGGCATGGGCACGAGCACTGACTGCCTCACCAAGCACGGCGACCAAAAGATCAGACGTTTAATCGAGATGGTAAACTTCGACCTTCTCCGCCCGCTCGCCGACGCTCTTAAATGAGGGATGGCGCAGTTTCGCGTCCTGCGTCCACGCCCGATACTCGACCTCGGCGACTAGCAGCGGTTCGGAGAAGATCGCGCCCCTGCGCTTGAGTGCCACCGGTGGCCGCTTAGCCGGGATCGCGTCGAGCAGTTCGCGAAGCTGCACCGACTCGTTGTTGCTCCATCCCGTTCCGCACCCGCCGACGTAGACGAGCTCGTCCCCCTTCCTCGCCGCCAGAAGCAGGCGGCCGATCGCGCCCGGCATCGTCGAGGGCTCATATCCTATGATCACGAACCAATCGCGCCAAGCACATTTAACCTTAAGCCATTCCGGCCGGCGCCCGGATCGATAGGGCGCGTCCCGCCGCTTCGCGATGATGCCCTCAAGGCCGAGTTCGCAAGCTGCGCGGAAGAACTCGGCGCCGTCAGCCTGGACTTCCTCGGAGAAACGTATCGCGCCAGCCCTACCGGCGACGATCGGCTCGAGCAGTTGCCGGCGCTCGCTCAGGGGCATCATCCGAAGGTCCTGGCCGTCTAGATAGAGAAGATCGAAGGCAAAGAAGATGATCTCTCCGGCATCGCGCAGGCTCGGCCTTCTCCCGACCACGCGTTGCACCAACCCGAAATCCGAGCGTCCCCGGTCGTCGAGAACAACCGCCTCGCCGTCTATGATCATGGTCGCATGGCCGAGCTCGCGCGCATCGGCGACGACGGAACCGAACTTCTTAGCCCAGTCATATCCGCCGCGAGTGATCGCCCTCACCTCGCCTGGCTCGACATGGATCGCCAGCCGATACCCGTCCCACTTCACCTCAAAGGTCCACTCCGGACCTTTCGGCGGCTGATCGACGAGGGTAGCGACGCATGGCTCGACGCGCCGCGGCATCGGTTCGGGCAGCGGCGTGGAGGTTGGTTTCTTTCTAAGGGTTCTAGCCATTCAACGTTGACGATTTGCTCGTCTCTGGATCATCGCGGCTAACGCAGCGAGCCGACTTTGGGGCAGCTTTATAATGAAAGTATCGATGTCCCGTCCGAAGTTGGACCACGCTCTATCGCCGTCAATCCCCTTGTCGATTACCCCGGCCTCTTCGAGTTCAGAGCGCTCCATGTTGATGCGTGCCAAGGAAATCTGCAGCAGATCCGAGCCAGTGATCATCGCCCCACTCCCTGCTGTCGAAGGTTCATAGTTCCATGAGTAGGTTGCCGCGCTTCGTTGTCCGGTTCCGCGGCCTCTTCCTCCTCTACCAGCTTTTGGTAGCAATCCTCGATATCCTGCGCGATGCCGTCGGCGTCGTAGAGGTAACCATCTGTGCCGCCGTCAGTTTCAATGATCTCGGCCAATGAGTTCATTACCACGCGACCGAGGTATTGTAGGGCGTCGCGATGATGATCGGCGCCTCCGCTCGCGAACGCCTGGCGCGCATCGTCAATCGCCTGACGCATGGCCTGAAATGACCCGTCGATATGGAGCTTCGTGTTCACAGCACCGCCTCCTCAACGCACCGCTTGGCCCTAACGCAATACTCGTGGATAGGTTCACTTTACTATCGACAGCCAGTTAAACGCCACAATTGATTCGATTCGATTGGCGTACCAAGCGATCTCATTCGCAATCGGTCAGCGCAGAGGAACATTCCGCATCCGCGGCCGTTGTTTGCATTGCTGATGATCCACTGCCCAACGGATCAAGGCGGGCCTTCATCGAAATTTTTAAGAATGGAGACCCCTTTTGTGTAGCACGGTTGGTATAGCACGCGCGCTCTAGGCCCCGTCGAGAATGACGGGGCCATTTTGCTTGCCGAATGGCGACACTAGCGATCTCGCCTGTTTTCCAAGTGCGCTCGCGGGCGGTGTCGCAGTAACCCTGTTTCGACGTGGGTGGGGGAACCCTTGTCGGATGCAAGCTTTTCGTAAGGAATGCCGACGTTGATAAACCGGGCATGTGCCGCCTTATGAACAATCGTCGCTGCAATAGTTTCAGTCGGTAAGGACAGGAAAGACCCTGGCTCGAGTTGGCATCTCCTCAGTTCGGGGACGTATTGTCCAACGGCCCCAAACAGATAGCTCACCCAAATTCGGTCGAATGATGCAATTGCGCGTTTGTTTCGGTTAAGATCATGGGCTTTGCCAACGCACTTTGTACGCTCACCCTGATTTCCCCCACAGAAAGCCCGGATCCAAAGACCGTCAACACTGATCGGCTTCGAAAAGCCTAAGAAGCGCAAAAGCGACAAGACGATGGACAACTTTGCGTACCTTGCCCGTCAAGCGGGAAGACTCCGTGCTCACGCAGCGGATCGTAGATCAATTAAGTTCCAAGTCCTTTAAACGTGATGGGCACCCCAACGGTGTCGGCAGACACCTGAAGAGTTCGTCCTAGATGTCTCGTCACGACGGAACCGTTTCCAAAGACAGCAGTTTGTAGTCTGCTCCCAGGTTTTCCCATTGCCCTGCGGAGAGAGGAATTGGCCCCCGATAGCTCCAGGGGGCCAATTCTTGCTGTTCTGCGCAGCCCGCACGTGCATGTGGGGCACCTATGAAGGTGCGCCCCGGCCTCTTTTCTGAAAACCCAGCGCCACCTATTGTGAGTTTCGTGACCATGCCTGTATCAGATCAGGCTTCCCCAGTGCGCAATTTGTAGGATTCGACATGGTGGCGCGGAACAAGTCCCCTGGATTGCGGTTTCGACAACGAGCCCAAGCTATCCACTTCCCCTGCGAGGGCTCATTGGACACTGAACCTCTTGGCCCCGTTGGTTGCACTTTTGGGGCCATTTTTTTTGGCGTCAGGAACGTTCGGCGCCTCCGGGCGTTTCCTGTTGCCTATGATCCATTACCCCCGCGGATCTAGGCCGAGCTCCATCGATAGTCCCCGGAATGGAGCCTATTGGCACTACGCCGACCTCAGGCCCCGCTCTCCCGGACGGGGCCTTCTCTTTTTACGAAGGGGAACCCTAAGGACGGCGACCGTATCCACTGAGGCTGCAGATAATCAGCTACGTCGGGTCAATCGGCAGCGACCTGAGGAGCGCCTCCGAGGAGTCGGTGGGTTACTAAACCGTTTTCAGACGCAGCGGTTGGTACCTGGCTCCCAGGTTTTCCTTCCTCTGCTGCGCGAGAGCAATTGGTCCCAATGGCGCACCGGACTTTAGTCTGATACTTTTCCCGCAAAGGTCCTAATCCGTTGTCAGACCCAAGATCCTCCGCCTTTACTGGTTGAGTGGTAAAATGCATGCAACGATCTCAGATGACCTCGAATGAAATCCCGGATTTCGTGAATGAGTTGATCGCGGCTGGGTGCGATATCACGGCCATTGGACATGAGATGTACGTGATCGGCGAGGTGAAGGGTTCTGCAACCGAAGAGGTATGTCGGATAACGGAGAAATACCGGGACCGAGATCCTCTTAGGCTGGAGATCGTCGCCTACCTCTGGTCGATCGGCCGATACATAGAGCTTGCGGCCGAGACGACGCGGCACTAGCGCTCACATTGACGCCAATCATCAGCCCTGTATTGCCGGGCGATTTCTTCTCGCCGGAGCCCTCGCACTGGAACGTCTGCGCTCTATATTAGATAACGCGCATATCGCTCCCCGCCCTCCGGGGATTGAAAGCGCGCCCGTGCTTCATGATTATGAAGCCAACTGGCCTCGTCGCGCCCATACGACGAGGCCTTTTTGTTTACCCAGATCGCAAATGATCACGGACACGATCCGTCTGATAGCCCAGAAGCTCACGCCGGGGGCCATCGCCGCGACAGCGTCGAGTTCGGCGACGACCCAAGGCTTCCCCCCCACCACGCCATCGGGGCCATTTCTCTTAGTCGGATCCCTAAACCGATGAGCCCAATTAGAACCCGCGACGCCGTTTCTTGTTTTCAAATCCGAGCTTACCTACGGCGCGCCTGAGAGGGTGAGCCTCCGCTGGGACACCGAGCGGAGGCTCATGCGCGCATAATTATATATGTTATATCAAGCATCTACACGCCAATATAAACCGCGAACGCAGGTGGATAGCGTCGAAATCGGTAGCGGTTTGTGTAAATGCAGGCGCAGTTTGCCAATCTGAGAAATGCAAGGCAATTCACCCAAACGGGCGTCCTGCGTACTACATTCGAGTTATGTTCCAACGTGGAGGGTCCGGACAGTTCTTCCGCAAGCGCTAAGCCATCTATTGCTGCACACCGAGTAGTGGTGGCTCGGTCATGCACTCAATGTGTCAAGCGGTCCAGGGCCCCTATCCTATCTGTTACGTACCGGGTCTGGATTGGCAATCCCCTCCGGACCCGTCGATGACCTCGAAACTTATGGCCCCGTCAGGCGCGCTTCGAGGCAATCCTTTGGCACCGAACTTGTCGGTCTGATTGGCGCAGTTGCCGGGGGCGTCGGTGGCCTGGTCGGCCTGCCTCCACGGCGCGCATCGAGGCCGCCGCTTCAGCGACCTGCCTAAAAACCGGGATAAGTGTGTATATGCTCGCTATCAACGATTGCATTTGCAGGCATCGGGCCCGAACAATGCTTGCAAGTTTGAGCAACAGTCCACAACAGGCGAGCGCGCCATTTGACGCTCTTTTCCTCACGCTTTGGGCGAGCGGATCTTTGAACCACGACCGTTCTCTTCCAGGCACTGGAGGATCTCCCGCACAAGCCGGATATCGTAACTGAGATTGTTGAGCGTGTTTTCTCAACTGCCCGTCCTGGTTCGCCGCCAGTCGCTCCTGTCATGCCCACACGACCAGACCGACTGGTGCTCGAACGCTGGTTATCTCATCGTTGCCGGTGCTCACTCTTTGCGAACTCGTGCCGGCCGCTCCACCGCTCGGAGACATTGACGGCTGCCCCTTGCCTACGGTCGGGATTTGTGGCGCCATCAAAATCTAGGCGGCAACAATTCGGGGGAATCCAATGATAGACACGCAGTCCAGTATTTTGGACCAGGACCTATCCGATTTGATCAGGGGCCAAATTGAGCAGCGCCACACAAACGAATTTCGGGCAATACTCTCAACCGGCAATGAGATTACGATGCACGGACCCTTTACTATTGGGCGCGACTTCATCATCTACAAAACTGCGAAGGATAACAGCGGCAAGTGGGCAATGACGCCCTTTGCTCATATCGTGCAGTTGGTAATTTGACGAAGACTTCGGCGCTTATCTAATTGCGACCACACGGCGATAACTGTGCTATTGTTCTGGGGTTGCCATGCGGCGACCGGACACAACCGACCCCTCCCTAACCGCACGGACCGCGAGGCTCAAACGGCGCTTGCGCGTCTCTTTGCCAGAAATGACGAGCTGACAAATGGCGACGAATGCATCAGCATTCACAGCGCTCCAACTAGGAGGAAAGCACCATGTCAAGTCGTCTCGTTTTCTCGCTACTCATCGCTTCCGTGGGCATCCTTATGGTTTGGGCCTTCAGACCCGCGCCGACGATCTTCACTGGTTATGAAACACCGCCTAGCGCAGCCAAAACCGACCGCATAGACGCCGTACCTCGTTGAGGGAATCGGACGGCCAATAGACCGCGAAAGAAGGCGGCCACCCTCCCGCATAGGCGGCGGTCATTGCATGGTCGCGCATTCCAGGGGCACAACTTGCATTTGTTGCGCCGTTGAGTGAACGTTATGCTTGGGGAAATTTCGAGGGGCAATTGTGAAACCCACGCTGACTGCTACATTGCTAATAGCCGGGGTGCTCTCGTTTTGTAGCGAGAACGCGATCGCCGCGAAGAACGGCATTTTCGTCTACGGTTGCACGTCCGACGGGAAACCGGCGCGTATGCGCGTGGTTGCCCCACTTAAGTACAAGGGCGCCGTAGAGGCAGGATTTCGCAATATGATACGGCAAAAAACGTCAGATTGGTTTCTTGCGCAGAAGAAGACCGTTGATCTGACAGAATTCGAGCAAGCCCTCGAAGTCATGATGCAATCAAGCGGCGGCAAGCTCCCAACGCAAAGCCCTTCCGCCGTTGCGAGATCTGTTGAGATTGGCAAGCGCGCAGCCTCACTGAAACTCTATTGCGGCGGTTAACATAGTGCTGGAAGCGACCACCGGCGTTCTTCGCGGGCTCGCCCGCCTACTTCTGCCCACATTCGAAGCCTGAAGTTGGTTGTGAACAAAGCCGGCGTCGCCTTCCTCGTGCTCATCTGCATTCTCCTTGCCCTGGTATTAAGGACCCTAATGTTCGACCCGGGGGTCGAGACGGCACAACCAGATCTGCCGGCGATGGTCCTCGCCAATTAGGGCCCCCCGCTTGGTCTGCGACGGAACAACGGGGCGTCCGGGGTGTTGCTGTAGATCGCAACGAACCGGGAGCGCCTCATGAAGATAGTCGTCATCGCAATTGTCGCCTCGATCATGAGCATACTTGTTTTCAAGTATGTCGACGGGACGTTCGGGACTTCCGAGGTCGTCGCGACTGCGGAGCAACTATCTAAAGACTAACAGGCGCCGTCCTCCCTAAATCATCTGCTGTCTTGCCTTTGTCGGCGAGTGCCTGCGCGAACTTCTCGTGGTGCGCGTTTTAGGACTGGCATTGATCCAACCTCGGAGAGTGGGGATGGCATGCAAGATGACCGAATTCGCTTGCTATTCCCTCGCCGTTGGCGGCTAGCTCTTTCGTCAACAGGAGACGCGCAAATGGCCAAAGGTCAGGTACGAAGCAATAAGGAAGCCAGAAAGCCCAAGAAGGACAAGGACAAGGACAAGGCTGCCGCGAAACCCGCTGCGCCGACGTTAGGATCTCAGGTGAAGGACACCAATAAGAAGTAACGCCGACGGTCGCGCGGGCTGCGTTAATCTGGACATCAATGACGCCGCTGCTCAAATCGGGCCGTAGGCGATGATCCAACCTCCTGGCGAACTCGTTGACTTCAGCGGCGCCGAAACCTTGTGTGGCAGGATCACAACCCGTTTTCCAAATGGCCTCCCGGCGAGGACTGGCGCCGAATGGACCTCTGTTTGTGTCCGGTTGACCTAAAGCAGAGCTTGGAGAAAGCGGGGCTGAGCTACAAGCGAGGCGCCGATCCCATGGAATGGTTCATCATTCGGTAAACTGAAGGCCGCTGCGATTTCCCCCGTATCCCGATTTGGCTACCCGCGTCATCCACCTCTCCGGCTGTAGGCAAAGGAATTGGAAGTGTTGGCCTATGTTGATCAGATCATCATGCTTTGCGCCGGCCTCTGGATGACGGCAGCAGGGTTTGGCTACGTTCAGACCAACACTCAGGTACCATGGCTCGCTCAACTCACGAGGCACTTTCGATGGATGGGGCCGCTGCTGATCGCTATCGCGATTGTTCTCTTGCTTGCCGCCCCTACCACATAAACCGCGGTCCTTGGGTCGTCGCGCTTGTCTGCCTCCTTATGCCCACATTCGAGGGCTGAACTGGGGCATGGATAAAGCCGGCGTCGCCTTCCTGGTGCTCATCTGCATTCTCGTTGCCCTGGTATTGAGCATCCTAATGTTCGAACCGGGGGTCGAGACGGCACCACCGGAGCCGCCGGCGATGGTCCCCACCAATTAGGGACCCCCCGATTGCTCTGCGACGGAATAATGGGGCGTCCGGGGTGTTGCTGTAGATCGTGACGAACCGGAAGTGCCTCATGAAGATAGTCGTCATCGCAATCGTCGCCTGGATCATGAGCATACTTTTTTCAAGTATGTCGACGGGACGTTCGGCACTCCGAGGTCGTCGCGACTGCGGAGCAACTAGCTGAAGACTAACAGGCGCCGCGCCACGTTGCCCAATCGGTTACCAGCGGCGGCCGGATTTCTGAAATATTAGCAGTGATAGACGCAGGCGTGAGGCGGTGAAGTCCTCGCTAAGATCCAGCGAGTGTCCCTCTGATCGAGTCGCATATGCGTCATCTGCTGTCTTGCCTTTGGCGAGTGCCTGCGCGAACTTCTCGTACCGCGCGCTTTTCAGGACTGGTATTGATCCAACCTTGGAGAGTGGGAATGCATTCAAGATGACCGAATTCGGTTGCTATCTCCCGCCGTTAGCGGCTAGCTTTTTTCGTCAACAGGAGACGCGCCAATGGCCAAGGGTCAAGTACGAAGCAACAAGGAAGCCAGAAAGCCCAAGAAGGACAAGGACAAGGCTGCCGCGAAACCCGCTGCGCCGACGTTCGGATCTCAGGTGAAGGACACCAATAAGAAGTAACGCCAACGCCGACATTCGAGCGGGCTGCGTTAACGGACACCGCGCCTTACGCACTGGTTCGTCGTCAAGGCCAAAAAAGTAGAACTGACGCGGCGATAAAGACGAGCGACAGTAACGCGAATCCTATTCGGTTTCGCCGCTAGCCAGCCTCCATCGATTTGTTGCCGGATCCCTCAGCTGCCACCACCGCGTCGGCCTGTTGGTAGCTCGGTGGTTGATATCTTTCACGTAGAACATTTGCTTGGTTCGGCCACTAATACGCACCAGAACGATCCGGGAACAACTTATGTGGCAAAGCGGAACAACTAACCCCACTAGATTATGGGATTTCAGTTTGTCGCGGAACATTCCTGCGGCTTCCACGGTTGTGAACAGTCGCAACCCGGGAGGAACCCTATGGCAGACGACAAGAAGAACGTTGGTCGCGATCGCGGACGAGTTGCCGCCGGACAGGCTTACGAACTCAATTACTTCAAGCGGAAGCACGGCCTCACCGATGACCAGGCCCGCAAGATCATCAAAGAAGCAGGAAACTCGCGAGAGGAGGCGAACGCATTAGCCGAGAAACGAAAGAAGGGCTAAACTCGGCGTCGGGAACACAAAAACGGGAGCGACGTATGGCTACCACACGAGCCGGTATCTCCGCCCGCGTCAAGATGATTTTCATCGAAATACTCGGCGTCAAAGCCGCGGACCTTGCCGACTCCGCTGCAATCGTGGACGATCTTGGAACTGACCCGCTGAAAATATCCCAGTTATCGATGTTGATCGAAGAGGAGTTTGGGATATTCATCGCCCAGGAGTCAATGGAGCAACTCGTGACAGTTGGGGATGTTATCGATTTCGTTTGGGGATCCAAACGCTTGTATGGCCAATAAGAAAGCCGAGTAAAACGCGACATTATACATTCGGCTCGACGGCCACTGCCAAACTGTAAATTAACTTGTAGTTGGCACTTCCACCTGACATTGGGGCGGTAGGGACGAAACACGGTCCGCGTTCTTGGGTGACCTACGAGGCGAATTCGAGAGCCGCGAGAACGTCTTCGAACTGTCGCAATGTCCTCCTCTCGCCGGGGGGTCCGTTAAGAGATAGAGGACAGCCTTCGCGAGCAATATGAAGTGCGACGGGCCGAGCATGACCTTTGACAGAATCCGCAGTTCGAGGCTCCGAAGCCGGACATAGTCGGTGGGCGTCAGGTAGGCGAGCGTGCGCAGCTGGTGGACGCGGACGGCGATGACGTGATTGGTTGGTGTCTGGGCGGGGGGATGCTTATGCAGCAGAGGCTTGCGCCTCCGGTAGGACCTGCTTCGCCTTGCAGCCGTTGGCGAACTCGTCGTGCGATTGGCATTCGGCGACGACGACGAAGCCCTGGGCGGCGAACTCGCCTCTTCTCCTGCGTGATGCGCACGTCCTTAAGCCCGTAGCGGGACCTGCACGGGCCACCGAGCGCAGCGTTTTCGCGGCCAGCCTTGATTCCTAGGCGCATCCGCTCTTCGCGGAGGCTTCGGCATTCGAGGTTGGCCATAGCCGGCATTTCTGATGAGATCGGCAGGACGGAACTGTTCTGCAGTTTGTATTCGCCACGCTTCAGGCCGACGAACACGGTGCGCAGACCGTGGATCAGCATGCCCGTGAGAGCGATCCGATATTCCTCGGTCGGATCTTCGGACTGGATCGATGCGGGGTCATCATGCCGGCCTCCATCAGTTGGGCGATGCATTTGCCGGCCTCGTCGACGCCGGATGTCGTCGAGAGGCGGTGCGCTGCGTCTGGTACTTGTTCCCACGCTTCGGCATCGCGATGGCGGCCTGGTACTGTTTCGCGGACAGGTGCTCGGTCACGCCGCCACCTCGCCGGGGCGCCCCGGCCCGAGCTCTTGGAACAAACACCGCTCGGTCGCGGTTGCACCACCAAAGAGGAGGCCTCCATGCCCAAGTCCCCAATCCCGACCGTTCCAGATCCCGAATTCCCGCCGGACCTGCCGCCGGATGCTCCACCAGATCTCCCGGAGCCCCCGATCCAGGAGCCGGAGCCCGACGTCGGTCCCGACGTACCTCCTATTAGACCTGTGCCCGGCGCAATTATTCCGCCGAAAATGTAGGCGCGACCGCAAGATAAGGAGAGGCCGGTGGAAATCCAGAGTTGGAGCAAATGCGTGATCATCCAGCTTCCGGAGCTCGACGGGGTGCAAATCGTATGGACCCCGGGTCGAGCGGCTAAGCTCCTGAGCGAGAACTGGCCCATAGACTTTGGCGTCGCGTACTCGGACGCGCTTTACAAATGCACCGACGCGGCGATGGGCACGTATCCGTGGGAGCAAGCTCGCGCCGCGTTCATTGAAGCGATCGCCGAGGCAAAGGTCACAAGGCTGCGCTGAATCCATTCGTCTTATGCTGCCGCACCTCCCGGTTCGCGGAACAAAACTTATGCGGCTCCATTAGGCCTGCAAGAAGGGAGACCGATATGACCGACGACCCCAAAGAGCCGAGAAAGCCCGTGGAGGTCCCGCCCGGCGAGACACCCGATCCCATGCCAGACAATCCGGATCGCCCCATTGAGGAGCCCGGACCGGACGACGTCCCGGAAGAGGCGCCAGACGTCACCCCTGTGCCAGGTGAGGAAATACCGGCTAAGATGAGCGGTTATGCTTGCTAAGCTTCCCGGTCCGATCTCTCCGTTGGAACAGAATTCCCTAATATACGTTTCGGAAAGGCCAACCCTACGGAGGCCGCGATGATAAACATCTGGGACGCGAACGTTGAAGTAACGTTTGATAATCATTTTCACGTCATCAGGAATGCCCGAGAGGCGGTCGCATTCCTTATGAAGTCCTGGCCAGAGACGAAGAGCGCGAGTTACGCAGCGGCCCGGAAAGCTTGCCTAGATGCTGCCGAGGGAACGATTCCTGGCGCGGAAGCCAGGGCCGCCTTTGAAGCTGCTGCGAAAGAAGCCGGCATTCTCCGATAACGTTGGCGTCGCCCAGCCTGAGGTGAGAAATTAACTCATGCTGCCGCCGCGGGCTCTTCAAGGGCAGCGAGTGACCGATGGCACCCATCACGAAGACGGGTGATCACTGCGAGTTTATAGTCTGCACGTCGTTGTGGCCCTGTTCATGGATTTTTGATGCGGAAGATCTGGGCTTCGAGATCTCTTCGCGGAGGTCGCGGCTTTCTCAGCCGCGTTGGCTTCCTTCATCTCCGAGTAGCGAACGACGTCGGTTTCGTTGTTCCACCAAGCTTTGAGACGGCATTCCGTCCATTGCTTCTGGGTCCGCCCTTGGCGGCGTGCATCCGGCCGATCGACGGCTTTTCCATCGGCGATTTCAAAGAGGTGTCAAGCGAACTGAGGAATTGCAGCATAAGCAGTCCAAGAATTCGTCCGCACCTCCAGGGGATGCTCGACTTCTTCGACGACCTGATCGGGGTTGAGCGCGGCAACGCGCACCGAAACGCAGGTAGCGCCGAATGATGGCCGAGAATTCCGCGATCTCCCGTATTACCCACACTTCGAAACCATGGATGAGCTGCACCAAGGTCAGTCCGGCATGCGACGGCTGCTACGCCGAAGCGCTGATGGACAAGGGTTACACAAGGTACAATGGGGCAACCGCGCGCGTCAGCGCACCGGCGCCCATACTTGGAATGACCCGCTGCGCACGAAAACCGCAACACCCCGACGAGCAGGAAAGCGGGGCCCCAAATCAGCGGAACTCCGGCATTGGAGCCGATGCACCACGATCAGCATAGCCTTACGTCGCGCGAACTTTTCCAACTTCGTTTACGTGTCCCTGCTCTTCGCGGTAGGCTTGTTCCAGGCGGTCAATCTTCGTTGATCGCAGGCGGCCGCTGGAACGGAGGAAGGCCAGCATCGCCTCCATGTCATCGCTGCCACCGGGACGCTCGCCGTAGGGCACAGGGCGTCGAGACAGCTTCTGCGCCCAGTAACGGATCTCGCGCTCGGCCGGCGGGTAACACATGCCGAGGCGGTAAAGCCGAGTGTCTGTTCGAACCCATCGTGGGGGCACCATATCGTCCATTTGGACGATGGGAGACGTGTGCCCATGCTCCCCGTCGCGGGTCACAGGCTCGCTGAGAACCAGCCGTATAGCCACGGGCGCCGGCCGCCTTCGCTGTCCTCCTCGATAAGCCACCCTTCAATGATCGGAGCAGCATCGAACTCCGTAACGGTCGGCCGAGCTGCTATGAACGGATCCACGTCAGGAAAATAGGGATCGAGAGCATTGAGAGGGTCTTCGAATGGTACGCCCTTGCCGAGTTCGCCGTCAGCGTGCTCGCTGCAGACGACCTTACGGAGGTCGCCGAAGGTGTGCAGACGCCCACGGCGTCCGCAGACCTCGCAGATGTGAAAGGATCGCGCGGCGGCTAGGCGGCAGGCATCGTCGATCGCGCGGCGAGCATCAGGTGCGATCTGTGCGATGGCATAATGCATGTGCAGAACGCCCTTCTCCTCCATCACCTCGAGCACCGTGAACGAGCCTCCTACAGCCATCACTTTGTCGGCCTCGGTGAAGAATGCGTGCAGGATGCCCAGCCAACCTTCGCCGCAGGCAATCGCCAAAGGACGACGGTCCAATCCGAGATGCGGATACCGGTCGTTCGGGCGGATGATCAGTCTCACTGTTTGGCTCTCTCGTTTCTTCCGCTTAGAGCAGGAATTCCGCAGACCAGTTGTTGCGCCAGGTTGTGCAGCGTCAGGAGCCTTAGATCGGAGCTCGAGGTCCACCGGTCAACCGGCAACGATCCGGCGAAGGTCCGGCCAGGCCCACCAACATCGCCGGGAAAATCCTGCTCCGGCGCTAATGCCGCCGGTTGTCGTTGGTCGATGTTGCGCTTTCCAGGACAACGATACCGGAATAGAGGACCGGTGTTCCATCGCGATCCTGGAAACACCGACCAAAAGCAACGACCGAGACATACCAGCCAGCCCGCGTCCTGACGCGGTAGAACGACTGCTGGGCTCGTCCGCTCACGATCTTTTCCGTAATTGTCTTTGCCAACCCTGGTCGATCCTCCGGATGGACCCGGTCGAGATAAAGTCTCAGCGGCAGTCCCTGGCTCGTCTCGCTCGCGGCGAGACCGAAGAGCGCAGCCAGGGCCGAATCTCCATAGACAAGGTCGCGAACGATATCCCAGGTGAAGATACCGGAGTCCGTCGCATCCGCATCTGTGAGTTCGACAATAATCGTGCGCTCTCCGCCTTCCTTTATTGCTCCGCCTAACCCCCTGCCATCAATTGCCGTTGGCCACTCGTCGCAAACCCAATTCCCTTCGGGCGCCCACGCGGGGTGTGCCGATCGAACAGCTGGCGCAAGCCATCATGAAGCCGTTTGTTGAAGCCGCCATCACAGTCCTCGAGCAGATCGAGATAGAATGTCGCGATCGTCCCGAATTCGGCTGCGTCGCGCGGCACTCGTCGTTCGATCGATTGAAACAACTGCTTAATCGTCTCTTCGAGTGAGCGGAAGCGCTCATGTCATACCCGTAAACCGTCTCATCCAGTTGGCACTGGGCCGTTTTAAATTGGATCACGAGGTCTGCGACGCTCGTAGCGGTGTTCGTGTCAGATCGTTGAATTCTCATTAGCACGCACTAACAGACACGACTACCCGCACCGCTACCCGCCACGTCAGATTCTTTCGCGCGCGCAGCATTTTTTGTAACGAACGGCGCGCGAGTGTAGCCGATAAGCAGCATTGTTTCGCAATCCAACTGCAGGTGAGGCCCAGCTTGGACCGGCACTCAGATCCAAATGGCCGGTTGTGCGCCAAGGTAAGAGCGCGCGGAACTTGGTGGCCTTATATTCAATCTTGAAAATATACTGGACACCCAAGTTCAATCGCGAGGGACGAGAACGTGGACAAACGTGGCGTAAACGGCATCCGCCCGGGCTCAAACTCAGCGTCGGAGCTGCAGGATATAGCGAGCAAGCTTTCGGCTCTCGCGCAACAAATCAAATCAATCGCGGCTACCCCGCTCGGCGACGCTATCGATCTCGACGAAAGCAGCGAGCGGTCGCGGAAAGCGGCAATAGAATAACTTGGAAACATTGCTGCTATTGCGGATTGACCGGACGCTGTCCCCGCAAACTCTCTACGCTAAACCGCCCAATTCCCCAAGTCCGAAGGCAAGCGGCGCGGCGTGTCTGCGACCGCGCCGTTAAATTTGGCGAACAGAGCCTGGCGGCAAAGATAGAGCGCCTTTTGTTTGCCTCCGAGCCGTTGAGCCACGACGAAGTTCATTTACGATGCAAGGTTCTTCGGCCGGGCATATCGAAGGTGATGGCCGGATAACACCAACGACGGATCATGCCGTAAAATGCTATCAACCATCACGATTAAAGCCGCCCGCGATGAAGATGTGCCTGTACTCGGAAAGTACGGGGCTGACCTGATGGCGCTTCATCATCAATGGGACCCCGAGCGCTTCATCCCGACGGGAACCGGCACGGAGGCATCTTATGCCAGATGGTTGGGAAGTCAGCTTGAAAAGTCCGAGGTCGTGGTCCTCGCCGCTGAGCAAGATGAAATGATCGTCGGTTACGCCTATGCATCTGTTGAGGGCCATGACTACATGGCGCTCCGAGGACCGGCGGGCGTCATTCACGATCTTTTCGTCGAGCCCGAAAAGCGCAGCCAAGGCATCGGCCGGATGCTGCTCGAGGCAGCTGTTGCAGCGCTTAAAGAGCGAGGAGCAAACCTTATCGTGCTTTCCACGGCGCACAGAAACGAAGCTGCTCAACGGCTCTTTGCCGCAGCGGGCTTTCGCCCGACGATGGTCGAGATGACACTCGACGTGAAAGCTTAATTTCTCGGCATCCAGGGCGCCGACACCTCACCTGGCCAGCCACCAGCGACCGGACATGTCGGCGATGCGCGAACATCTGGGCTCGAACTTTTCCGGAGTGTTGAAGCCGACAAGCCGAACGCTCGTACCATGCTGATGCGAACACTGTCGCCGTCGGTGACCGTGAAGGATTGAACTTTAGTCGGCAGAAGACGTTGCCGGCTGATTGGAGCTGGGTCCGCTCGTCGGCAGCCTTTCGGTCGACATCTGGCCGACCGCGACCGGTATCACCATCAGCAGCAACCAAGGATTTTGAAGTCTCTCTGGCTGAAGCGTCGCCGGCGGGCACTACGCCAAAGATGGCGCGCGGCAGTCAACGCTCTCTGGTTTGCGGCAATCGGGTTGATGAACGAATTCGGCGCCGAGCCGCGCGAGGGGACCATAACGGTCGATCTTCTGGCGCATGTCCGTGAGGGCTGGCGCTGCCAGGCGGCAGGCTGCCCTTCACGCAAGATCTGGTCGATGCGACGGCGATAAGAGGTGACCTAGACCTCGCTCAGAAAATTTGCCCCCCAAGCCAAAGGGATCATAGCCAAAGGCGGGGCAAAGGCGAGGTATCTTGGCCGTGGCATTCCGCCGATCGCCAACGAGAAAGGCCCGCCCCTCACCTACTAGGGGCCTCGCCGTCGAGCGATATCGATGACGTTGTCCCGCGACGCGCTCGACTCCTCGAAATCAAGATCGCCTGTGCGTTGCCGCATAGACTACAGATCACAATGTCATTTCTTGACAGATCGTTCCAGAATAGCTATTTCACGGCGATGGCGCGAAAAAAGGAATTCGACAAAGACAAGGCAGTGGGTGCCGCAATCGACGTGTTTCGCGAACACGGCTTCGAGGGCACATCGACTGAGATGCTGGTGCGCGCGATGAAGATCGGACGACAAAGCCTCTACGACACCTTTGGAGACAAATGGGCGCTCTACCGATTAGCAGTGGAACGTTATGCATTCGAAGAAACTGAAGCCCACGTGACGATGTTGCGCAGCCAGCGACGGGCCGTCGACGGGATCGCCGCAATGATAGAACGAGTGGTGGAGCGCGCCGATTGCGCCTGCCTCGGCGTCAATTCGATTTGTGAATTTGGCCAGAGCCGGCCGGAACTTAACGCGCTCCATCATGCTGCCGACAATCGCTTGAGGAAAGCGGCAGTGGAGTGCATCAAGCAAGCCCAGACCGAAAACGATGTCGAAAAATCGCTGTCGGCAGAGGCTGTTGCCTCCTTCCTCATTACCAGCATCGCTGGCATTCGTATCGCGGCCCGTGGAGGTAGCCCTCGCGCGGAATTGGAATCTCTCGGAGAACTGGCAATCCGTGCAATCCGGTAGCACCCCAAAAAAATTTGCACAATTCTGGAACAATCAGTCAAGAAAGGAGCTGACTATGAAAGCTGTGGTCATGAACGGCATGGGCGATAGCGACGTTATGGAATTCGTCGAGCGCCCAGAGCCTGTGGCAACGCCCGGACACGTTATCGTTGAGGTCCGCGTGGCAGGTGTGAATTTCATGGATATCGGCGTTCGGCAGGGCATGGCGTGGACGGAAACCCCGAGCCCGAAAGTGCTTGGCGTCGAGGGCGCCGGCCGCGTGCTCAGTGTTGGCGACGGCGTTACGGATCTTGCCGTGGGCGATCACGTCGCCTGGGTCTATGCCCCCGGAAGCTACTCCGAGCGGCTGTCGATCCCGGCAACGTCGCTCATCAAGGTCCCCGACTTCATTGATGACCGAACGGCCGCATCAATCATGATGCAGGGCCTGACCGCCAGCCACTTTGCCACCGATTTCTATGCCGTCCAACCTGGGGACATCGCGCTCGTTCATGCTGCAGCGGGCGGCGTAGGACTGCTCCTGACGCAGATCATAAAGCTCCGAGGCGGGCGCGTCATCGGGCGCGTGTCATCGAAAGACAAGGTCGCCATCGCGCAAAATGCCGGCGCCGAGCACGTGATCGTCGATACAGAAGGAGAGTTTGTCAACGAGGTGCTCCGCTTCACCGGTGGTCGGGGAGTGGACGTGGTCTATGATGGCTCCGGTCCCAAGACATTCAAAGCGTCCCTCGAAGTACTGCGGCGGTCAGGAACGCTCTGTTGGTATGGCCCGGTGCTGGGTGGGCCGGGCCCGCTCGACATCATGAGCCTGCCGAAAAGCGTCAAGATCGGCTATGGCGTCTTCTTCGACCATATCCACTCACCCGAACTCTTTCGCGAGCGCGCCGGCCGGCTTTTCGATTGGATCGCGGACGGGTCGTTGAAGGTCACTGCAGGTGGAAGCTACCCTCTCAAGGATGCTGCGCAGGCACATAAGGACATGGCCAGCCGCAAGACAACTGGCAAGCTGCTCCTGATTCCAGGAGGGTCGTGAACAACCCACGTTTGGATGAGCAGTCGACAGCCCCGACAACCATTCTTCCGTGTCGCTTGTTTGTAAATTGGCCGCGATATCCTGAGAGTTACATCCAACAGGTCGCGACGGGAACCAGGCGGACTGCGAGCATCGCTCCTCGGGCGGGGTCGCCAGGTTAGGTACCGCCGCCGCGCTCAGCTCACTTTGACACACCAGTGAACGAGCAATATCGATGATCTCCCCGGAGATGCTGCGAAAACTCCATCCTGTCCCTTAGCGATCGGGAGAGATTCTCACTGAAGATAATGCTCAATGCAATGAAACTTGGCGCGTCGGCTGGCTCACGGGACGCATGGGCGGAGCGTTGCGCGATATAAGTCGCGCAACCAACCGTCCAGATGCCGTGACCACATCTATTATGGCGTCGTAATATTCCTCATCCTTGGTCAGCTCATCTACGACCCGTTGACCGTAAGCGACGGCAGCCCCATCCGATGAATACTTTCGACCGACTTCGTCGCGGCTAACGACGCCTGCTGTATGGATATTAAATAGATAGCGGCGCATGAGATCCCACTCCGTACGTGATGCCGCTGCGCTGATGAAACAAAGCGCGCTGCCAGCGACAATTCGAGGCTTGACATAGCGCGCAACTTATCGGGCCCTGACCGCCTTGTCGCGTGACAGGAGCGTGACGGTGACATTTACGGCTATCGGGCCATGGTGCACTGGAAAAGCGGTGACCACCGTGCAACGCCGCATTCCTCCAGCCCAGGGGCAAGGTCAGCCGAACGCTGCGGTGATCCCGACACTCAATTGGCGTGGGGTGCTACGCGCCACACCTTGTTTCCGACATCATCGGCGACCAGCAACGCGCCGTCGCGAGCAATCGCAACGCCCACCGGCCGACCCAAAGCCTTACCTTCGGCGCTTAGGAAACCCGTGAGGATATCGCGCGGCGGGCCGGACGGCCGGCCGGCGGCAAAAGGCACGAAAATGACCTTGTAGCCGCTGCGCGGGATGCGGTTCCATGAGCCGTGTTGACCGACAAAGGCACCGCTTTTCATCTCGGGCCCGAACAGATCGCCGGTGTTGAAAGTCAGGCCGAGTGACGCCGTGTGAGGCCCGAGCGCGTAGTCAGGCTTGATAGCGACGGCCACAAGCTCCTGGTTCTGGGGTTCGACGCGATCATCAACATGTTGGCCATACCAGCTATAGGGCCAGCCGTAGAAGGCACCATCTTGTACGGACGTCATATAGTCGGGCACGAGGTCAGGGCCGATCTCATCGCGCTCATTGACGACGACCCAGAGCTGGCCTGAATCAGGCTGCCAGGACAACCCATTGGGGTTGCGAAGACCGGATGCGAACAGCCGCGTCTGTCGGCTGGCGAGGTCGATCTCGTGGACCGCGGCTCGTCCTTTCTCCTCATCCATGCCATTCTCGGCTACGTTGGAATTGGAGCCCACGGTGGCATAGAGCTTTGTTCCGTCGCGGCTGGCGATGACATCCTTTGTCCAGTGATGGTTGCGACCTGAAGGCAGGTCGACGATCTTGTCAGGCGCCCCGGTGATTTGCGTTGCGCCTTCCTGATAGGGAAAGGCGACGATGGCGTCGGCATTGGCGACATAGAGTGTGCTGTCGAGCAATGACATTCCAAAGGGGGAGTAGAGCCCAGTGATGAACGGTGTCTTGGTTTCCGCCACGCCGTCACCATCTGAATCACGCAGAAGCGATATGCGGTTGGCGCTCTTCGTCTCGGCACCGGCTCTAGCCTGGAAGAGGCCCATGAAGAAGGCCCGGATCGAAAAGCCCGCGTCGGGCTTCGGCGGCGCATTGCTTTCGGCCACCAGAACATCGCCATTGGGCAGCACATGAAGCCAGCGTGGATGCTCCAGATCGCCGGCGTATTCCTTGACTTCAAGCCCTTGCGCCGCGACGGGCATTTGCCCATTGGGCCAGGGCGTGGCCTCGGCGACGTTCACGGAAGGCAACCACTCCGCTTTCGGTTCAACGAGAACCGGATCCGGTCCATAGGTCTGCTCGATCGGCACCGTGGCTTCATGCCGGGACAGCGCAACTAAGCCCCCACCCGCGGCAACCACAAGCGCAGCGACAACAAGAACGGTGATCAGCAGCTTTTTCATGACCGGCTCCTCAATGACCGAGCCAAACGATTTCGGCACGAAGGTGTTTCAATCCTCAGGAGGCAAACTCGAAAAATATGCCGAAACATTCTCGATATCTGCGTCAGACAGGTATTCTGCCGCACTCTCCATCAAATGGCTGAACGGAGTTCCCGATCGCGAGCCTTCGCGAAAGAGCTTCAGTTGTGCCGCGAGAAATGCCTCGGGCTGACCGTCAAGCCTTGGGTAGGACGGGTTACGTTGCGAATTTTGGTGGCAGCCCAAGCATGCCGGAACTTTTTGGGCGGGACGGCCGTGCTGCGCAATCTGCTCGCCCTGCCCCACCCGATCGTCTTTTAGTGGTTGCACCACCGCATTGCGCTTCAAAGCTGCGAAATGGCTGGCAAGAGCGCGAAGATGCCCCGGATCCACCGACTGCACGGGAAGTTGCATCATGCCGCTTGGTCTACGTCCCTCGAGATAGGCGTTGAGGCTTTCGAGCAGATAGGCCTCCTTCTGTCCTGCAAGAACAGGCGTGAGCGGGCTAAAGCCCATCCCATCGGTCCCATGGCAGCGGGTACATTCTGCCAATGCATCTTCGAATCGGAACGCATGCATGGGTGGCTGTGGCCTCTCGCGATAGGCGAGCAAACGATAGGTGGCCGCATCCATAGCCGGAAGCTTTCGCAGGAACGCAACCATGCTCCAGATTTCGTCGTCGCGCGCCTGGGTCGGCCACGCCGGCATGCCGGTGAAGCGAACCCCGTGCTTCACGATGCGAAACAGTTCTGCGTCCTCCCATTGCTCGACTACAGCGGAAAGATCCGGCGGTCGCGGCAACATCGCAAGTGCTGCTGGGGACCGCGGTTCGCCCGGCGCACCGTGGCAGGTAGCACAGCCACGGGCAAAGTGACCGGCTGCCGGTGGGATGCCGTTATCAGGTAGCCTCTCCGGGGCATCAACGGCGAGCGCATAGGTGCGAACGGCCGAACGCATGGCAAAATGCAAAAACCACTCGGTTATCCTCCAATGGCCGGAAGACGCACCGACGTTGAAGAAGCCGATCCAGGTGGCAAAAAGGACGACGATCGGCAGGATGGCGAGCCCGACGGCCAGGTGCTTCCATCGAACATGCATCAGGCGACCCTCCGGTTTGGCTCTGCAAGCAGACCGGAAAGCAAGGCGACCCCACCTGCGAGATAGGCTGCGGCGCCAACCATCAGCATGACAACGGCGCCGAGTTGCTGATCCTGAGCCGCCGTCAAGGTCGTGCCGAAACAGGTGACATCGCCAAATTGATAGAGCGTGCGTGGGCTGAGCGCCAAGAGGGCGCCGAGGAGCGTCATATGAACGGTCGTCAGCAGCAAACCGAAGGCGCCTGCCGCATTGCTTGAAGACCTGTTCGTGCTCCCGGCCGCAAGACACGTGGACCATAGGAACAACCCGGCGGCTAGAAAGCAGGCCTGCTCAAGGGCGGTGCCCCAAAGCGAACTCTCCGCCAACCGACGTGCAGCCGGTGCATGCCAACCCCAGACCACCAGGAGTTCGACGAGCGAGGCGACGATCGGCAACCCGGTGAGCACGGGCCGGCGACAGCTGGCGAGACGGGGAGCAACACCTATAGCGATCAGAGGTGCTGCGACTGCTACGACCCCCATGTGCGCGAGCATGTGGGCGGTAACCGAGCCGCGCCACGCACTCAAAAGCGGGCCAAGCCAGATAACGGCCAAAAGGAGGCAACCATTCGCAAGCCAGAGCACCCTCATCGCAAGCACTCCGAAACAAAGATCGTCGGCAGTGCCGTCATCAGGACGGCGACGAAACTCAAGCCGGCAAGCAGCAAGGTTGCAAATCCCTGAAACAGAAGGCGATCGTGGCGCGTCGGATCGTCATGCGGAGGATCGTGCGCGCCGAAGCCCCACTGGCGCCACGCAAGGAACGCCGAAAGCCCAATGGCTGCGAGCGCTAAAACCGTGATGACGGCGATGCCTAGGCGCAAGGATTTGAACTCCATCGCGAACAACGCTGGTTTGGCACAGAAAATCGCCGCGCTGGCGTAGCATATCAGGAAGTGCCCGGCCCAGATGGCCGGCCCCGTAAACAGCGTCCAGAACGTTTCGATTTCCCTTGGCAGCAGACGCATTAAAGTGCCTCCGGGAAAAGACCGATCACGAAGAAGGTGATGAGCGCCGTAATTGCCAGGAAATGCCAGTAGAGGGCCACGTTGCGCAGGTCAATGTCGTGGGTTTTCGTAAGGCGCCCGGCAAGGCTTCGCGCAAGACAATAGGCTAGCATGACAGCGCCGACACAAGCATGAACGACTGTCCAGCAAACCAGCACCCAGACGATGGCCGGGTAAACATGTGCGGTCGGGTTCATGGCGTGCAACCAGGGCCCCGCGATGCCAGCCGCGGATGCGACGACCGTCAGGGCGAGCGCCACGATCAAAGCGGCACGCGCGAACGCCGTACGCGCGAGGGCGTTGAAATGTCTTGCAGCCAAGGTGGCGAGCCACGCAAAGACAAAGAGCGCTGCCGAAACCAGTGGCCACATCATCCCGGGACCAGCTGATCCCGCCGTGAAGTCTTCGTGTATCGTCCAATAGAAAAAATAGCCGAAGATCAGGCTCGCAAAGGCGGTGCTGTCGCCCACCATCGTGATGAACATGGCCCACCAGCCGACTGAAGACGGACCGGATGCGTAAAGCGGCAAGGCGAGCCCAACGCCGACGTCCTTCTGCGGCTTCTCGGGAATTTCCCCGGTCCCCGTCCAAAGCCAATAGAGGATCGCGCAGAAACAGGTGAAGGCGGCGACGGCCCCTGCGACCCACCACTTAAACGTCAAGGCGATGAACACGGCACCGAGCGAGAAGGCCGAGAGGATGGTGACCTTTGAGGTGCCGCCAACGCGCAAGACCTGTTCCGGCCGTGCATCGAGCACGGAGGTGACCAGGCCTTCGCGACGCCCTTCCTTGGCGTCGGGAAGATACCATCGCCCCTCGCTGATCTCGCGGGCAAGCGTCGGTTGATCCCAAAGTGGATAGCGGCTCGAAACGAAGGGAACGGAGCGCACACCCCAGTTTTCCTCAGGCTCGCTGACCCATTCAAGCGTTCCGGCATTCCACGGGTTTTGTTCGGCGCGAGGCTCCCGGTGCTTAGGGCGCAGGACATCCCACACCACGATCAAAACGCCGAAGGCAAACACGATGGCGCCGACAGACGACACAAGGTTCAAGAGGTTCCACCCAAGGTCGCCCGGATAGGTAAAAACCCGACGCGGCATGCCGAAAAGGCCGGTCAGATGCATTGGAAAGAAGGTGACGTTGAAACCGACAAACATCAGCCAGAAGGCAATGCGTCCGAGCGTATTGGACAGGCGTTTTGCATCGATAAGGGGGTAATAGTAGTAGATCCCCGCAACGACCGGGAACAGCATCCCTCCAATCAGGACATAGTGGAGGTGGGCAACCACGAAGTAAGTGTCGTGCGCTTGCCAGTCGAAGGGCGCAATTGCCACCATGACGCCGGTTAGCCCGCCGATGACGAAAATGGCGATGCCGCCTGCCCCGAACAGCATTGGAGTAGAAAGGATGACGCGGCCAGCAAGCATGGTGGCAATGAAGACGAAGACTTGAACCGCCGTTGGGATCGCCACTGCCTCGGAAGCGGCCGAAAAGAAGGCAAGCGATATCTGGGGCAGTCCTGTCGCGAACATGTGGTGTACCCACAAGCCGAATGACAGGAAGCCGGTGCCGACCGCGGCAAGCACGATCCAGGAGTAACCCACGATCGGACGCCCCGAAAAGGTCGGAACGATCATCGCCATCAAGGCAATCGCCGGCAGGAAGATGATGTAGACCTCCGGATGGCCGAAGATCCAGAAAAGGTGCTGCCACAGCAGCGGATCGCCGCCGCGTGCCGGATCGAAGAAGGGCCAGTCGAACATGCGCTGCATTTCAAAGAGGATATCGCCGGCAATCAGCGGCGGAAATGCAAAGAGGATCATGCCGGCGACAATCAGCAGATACCAGGCGAAGAGCGGCATCAGATTGATGCGCATGCCGGGTGCGCGACATTTCATGATCCCGACGATGAGCTCCACCGCCGCTGCAATCGAAGCCACCTCGATGAAAGAGAGGCCTAGCAGCCAGATGTCGGCGCCAATGCCGGAAAGTTTTTCGTCGGTTGCCAACGGCGGATACATAAACCAACCGGAGGAAGGCGCTGCATCAAAGAAAATCGAGCCGCACACAAAGATGCCACCGAGAAAAAAGCTCCAGAACCCGAACGCGCCCAGTCGCGGAAACGGCAACTCTCGAGCCCCGATCATCGGCGGCAACAGAAAAATCGCCACTGCCTCGAAGATTGGCACGGCAAACAGGAACATCATGACGGTCCCGTGCAGCGTGAATAGCTGATTGTAGAAGTCCGCAGAAACCAGATCATTGTCGGGCATGGCCAATTGCGCCCGCATAATCAATGCCAGCGCGCCGGCAAAGAGCAGAAAGATGAAGGCGGTGGACGCATACCACAGCCCGACCTGCGTGTTGTTGACGCTCGTCCAGTAGCGCCAGCCGTGCGGATTCTCCCAGACTTTGCGCAGCCGCTCGCTCTGCGCTGCGCGCTCCTCTTCACTCGCGCGGGCGCCCGGCTCGGTCATCTCAGTCCTTTCAGCCAGGCGGCGATTGCACGGATATCTTGCGGCGCCAGCATGGAGAAAGCGGGCATGGCCGCACCAGGCTTGATCGCACCCGGGTTCGCGATGAAGCCAGCAATGTTGTCCTCGGTGTTGGCGACGATCCCGGCTCCTAGCATCTGCCGAGACCCTAGGTGAGAAAGATCGGGTCCAGCCGCGCCTGCGGCCTCCGTGCCCGCAACGCGATGACAGGAGCCACAGCCATGGCGCAAGAAGAGAGCACGCCCCTCTCCCGCGACGTTTATCGAGGCTTTCGCCTGGCTGGCAAGCCATGCGTCGAACGCGTCGGGTTCCATGGTCACTGCGGTGAGCGCCATGAATGCGTGAGACGTCCCGCAAAATTCGGCGCACGCGCCGCGAAATACCCCCGTTCTTTGCGCCATCAGCGAAAGGCGGTTTTCGCGACCCGGGATCATATCCATCTTGCCCCCGAGAGAGGGTATCCAGAAGGAATGGATTACGTCATCGCTCTTCAGTAAAAATTCTATTCGCCGACCGACCGGCAAGCGGATCTCGTTTGCCGCTGCGATTGTGAGGCCGCGATGGACATAGACCACCTGCCACCAATATTGCCTGCCGGTGACTTCGACCCGAAAATCCGTAGCATCGCGAAAAGTCGGCGAAGGTCTAAGCGTCGGCATTAACCAGAATGCATATGTCAAAAGGGCAAAGAGCGTCACAGTTGGGAACACGCCGCCGCCCCACAGGACGAGCCGGCTTGCGGCAGGCTCTGCGAAAACTCGTCTTTGACTGCGCACGGCAAAGCAGACGAAGGCGACCACCGCGAACCAGATCGCGGCTGCGCCGAAGGACATGACGACAAACAGGGTCAACGTCGCCTCTGCTTCCGAACCCGCAGGGCTCAACGCGGATTGAGTGCCCTGGCAGCCAGGCAGAGCAACCGCGATTGAGGGCAGCCTTTGGAGCAATTTTCGTCTTTGAGATCGGAGGCGTGGCGTTTTACTGTCCTTTCCAGAAGAGTTGATCGCTTAACCCGAGCCTCCCCGCAAAGTTCCAGAAAGCGTTCCCGCGCCGATTTTAACTTCTCGGGATTGGTAGGTGTTGAACGGTGAGCTACGCACCGCTCTCGACAGGGAGGTTCCGATGCTCGTTGCCGCTTACGGCCTGAGCGGCAAGGATGCAATCTGCGATTGTGCGCTCGGCACAAGAGCGGACAAATTCGTGCGCGTTATCGAATTTGCCCATCGCATGACGGCGTTCCGCCCGATTGAGCGAGGCGCGCCGCATTGCCGCAGGAACCGAAGAACGGCTGCCGCCACTCCCAAAAGCAGGGGAGACTTCGCGACGCGATCGGCATTCTCCTGAACGCCAAGATCGCAAATCCTCAGCGCGCGCGGGGATCGCCTCTGCCCCTAGCGAACAGCAGGCGTCCGCAAGGTTGCGGTCAGTGACAATTTCCGGCCGTCAGCCAGAAGGGTTTTCGTTTTCAGGCTTGTTGGCCTCTCCCAAGGCGCTCTTGGCACCCTCGATCGCGCCCTCGGCAGCTGCACCAGCCGTTGCTTGAAGCTGGCCGCGAACGCGATCCGAAACCTCGCCAGCGGTCTCATCCTCAAAGTCCGTTGCGGGGAGTGCCGCTCCGATGGCCGCACCGATCGCAAAGGCCAGCGCTCCGCCAACCAGAGGCTGATCTCGAAATGTCTTGAGCATGGCGGCATTCAGCTGCGCCCCGTGATCCTGAGCACTCTCATGGGCGCTCCGAATGCTGTCGGCTGCTGACCGGGCGGCATCTGAAACGGCACCGGAGACACCGCTGGCCGCCCCCTTCACCTCACGCCATGTCGCTGATGCCCAGCCGGTTGTTTCATCGAACAAACTGCCTGCCTCATCCCGGATTTCCGCAATCGCCTGGCCCGACGTATCGGCGAAACCGCGATAGACGGTTCCACTTGGATCGACGAAGTGACCGGCCCTTCGGCCGGCCGCATCGGTCTTCGCGCGAAAACGACTGCCGTCCTCATCCTCAAAATGGCTGTAGCGCTCGCCAAAATTTGCCTCGATCGGTCCGACCCGTCGCAAGTTGCCCTTTACTCTCGCAAGCGGGTAATCATCCACTCCCTTCTCAACGCCCGACGCTTGAGGCGCTCGCGAGGCGGGATCGGCAAGGAGCCATGCAAGACCGATCCCTGTCAATGCGACCGGGATCGGGTTCGCCTTCATTGCCCCACCCAGATTGTTGAGGAAGTCGGCACCTCCACTCCTTCTGGCATAGGCGATGAATTCATCCATTAATTCGCCAGGCGACATTCGCTCTTGAATGGCATGCAGTTTTTCTTCAATCCTTTGACGGTCGGTCTCGATCTCCCGTTGAAGGTCGGCGGACGAATGCATGTCGACGTTCATTTCACTGTCTCCTTGGCCACGTCCAGGTCGCGCTGGAGCGACGCCGTCGTTTTTTCAAACCGAATGCTGCGGTTGCCGAGCCTGGCAAGGCTGCGCGAAATCATAACCCACGCGAGGACGCCGACGACAAGACCAACGGCGACCGCTGAGAGCGCATGGGCATTTGCCTCTTGCATTCCCTGCTGCATCAAAAAGGCGCCCAGACCCTCGACCACAGCGCTCAGAAGCACGCCGATCGCGGCAATAGCAAAGATAAGGCCAACCATGAGCGTCTCGATGCTGCCGATCGCCCGGTCAATATTCTCGCTTGCCTCGGCCTTGGCGAGGTCGATCTCCTTGCGAAACAGTCCGGCTATATCGGTCACCAGTCCCGTCATCAGGTCGGGTAAAGAGCGGTCGTCACGGGGGTTATGCATCGCGGAAGTCCTTTTCAAATGACCAATCGTCGCCTGCGCGGGGGGATGACGAGGAGTTCGATGTCTTGGTGGCCGTTCGCTTTGCCGAAGCGATCAGAAATCGGCTCGCTGCCAGTCCCGCAATCGCTGCCATGCCAAGAAAGGCAAGGGGCTGCTTCCGCCCATAGTTTTCTGCAATCGACGCGATTTCACCGAGATCCCGGTCTTCGCATTCGCGGGCCAGCCGTCCGATCGAATTTCCAAGGTCCTGGGTGTAGCGGCCAAGCCCCGGTTGATCGGAATCGCGAAGTTCAGATCCCACCTTCTCCATGGCGCCAGCAAGACCACGCAATTGGCGCGCCAATGCCCCCTTTTCGTCATCCACGACTTTGGCTGCTGCCGCTTTTGCCTGGCCCGAAAGATCGTCACTCGCGACGTTCTGGTCGACGCGGGGCCGACCTGCATCGCTCTCGCCCCCCCCAGAATAAGGGCCGCCTTCTTGTGAGGGCGAAATAGGTTGCTGTTGTTGTCTACGGTTCTCCGGGTTTTCGATCATCACAAACCTCCTGGTTATCTGACGCGGGCCCTTCGTTGCGCTCCAACCAGCGGATCGCTATCTTGTTCCCTGCCTCATACGGCCACTTGGCTTGGCGTTTGTTCGATCCGAAGGCGCTGCCCAATGAAGACGCTGGGCGACTGCGATCGATCTCGTGGAACAACCCCGCCCTGCGCAGGGACTCCCTCAGCCCCTGCACAGCACCGCGGCGTCCGCCAACGGCGGTGCTGCGAGCTTAGGACTCTACTGACCGATCATGTTGAGGAAGATGCCGTTCCTCTTGCTTTGCTCAAGAAGGGCCTCAACCCCCTCGATGAGGCCTAGCTCGAAAACGGCTTGGAGAGAATTGGGGCAGTTTGGGCGCTCCCGAACTTCAAGATAAGAAACGCTATCGATTTCTCCTTGCAGGCGTCTGCTACCGGAAGCCCGCTATCCCCTGAAGGTTCTTGTCCAGCATGACGACATCGACTGGCGGCCCACCTCTAAGCTCGGCGTCCCTCCATTCGCTCCTTGAAACCTCGATGAGGTCGTGGTGGCAGGAGATTTTCTTGGACCAGGCGTGGGTTTCTATCGGTTGTCCGCATTTTGCTCATGGATTGGAACTTTTCCCGGTCTTTTCGGGTTCACGCAACAACCTTTTCGTGTGGACCAGGTGCGAATGGAGAGGAAAATGAAATGGCTTCCTGTCACCGCAGTTCTTATCGCTGGCCCAGCCTTTGCCCAAAGTGCCGAACTTGAATCGGCCTGCACGTCGGTCGCAAGGAATTTTTTCATGACCGACACGCTGAATGTCGGGGTCGTGCAATCGTTCCCTGAGCTTAAGCCCCCTGGCGTCCGCTTCAAATATTCTGAGAGATCGGATACGAAGAAGGCCGAAATGTCAGATACGTTCGACTGCGAATTCGATCAGCCAAATCCGATCACAAAACTCCTACGCTTCTGCGTCTCCCGGACTTGCTACTCTTCCGACCAGGAAGATGGCGAACGCCGACGCCGATTTGAAGAAATGCAGCTTCTTATGCAAAGAGGCAAAAGCGCCAGAAAATAAGCATGGCACCTTCTAACCGATGGGTCTCGGCGGACGGCGTTCGAGGGCCAACGCTAAACGAGATTTGCGGCGCCAGACATCGGGCGTGCCAGTGAGGCTCGGCTCACGATGGCACGTCGACTATCCGCAGCAATCACATTTCCTACAAAGCAGAGAACGTCCGGCGTTGACTTCTTGATGCTAAAAGCGGCTCCCACCCGACTTCGGCAAATGCAACTTGCGTAAGCGCAAAGAATTGCGGACTAGCCTCCGCTGATGGTTCGAGTGCTCCGGCCGGGAGTGGAAAAGACCAAATGCTTAGGAACCAAAAGCGTTTCGCCGAGTTTGAACATTGCCGTTAACGGGCTGAGAAAAAGGAACCGAACATCATGAAGAACGTACTGCTCGCCGCGGTCTTCCTCGGCGCATCGAGTTTGGGCGCGCTCGCGCAGACCGCCACACCTCCGGCTACGGCAGATGGTGATACGCC
>NZ_LMJM01000012.1:51694-52185 GCF_001429005.1 Ensifer sp. Root954
GGAAGAACAGGCCAAGGATCGCCTTACTGACGCCGGCTACACCGATGTGACCGGTCTAAAGCTCGACGACAAGGGCGTCTGGCGTGCAACGGCCTCGAAGGACGGCAAATCCATGCAGGTCGCGCTCGACTACCAGGGCAACATTGTTGCCAACTAACTCCAGCAAAGAGGAAATTCCCATGAAAACCGTTAGTGGACTTTTTGACGACTATTCGGACGCCCAAGCAGCAGTGTCAGCCCTTGAAGATCGCGGCGTTCCGTCGGACGACATCAGCATCGTTTCCAACAATGTTGGCGATTGGTACGGCACTGCAGACGAAAGCAACGCGGCTGAAGGCGCTGGAACGGGCGCCGGTGTCGGCGCTGCGGTCGGTGGCATTGGCGGCCTGTTGACTGGTCTCGGGCTCATGGCCATTCCCGGTGTCGGGCCGGTGGTCGCAGCCGGTTGGCTTGCCGCGACCGCGGCGGGTGCTGCCGCCGGCGCGGTAGCA
>NZ_LMJM01000012.1:52212-145546 GCF_001429005.1 Ensifer sp. Root954
GGAACATGCCCATGTCTATGCGGAAGGCGTACGGCGCGGTGGCACGGTCGTCACGGCACGGGTCGACGACGCGCTCCAGGCGGATGCCGAAGCGATCCTGCGCCGAGGTACCTGGGTGGATCCTGTCCAACGCCGCGCCGCCTACACGGAACAGGGCTGGACACGCTTTGACGAGACGCTCGATCCCTACACCGCCGACGAAGTCGAGAAGGAACGTCAACGTCTCGAGAGCATGCGCTAGTTTGAACCAAGGCGGCCATGATGCGTTCAGATCACCTGAACCGTAAACTGGCCTTCGCACGTTCCTGATGATTGGCAGGCTCTCTCGTCCCGGCGCCCAACTCAGGCGCAACAACGGCACCTGACAAAAGCGCTTAGACGTTTCGTAGAGTTTGACGAAATTGACCGTGGAACGATTTGCATACCGACAGGTTGCGTCCTCCCGGGTGTCGAAAGGAATGGAGCCATGGTTGCCCCGCGAGCGAACTGGAAAGGCTACATCAAGTTCGGAGAGGTCACCTGTCCAGTGGCACTTTACACCGCCGCGTCCTCGTCCGGACGCATCAGCTTCCATAGGCTCAATCGAAAAACAGGCAACCGGGTAAAGCGCGAGTTCGTTGACAGCGAGTCGGGAGAGCCCGTTCAGGCCGACGATCAGGTAAAAGGCTATGAAATCGAGGGTGGACGATACGTCGTCCTGGAACCTGAAGAAGTCGCAGCGGTGGTTCCGGAAAGCGACAAGACCCTGAAGATCGAGGCCTTCATTCCCTGCTCGCAGATCGACACAACCTATTTCGACAAACCCTACTATCTTGCACCCGACAAGATGGGCGGGGAGGCTTTCGGACTGCTCCGTGATGGGATGGCTAAGGCCAAGGTCGCCGCGATCGCCAAGACCGTGCTTTTTCGCCGGCTACGAACCGTACTTGTCCGCGCACACGGCAAGGGGCTGGTGGCGGCAACCCTCAACTTTGACTATGAAGTGCGATCTTCGAAAGAGGCGTTCCAGGAGCTTCCCGACCTCAAGATAGAGGGCGAGATGCTGGAACTTGCAGAGCACATTATCCGCACAAAGAAAGGCAGTTTTGACCCCGGCGACTTTGACGATCGGTACGAGGCGGCTGTTGCCGAGCTGGTCAAAGCCAAAATCGAGGGGCGTGCACTGCCGAAGAAAAAGTTGCCCGTAGCATCCAAGCCCGGCGATCTGCTCAAGGCGCTCCGCGAGAGCGCAGGCATCAATGCGAGCAAGTCGAAGTCCAAGCGTCAAGCGGCCAACGCAAACAAGGGCGCTCGTCGGCAAAAGGAGTCGAGCTCGTCTCCCAAGTCGAAACAGGCGGCAACGTCGCGTCGCACCGGCTAACGGGAGATTGAGCCATGGCTGTCCGCCCGTACTGGAAAGGCTATTTGAAACTCTCGCTGGTGACGTGCCCGGTTGAGATGATGCCCGCCACGTCCGATAGCGAAAAGGTTCGCTTCCACACGCTTAATCGCGAGACCGAGAACCGTGTCGTCAGTCACTTCGTCGATGCGGTAACCGGGGAAGAGGTCAAGGAAGACGATGAGGTCATGGGTTACCAGCGCGGGGAAAAGGAGTACGTCGTGATCGAGGACGAGGAGCTTGAGACCGTCGCACTCGAAAGCACCAGGACCATTGATATCTCGACGTTCACCCCGCGCGACAGCCTCGAGTGGATATGGCTCGATACGCCTTACTACCTTTCTCCGAGCGAACCGGTCGGCCAGGAGGCCTTTTCTGTTATCCGAGATGCGATGGAAGCCCAGAAAATGGTCGGTATTTCACGACTGGTCATATCGCGTCGGGAACGAGCCGTCATGCTCGAGCCGCGTGGCAAGGGGATCGTGCTCTGGACATTGCGCTACGGCGACGAAGTTCGTGGCGAAGAAACGTACTTCACCACCGCGAGCGACGCCAAGGCGGACCCCGAGATGATGCCGCTTGTGCAGCGATTGATAAAGAAGCTGACGAAGGATTGGAGCCCCAGCATGGTGGAGGACCCCGTGCAGGAACGCCTGGTCGACATCATCGCTGCCAAGAAGAAGGCGATAAAGAAACCGTCCAGGGCCAAGTCCAAATCGTCAACCACACCATCGCCACCCAGCAACGTCGTCAACATCATGGACGCCTTGAAAAAGTCGGTCGCAGCGGAGCGTCGTCCCCGGAAATGAACCATCCGCGACCCTTAGACCTTGACGACGGCACGGCTGGCTCTCGTCAGCCCACGGGCAGGTTCTGCACCAGCGCGGTGGGATCGATGACCCTCTCAAGTTCAAAGACATAAAACCGATCGTCATCTCGCATGGCCATCAGTCCCATCAAGCTGTCGTCATTGATCCGTCGAAAATGGTCGACCATTGGCTGGTCGTCATAGATCATGGCCGCGCTTGCGACGCCTTCAAAGACAACGGTTTTGATCGAGGCGACGGGACCCTTTGCCTGAAGGCACGGTTGAAGACGGGCAAAAAGCACGGCGGCAAGGGCCGTTCTTCCAAACGCATGAAAGCGAAGTGCGAGGGGAAGCGGAACCCACTTCGGATCGATGGCTCGCAGTTTTCGCCCACCGACGTGAAAAAGAAGGGCATCGGCCCGCAGATCCGGATTGAACCGTTTGCCGAACCAGCCGAGGTTCTCTAAGACGCCATCGAAGGGATGACCAGTTGGAACTCCCCGACCTTGCCAGAGGCCGGCAAGCTCGCCCGGTTCCAGCGGCGGAAGCCGCAGAAACTGTTCCAGCGCCCGTTGCTGATCATTTACCGCATTGTCTCTCCTCACCTCTACGCCTCCCGGCTTCTCGTTTCAATCGGCCCCCGCGACGCGCCTGCCGCAAATCTTCCAATGTCGGAAACCATCAGCCCCGATTGAGTTCAGAGGTCGGCGACGTTTTTTCGGGCCAGGTCCTTACCAGTTCATCGAGTGAACCCGCGGCCAGGTAGCCCAGACAATTCCATCGCACCCATGGAGGGAAATAGAGATTACGGACCGTTCTGATATCCGCTAGTTCGCCGTCAGACCCGGTTACGCGCGCTCGTAGGACGATCTCCCATCGAGGAGTATCGGATAGCGCCTGCACTTTTTCCATGCCCTTGGCCTTTCCATCCTGCTCCCCCAGTTTTTCCTCTCGACGTGCCTTCCTTGTCTCCGGTTTGCTTCGCTCGGCTTGCGCTTCTGCCCAGCGCCGACGAAGTTCTAACCGCGAACGTCGCTCGGCGGTTCGGCCCTGATTTTGGTAGGGCAACGGCCGCGCCGAAATCATACGGCATCAATCAACGCCTTTTCCGCCGGTCGCACCGTAAACTTCACCATTGACGAAACTTGCCTCCTGCGAGGCGAGGAAGACGTAAATTGGGGCCAGCTCAACCGGCTGGCCGGGCCGACCGAAATCGCTGTCCTTCCCGAAGTTCTTCACTTTCTCGTCAGGCTGGCCGCCGCTTGGCTGCAAGACCGTCCAGAACGGACCCGGTGCCACGACGTTGGCCCGGACACCCTTCTCGATGAGTTGTTTTGCGAGTGCCTTGGTGTAGGCGACGATCCCAGCTTTGGTCGTGGCGTAGTCGAGGAGAATTGGCGATGGCTGATATGCCTGGATGGACGCGGTTGTGATGACGGACGCGCCTGGGGGCAAGTGCGGCTCGGCGGCCTGAGCAATCCAGTGCAAGGCGTAGAGGTTGGTCTTCAGCGTGGCGTCAAAGTCCTCGGACGTTACAAGCGAGACGTTCTTGCGAAACTGTTGTCGGGCCGCGTTGATCACCAGGATATCTATGCCACCAAGCTCGGACAGTGCCCGCGACACCAACGCGCGGCACCAGTCTTCATCCTTCACATCACCCGGCAAGGCGAGCGCCTTGCGGCCCTCGGCCTCGATCAACTCGATAACCTCTTTCGCGTCCGGTTCTTCCTCCGGCAGGAACGATATGGCGACGTCGGCACCCTCCCGTGCAAACGCAATCGCAGCGGCTCGTCCGATGCCAGAATCGCCTCCGGTGATAAGGGCTTTGCGCCCTTTCAGCCGACCTGCCCCTTTGTAGGTTTTCTCGCCGTGATCGGGCTTTGGATGCATCCTACCAACAATACCGGGCATGGATTGTGGTTGAGGGTCAAACGGCGGCGAGGGGTACTGTGTTCGGGGGTCTTGCATCATCAGACGATCGGTCATTGGTAAATCCTCATGTGGCGATTATCGGTAAACTCGTCGATTGGTTTCGGGTTCCCGTCCAGCAATTCGGAGGAACCAAACGACAGGCTCCACTGTTCATTTGACGTCCTCTTCAACCTCTTTTCGCGCCGAGGGAGAAAACGTTCCATGCAATTGCTGCACAGGGTCCTTGCCGACGTGCAGTTGATGCTTCGTCGTCCGCCGAGGTTGCAGTGTGCGGCCTTGTGCTACCGTGTCCGCACAGGGCATCCGCTCGAAATACTTCTCATCACCAGCCGGGATATCGGTCGCTGGGTCATCCCAAAGGGGTGGCCCATGAAAGGAAAACGTGCTCATGAGGTCGCGGCAAGGGAGGCGTTCGAAGAGGCCGGTGTAAAAGGGAGCTGTGAGAGGGCTCCAATTGGCCACTACCTCTACAGGAAGAAGTTAGACAGTGGGCTGAAAGTTTCTTGCACGGTCCGCGTTTTTGCGATGAAAGTTGCTGGCCTGCGCGGGAACTTTCCGGAGAAGGGCGAGCGCAAACTTGTCTGGTTCGAATATCGAGAGGCCGCCCGTCGCGTCGCTGAGAGATCCCTACGCGACCAGATTTTACGCTTCGGCAGTGCGACTTTGCCTTGAAGACGCAAACTGCGACGATTCCATTCTCGTACATTTTTGAAGGTTGTATCGTCGTCTGTCGATATCTTGGCGAGCGCTGGCGGACCGACCGTCGCGGGAGGGGTGGGTAGCGAGCTCGACTGCCATTGCGTGGGCCAAAGGAGAGGGCGGAAAAATCCGGATGTTCTCCATCTCCATAGCGGTCGGCTTGACGCGGCCTGCGACCGCTTATCGCTCGGACCTCAAGTCGACGCCCGAGGCCGCGCGATGGCGCTCGATCTCCCTCTTCGCCAGACCGCCCGGCTTGTCTTTCCAACACCGTGATCAGCGCTCGCAGCGCGTGTTTGTCCAGCTTCTCGATACCGACATACTCGTTTCGCCTTGGAGGTCTGAATGCTCATGAAGTTAGGCCTGCATAGCTATGCTGTCGCGATCTTGAGAGTTCTCCAGGACGAACACCATCAACGTGTCGCTTAAAGCAAAAAGCGTCCGGTAAGCCCAGGCAATAACGAGGACAACAGCGGCGATCACACCGGGTGAAAGGTAAACTGCTGGCCT
Source organism: Ensifer sp. Root954 (assembly GCF_001429005.1). NCBI lineage: Bacteria > Pseudomonadati > Pseudomonadota > Alphaproteobacteria > Hyphomicrobiales > Rhizobiaceae > Ensifer > Ensifer sp. Root954. Next base: position 57,540 of record NZ_LMJM01000012.1, read on the forward strand.
CATCACTTCTCAGGCAGAACGTGAATCCTGTCGATCGCCGAGAACCGACTGTTCCCCTTACCCTTGCGAAGCCAAGCTCGTTCTGATTCCGGCCTCAGTAAACCGCGTCAGCTGCATTTGAGTTGCGTCTTCAGTATAAAGGACATGAACCGCCAAACCGCTTTCGGTGCGCCTTTGAGCCTCCTCATAGGCCTCTTCGAAGCCAACCGGAACCGCGTCTGTTGGCGCGGAGGGATCGTCCTGGGTCAACACATAGAACGTGGAGTTTCGAATATCTGGGGTCATCGGCGCTCTCCTTCTCGCACACCACCAACTGCCGGAGGACGCGATAGTTCCTAGGCGATTTACGTGCGTGCGCTTCTGCTTGGTGCCGTTGAACTTTATCCGCGACCGGCGCGCTTTGGTTCATCCCAATCAATTGGAACGGCTGTCCGGGACGCGGTGTTAAACCGGCCTTTATTCCGCCCGCTTCTTGATCCTCTTTTAAGGAATACTTTCCTTCTACGGAGACTGGCCCATGGCGACCGGCGCATCCCAGCGATTGTACGACGGGGTCGCTGCCGTCGAAACGATGACGCGGTTTGCCATTGCCGTCCTAGCCCTTGCCTCCGGCGTGTACACTTATCTCGGCGTGCGCAGCATCCTGGACGGTTCGCCAACGGCGATCTTCTTCGCAGCGATTATCTACTCGGCCTCCGTCTCGGTCGGCATCTACGCTTTCTGGTCCTATATGGCGCGCTTCTTTCCGCATATCACGACCCATACGGGCCGCGCCGCCATGCTCGGTGTGATGGCCATCGGCGCGGTCATGATCATGGCCATGTCAAGCTGGCTAAATGCTGCTGCACTAGCAGGTTCTGCGGCACTTGAGCAGCACCTGGCCGAGACGGTCGAAGACTATACCGCCGACCTCGACCAGGCGCACCAGAACGCACTTGCTGCCCAGAGTCTTCTGCCCGATATCCAGCGCGCCTCCGAGCGCTTTGCTCAGCTGGCGCTGTCGGAACGGCAATCGGGCGCTCTGACCGGTACGACCGGTTCAGGAAGCGTCGTTCAGTTGCTGTCGCAGATGTCAGCGCAGATGAAAGATCTAGAGAACGGCATCAACGCCTCGCGCGAACAGGTAACGACGTTGTTCGAACAAGGACAAAAGCGGCTTGAGACCATGCGTACGCTGGTATCGGCGCCCGGCGCCATTGAACCGCGTGCCGATCAGTTCTCCTCCGAAGTCGTGGCGCTCACCGGGGTCATAGCCTCGCTCGGACAGACTTCAATTGCCCCTTCGATCCGTCGCGCGGCCGATGATCTTTCACTCGGCTTTATTGCACCTGTCGCCGACGGTGGCGATGCCGACCTAGTTGACCGCCAGGACAGGGTAATGGCGACAGTGCGCGCTTCAGTAGCGGCCCAGTCGAAGGTTCTGTCCGACGCCGCTGACGAGATCCTTGCGCGCGCACCGGTAAAGGAGCGAAGGTTCGTTCCACTATCGTCCGCCGAAGCAGTTTTGCGCTACGCTTCGGACTTTATTCCAGCATGGGCTGGCGCCATCTCCATCGATCTCCTGCCCGGTGTACTCGTGTTCATTCTTGCAGTCGTGCACGGCGCGATCCGAAAACAGGAAGAGAGGATGCCATTTGCCGAACGCATCACGGCAGCCGAACTCGTGCAGGCAATAGAATTGAAGCGTGCGCTGGCGGCAAGCGGCTCGGATCTGATGGAGGTTGCCGCCGAGCTTGAAGCGCAGAAAACTACGGAAGAGGCAAACAACATCACAAACCTCGACCCGAGAATACGTCCCAAGGATCGCCCACATGAGGATCGATGAACCGATCAAGGCCTTGAAGCGCCTCGACGATGGCACCGCGATGCGAGGCGTGTTCTATCTATTGCTGTCGGTGACGGCGATTTTTCTCATTATCGACGTTCGCAACATGGAAACCAGCCCCAAGCTGTCAACCCCCGACCCAGCCTACCAAATCCCTTTCCTGCCGCCTGCAGGAACCAAGGGGGATCCGAGCGATGCTGCGCAAAGCCCATCGAGCCCGGCCGAAGTGCTGAACAAGCCGATGACATTGGAACTTGGCCCCGGCGGCGTCCTGCTTGTCGAAGGTACCTTCGATCCAGGCGCGTCTTTGCGCTTTGCCAGAGAGATCGAAGTTCGCGGCGAGTATGTAAGAACCGTCGCGCTCAACTCCCCAGGCGGCTCAGTGGACGACGCGCTGGCAATTTCCAAGCTGATACGCGAAAAATCGTTGACGACGAAAGTTGTGTCGAGAGCACTCTGCGCATCCTCGTGTCCAATCGTGCTTGCAGGTGGCGTTGAACGCCTCGCGGAAAAAGACGCGGTGGTTGGAGTGCACCAGCTATTTAACGTCAGCAACGTCATACCTGCCGCAGACGAGGTCATGTCGACCACACAATCCGCCACCGCACGTGTCGCCCGCCATCTCGAGGCGATGGGCATTGCGGCTGAACTCTGGTTCAACGCTTTGGAAACGCCTGCGGATCGCCTTTATTATTTGACGGCGAAGGAAATGGCTGATTTTCGACTGACGACTACGCCCGCTTCGAGTTCCAGGAAGAGAAGTTAGGTCTCTACCGAGGATCAGCTCTACGCTAGGGCATGGACAATGGCGGGCCTCTTTGGTTGGGAATGATGGAGCGCAGGAGGGCGCAGCGATATCCAATCATTCAGGTTACGAAAGAACGGCGGCCAATCGAGGGATTAAACGCGATCGGACACAGGAGGACTTAATACCGATCTTAAAGGCGGGCGTAGAGATCAGCGCGGGGTCGCGCCTCTTGACGCCCATTTCCTGGAAGCCGCCTCATAACGTTTCTGGGATCGTGTGCCGCAGCTTTGGCTGTCGAAGCAACCGCTGGCGCGATTGATGGATTTGCGTTCGCCTGGCGAAATCTCGCGCCTTCCATTGAAACGCTGCGTCGCAGCATTATATTGTGCACTGCAGCAATGATTACCGAGTGCTGCATGAGGCCGCTATGATAGCCATCCTGGCCGTTACGGCCTGGAGGTTTCGTTATGCGCTCCTTGTCTAACACCCTCGCTTTGCTCAAGCAGTTCCGCACCCATCCGGTCGACCCTTCTCGGGAGAGCCACTTGTCGGAATTCGAGGCCTTTGGACCGAACCCTGGCCAGCTTGAGGCAAAAGTTCATGTCCCATCGACAGTTATTCCACGACCGGCGCTCGTCGTCGTCTTGCACGGCTGTACCCAGACGGCGTCGTCATACGACACAGGCTCGGGATGGAGCAGATTGGCCGACGACTATGGCTTTGTCGTCCTCTTCCCGCAGCAGACCCGCAGCAATAACGCCAATCTTTGCTTCAACTGGTTCCAGCCGAACGATATGCCGCGCGGCGATGGTGAAGCGCTTTCAATCCGCCAGATGGTCGAGACCGCCGAAGCACGTTATGACATCGATACCTCGCGAGTTTACATAACCGGGCTTTCGGCAGGTGGAGCGATGGCCAATGTGATGCTGGCGACCTATCCCGAAGTCTTTGCCGGCGGCGCAATCATAGCCGGTCTCCCCTATGGCACGGCACACACGATACCCCAAGCGTTCGACCGCATGCGCGCGCAAGGCATTCCCGACACTAACACGCTTCAAAAGCTGCTTCGGTCCGCTTCCAAAACAACGGGCCCATGGCCGGCGATATCGGTCTGGCAGGGAACGCAGGACATGACCGTCAACTCGGCTAACGCAGATGCGATTGTCGACCAGTGGCTGGGCGTTGTTGAAACCCGAGGATCGCCCCGGGTAGACCAACCGACGTCGCGGCTTGAACGCCGGGTCTGGGTCAATGCCAACGGGGAGGAACGCCTTCAGCTTTACCGCGTCAAGGGTATGGGCCACGGCACACCGATCGATGCGAAAAGTGGGTACGGTCGGGCAGGGCCCTACATGCTTGACGTCGGCATTTCGTCGACCGAGGAAATTGCCAAATCGTTCGGGGTTGCGGCGCCATCCTTGAGACAGGTGAACCCGGGCGTCGCCACTGACGTCGCTATCCCCAAGGCTCGGAGCAACGATAATCCGAGTCCCAAGGGACCGGCGGACGGCATTCGGCGGACGATCGAAGACGCGCTACGTGCAGCGGGTCTGATGAGATAACACCGCGCACACTTCCTTCGTGGCCACCCGCCCTTTTGATCTGACGACTCGCCGCGTGGAGATGCCTCAAACGGCGAGTGACGCCGGCGCAGCGAACATCCAATTTACAAGGTCGCCCACCCTGATGGGCCGTACTCTCAGCCCTCACGCTATGCGGTGGGTCCAGACGATTTCTTGAAAAGCGGCCACATCGAGCGGCGAGGGCGCGCACATCTAAACGCGCACATCTAGATATGTCGCGCTGCCGTCACTCCATACCGCATACCCCGCGACTGAGCCGATACGGACGGTTGCACTCCCAGCCGTTTCCGGAACGATCCAGATGTGCGTTTTCAGGAAGATTGATCTGTGAACAGACCGATCCCTTTGCTTCAAATCCGCGGTCACATTTCCATTTCTGGCCATAGGAGTTGTCCGCAAAGGTTGCATTTTCGGGAACCTTTACAGCAACACAGGCCTGATCTTTCATTTCAAATCCACGGTCGCACAACCATTCATTGCCGCTGGTGGTCAGGTAGGCATGGTCAGGAACGATCAGTGCGACGCATTTGCTAGCGATGACCTGATACCCCCGTTCACAGATCCAGCCCTCGCCATAGCTCGAATCCGTCAGATACGCCTTGTCCGGCACCTCGATGAGGTCGCATTCAGTATCGCGCTGACGATATCCGTGCATGCACTTCCAGCGGTCACCAGAATAAGAGTCGAGAAAAGCATTGGCGGGCAGCCGAACCGCAAGGCACTGGCCGTCCTTTTCGGCAAACCCGTAATCGCATTCCCAGCCGTTGCCATAGGAAGCGTATGTCAGGAAAGCATTGTCGGGAGCCGTCACAGCAACGCAGGAATCGGCCTCTTGTCGGAATCCACGATTGCACTCCCATCCCGATCCGTAGCGTTTTGCTTCGGAATTTGCTGGCACCGACCCTTGACCATATGCCCCAGGGATCAAGAGCAGAGTTGCGGATAGAAGAACGCTCGCCTGTATAGCCAACGCTAGGAAGAACGGTTGAAGCATGTCCTTATGTCTCCAAATGGGCGGTTGAGTGGTCACAGAAGTGTGAAGCCATTGCGGCCGGCGCTTACCTGCGCCCATCGGTTCGTCCCAACCAATGCCAGATTGTCGTGGCAGGGAACATACTGCGCATAGCGCTGTGCAGTTCGCAGCCTCAAATGTCTAGGACCGACCGGAATTTGCTGGATCGCAAGGCGAAAATGTCTGTTCGGTGTAGGACATGGCGCCCCCTTGATTGGGGCCAGGGTATCAAACCCTCATACAGCAGCGCCCGTGACATCTGCTACTGGAGACTGGACACTGCGCCTTTGTCATTCGAATAGCAACCGCTCTTTACCCTTATTTGGTTTGCCTGCCGAACGCCCCTAGCAATCATGATTTCCCATGTTTCCATGCTTTGATCGAGCACGAACCGGGTCGTCCCCAGGCGGTCGGTGGTCTTCCGTCGCGAGAAGGGTTGTTACGTCGCGACGGCGGCACGTCAGAGGCCGCACACCTTGCCGGCTAGTCGGCGCTGACTGTCGGCATGAGTTGCGCCGGCGTCTCAATCTTTTGCAAGCATTTCTCGAACTATTCGCGCCAGATCGTCCATGGAAAACGGCTTGGTCATCATGTCCATGCCCGGTCCGAGAAAGTCCGCGCGTGAGGATGCTGTTGCTGCATAGCCCGTTAAGAACAGAACACGGAGGCCCGGCCTCCTTGCCAGAGCCACTTCGGCCAAGTGCCGCCCGTTGATCCCTGGTAAGCCGACATCGGAAACCACGGCATCGATGCGCTGCGCGCTTTCGATTATCGGCAGCGCATGTTCTCCGTCTTCGGCTTCGAGCGTCCTGTATCTAAGTTCCTTCAGAACGTCGACGATCAGCAGCCTCACGGCGCTGTCGTCTTCCACAACGAGCACGACCTCACCTTCACCCATCAGACTCCCGTGTTGGGACGGAGCCGAGCCGATGCTTGCTTTGTCGGCGCCGGACCCATCCGGGAGAAAGAGCGTGACTGTCGTACCCGTTCCCAGCTGGCTCGTTATTCGTGCGTGGCCGCCCGTCGACCAGTGCGACTTAAGTGCCATTCGGAATTGGCCGGCCCGCTCAAAGCTATTGTCGGCGTTGGGCCGAAAGTTAACCAACGAACCTCTGTCCTTGAAGAGAATCGAACCCGCAGCTGGATCTTTCCGGGCGTGCGACTTGCAAATGGCTATGCCAAAAGTCACGAGCGCACGGATTTTCGCAGCATCACGGGTGCACTGAAATCGGACCCATCGAGCGATTCGCACCCAGGGCTCTAAACACACGGATCGTATTTGCATGAGAAATAATGCTTGCAGAATTAGCAAGCATCGCTATATTTGCTAGCATGAACAGCAAGCAGAAAAAGACTCTCGTGGCGGTTTTCAAAGATCCGATCTCGGGAACCATCGAGTGGGCCACTATAGAAAACCTGCTTGTCGCTGCCGGCGCGAACGTCATCGAAGGAAACGGCTCGCGCGTTAAGTTCGAAAAGGACGGCATAATCGCGAGCTTCCATCGTCCTCATCCCGACAAGGAGGCAAAACGTTATCAAGTTCGCGATGCTCGCGAATTCCTGACGCAAATTGGAGTAGAACCATGAACACCATGACTTACAACGGTTATCACGCTCGCATAGAATTCGACGCGGAGGACGAGCTGTTCTTCGGTAAGATTGCTGGCATTTCTGACGTAGTCGGGTTTCACGGGGACAGCGTTGCTGAACTGAAGAAGGCGTTCCATGAGGCTGTCGATGATTACCTTGAGACCTGCAAGAGCATCGGCAAAGAGCCTCAAAGACCCTATTCCGGCAAGATGATGTTTCGAGTTGCTCCCGAAGTGCATCGCCGAGCTGCTCTGGCTGCCGAACTGTCGGGGAAGAGTCTCAATCAGTGGGCCGAGGAGGCATTAGAAGAAGCCGCGGCGCACTTCGCAAAGGACCGCCTTTCGGCATAGGCCATTCGCTTCCCCGCAAGGTCGGCCGGCAGGGCTCTCGTCCGGGTCGAGGTCAACGTTCGTCACCAACACTAGAATGAACTTGGGCGTAAGGAACCCTCAATTCATCCGAGGTCGGACGAAACTCGCGACGGGGCGATGATCCGAAGGTGCAGTTCAGTCGCTATACACCTTTAGGTGGCACAGAGCCTTTGCAATGATCGCTTGCGGAGAAAGCCTGTCCAAGCAGGCCCATGGCAGTTGTTGCTACCTCAGTAGAAAATCCATGTTCGCAACGGGCCGACTCTGTCTGCGCAAGCCGGCTGCCGGGCTGCGGCGATTGTCGCCAGCTAAAACCTGAACCGCCTGCGTCGGGGTCATGATTACGGCGTTGGCAAATTCGAGTTTCTTCGGAAGGCGCGCAAAGCCTTCGTTGGTGGTCACGAACACATGGCGCCCGCCATTTTCATGTGCCCAGAACGCCTGAGCAGCGCCCAGGCAATTGCGCCAATGCCAAGCAGCGGCGCTGGACAGATCCTTTTTGTCCAAGCCGTAGCTCACCGCGTAGTCCGACCATCGTGCTGGCGTCGTCGGAAAAAGGGTTCTGAAGATAAGTCGCTCGCGCTCAATCGCCGCTTCATCACTCATAATAGAGAAACCATGGAATGAAAGACCGTGTCGCCCGATCGGCCGCAAGAGGCTGATGTGACCAAGTCCGAGCGCGCTCATTCGGCTTTCAAAGTCTGCAAATCGTTTTAGATGTGCGCCACCGGGCTGACGTTCATATGCGCTCGAAGCCAAAATGGCGATATCCGCCTCTCCACGCCTTGCGGCTTCAATCAACGTGCGAATGTCGCCGTGGGCCGATCTCTTCTCATCGATGTTGATGAGACAGTTGTTTTCGAGCGTAAAACTCCGCATCACTTCACCATGTTGCTCTAGTCATTCAATGCTCGCCATTTGCGAACCAATCCCACAATTATAAGTCTGGTTCTTAAAGCGATGCGCGCTTCGTGGACATTCGGCTTGGCAGTAAAGAACAAACGAACAAGCGATCGCTCAAAGGTAACAAGGACACAAATCGCCATGGCGGTCAGTTCCCAACGGAACATTAGGCGACGACAATCGCAAAAATCATGAACTCTCTCCGCTCAGCGGGGAGCTGCTCGCACGGGTCGGCTCGATCGGCGACAATCGCCTGAGAGGCTGGATCTCCTACCAAGCCTCGAAGGCTGCCTTAAACCACATCGTGCGCACCGCTTCAGGCGAGATGAGCCGCAAAGCGGCGGCGGTCAGCCGCGTCATCGATCGGCTGTCGAAGAACTCGAATTCCATGCCAAAACGGTCCGCAATCGGCTTAAACTCATCCTTCAGCATTTCTAGCGCCCGCCCCCTTCGGAGCGGAAACTGACACGCATGAAGAAGTGACCGGTATCAGCGTCGTCGAACTGTGCGCTGTCGGTGATGTTGCATTCCTCTTCCGCCAGGAAGGAGGAGATAGCGGCGACGATGCCGCGGGTGGATGCGCAGCGCACGCGCATGGCAAACTCGACATTGGTGTTCCTCTTTGTGGATCAGGATGCGGCTGGTGCCAAGCTGCGCCTGAACGATGCCGGGACAAATCTTGAGACCGACACCGCACACCGGCTTCGCTGCTCCAAGCCCATTTTTGATCACACAGGCAACCCGGCTAATCGGTTGGATAAATGGTCCGCGATAAGTCACCCTCTGCGGGTGGGGAAATTGCTTCGTCCTCATCCAGAAGGCTCAGCCTGGCGATCGCGGTGTCCGATATGCTCGTCAGAAATTCAGCCTGGGTCCAACCCAAAAGGCAAGCTTCCTCGACAAGGACCTGGATTGCATAGTGCACCGTCTGCTCGAGTTCGACCTTGCGCTCAAGCGTCCCAGGGGGCTGATTTGGACGTTCAATCATGGCTTTTCTTTCGTTTGGAGATTAAGGTACTGGCGCGGCAGCAGATCGGGCCCGGCGGGTAAGATCAAAACACCGTGCTCAGACTATCGTTCCCCTCTTTCGAATGAAGACTGGCGTTAACATCATGAGCCTCAATTTTGAGGCCGTCCCCAGTCCACTTTCGCTCGTCAGTAAAGTTGATTGCCATCGGGGCATGGAACATCAGCTGAACGGAACAAGAGATGCCGGGTGGAGTTTAACCGTCTACCGACGATGCTTCTGACCCAAAGGAAAAGCCATGACCAACCCAGCCTCGGTCCGCGCCATTGGCGATCCATCCGCCACAAATTCGACGATGAGCAGGCCACCGACCTCGCGTTAACAGCGATCGCGACCTCCGTCGTAAATCCGCAGATGCCTGAACGGGCATATATCACAGAAGAGGAGAAGCACATGGTAAGCACTGCACTTAAAGCCCTGCTAAGTGTCCTTGCGGTGGCAGGATACCAGAACAGGGAGAAGATCGGGGAGCTTCTGAAAGGTCTGACCCAGAACCGACAAGACCAAGGGCCAACCGGTCAGCAGGAGGCCGGAGGAGGTTTGGGTGACCTGCTTGGCGGTCTGACTGGAGGCTCTGGTGGCCTCGGGGGCTTGCTCGGCGGTTCATCGACCGGCGGCGTGTTGAGGGGTGGTCTCGGCGATCTCCTCAAACAGTTCGAGCACAACGGACACGGGGAGACCGCAAAATCCTGGGTGCAGACCGGTCCAAACAGCGAGATTGATGATAGGCAGTTATCGGAAGCGCTCGGGCCGGAAGTCCTGGAGGATCTTTCCGCGCGGACGGGTCTTTCTCCTGAGGAGATTTTGAGCCGCCTCAGCCGAGATCTGCCAAAGGCGGTTGACGATCTGACCCCCAACGGCGTCCTGCCTCAAGAGGACGACCCTTTCGAAGGGCAGATCACTCCTCCACCCAAGACCCAAATCATATAGTCGAAGAGGCCGCCGCAAGGCGGCCGCTTCACCGCCAGATTTGGAAGGCAAGCCTTTGGCGTTTCTCAGGGGGCGTTGCACAGGAATCAGACGCGCTACCCTAGCGGCACCTCCACAATCACGTTGCATACTTGGCTCGACCCGGAACATCGCACCCGTTCCGGACGCTGTCGGCGCTCTCATCTGCTTTTCAAGCCATTTGGTCGTGACGAGGATCGTTGCGTGTTTTATTTGGCGTGAATGTCTGCCAACAAGATCTTGGCGAGTTCGACGAACTGACCCGTTGGATACTTTGATAAATACGCTTCAATCATCTCGGCGTTACCGGTGTCCCGCACCGTTTCCCAGAATGAAACCTCGATTCTTGGCTCGCCCGCCCCAGACCCACCTTGAGCAACGCGCGCGGCTGCGAGTTCGGCGAACTCGCCCGCAGGGTATCGCTTCAGATATAGGAGATATTCGGCCGGGTCATCGCTCTCCTGAACCGCCTCCCAAAAAGCCACCTCAACCCGGCGCGCTTCATCTTGGTCTTGGTCTTCCGGCAGGGTCTGATCGACCGAAGAGGATCGCTCCGGGTGTTGGACGGACGTTAGCTCTGCACTGGGGCTTGGTTCGGACTGCGGGTCAAACAGAACACGGAACACCCGGAGCGGGCGCGAAATGTTCTTGACCTGATGCTCACCCAAATCCTCAAAGGTGGTGTCGACGCGATCGCGCAGATGATCTCGTACTCCTCGCGTCACACAGATGCCGCCGGCATCGGCCAGGCCTTCAAGCCGAGCGGCGATGTTGACCCCATCCCCGAAGATATCGCCGTCTTTCACCAGAACATCGCCGACGTTGATCCCGATGCGGAAGTACATCTTGTGTTTGTCGGCAAGCGGCCGGTTGGCACGCCACATGGCCTGCTGGATGGCGATCGCACAGTTGAAGGCATGCACAATCGATGGGAATTCCGCCAACACGCTGTCCCCCGCGGTCCCGAAGATCTCTCCATGAGCACTTTCAATAAGGCCGTCGATGATAGTACGATGCGATGTCAAGGTCGCCAGGGTCTGCTCTTCGTCGGCATTCATCAACCGCGAGTAACCTTCGATATCGGCAGCCAGGATCGCTGCAAGCTTTCTTTCAAGTGGTGGCGCCTCCATGTGAACGATCCGATCCAACGCGTTCTTTTCGATGTGCAGTCGATCATCAACCGATGAGCACGCGGCTTTGTTCCTTTCGTAAACGTTTGATCTCATCCGCGGGCGTATCACCCAAAGGCCGAATTTTGCTCGACCTAAATCTGCCTCGAGGTGGAGTGCCGCGAGGGTTCGAACACGGTACGTTCCACTCCGCTTCCCCTCGCACCAAGGCATCGGCCAGAGGGTGAAAGGCTTCAAAGTTGACGTCCTACAAGCCTCAGCGCAGGACTCCTGCTTCACGGGCAGCTTCTTCAAAGGCCAATCGGGCCATGTAACCAGGCAAGTGACCATTCATGGCTTCGAGACAGGTGGTCAAAGCAGCCTGATATGCCGGACCGGATCTGGATCCAGACCAACTGTTTCGCAAAACCGCTACCGCTTCACTGGCTGATCCAACCAACACCTCGTGATCCGCATTGGGCAGGCTTATCACAACGCTTTCGTTCCAGGGCGCCGGTTGTTTTGCTTTCTCTAGATCGCGTCCGTAGCGTTCCTCGCGTTCCCACCGATCCTCTGCCATGGCGTTCTCCTTCTCGAACACCTTCAAACCGGAAAAACAGGAATGTGTTCCCAGTTCGAGCAACGAGGTTGGGCACGGATCCGCCCCCCTTTTATCGCCGGTCTGCCTTCTTCCCGTTGTCGATGGGTGCCCCCGCAAGGCCCCTTACGAATGAGTTTCTTGCCATGGGCGCCTGTTCGGAAATTGTTGATGGGGCGTGAAGCTAGGCCCCCGCACTTTCACGCGGCGTCTTCCAACGCGTCAGGACGTTGTCACCCCCGACCTCGGTAAGGCATTCCAACATCATGAGGGATCCTTGGCGCACAAAACCGAAACCAACATCGCAGACTGTTCGCAGAAGCTCAAGCACCGGGAAGAGGAACAGGTCGGGATCGGCGTCTAGACATGGTGTCGGTACCGGTTTCGCTGGAATCGTCGGCCGGCAGACAATGGAGCGAGGCTCCGCCGGTAACATCACTGACTTACTGCTTCGGAGGGAACCTCCACGTTTCGCGCGATCGACCAGAGATTAGCCCGACGATCTGCAGTCTAATCGGGTCGCGGTCTCTCCCATCTGGTCGAGCTTCGTCGTGTAACCCTGCTCCTCGGCCTCGCCAATCCCATAGCTCAGGTGGCCCACCGCGCTGATGTCGCAGCCTGCTTCTATCCCCCGAGTGACGAATGCCGGGATTTCGCCGGCGTCCAGTTGGCGCCGCGTATCTTTAGCACTGCTTTGCTCTCCGCTGAGGCCATAAAGCTACGGGCGCGGGATCGTCGACGGGCAAACTCTTCCCGTGGCGGGATCGGCTGGATCGCCTGTGGAGTCGTCGCACCGTTGTCCCCGGAACCATCGCCGCAGGCAGATTTGAACAAATGCGTAGCCAAGGCGTTTAGCTGCTATCCACAATTCACAGGAGGAAATGACATGGATTGGGACCGTGTTGAAGGTAACTGGAAGCAATTCAAGGGACAGATCAAGGAACAGTGGGGCAAATTGACCGACGACGACTTGGACCAAATCGCTGGCAAACGCGATCAGCTCGAAGGCAAGATTCAGGAACGGTATGGCCTCGAAAAAGATCGGGCACGACAAGACGTGGATGACTGGTTCGGCCGGCAAACCTGGTAATCTTCAGAGCGCCCCGCCCCAGGCGGAGCATCTGTTGTTCCCTAAGCGGCCCGGCGGCTACGGCGCGTCGGGCCGCTAAACCGGGCGGCAGTTCGAGCTCCACAACTGAAGCGGATTTCTCCAACCTCACCTCAAGATGCCGAGTGCCTGCCACGCGCCGGCTTCCGTGATTGACCCCACAAGACCGTGTTCGGAGCCCATGACGAGTTGTATAACGTGGGCCGAAAGTAGAGGGCCGCCTGACCATCGTGCTCAGTTGTCGGTAGGCCCGTAGATCGGCCCTCAAGCCAGATCTCGCGGCCGGAAACGCTGACGCTTAGGCAGTTCGACTGGCCAATGAACCCATAAACGAACTGAGACGGGTGATCGTAGATCTCGTCCGGCGTGCCCCGTCTGCTCGATTGAGCCGTTGTTCAGCACGACAATACGGTCGGCTAGCTCAAGCGCCTCCCCCTGGTCGTGCGTGACAAAAATAGTCGTGTATCCAGTTCGATCGTGGATGTACGCGACGAGGGTGCACTGTTCGACAGTGCCATGTGGCTGGAGCACACCGACGCGGTGCGGACGCATAGGGAACTTTTCGGATCGATGGCCGTTTGTGATTTGCCGATGATCCCCGACGCCGGATCATCGACCGGGCTCCGACGCGAAGGCGTGCGGAACCTGCCAGGTACACGCTCGCTTGGCCCCGTTATCGACGTTCGGGGCCATTTTTTTGTGTTCGCTCCCTGCCGACAGGAACCTGTTCAGCCCCGTGCGTTTTTTCGCTTGTCTTGATGCCAAGTGTCCCCCGAAGTAGCCCCTCGCCTCGTCGCGCCCGACGGGGCCACTTCTTTATGAATGGATCGACAGGGGATTCCCGGACCTGCGATGGCTTTGGCCCACTAGGTGCCCGACGGACGAGCCGCACGCGCCAGCGCGCCGCCTGGTCATTTCTTACGGTGTAATGGAACCGATACGAAGTCTCGACGTTTCTGGCTTCGTGAGACCCTGAGCCCCCGATCAGGGTTCACAATCCGCCCGGAAGTGAAGTACTCTCTCTCGATAAGTGCCTCTGGCCTCGTCCCGACGGGGCCATTTCTTTTATGATCCCTAGTCGCCGCGGCCATTCCCACGACGGGGCCCGCGCAGCTGGTTGGAGGTCGCCGATGAGGATTATCGTGGGTGGACGAAGGCGCCCGATTTAGCGGCGATTGCATTGAGCAGGATCGGCGCGGCGCCGTGGGAGTGGACCCCGTTCCAACACAGCCTGTTGGCTCTGTCGACGGAAGGGGCCTTTTCCTTTTTAGTCGCTTCCTGCGTGCGTCCATTAAAAAAGACAGCCCCATCGCTGGGGCCGCGAGGTAAAACATCTGACGCTTCTGTTGAACGGTCCGCAGGCAAACCGCGCTCGATAGGCCCCATCTGCGGAGTTGAGGTTGAAGGTGGGGCCCAGAGGCGCTTTCGATCACCAAGCGGCGGTCGAGCAACACGTTAGAACTTAGGAAAGCGCCAACGGTTCCACCATGGGACTTCAGTCCCATAACCCCGGCGCAATGGTCCTAATCCCGTGGAGAACTGACCCTGATACGCTATTTCTAACCTCAGCCTATGGCGAACTATTCGGCATAGGCGGACAACGACACCAGGGCAGCCTGCCCGTCCCTTCGGTTCGCTCTGGTGTCGTTGCCGACCGGAGGAATGGACTATGTACGAACAATACCGCTACGGCGGGCCACCGAAAAAATTCTCGACAGGGTTTCTTATCGGCGTGATGCTCTTGGCGATGCTCGTCATCGGCGGATACCTCGTCGTGAACAGCGCGCTATCGCACGAACCTCAACAATCCGTCGCCATCGTCCTTCCGACACCTTTGGCATCCCCGAAGTAGTTTTCGACTGAAACAGGAAAACAGCCATGAGACTGATGCACTTAGGGCGAACCCGCCTTGAAATGCTCTGCCACGATATCGCCCTCAGCGACGCCAAGCCAGAGAGCGCTGCCTACTCGATCTCTTCGAGGCTTACGCGATCGTCTCCTCAACGCGAGCTTCTGCGGGAATACCCGGCCCGTAAAGAGCAGATTGCCGAACGCCAACAGATCTAGGCCGACAAGGCAGAGTCGTCGCCTACTCACGCTAACCGATGAGCTACTATTTCCATGAGCATGGCCAAGCGCAAGCGTTATCCCAGTATCCCCGACAACGGCGGAGACAGTTTTGCGCCTGATAGCGAAGTGGGTCGCAGTAGGGCTTCACGGCCTCAATGGAGGAGCGGCTCGACTGAAAACAATCGACGTCAGATGGACCCCGGTGAAATCCCGGCCTTCGTCGACGACGTCATCGAGGCAGGCTGCGACATCTGCGCCGTGGGGCATGACAGCTACGTGATTAGCGAAATTGAGGAGCAGACTGCAACTAAGGAAAAGCTTGACCGAATAGTAGAGAAGTACGGCAATCGCGACGCCCTGAGGTGGGAGATCGTCGCCTACCTTTGGTCGATTGGCCGGTTCCTTGAGCTTGCGTCCGAAATCACCCGTCACTAGTTTCGCAAACCCCCGCGGGCAGACACAGTGCCGAGGCTACGGGTAGAATAAAAGCCTCTGCCGGGATCGGCAGAGGCCAAAGCACGCTGGTGCAAGCGGCTCGTCTGAACGGATGGAGCACGCTTCAAAAGCTACAGATGGAGGGCGGGGCGACAATTCACCCGAATGGAAGTGCATGCTCCGCCGACATGGAAAGTTTCTTCTTGAGCTACCATTGGGAGAGCGCCATATGGGAACGGTTTAGGCTACACGCCTCTGGGTCTTGATCGCCTTGGAAGTTGGCTGGTCGCCCTTAGCCCTGGCGCCATAATTTCATATGTCCTCAACTGCCCGCCCTCGACCTCCCTCCAGAATCCCCTTCATCACGTGCCCGAATAGCCCGAATAGCCCGAATAGCCCGAATTGGGTATTTCCCCGGTGGAACCAGGCAAGCCCTGCCGACGTTTTCTGGACGCGAATACCACGAACGCTTCGCCGCCCTTCATGGGAGGTCCCAAATGTACTTTCACTCGGATGATCTCAACTGCGCTCTCGGTCCTAAAGACGTAGAAATGCTGCATCGAGTATTTGAGAGGACCTGCTTTTTAGCGGGATTTCCCAAACTTTCCAAGCGAGGCAATCAACTGGCAAGATTCCTGATTGACGAGTTCCGTGTCGGCCATACCGACGAGGCTTGCCTCCTGGAGTGCGCTCTCTGGTTCACAAAGCGGGATACGCGACAATCGGAGTTCTTGTCTCGTCGTGGGCTGGGTGAAATATCCCGTGTTCGTGGCCCCTCACATGAGTAATCTGGAGGCTACATGGGTTTAGTTCACCTCGGACGGGCGCGCTTGGCAATGGCTCTGCCCGCTCATCGCGAACGATTGCGTTCAGTCAAAGATCATGGTTTGTACGACCTCTTCGAAAAATATGCGTTGGCGGCAAATACACTCGATGCTCTTCAGCGAGAGACGCCCCGACGGGAGGAGCGAATCCATGATTTTCAGCAGCTTTGCCTGGATTTACAGGCTGAGGTCGTCGTCGTGCTTGACCGGCTTCACGAGGAGAGCTGGTAGTCAGACGCAAATTGCATTCCCAAACATGATACGCCTGCTCAGCGAAGCTCACACCGAATGCCATCGCCGCTTGAGGAACGATGTTACGGTCGGAATCAATTTCTCTCGCGCCACTTGAAAGGCGATAGCCCTCCTTAGCGCCAATCACATGCTATAACAACACGAAGCAGTCAGGCGGAGAACGCGGAAGCCTCGAGCCACGGGGATCCTCTGTATCAGTGACCGATCACCTCGCCAGCTCTCAGTTCTGATTCGCGTCCTTCAGAACTGGCAAAGTGCATTTCTATCGACCGCCGTCCTCGTTACTCTCTCGATCTTCCCTAGGGTCCGTGGTTCCTCTTTCTGCCCCCCGCAATGGGGCATAAGGACACCTTGGAGATGGCTACCAGGGCGTATTCGACAGCGGCGAGCCCGCGCACTTCAACTGGCCCGCGACCGAAGGGCAGGCACCCTATAGCGTGGCCGGAGAGGACATCGACGCTGCTCGCTGAGAGGCGCGGGAGCGGGTTCTGATTTCCGAACTCAACCAACGCGTTAGGAACATTCTCGTGGTTGTTGCGGCAGTTGACGCATGTTCTTGAGCTTCGTTGATTGATCCGCCGGGATGTTCGTCTTGGAGAATCTCGCGGGTGCGACGGTCGTTTCCACGACCGCCCCAACCGGCGCCCACTCGCAGAGCGAACTATTCTTTCGATCGGTCCGGTGCGGCCTGATCGAAACCCACGTCCCAGTCTTTCGGAGGTTCCCTACCTCCTGGCGGACTGCGGTGACCCGACATATCCTCAGACCCGGTGATCACGGTCGGCTTGGCACTCGATACTCCCGTGCTCTTGCGGTTGCCTTGGGGCTCGGCAAACTGGCCCTTCGCGTCGTCCCTGGTCTTGGTCGCGTCAGAAGGGCGATTTCTCGCGGGTTCCCGATTGTTTTCGCCGGCCGCATCCCGATCCTTTTCGGGATCATCCGGCCTCGTTTTCTCGGGCCCTTCCCATCGCGGTGACTGGTCAGCGGTGCCCGGCGCGCCATCGTTCGGTTTGTTACTCGACATGTCTGCCTCCTTTTTGAAAGGCCGAACCGGCGATGCGCGTTGAAGTTCCCATCGGGGTGCATCCGCACAGGCAACGGCGCGCTGCACGTATGCGGGTTCGAAACCCAAGGTCGGGTGCGATTTTTTGCTTGGCGGGGAACCATATCGATCCCCCACGCTTCGGTTGGTGCCCGCCGAGTCTACGGCGGGCACCAACCGAGGAGAACGACAATGGCAAATCAACGCAGCCAGGGCGGCAGCAGCGAACAGCATCGCAAGGCTGGCGAACAAAGCCATAAGAACGACGACAAGCAGCGACAATCCGGCGGTCGCGAAACCGGGGCTGGCAAGAGTGCCGGTTCGGGCGGGGCTAAGAGTGGCGCTGGCACCACGGGCGGCGGTCGCGGCACCGACCGCAAGAGCTGAGGTTCCATGGAAAGGCGGCCAAGGACGTGCACGACTCGATGACGTCGACCGAACCCAGAGGTTTCGGGAAGTCGGCAGGTTACAGTGCCTCGAACCCTTCCCGGGATCGGATGACCGAAACGCGGAAGTCCGTCTGGAGACTGAGGACGAAATGCGGGCTGTCTGCCCGGTTCCAAGCGAGGTCCCGAGTGCCGATTTGTCCACTCGCTAACCGGACGGGGTGGCTCATCCTGGTTTAGCATGATGACCGTCCGCCATACCCGGCGGGCGGTCCTTTTTGCATGAAAGCGTTGACAATCTTCGGAACCACCGGTCGCCGAACCGTGTTTTGCGTTGGCGTGTACCAACGAGACAGGAGACATGAACCATGAACATCATCGCACAACAGGTGCTCACAGATCCCGGAGGCGTGAAGACCGTCGAATGGGTTGCAGAAGGCGGAGATGTGATTTCCGTACGCCTACAAAGCACTGGCGGAGACCTTGGCGTCGATGCGGCCGTGACCAAGGCCAAAGCTATGATGGTGCAAGTAGCCGCGTTCGAAGAGGGGGATGACCGCGAAATAGCCGGTGGCGATGAAACGGGATCGCCGGCGGTGGAGTCTTTGAGAAGCGCGCGCAGCGCAAAGGATACCGGCACTCTGGAAGAACAGCTCGACGAAGGTCTCGAGAGTTCGTTTCCCGCAAGCGACCCGGTTGCCGCGACCACCAGCTCTATTCCGACCGGACGCTCCGATCCCTCGAAGAACGAAAGCTAGACACGCGGCCCGCGCGCACGTCTTGTTTGCTCGATCGCCAGCGCGTTGCCAGCGGGCGCTCGGCTGCACCCCGGTTCCCGCATGCGGCGTAACTCTTTCCACTTGGCAGTTGGACCTGCCGACAGGAGACCTATCATGAAACAGCTCGTTCTTGCTTCACTCGTGCTCACTCTGGCCGGTTCGGCCCTCGCCCAGTCCGCAATGGAAAAATCCGGCATAAACTCGCTGATCGGCGCTGCACCTAAAACACAAGATTTCGTCCAGGAAGCGGCGACAAGCGATCTGTTCGAAGTTCAGTCCAGCAGGCTTGCTTTGGAAAAGGGCGATGCCGCAACGAAGGTCTTCGCTCAGAAAATGGTCCAAGACCACGAAAAGACGACTGCTGACCTCAGTGGCCTCGTCTCCAGTGGCAAGGTCAAGGCGACCCTGCCGAAGACCATGACGACCGCTCAAAAGGAGATGCTCGCCAAGCTGAACGATCTCAAGGGCGAAGACTTTGGGAAACAGTACCGTTCCGATCAGCAGGAAGCGCATGAAGATGCGGTGGACCTGTTCAAGCGCTACAGCGAAGGCGGAGAAAACGCGGAGTTGAAGGCTTGGGCTGCAAAAACGCTTCCGGCCCTGGAGCACCATCTGGAAATGGCGGAGAACCTTATCAAATAGCGCAATGGCGTTCGAGGGCACGGCCGGGACTCTCCGAGATGACGCTCGATGTGACGAGGATCGCAGTGCGAGCCTCCGGGTCAACTAAATGGCCGGGCACAAGATTGCGCTTTGAACCATCCAAGTTTGGTGCGCGCCCCTGCAGCCGTGGAACCAAATCCCGTCCGCCCGGTTGCCCCCGGGCTCAGACGGATTTCTCGTGTTATGGCGACCTTAAACATCAACCGCACCGCGCCAGCTACCGATCGCCGATCGGGCGGTTTCGCTTTCGGCGACCCTGTCCCTGGCTCGTCGCTCCGCGCGGTCTTAAAGGAGGCAGGGACTGCCGCTGCTGCGGCCCCAAGCGCGCAACCCAAATCGTGTTTGGTGAAGCGCCGCCCGACGCGGACCTCGTGCTCGTCGGGGAACAGCCGGGGGATAAGACCTCGCCGGCCACCCTTTTGTCGCTCCGGCCGGTCGGGTCCTCAGCGTCTTGGCCGGTATCCCGCCAAAACTGCTACCTGACCAACGCCGTCAAGGATTTCAAGCATGAACAACGGGGCAAACGAAGGCTACATGCACGACCGAATGCAGGCGAACTCCAACGTTGCGGCTGGTGGTTCGGCGCCGAGCTGCCCTCGTCCGCTCGGATGCGGTCGTCGCACTTGGCGCGACCGCCGCGCAGGCATTGCTCGGGGGGGCGGTCAAGATCATGCGCGATCGCGGGCGCCCGATAGACGTCGCTGCCGCCTTCATGATCCTCGTGACCGTTTACCCAGCCTATCTGTTGCGGATCCGCGCGGTCGCGGGCTCATACTCCGAGCAGGGTTGGACCCGGTTTAACGCGGCGCGCAATCCCTGTAGCAGGCGAAATTGAGAAGGAGCGCTTGAGTCTCTGCAACCCCGATCCTTCAACCGGTACCGATGGGGCTTGCTTTGGCGGTTGTAGGAGGGCCTTAGTTCTCGTCACCCGGATATGCAGAGTTCTTCAGCAGGGTGGCAACATGGGATGCATTGCGGGCAAGCATTGCAATCATCGTTTTTACCGGCTCAGGGGTCTTTCTCAGATCGACGAAGTTGGTAGAGCCCATCGCTTCGCCAACCCAGTAAGCGACCGCATTTGCCGGAATGGTGAAGCCGACGTCGTTGAGTGCCTGAAAAACTTCGGCGGAAACGTGATGGGCGCCGTCTTCGTTGCCGACGACAGCAACGACGGCAATCTTGCCGTAAGAAACCATGCGCCCTTTTTCGTCGGTTTCATCAAGGAATGCGTCCATCCTCTCCAGGGCACGCTTGCACACACTCGATGGCTGCCCGAGCCAGATGGGCGTGCCGATGAGCAGGATGTTGGCATCGAGGATCTTCTTGCGTATACCGGGCCAATCATCCCCCTCGCCTTCATCGGAAGTCACGCCTGGTTTTACGTTGCGATCGGCCAAGCGGATCGTCTCAGTGTCGACGCGATGCTTCTCGAATTCCGCCGCAATAAGACTTAGGAGTTTATCGGTGGACGACGCCTCGGTGGCTGCGGAGGATTTTAAGGTGCAGTTTAAGGCAAGCGCTTTCAGGGGCATCGACGGATCCTTCTCACTCGGGACGGGTAACCGGGTTGTTCAAACGACCAGATGTCGTTGACGCTCCGGACTGCGTTACGCTTCACGGCGAGGCGTCGCCGCTAAGAATTCTTCGGTCTTCACGAGTTCGAGCTGGACTGAATACCGATCGCTGAGCAGATCCATGGCGGCATCGTGCGTTTCGTCGGCGCCGCTATAAACCGCATCGCAAAGCACGGTGACGCCAAACCCGAGATCGATCGCGCCGAGGATGGTCGCCAAGACGCAGATATCCGTCTCGCCGCCGGTAACGACGAGGGTTTCCACGCCTTCTTGTCGAAGGTGCGAAAACAACCGGCCATCAACCCAGGGCGAATAGGTCGTTTTGTCGAAGACGCGGGCTGGCGGCACAAGGTTTTGAAAGGAGGGCGGCAGCTCGAGCATTTCTTTAGGCAGGTGCTCGCCGGTCATCATCCACCATTTTTGATAGTAATCCCTCCAACTTCCCGCCGCGTCGCGTGGATTTAGGGGTGGTATAAATCGGGTGAAGATTGTGCTGCTCGCATGGCGTTCCGATATTTCGACAAGTTGCGGTAGTACGTTTTTCATCCACGGCACGTGCCAGGGCGTCTGCTCCAAAAACATCCGCTGGGCATCGACGCAGATATGCCGCCACTTGCCGACTTCTTTCATGCCCGGTGCCTCCTTCAAGATCAACCGAACCCGCGAACGGCGTGACTGGTTCCCGGATGCCGGAGTTTTCTGCACATGCCAATCACCAAAGGCACACAGAACCTTCTTGCAGGCTGCGCGTTCTCTCCTGACGGAAGAACGGAGCTGCTCGGCCTGTTCGCGGGCAGGCACCGCTTCATCGCGCTCCCCGACTTGGAGAACTGGCCGGACGGCGCATGCTCGGGCTGCTCAATGTTTGCAGACAGCGTCACTCGTCACGAGCTAGTTGCGCGACTGGCTTGTCGCACATGGGTACATGGGCGACGTCGCGCAGCCCACTCCGATTCGGTTGGATTCGGAAGGCGTAAATCGCGAAGAGGTGCAGTAGTACCGTAAGCGATGTGCTGATCCCACATTGGCTGGATAACACCGAACTGTCGTATCAGGCATCAATCGCAGAAGAGCGCTATGGTCGGATAGCGACAATATGAGAACTTGGATTGTGAGGCCTATCACGGTTTCCGCTGTCTATGCCGAAAAGCATCGACGAACGCCGAGAAGGCTGGCGAAGGATTGCGCCGGCTTGGATAATAGAGATGGTAGCCTTGGAAGGTCGGACACCAGTCCGAAAGCACCTGCCGCAGCCGCCCACGCTCGACATGTCGCAAGACAAGGTCCGTGGGCACGTAGGCAAGACCGATGCCGTCCAATGCAGCGTCTATCGCGGGAGCGATGTTGCTCAAGGTGAGCTGGCCCTCCACCCGCACGCTGAACTCGCGGCCGTCCCGCTCGAATTCCCAGGCATAAAGCCCCCCGGACGTTGGAAGGCGAAGGTTGACGCAGTTGTGGCCTGTCAGGTCCTGCGGGATTGACGGCGGCCCGTGCCGCTCCAGATAGTCGGGCGAGGCAACGACGGAATACGACACGTCGGGTCCTATGCGCACCGCCACCATATCTCGGGCAACGGCCTCGCCAAGACGGACGCCAGCGTCGAACTGCCGCTCAACAATGTTGGTGAAGCCATTGTCGACGATAATCTCCACCGTTACGTCTGGGAAGTCCCGCAGGAATGCCGAGAGCCGACGGCGGAACACGAGCTCGACCGCATCGTCGGGGCAGACCACCCGTACGTCGCCGGACGGCTTGTCGCGTAATGCGCTGATCGCGTCGATCCCTGCGGCGATGCTCTCGAAATGCGGCTGGATGCTCTCCATGAGACGTTCGCCGGCCGCCGTGGGGGCCACGTCCCGCGTGGTGCGGGAAAGAAGCCGGATGCCCAGCCGCTCCTCCAGCGCGCTGACTGTGTGACTGAGGGCCGAGCGTGTGAGACCAAGCTTGGCGGCAGCGCGCGTGAAGCTCCGCTCCTTGGCAACTTCCAAGAATGCTCTCATCTCGGTGAACTCGTCCCGCCGCATTGTTGAATCTCCTTCACATCGACATGCAGATTATGCCTTCTAGTCTGTCTAACCCCGTTTGGCTATTTGTTGCGGCGACCCTAAAGGAGAGCCGTAATGGTCGTTGAACTGACAGCGAATGACATAATCTCGACGGAAGCCGCAGATACGCCATGGGCTGCCGTGACCTGCCTGTCGCTCCTGACCTTTCTTCTAGTCGGATTGGAGTTCCTGCCGGTCAGCCTCCTGACTCCGATCGCCGGAGAACTATCGGTATCGGAAGGACAGGCCGGGATGGCCATCACGGTCTCGGGCGTCTTCGCTTTAATCACCAGCCTCTTCGGCAACGGCTTTCTGTCGAAATGGGACAGGAAGGCAGTCGTTCTGCTCTACACCGGGGTTCTGGTCCTCTCCAGTCTGACAGTCGCCCTCGCTCCCAACTTCGCCGTCTTTCTCGCGGGTCGGGCGCTTGTCGGTGTCGCGATCGGCGGTTTCTGGTCGCTGTCGACAGCCATCCTCGCACGTCTGGCATCGAAGTCGGACCTGCCGAAGGCCATCGCTTTGCTCCAAGGCGGCACCGCGCTCGCCATCGTTGTCGCGGCTCCTCTCGGCAGCTTTCTCGGCGGGCTGATCGGCTGGCGCGGCACCTTCCTGATCACGGTTCCGATCGGTCTCGTCGCCCTGATCTGGCAGTTTGCGGTTCTGCCGAAGATGCCTGCGACGGAAACCGTGTCGGTCGGCCGGATGTTGCGGCTCTTGCGCAACCGCGCCTTCCTGATCGGCATGGCGGCGACGGGTCTCGTCTTCATGGGGATGAACGCGCTTTCGATCTATCTGCGTCCGTTTCTCGAAGGTGTCACCGGGGTGGAACTCAACACGCTCTCGCTGATGCTTCTGGGTGTCGGACTCGGCGGTTTGGCCGGGACTTCCCTGATTGGCTTCGTTCTGCGCCGACACCTGACCGCCGCGCTTATTGGTCTGCCGGGCACGGTCGCCCTGATCGCTGTCCTGCTGATCGGCTTCGGGTCTTCACTGTGTGCTACCGCGGTCCTTCTCGTGCTCTGGGGATTCTTCTCGACCCCGACCCCGGTGGCCTGGAACACTTGGATGGCGAGGCTAGTCCCCGGTGAACTGGAAGCGGCGGGCGGTATCCAGGTCGCTCTGATCCAGTTGGCCATTGCAGGGGGGGCGTTTGCAGGCGGCGTTCTTTTCGACATCGCAGGCTGGTGGAGCGCTTTCCTTCTGGCCGCCCTCCTTCTTGCAGGCTCGGCCGCGTTCGGAGCGCTCGCCGGCCGCCGCGTTTGACCTCTCAACAATCTCGAACGGGAGAACATCATGACTCAAGGGATCGAAAATAAAGTCGTCGTCATCACCGGCGCGAGCAGTGGACTGGGAGAAGCTACGGCACGCCATCTCGCCGAGCGAGGTGCCACCGTGGTGCTCGGTGCTCGGCGGTGTGACCGCATCGATGCACTGGCCGACGAACTCACCGCAAAGGGCTACAAGGCCAGGGCGGTCCAGACAGATGTCACGGACAGGCAGCAGGTTAGCAACCTGGTGGACACCGCGGTGAGCGAATTCGGCCGCATCGACGTCATGCTGAACAATGCGGGCCTGATGCCGCTTGCCCCGCTCGAACGTCTCAAGGTGGACGAGTGGGACCGCATGATCGACGTCAACATCAAGGGCGTGCTCTACGGCATCGCCGCGGCGCTGCCGCATATGAAGGCGCGGAAGTCCGGACACATCATCAACGTTTCCTCGGTCTACGGGCATGTCGTCGATCCGGGTGCCGCTGTCTACTGCGCCACCAAGTTCGCCGTCCGCGCACTCTCCGAAGGGCTGCGCAAGGAGGTGAAGCCTTACAGCATCCGGACGACCATCATCTCGCCCGGAGCCGTCAGCACCGAGCTTCTCGATCATATCAGCGAGAAGGATATCCAGGCAGGCACGAAGGAGTTCGTGAGCAAGATCGCCGTGGGTGCGGACACCTTCGCCCGGACGGTCGCCTTCGCGGTAAGCGAGCCAGACGACGTCGACATCAACGAAATCCTGTTCCGGCCCACCGCGCAACCAGTTTAACAGGACTCGCATCATGGCGACGAACACCTTGGCTATGACCCGGCGGGGGATCGTAGGTGGCGCTCTGGCGGCCGCGACTTTGCCCTTTGCGGTACGTGGGCAGGACGGCCGCGATCCCGCCAGCCAGGAACCGACCGACGTCAAGATCAGAATGACCTTCAACGACCTGTCGCTGACGGCCACGCTTTACGACAATCCATCCGCGCGCGATTTCGCCTCGATGCTTCCTCTGGACCTCAGGATCGAGGATTTTGGGGGGAACGAGAAGATCGTCCGTCTGCCGCGGAAGTTAACCGAGGAAGGCAGCGGCTCGTTCGGAAACGAGCGGCCCGGCGACCTCTGCTACTTCAAGACATGGGGCAATCTCGCCCTGTTCTACGACGACTACCGTTGGGACGGGCTGATCCGTCTCGGCCGCTTCGACGGGGGCTTCGAGCCTCTGCTCGTTCGCGGCGCATACCCCGTGCGGATCGAACGGATTTGAATTATCCACGCCACCATCCGAAGAGGACCAACCGAATGAAAAACTTCATGATCACACTTATGGCGCTGACGCTGGCCGCGTCCTCTCTCGCCTTCGCCGATGACAGCAAGTCTGCGATAACGGGGACGTGGCGCATGACGTCGCTACATGTCACCGACGCGAACGGCAAGCAGACCGAAATCCCCTATTCAGGCCAGGTCATCTTCTCGCAAGGCGGAACGCTCTCCGTCCAGGCGATGAACCCGGACGCCGCCGCGGAACCGACGCCTTATACGGCGAACGGATATGAGGCGTACTACGGCCCGGTGGAAGTCGACGAAGCCAAGAAAAGGTTTGCCATCATGGTGGAATCGTCACTTGTCCGAAATCTCATCGGTCAGCGCATGGAGCGGAGGTTCGAGGTCGATAACGATCAGCTCACAATCACGCCCGCCGATCCCAAGGAAGGCTGGCGCGTGACCTACGAAAGGCTCTGAGGAGAATGGCCCACTGAGAGTAATCTGGAACGGAAGGAGGCGCTCGACCCGAACGGGAAGCGCCTCCTTCGTTAACCCGGATGACGTCGAACGTGCCAGCTATTAGCTTGCTACAGGATGTCATCGAAACGGGTGATACGCGATAAATGGACATCGGAAAGCTCCTGTTCAAGATGCGCAAAAATCTGACATCCCGACGGTGCGATCCGCCCCAACATATTCAATAGACAGGTTGCTCAATCGGCTGGTTTGCTCTTTGAGCGCGCTAGCGGCCAACCCCGATGGATGACCGCAATGGGGCAAACTGCGGTCAATGGCGGGAACTGCATTGTATGGCGGGATAATTCCACGGCAAAAGGCCATCAATCTGGCTCTGCTCGTGACCATTGACGATAGCGGTTAGCGTATCGGTCAGGTAGGCCTGCGGATCGACGGCATTGAGCTTGCAGGTTTATGCCGATCGGCGAACTATGCCGATTAATCAAGTTTTTTCCAACGTTTCCGGCAGCATAGCGGTCGCCCAGTCGGCATAGCTTAGGGTCTCTCCGTCGCAATTGACGCGAAGGAGAGGACACATGAACACAACTGACTATTTGAATCGCAGCGCCCTATATCGGAAGCTGCTCCACGGTCCGTATCGGGAGTTTGCGCGTGTTTACGCCGCCAACATGTCGAAAGAAGGCTTGGGTCGGCAATGCACGTGGCGCTCGCTGAGCCTGTTTCGAGACCTGATGGACTGGCATGTTGGCAATGGATATGCCCCGCAGGATTTGAGCGAAGCTTATGTCGATCGTTTTCTTGAGCATCGCTTCAAACACTGGAGTCCCGATACGGGCGACCGATCGGCACTCCGACGCGTGCTTTCAGCGTTACGGGAAGAGGGCTTAATACCAGGTGCGCTTCCGGTTGAGCGCACTGAGCACGAGCAGATCGTCGATGTATTCGGGGCATATCTCTCGAATGAGAGAGGGCTCGCCGCCTCGACGGTGGGGAGCCACAAGCTTCTGTCACTTCGATTTCTGCGGGAGGTCTGTCCTGCCGGCGCGAATGGGTTTGCAGCGCTCACCCCGGAGATTGTCATCGGGTATGTCGAACGACATGCGCTCGATGGCTCCGCCGACAGCGGCAAGGCAATGTGCGGAGTCGTGCGTGCCTTACTGCGCTACTTGCATTTGAAGGGCTTCATTTCGACGGCGTTGGCCGATTGCGTGCCATCCATCCGCCGCTGGCGACTTGCCGGCCTTCCAACCTTCCTGCCGCCAGAGAAGGTCCAGAAGGTTCTCGATGCCTGTGACCGGACGACGGCAATGGGGCATCGGGACTATGCGGTTCTGATGATCTTGGCCAAGCTCGGTTTGCGCGCTAGCGAAGTTGCTACCCTCAATCTCGATGATATCGACTGGCAGTCGGGCACGATTCTCGTACACGGAAAGGGACGGCGGCAAGCGACTATGCCGCTGCGTCACGATGTCGGAACAGCTATCGTGGCTTATATCCGGCATGGGCGTCCCGCTTCGGCGTGTCGGCGAGTTTTCTTGCGAACACTTGCGCCGCACGTGGGCTTTGCCTCCGGCTGCGCCATCACGATGATCGCGAAGCAGGCACTCGAGCGGGCAGGCATTGATGGCTATGCCCATCACGGCGCCCATCTTTTCCGCCACAGCCTCGCGACCGACCTTTTACGGTCGGGTGCCAGTTTTGCCGAGATCGGCCAACTGCTCCGCCATCGAAGCATCGACAGCACAAGGATCTATGCCAAGCTCGATGTTGAGAAGCTGCGTGGACTGAGCCTGCCCTGGCCGGGAGGTGTCCAATGAGCCGGCTTCGCACTGCCCTCAACCGCTATGTCGGCATGCGCCAAGGGCTGGGATACAAATATGATGGGCCGGCACGACGGTTGTCGGCATTCGTCACCTTCATGGAAGCCCGCGGCGCCGAGACCATCACGTCGGACCTGGCAATGCAGTGGGTGACGTCGATGGGCCGACAGCCGAGTTGGTCCATCCGCCTGGCTGATGTGCGCTGCTTTGCCCAGCACCTCAGTCATTTCGATCCTCTGACGGAAGTGCCACCGAGCGACGCAGTGCCGCCGGCACGGCGGACAAAGCCCTACATCTATAGCGACATTGAGATTCAGGCGCTGCTGGCGGCAGCACTGTCGCTGCCGCCAGCCAACGCCCTTCGACGCTGGACGTATCACTGCCTGTTCGGACTGATAGCGGTCGCCGGACTGCGCCATTCTGAAGCGCTCGGCCTGCTCCGGGCCGACGTCGATCTCGAGCAGGGCGTCCTCACTATCCGAGAGACAAAGTTCGGCAAGTCACGGCTGGTGCCGCTGCATGCCACGACAATCGCTGTCCTTACAAACTATGCTGCCCGACGCGATGCACACCTTGGCACGCCGCGCAGTCCCTATTTCTTCGTCGCCGAACAGGGCGGCAGATTGCTGCATCAATACGTGCACCGGGTGTTCTGGCGACTATCCCGGCAAATTGGTTTACGGCAGGAGGGGCATCGCGGTGGCCCGCGGGTTCACGATCTTCGTCACCGTTTCGCCGTCCAAACCCTGATCAACTGGCATCGCGCTGGCGAAGATGTGGAACGCGAGCTGCCGGTACTCTCGACCTTCCTCGGCCATGCCAATGTTCGCGACACCTACTGGTATCTGTCCGCCGCGCCGGAGCTGATGAATCATGCCGTTCGGCGATTGGATAAGCGGTGGGAGGTTCGGTCATGAGACGAACGAACGACTTAGCCGTGCTGATCGAGCGGTGGTTCACAGATCGGCTCATGAAGCATCGAGGTGTAAGTTCCAACACCATTGCCTCCTATCGCGACACGTTCAGGCTCCTGTTTGCGTTCGCGCAGGCGCGCCTTGGGAGGTCCCCATCTCAATTGACACTGCGGGATTTGGACGCTCCGTTCATCGGCGCATTCCTGGAAGTCCTCGAGACGCAGAGAGCCGCCTCGGTGAGGACCCGGAATCTCCGCCTCACAGCCATTCGATCTTTCTTCCGATATGCGGCGTTCGAGGAGCCGGCACATAGCGCCCACATCCAGCGCGTGCTCGCGATCCCCAGCAAGCGATGCGACAAGCGGCAGCTTCAGTTCCTAACCAGGCCCGAGATTGAATCTATCCTGGACTGCACGGATCGAAGCACGTGGCTGGGACGCCGCGATTACACTCTGCTATTGCTGGCCGCGCAAACGGGGCTGCGGGTTTCGGAAGTCATCGACCTCGACCGAGACTCGGTAGTGCTCGGCCGCGGTGCGCATGTGCAATGCGTCGGTAAGGGCCGCAAAGAGCGAAGTACGCCGCTCACAAAGGTTGCACAGGAAGCCCTCCGGCGTTGGCTCAAGGAACCAGGGAAGCGAGGCGCAACGGCTCTCTTTCCGAATATGCACGGTGGCAGGCTCAGCGCCGACGGCGTGCAGGCACTGCTGAACAAATATGTCGCCAAAGCGCGCGAGCACTGCGTCTCCCTCCGCTCGAAGCGGGTGTCGCCCCATGTCTTGCGGCACAGCGCTGCCATGGAGCTACTACAGGCGGGCGTCGACTGCTCGGTCATTGCCCTGTGGCTGGGCCATGAGGCGATGGAAACGACGCTGACCTATCTTCATGCACATCTTGAACTGAAGGAATCCGCACTCGCAAAGCTGAAGCCGTACGAACGCGCCAAGGCCGAGCGATTTCGACCAAACGACCGGCTTCTGGAATTCCTGAACGCCCTCTGAGCATGAGAACTATGCCGAGTGCCAACGACGGGTCTTCGACCAAAACGGCAAGAGAAGCGCGTTTCAACTGGTAAGTTGGAAGAGGTGCTCGGCATAGTTCGCCGGTCGGCATAAACCTGCTTATGCCGCGCGCGGCATAAGCAGGTTTCAATGAGAGAGGCGATGGTCGCCCAATTCTCTGCTCCAGCGTCATGCCCTGCGAAGAGTGCGTTCTTCCGATTGAGGGCGATGGGACGGATGGTTCGCTCGACGCTGTTGTTGTCGATCTCGATGCGGCCGTCGTTGAGGAACAGCTTCAGGCCATCCCAGTATTTGGCGATGTAGGCCAAGGCCTCGCCGAGTGGGGACTTCGTTGCAACACGGGCACGGTGATGGACGAGCCAGGCCCGCATATCGGCGATCAGCGGCGCTGAACGTTCCTGCCGTCCGGCAAGGCGAGCCCCCGGATCAAGGCCACGCAGTTCGGTCTCGATCCGATAGAGTTCACCGATCCGTTTAACGCCGTCTTCGGCAATCGGTGCTGTTCCATTGCGGGTGATCTCTACCAGCTTGCGCCGAGCATGGGCCCAACAATAGGCAAGCCTGATGTTCGCACCGACACGGTCTGGCGCGATCATCCTGTTGTATCCGGCATAGCCATCGACTTGCAGGATGCCGGAGAAGCCCTGCAATATCCTTTCGGCGTGAATGCCCCCGCGACCTGGCGCATAGGTGAAGGCCACACCTGGTGGAGCACCGCCACCCCAAGAACGATCATCTCGTGCCAGCGCCCAGAAGCATCCGGTCTTGGTTTTGCGCGAGCCGGGATCGAGCACCGGGGCACGGGTCTCGTCCACGAACAGCTTGGTCGAGCGCTTCAGGTCAGCAATCAGCGCATCGAAGACCGGGCGAAGCTCGTAGGCCGCCCGACCGACCCAGTCGGCGAGCGTTGAGCGATCCAAATCGATGCCTTGGCGGCTCATGATCTGGGCCTGCCGATATAGCGGAAGGTGATCGGCATATTTGGAAACCAGCACATGGGCGACGGTCACTTCCGTCGGCAGTCCTGCCTGGATCAGCCGCGCTGGAGCCGGGGCCTGAACGACGCCGTCGGTGCAGGCACGGCACGCATATTTGGGGCGGCGGGTGACAATGACGCGGAACTGCGCCGGGACTACATCCAGTCGCTCTGAGACATCCTCGCCAATGCAATGCAGGCAACCACCGCAGGCACAGATCAGGCTTTCCGGTTCGATCACCTCCTCGACACGGGGAAGATGTTTTGGAAAGAAGCCGCGATTGGTCGCGCGTGGCTTGGCAGCAATCCTGTTTCCAGCAGGAACGTCCGCCTCATCCTCGGCACGGATGGCAGCCCTGGCCGTTTCCAGGTCTTCCAGCGCCAGATCGAACTGGTCGGGATCGGTCTTCTCGGACTTGCGCCCGAAGGCTGCCTGCTTGAAAGCGGCGACCAGTCTCTCAAGCCGTTCGATCCGCTCATCCTTGCGAGCAATCTGGGCATCCTTGCCTGCCTCGCGGGCCTGCGCCGCAATCAGCATCGCCTTCAGGGCAGCGACATCATCGGGAAGATGGGCGGTATCCAGCATGGCCAAAACCTACCAAATCCCGGCTCGTTTTGCCTTCGGAATCTATGATGCTGAGTCATCGTGCCGCAGCTATTCGACAGTCTCCGGCGTTCTCGTCTTGACAGCATGAACCCGCCGCCAATCGAGGCCTGCAAACAGGGCTTCGAATTGGGCGTGGGTCAACGTCATCAGTCCATCCTTGATGCCGGGCCAGAAGGTGTGCTCTTCCAGCCTCTTGTAGGCCAGGACGATACCTGAGCCGTCCCAGTAGATCAGCTTCAGCCGGTCTGCCTTGCGCGACCGGAACACAAAGACTGTTCCGGTGAACGGGTCCTTGTGCAGCTCGTTCTTCACAAGCGCCGCCAATCCGTTATGACCCTTCCGGAAGTCGACCGGTTTGGTAGCCACCATGATCCGCACACGGCTCAATGGAAAGATCATATCGTGGCTGCCAAAGCACGCGCGATGGCAGCGATCCGGGCAGCAGACGCCCCTTCCTCAAGACGGATCGTGACCGGACCGACGACAATCTCTGCGCGGGAGACTGCTTTGGCAGTCGGCGGCTCCGGCGCGGGCGTCTCGATAACCATCGTCGCAAATTCGACTGTATCCTCCGGCGCAGGCAAAACCAGCTTGCCCTGCCGCGCCAGCGTGCGCCAGGACGACAGGTGGTTGGCCTTCAGACCGTGGCGTTCTGCGACTTCGTTCACCGTCACGCCCGGGCGCAAGCTCTCCGAGACGATCCGTGCCTTCATCTCGTCAGGCCATTGGCGATGAGCTTCACGTCTGCTCCGCCGCGTCGTGAGAACCTCCAACGTAGTCTCCATGGAGAAACTCCTTTGTCATCCATGGAACGTCGATCACAGATCAGGCGACGGCAGACAATGTGGGGCGAAAACAGCGGTTACGTAGTACCCCGGTTTTATGAAATAACATTCCTCACCTGCATGCGGCCTATTGCCGGCTAAGGCCGGGAAGATATGGACATTTCGGCGAAGCAACCCGGTCGTTGCTCCTGCACGTGCATGAGCGGATTTCAGCCAAGTCGCCGTGTCACGCTAAAAAGCCCGTTATTCCGGACGCGGCAGCGAAGCCGAATATCTTGCGGGCAAGATGGCGGCCGCCGGAAACGACGTATCTCTACCTAAGTTTATGTGGAGAAGGGCAAAATAGAGTTCCTTTTAGCTGCTAGATGCGTCGCGGCATTAAGCTGCGGCAAGCCACTACCTCATGTCCCATTTCAGTGAGAAGGTCCTCAAGGTTTAGAGAATGAGAACTTCATCCTCGACGATCAGAATCCGCCGCCCCTCCGCTCTGGCCACTTCGCCCTCCCAGGAAGTCTTCACCGGCGGGAATTGGTGCGACCATCGTGCACTCAAGGCCGGTGATCTCGTAGCCAACACGAACCTCTCCTCGCAGTTCCGAAGCCAGTGCCCGTTCAATCAGGAGTGACCCGAAACCCTTGCGTGTCGGCCGAGCGACCGGAGGTCCGCCGCTCTCCCGCCAGCTTAGGAAGAGCTGCCGTCCGGCGCCCTCGCCTTGGATTTTCCATGCGATCAGGACGCGGCCTTTTTCCGACGTAAGTGCACCATATTTTGCGGCATTCGTACTAAGTTCATGGAGCGCCATGGCAACCGCCAATGCCGCACTCGGCGAAAGCCGAATGCTCGGGCCTTCAATCTGGAAGCGGTTTTCTCCCCCGGCATGAGGCCTCACCGTATCGGCCACGATTTCACGCAGATCTGCGCTCTGCCAGCTCTCTCGCGTCAGAAGGTCGTGCGCCTTGGACAGATTGATCAGCCGCGACCCGAAAGCCTCCCGCGCTTCCTCCAGCGTCGATGCGTGCCCCAGTGTCTGCGCCGCGATAGATTGAATGACAGCCATCGTGTTCTTGACGCGATGGTTGAGCTCCCCCATCAGGGTTATGCGATGCTGATCGGCGCGCCGCCGTTCAGTCATGTCTCGTGCGATGGTCGAAGCGCCGATGACAACGCCCACGGCATTCCTGAGCGGTGAGATCGTCAACGAAACCCAGATCTCGCTTCCGTCCTTGCGCTGGCGCAACGTCTCGTAGTGCTGAATGTGCTCGCCCCTTCGGACACGCTCCAGGATATCCCGCTCCTCATCGTGGCGGTCCGGCGGAACCAGGGTCATTATCGATTGGCCGACAATCTCATCGGCCTCGTAGCCGAACAGCCGCTCTGCGCCGATGTTCCAGCTTTTGACGACGCCCTCCAGCGACTTGCTGATGATCGCGTCGTCTGACGAGGCGACGATGGCGGCCAGGCGTTGCGCCACCGCCTCGGCCTGCTTGCGTTCGGAGATGTCCACCAGCATGTTCACCGCCCCGGTGACCTCGCCGGAGGCGTCGCGCAAAGGGGTCGGATAGGCCAGGAAGGGTACGCGCACGCCGTCGGGTCGCTCAGCCGCGGCTTCGGCAGCGTGTATCGATCTTTTCTCCCTCAGGGCAATTGCCATGGGGCATTGGTCGTGCGGCAGGACCGTGCCATCCGGTCGATACAAACGCCAGGATCCGCACCACGCCGTGCCCAGATCCGGACTGCGTCCCCACAATTCAGCGGCAGCCGGATTGTAGGACGTGATCCGGCCTTCCGCATCAGTGGTGTAAACTGCGCCCGGCAGCGACCCGACAAGATCCCTCAGGCGCTGTTCACTGGTGCGAACAATGCTATCGGCCTCTCTGCGTTCGGTGACATCCTCGATGGCGAGCAGGATCAGTCCGTCTCGGCCGTCGCCTTCGGAGAGCTTGCGGGCATTGAGTATCATGCTGCGCCGGCCGATCTCGCGAAATTCGTGCTCGACCTCGTAGTCGGAAAGTTCCTGCTCCTTCGACAGCACCTCTTCAAGCAGCATCCGAAGGGCGGGAACGTCCCACTGCCCGTTGCCAAGCGCGTAGAGCAGCCTGCCCTCGGTGTCTTTCCGCAAAACCTTGAACAGATCGTAGAAGGCGGGATTGGCCGAGACCACCCGCAGCTCGGCGTCGAGAACGATCAGGGGCTGCCGCACCGTCCTGACGATCGCCTCGGCGTAGAGGCGCGCGTCGTCAACGGCCTCGGCGGCCGCCCTTCGTTCAGTGATATCGCTGAAAGTGATCACGATGCCGGCGATGCGGTTGTCGCGCGTCCGGTAAGGCAGGATACGACGGAGGTACCAGCGCCCGGTGTCCGCGCGAATTTCGGCCTCGATGGTCGTGAGTTTGCTGAGCACTGTCTGCGTATCATCGAGCAGGTTCTCGTCGGAGAACTTGCGCGCAAAGTGGGCGATTGGCCGACCGATGTCGGAAGTCACGAGGTTGAAAAGCTCCTTCATCGCCGGTGCGAACCAAGTGATTGCTAACTTCTCATCGAGAAACAGCGTTGCCGTTTCCGAGCCGGCCAGAAGGTTGTTCAGATCATTGGTGGAGCGCTCCAACTCGGAGATCTTGTGCTGAAGCTGGCTGTTGACGGTGTTCAGCTCCTCGTTGAAGGACTGTAGCTCTTCCTTGGAGGTTTCGAGCTCTTCGTTGGTGGACTGAAGTTCCTCGTTCATCGAGATCGCTTCCTCATTTGAAGCCTTCAGCTCCTCGTTGGCGGTCTCGAGGTGCTCGATGGTGTTGCGCAACTCGGCGCGCATCGAGATCAGTTCTTCCTGAAGTGCCCGCTCGCCGGACGTCGTTTCGAGCACGTCGTGGCCGGCTGGATCGCCGGACGCGGCAGGCGCTTCATCCGCCGTAAAGCTCACCAGAATCAGTTTGCCGCCCTGTGGCGAAGCCGGCAGCGGCATCACGGTCATGGCGACCCGCCGCGACGCTCCGTTCTGTCGCACCCGCGCATGAACCGTGGCGGTCCTGTCGCCCTTCGTGGCTTCTCGCAGCGCACCGCGTAGCTTGAGGCCCAATCCCTCCCGCGTCATGGCGAGCAGATCTCTGGTGGGCTCTCCCGAAGGCTGCTCCAGATAGTCGCCGGTCGACCCATGGAAATATAGAGCACGACCTTTCTGATCGATCAACACCGACGCAGGCGCGTAGCGCTCCAGCAGGGCCCGGCGCGCAGTCTCAGCCAGCCTCGCCGATTCCGCTGGCGTGGCGAGCGGCCCGCCCGCAGTTCCCGCGCCAACCGATCCGCGCAGAGGCCGATAGTCGATGAGATCGTGGCGGGTTGGTCCGGTGCGGGCATAAATGCGCCACTTCTTCGAGATGGTGTCGAAGAGCTCATCATGCCGTCCGATCGTCTCGGCATTGCCGAGGAACAGATGTCCGCCCGGACGAAGCGCGAAATGGTATTGCGCGATGACGCGCTGCTGTGCCTCCGGCTCCAGATAGATCAGGAAATTACGACAGGAAATGAGGTCGAGCCGAGAGAACGGCGGATCGCGAAGCACGTTGTGTGCTGCGAACACGACCGAGTCGCGGAGCTCCTTTCTGACCTGGAAGCAACCATCAAGCTTTTCGAAGAAACGGCAGATACGTTCTGGCGGAAAATCTGCGAGCGCGGATGCGGGATAAATGCCGTCACGCGCCTTGTGCAGATTCCCCTCCAGCGCGTCGGTGGCAAAGACTTTCAGATCGAACCGCTTTCCGGCGGCCTCCGCCTGCTCGGTTATTAGCATGGCGTTGGTATAGGCCTCTTCTCCCGTGGCACAGGCAGGAACCCAGATGCGGACCTCACTGCCGCTGTCGCGTTCTGCAACGAGTGGCGCGATTGCGAGGCTGGCGAGCGCCCTCCATGCTTCCGGATCTCGGAAGAACCCGGTCACGCTGATCATCAGGTCGGCCGCCAAGGCGGCCGCCTCGCCGGCGTCGGTCCGGAGATCTTTGACATAGTCCAAGGGTGTGTTGATGTTTCTCAGCCCCATGCGACGATGAATGCGCCGCCTCAGGGTGTTGCGCCTGTAGCTGCCGAAATCGTGCCCGTTTCGAGCGCGCACGACGTCCAGGATCTGTTCTATCGCCGCTTCGCCCGCCACGTGACCGGGCTCGACCCCGGCGGGATCGGAAACATAGCCATGCTTGAGATACGCAACCAGGATTGCTGGCATCGCCTCGGCAGCCAGCACATGGTCGGCAAGCCCAGCAGCGATCGCACTTCGCGGCATAGCATCGAATCTGGCAGTCTCGGGCGATTGCACCAGGCTCATCCCGCCTTCCGCCCGGATCTGCTTCAGGCCTTCCGTGCCGTCGCTTCCGGTCCCCGAAAGCACGATTGCAACTGAGCGCTCATGGCGTTCCGCCGCGATCGACGCAAACAGCACGTCGATCGGATGCCGCTTCCCGCGAGGCTCCGCTGGCCTTGATACTCTCAGCCGCTGGGATTCCAGCTCGAGATCCGTATCGGGGGCAATGACGTAGACGCTGTCGGGAGCGAGCGAAAGTGCGCCTTCGACCTGCACGACTGGCATTCTAGTGTGAGAGCCAAGAATGCGAGCCATCTCGCTTTTGCGCTTCGGATCGAGATGCAGCACTACGACGAAGGCACAGCCGCTGTTAACCGGCATGGCGTCAAAAAAGCTGCTCAGTGCCTCGATGCCGCCAGCTGACGCGCCGATGCCGACGACCGGAATGTCGGCGGCAGCAACAGAAGAGGTCGTCTTTCTTGCAAGCCTCCGCACCGCCGCAGGTCCTTTAAGACCGCTCTTTACAAATGATTGTCTTGGCACGGGACACCCTTTCAATGATGCGCCATTGCGCGTGAAGAGCTGAGAACGTGCGCCAAGTGGCGCCGCTTCATGAATATATCCCTCTGGGCAACCGCCGAGGCCATCAACTGATGGACGGCAAAAACGTCTTGGCCGCAAGATTTACGTGATCAATGACCTTCCTTGCGGCGTTCCTAATATGTTGCGCGCAACATGCGGGCGCGTAAAGTCGGCTGCACGCTCTCGATCGGCGCGTGTCGCAAAGTCGAAATTGCCGAAACGGATAAAGTTTCCGACAGAAGGGCGGCAGCTCGTTGTTGTCGTCCTGCGTCGTTGAAGACGACATATCAACTCACCCCCCGCTGTTTAATCCAGATGGCGCGTTCTCCAGCCTGACGTAGGCTGGTAGCACAGCGGCCAGGAGAGAGCTTTCGTTCGAAATGGATACTCGGAACTCGGACACCAGAAGCCGTGCGAGATGTTCAGCACGAGAACCGTTGCGTATCTGATACCTTGCGCAAACCGCCTCCGCCTCAGCAGGTCGATTTCCGCGACGGTCATCAAGTCGTTCCCATTCTCGCTGAATTCGGGCACCCGTCTCGCCTCCTCCTAGATCTGGAGAGGCCGATTGAGGATGTGAAGCACATCGGAGGCCAACTGTTGATCGAGACCGGTCATCGTCCAGGAGCCGATATGGGCCGGCACTCCCGTAAACACGTGGTAAATCGTCCAGGACCCGTCACCTTCCACACGCCTGCCGTATTGATAGAGTTTGCCCAAGTTATCGGGTGCCCGACCGTCTCGCTGCCAGCGCGCGATGACAATCTCATTTTTTCGATGGGTAGAATCCATTTGCGTCTATCTCTTGTCTTGGCGCATCTGATATTCCGGCGCCACCAAGCGCGATCAGACGCGCCAACTCGTCGGGTTCAATTGGAATCATTCGCTTGCCGGAGCGGTTCTCGACTGTCACGGGCCATTTGATGGCGGTGGCAACATCACGGCAAGCTAGGCAGTTATGCCATTCGATCGGCACCTATATCGTAGTCGCCCGCAACTATTGTCTCATCAACGCCCGGCAATCTGAACGGCCGGTCGAAATGGATTGTCCGGTTGATCGTTCAGTCGAACATGACATCTCCTCTCCATACCGGCATTTGTAGCCGGCACGCGATCTCGTTTGTGATGATGGTTGTGAGCCGATACCGCTGCATGGCGCAGCGCTACGACGCGACGATCTAAGGGGGAAATGGCGAGAGTTTCTGACGCGCGACAGGCCAAGCAGGCTTAAATCAATTTAACGAGCATGCGCGTCAATTGAGGTCAATTCAAGGTCAGCGTAGCCAACCGGGATGTGTGGAACATCCGCGAAGGTTCGTGTGCTTGAATCCCTCAAGAAAGGGGAGAACGTCATGAAGGCTGGCGAACTATTGAATTGGCCCGCGCGCTAAACCGGCGCACCGTCGGGTACCATGTGCGCTCCAACACGTGATGCGCGATGCCGCCGAGAGCAAGCACCTCAAAGACGCGTCTATCAAGCATCTCGCAGAGACAAAGGTCCATGTCGAGCGGCTGGACGACGTGTTCAGGATCACCGGCAAACAGCCTGAAAAGACGTGTGACGCGATCATGGGAAGGCGGCTCGATCCAGGAAGTGTATCAAGGCTCGCCCGCGCTCGACGCCGGACTGCTTGCAGCCGCACAGGCTGTCGAACACTACGAACGGCTCGCCGAGGACCTGGGCGCTGCAGCTGGGCATGAAAGACGCCAAGCTGCTTATGACGACGCTTGACGAAGAGCAGGCGACGGAGATCGCCCTGACCGCGACCGCCACCAAGGTCGTCAATCAGACCGCCGAAGAGCGGCCTGACGCAAACACCAGCCCGGCCTTATCCTTTTATCGAGCCGGGCAAAGGCTACGGTCTCAAGCTTCGCGTCGGGACCGGGACTCTAGCAAAGCTTCTCGGCTAAAGCCGGGGGTCCAGTCTGTCGTCTCCAACTCATGATATCAGACTGCGATCACGAAAGTGCTTCCCATATCTTTGCAGCGGGATCACAGTGATGGCAGGCAAACTCTTAAGCAGGCCTCAAGTTCGGTCTGCGGATATGCCTCCAACCAAAGGAGGACAAGATGTCTTCCAACGTAGCCTCCCATGTCCCCGTTCCCCTCGATATGCTCAAACGGGTGCTCGACACCGTCGGGATATTCGATGTCGGGAGTGCGTGGCACCGCGCGAAAAGACGAGCCGCAGCTCGATTGCTGATCTCGGCTTTTCAACGCGGCACTTGCTCCGAAGCAGCGCTCGTCACCATTCTGATGAGCCAGATCGAAATGCTCTCGCCACCTTTCCCGTGTGAAGATGTCGACCGCTGGGAAAACGAAGGTGGCGGCGTACAGCCTGATCTCGCAGCGCCGGAGACAGTCCATTGATCGGATGGGGCACCAATTGCCGTTTTCTTCTGCATTGCTCACTTTGGTGCCGGTAGCCGCTATCTCCTCGACAGGCAAAGCATGAGGTCACTGCCAGGCCATTGCTATCGCCGGGCCGCCGGTGAGAAGAGCCCAGCCAGATTTACAACGTTTGCTCAGTTCTCTGAGTTGGTTGCCAAATCCACGGGCAAGCCGGAGGCTGCTTGGGCCCGTCCCTCGATCTCGGCTGCCACCCACTCGAGAAACAGATTGTACGCGACCGCCAATAATGTGGGTCCAAGAAAGAGGCCAATCAACCCAAAGGCGAGCACCCCGCCAACGAGTCCAAACAAGCTGAGCAACACCGGCAGATTGGTGTTTTGGTTGAGCAGGTACGGCCGCAGGAAATTGTCGATGCTGCTGACAAGAAGAAAACCCCACAAGCCGACGAAAATCGCCCAGCCCATGGAACCTTGTAGC
Organism: Ensifer sp. Root954; assembly: GCF_001429005.1. Classification (NCBI taxonomy): domain Bacteria; kingdom Pseudomonadati; phylum Pseudomonadota; class Alphaproteobacteria; order Hyphomicrobiales; family Rhizobiaceae; genus Ensifer; species Ensifer sp. Root954. Next base: position 97,253 of record NZ_LMJM01000012.1, read on the forward strand.
AGAAGCCAAAGCCCCACCGGCACCCACAGAAACGGTGGACCACCCGGCACGAATGACAGCGCAAAAGTTAGGCAACCCAACAATACGGGCTGGGGCACACCGGCGATCCAGAAGCCCGTACCGGCAAGCAAGCCCTGCGCAAGCGCGGTTCCGATCATCCCATAGACGACCCCCTTTACGGTCGCACCGATGACCGTCAGCAGCCTCTTGGACCGCGGGCCAGCAACGCGCTCGCTGATCTGGCGCATGAAGCCGATCATGCGACGACCATGCAGAAAAAGAAAGAAGGTGATGAATATGCTGAGGGCAAGTTCAATCAGGACGCCGCCGAGGGCCGCTCCGCCTGAAAGCGCGATATCCGTGATTGGGCCTGTTAATTTCTTGAGCTCAGCTATGAACGCTGGAGCATCGTGAGCGAGGTTCTCCCAGTAGGCGGCGACGCCTTCGCCGATGATGGGTAGACCGTTGACCCAGTTGGGTGGCGCCGAAGGCCCTTCCTCCAGGACCTGCGTAATCGCTTCTGCCAGGTTCTCTATGTCGTCCACGAGCGCGGTCACAAGGAACGCAAGCGGTGCTGCCAAAGCAAAGACCACCACCATCGTCATTATCGCCGCGGCAGCGGCACGGTATCCTCCGACGGCACGTTCGCATTGGCGGTAGAGAGGCCACGTCGAAAAACAGATAACCGCAGCCCATAGCAAGGCCGACAGGAAGGGCCAAAGGACCAGCGCGCAGCCGACAAATAGAAGTGTAAGCGCACCGAGAGCGAGTACAGAGCCTATCCAGCTGCGAAGATCTAACATTACCGATCCGCCTCCTCTGGACCGATCGCCGTTTTGCCAGAAAGCGGGGCGACGTCTCGCATGGCAAGTCGCATTGGACGGACACTGCGGAAACGCTGAAACCTGGCAGCGGTCAGAGGTTCAGAACGAGTAGCTCCGACGAGCGTTGCTGAAACACTCTCGGAGTTAGGGATGCGCGTGACCGCGATAAGAGGAACTGACCCATAAGGCTGCGATCCGGTCACGATGGGCCTCAAAGGGATCGCTTCGAGAAATCCGATCAGTCCAGGATAGGGGAGTGCCCGCCCGTGCCGAACGGCTCAATACCAGCGACCGCGACCGTACCAGCCGCCGCCCAGCAAGAGAACAACGAGAACGATGATGAGTAGTGTGGTGATATCCATCGGGGCCTCTTGGGAGTACCTGGTTATCGTCGATCAGGATGATTGACGATGCTATTTCCTGCCGTACTCCAACGTAGGATGTAACGCGCCAAATGCGCGTTCGTTCCGGCGCCAGCGGTGGGCGACGGTAAACCCGCTCGCCATTGTTCAGAGCTGTTTATTTGGCGCGACGCCAGACGCCGTTGACCATCGCCCATGACGTTTCCCGACTTCTCTTAGCGGCTTGCCGCCATGGGCCCTCTGTCAAGCCGCACAATCATCTTCAGATGACCTTTCGCATCTCCAAAGGACCAGCAATCTCCAATTGCCGGACTACGCCTCCATAAATGTAAGCGTGATCACCCTTGGGGCGGGGTATATCAGTTTCGCCAGGCGGCTATCTCAGGGATCTGATCGGCAAAGCGCGGCGGGGGAATTCTCCCTCGGCCCGATGCTGATGGCGTTGATGCGGGTGAAAAAGAGTGCTGGCTGGAAAGCCGGATAGTGCTATGGCGAACCGGCTGCTAAGCTTTGATGATTGGACGAGAGGAGCAAAGCATGCCGTTCGAGCCTCGATCACCACGCCTGGCGGTCCTTATCGACGCTGACAATACCTCGGCAAAGATCGCCGACGGGTTGTTCGAAGAGGTGGCAAAGATCGGGGAAGCGAGTGTCCGCCGCATTTACGGCGATTTCTCGGGCACGCGTTCCAAGGCCTGGGCGGATGTGCTCGCGAAACACGCGATCATTCCCCAGCAGCAGTTCGCCTACACCACCGGCAAGAACGCTTCAGATATCACGCTCGTGATCGACGCCATGGACCTGCTGCATAGTGGTCGTTTTGATGGCTTCTGCCTCGTTTCGTCCGATAGCGATTTCACGCGTTTGGCCGCCCGTATTCGCGAGCAGGGCATCGACGTTTTTGGCTTTGGCGAACAAAAGACTCCGGAGAGCTTCCGGCAGGCCTGCCGCCGATTCATCTACACTGAGAACCTGCTCGCAGACGCAGGGAAAGACGAACAGGATACCGCATCAGCCGCAAAGTCCTTGCAACCGGTGAGCGCCGCCGTGCCGTTGATAAAAAAAGTTCTTGCCCAAGAAGAAACCGAGGAGGGTTGGGTAAACCTCGGTACTGTTGGCAAGCAACTGCTCAACTTGGCACCAGACTTTGATCCGCGTACCTTCGGGTTTCGAAAGCTCAGCGACCTCATCCGAAAGACAAACAAGTTCGAGGTCCAGCATGCGGAGGGCCGGCCCGTCAGCATTCGCCTGAAGCAAGGTACCAAGGCACAGTAAAGATTGCAGGCATACGCCCTCCAACATACTCGCATCGGACGACATAGTCAGCCGTTGACGTCGCCGGGTTCAGAGCTCCGGTAACGCCTGGGAGTGCAACCGGCGGTATCGGCTCCGCAGCGGGCTCTGAGCATGGAATAGCGATCTCCGAACGTAGTAGGGCTTCGGCCCATGGAATGCTGGGCAGACGCCGGGCCGCAGCGCCTCCTATCAACACACGCTGCGAATGTTTCTTCACGGGCGGAGGCGACTGCCGGCCAGCTTGGGGCTATTGAGAATACGCAGCGCTCGCGCTGCATTTTTAGGGCTGAGCCCTTCCATCTTCCAGGTGCCTATTTCTGCGGTCTTTCCCGTGAAGAGGTGATAAATCGAATAGGTTCCGTCTCCGTCGAAACGGCGACCATACTGACCGAGCTGTTCAGACCTGTTCGGCGCCCCCCCTTCGGATTCCCATTCGCTGATGACGAACGCGTGTTCTTCGTGTTTGCTTTTCATTGCGGCAGCCGATGTACCACGACTGGCGACACTGCTCTGCTATCGGCCGCCATGCCCTGTTCATCGGCTGCGGATTGTCTTTCGTTGCTCTCTTGCTCGTGGCCGAGTTCATCATTGCGGATGCGATACCGAGGCGAGATGTACCTGAAGCGGATTTGGCGATGTGGATCGTTTCCGCCGCACGGGGTGAAATATTTGCGCGATCTCTATGGCCCACTGACAGACCGGTCGGGATCGATGGTGACACTTTAACGTTGCCGATACGGTTAGGGTGACGGCAAGATTGCGGCTATTCGCCAGGTGCCACTATCTCGCCGAGGTCTAGCATCCAAAATGGTCGGTCGAAATGGACTTTCGATGTTTCGTCCGGGCAACACGCTGCCCTCCTTTTCTGCGGCATACGTGGGCGAGATTCAGCCGGGATCGGGCCGTTTGGCGTCAATCACTGCGCAGCGCGCCGGAGGTGAATATGCGAAATCGAGATCGATAAGTTTGGTAAAGCAAAAAGCCAATCTTGCGCCAAAAGCAATCAAAACTCTCTATGCCTTGAATACGTCTTTACTTTGTTTTCTAATTGCTAATCTGTTTTATCGAAAAATACGTCCAGACTCTATAAATATACGAGCACTGATAAATCGAGATGCGTTCGTTTTCGGCTCAAATTTATGCACGATAATTATTTGAAACGTACTTTTTAATGAACAATTGAATTGGTTGTTTACATTAAATCTTTTAAAGCGCACTGTAGTAAATCTGGATTGCCATTGGCTCCTGGTCGGAGCGCGGGCCCGCAACGATCCCGATAATCACCTGATTAAAGGGAATTAATCCATGACCTTCGGACAAATCCTTGAACATGCAAAACCCTACGCCATTGGTTTGGTGGTCGGGCTTTTCTTCAGCCCAATCATCGGCTTCAATGCGGGATGGCTCACCACTACGACTGCCAGCAATCTGGCGGCAGAAACGGCCAGAGTGGACGCCTTTGCCGGCATCTGTTCAGACACCGCTGGACGAATGGCTACTGCCACCAGCACGGATCTCGCAACGCTTCAGGGCTACGCCAATCGTGCGAAGCGTGACGAACTCGTAGCGAGCATTATGGCCAACATCCAAGTTCCAGCTGACGTCGTCAGCAAGGTCAGCACGAGTTGCAGTCGCGCACTATCGTGAAGCGCGGTAACGCGGCTCGTTGGGAATCTCGACGAAACATAGGAGATCGTTATGAAAAACCTCATTCCCGCCCGCTTCTCTACGTACGACTTCACGCGCCTGTTGGTATCGCTTGCGTTTACGCTGGCGATTGCAGTGATTGTCTATTCGGTCCTCTTCGGAAGCATCCTGTAGTCGCCTGATCATGCGTGCATCCGGGCTACGAGGCTGGAAAACGTCCTGGATGGACGTTCGGGGTGCCGCGCCTTTGAAAAAAGCTGGTAAGCAATCCAGACATTAGCTCTTTCAGGCGAGTAAAATGGGCCCGGCATTGGGAAGAGTTGGTCGGGACTTTATCCATGACACAGGCTCAGGCTTTCGCCTTCGCCATTCTGATCGGCCTGATGGTCGCTTTCATTTGGGGACGGCTCCGCTACGACCTCATTGCGGTTCTCGCATTGCTTGCCGCAGTTTTCACCGGGATAGTGCCCCACAAGGCAGCGTTTTCCGGCTTCGGCGACGACATTGTCATCATTGTAGCCAGCGCGCTGGTCGTCAGCGCCGCGATTGAGCGAAGTGGCGTGATAGAGGCACTCCTCCATCGGGCGGCGCCAAGCGTGACCTCTGTCCAGGGTCAGGTTGTCATTCTCGTGACGACTGTCTCGGTTCTCTCCATCTTCATCAAGAACATCGGCGCTTTGGCGATGATGATCCCAGTCGCATTCCAGATGGCGCGCCGGTCGAAAGCCTCCCCGTCGTCTTTTCTCATGCCTATGGCGTTCGCTTCCTTGCTTGGCGGTCTCACGACTCTCATCGGAACATCGCCAAACATCGTCGTCTCCCGGATGCGCGAGGAACTGACGGGCCGCCCTTTCAACATGTTCGATTTCACCCCCGTCGGCATAGGGCTTGCCGCAGCGGGCGTGATCTTTCTGGCGTTTGGTTACCGGCTGCTTCCAAAGGAGCGCAAGGCGGCCGCGACAATGGAGAAGGCGCTGAACATTAACGACTACATGACAGAGGCCCGCATTACTGCGACTTCGTCCGTCATCGGCAAGTCGATCCGTCACCTGTCGATCTTGTTGGACGAGGAGGTTCTGGTCACTGGCCTCATTCGCAATCGGGTCGAACCGCTGATGCCCCTGCCGGAGGTCATTCTCCATCAAGGCGATATCGTTCTGTTGGAAGGAGACCCTCAGGCGCTCGAACGGGGCATCAGTCGTGCGCGTTTGGAACTTGAGGGGCACGACCGCCCGACGGAAGCAAAGGGAGCCGATGAGGAGATTGCCGGAATTGAAGCAGTGATCGGCCCGAAATCAGTCTTGATCGGGCAAACCGCCAAACGTTTGGCGCTGCATGATCGCTTCAATATCAATCTACTCGCGGTAAGCCGAAGCAGCGAACGATTCACTGATCGATTGCGCGACATCGTGTTAAGACCAGGCGACGTTCTCGTTTTGAAGGGCGATCTCGTGCTTCTCCCGACCAGGTTGATGGAACTCGGACTTCTTCCGTTGGTCGGACGCGAAATCCGCTTGGGGAACCCCCGAAAAGGCCTGATGCCGGTGGTGGTCCTGGCTGGTGCCATGATGCTAACGGCATTCGGCCTGCTGCCCGTCTCCACGGCCTTCTTTACGGCTGCCGTGCTGACGGTAATGCTCGGTTCACTTTCGCTTCGGGAAGCTTACGAGGCTGTCGATTGGCCCATACTGATAATGTTGGGCGCTCTCATTCCGGTCAGCGAGTCGATCCGTGTGACCGGTGGTGCCGACCTAATCGCCGGCGGCCTCGCTCAACTTGCTGCCACGTTGCCTCCCTATGGGGCCCTTGCAATGATCATGGTGGTCGCAATGGCCGCAACACCGTTCCTGAACAATGCAGCCACCGTTCTCGTCGTCGCGCCGATCGCTGTCACCCTTGCTCAGCGCCTTGGCTACAATCCGGACGCCTTTTTGATGGCAGTCGCGGTGGGGGCGGCTTGTGATTTTCTTACGCCTGTTGGGCACCAGTGCAACACCTTGGTGTTGGGACCCGGCGGTTATCGTTTCAGCGACTATTGGAAGTTGGGGCTGCCGCTCTCGTTCATTGTGGTCGTGCTGGGCGTGCCTCTGATCCTGTGGTTTTGGCCGCCCCTTTAGCGCAAGCGTTGTTTCAATTCCATTTTCAGGTTCACCGTGGTGGCACCTAAGGTCTGCCGGTGGCACGGGAGACGAGCACCTCAGACGCGGAATTATTATTCCGCTTTTCAAGTTAAGCCGAATGTATGCGGTCTTACTCCCGCACTCGAGGGGTGGCTGTTCGAACATCGCGTAGACGGGGTGCTACTATGCCCGGCCGCGTCTCTCGCGAGTTGAGGGCAGGCAATCGCCGACCCAGACAATAGAACGCGGAGCGGCGCCGATGGAGCGAGCTACGACAACTGCCAGGAGATATCAGCCAGTTCAGCGCCAGGATACCCAGGGCTGCAGAGATGACGGAAGCGCTGGGAATGCCGAGCTTGACGGAATCAGAAGCTCGGCAGGAACAGAGCCATGGTGAAGTCGAACCCGGCGAGGAGGCTTCCGGCAGCCAACAGCGTCCATAATAGCTCGTCTGGACAGGCCCCAAAAACGCAGTTTCACGGCGCGGGCGGCAACCTTCACAATAGAGTCTCGATAACACCGGCTTCAATTTCGTTGCAAAGGCGGGCAGTGAGCAACTCCTGGCCGAACCGTCGTCTGGATCGAGTAATGGCAAGCTAGTGCAATGATCAGAATACGTCCAGAGAGCTGAGCAATAGAATTATGCCGACGACTACAACAACGATCTGGGCCATCTGCTTCATCGTCGAGTCAATCGGAAGTTTTTGCACAAGATACAGCACCAAGGGGATGATAAGGGCCGTGACCAGGACGCTAATTATGATGGACATGCCCAGGTTTCCTTCGAAGGAACCGCCTGCCGGCAGCGCAACACCGATCATGCGCCGATAAAAAGAGAACGTCAGCGATGCTCTTAGTATCTAGGCCCACAGTCTAAATAGTCTTACGTAGATTGATATCGGCATACATCAGAGGAAGCACATGGTTTCAACGCACTCGAAACTTTCGAGCGGCAGAAACCCGAACCTTAACCTTATTGATGCCACGTAAGCTACAATCGCGAAGGTTTGTTTTCGCTAGCAGCTTTAATATAGATCGATGATCGAAAAGGGGTCAAGTAATACCAAATTGATACACGCCGCCTGACGATAAGCCGACTTCGACAATTTTTATCCCTACGTGTGAGATACCCGCTCTTCCATGGCAGCCCCGGAACATTTCCCCGTGCTTTGGAGTGATTTCGTATCACGTCAATTTTCGCGGTCGGATGGCATGCCGTTCCCTGCCAGAACTGTCCTCTGGCTGTAGCATCCTGCGAAACTCATCCCGACGTTCATGAATGGAGGCTATCACTGGCCCCATGGGAATGCCGATGCCAACGAGCACCGCCTGCGACAACTGGAGGCTGGCTTCGATGGTTTCTGGCACCGCATCTGTCACTTTGAGCTCGTATAATTCAGTTGCGTGCACCGCATCTCGTGCGCGCGCGACAATAGTGAGATCCGCCCGCTCGGATCTTGCAGAAGAGACGATAGACGCCACTGCCTCGGCATCGTCCAAGGTCACAACAAGCGCGCGAGCACTCTGGATTCCGCAGCGTCGAAGCAACTCGGTTCGGGTGGCGTCGCCATAATAGATCGTGGTGCCGCGCCCTCGCTCCTTGCCGACAAGCACGGGATCGGCGTCGACCGCCAGGAACTTCAACCCATGTCGCGTGAGCATCTCAGCGACCAGTTGCCCGACACGTCCATATCCAACCACGATCACACGCTCCAAGCCGTCGTCATGCTCAGGCGTTAATCCTGCAAACGAAGGATCGACCGCACCGGCAGGTGCCCGGTCGCGGTCTAGCAGTCGCACCAGCAAGGGAACGCCGATCATCGTTAAGGTTGCCGCAACCGTGGCAGTGGCGGCAACGGCACCAGGGACCACATTGCCGGCCACAGCAGCACCGATAAGGATCAATGCGAACTCGCCACCAGGTCCCAATACAAGCGCGACCTCGCCGGCATTGCGGGTCGTTAGTCCTGATAGGCGCGCGATGGGAAAAAGGGTGAGAGCCTTTGTGGCAAAAAGGCCGATGGCGACGCCAAGGGTGACGACAGGGTTGGCAATGATCTCGGATAGATCCAGGCGAGCTCCCACGGAGACGAAGAAAAGCCCAAGCAAAAGCCCCTGGAACGGTTGGATGGTAACCTCGACCTGACGACGATACTCGGTTTCAGCGAGCAAGAGACCCGCAACGAAAGCACCCAGCGCCATCGACTGACCACTGAGGGCTGTGATTAGACCGGAGCCAACTACGACCAACAGGCATGCAGCGACGAACAATTCGTTACTTTTTGTCGTTGCGACCATCTTGAACAAAGGGCGCAGAATGAGGCGACCGAGGCCCGCCATCGCGAAAAGCGCTACAACGGCTGGCGCCAGAGCATACAACAGGCCGGCACCGAGCCCCGTCCCCCCACGTGTGCCCAAAATCGTCACCATGAACAAAAGAGGCGCCACCGCGAGATCCTGGAAGAGCAGTACGGCGAAACTGGCCCGTCCAACCGTCGTGTTCAGCAGTCTGCGCTCAACAAGCGACGGTATGATGATCGCCGTCGACGACATGGCGAGCGCACTGCCCAGCACCACCGCTGAAGCCGGTGTCTGGCCCAGCAAGCCCGCAATCGCAGCGAGGATGCCTGTCGCGGTGAGAACCTGCAAGCCACCCAATCCGAAGACGAGTTTGCGCATGAGCAGAAGACGGCTCCACGACAGCTCGAGCGCGATCATAAAAAGAAGGAACGCCACGCCGAACTCCGCAAGATGCGCGATCTGCCCAGCGTCAGTGATAGAGATTGCCGAGAGCCACGGCCAATCTCCAACGAGCGCTCCAAGACCGAAGGGACCAAGCAGGATGCCGGCTGCGAGAAAACCAAAAACCGGGCTCACTTTCAATCGCCCAAACAGTGGTACAATGACGCCGGCCGTCGTCAGAAAAAGCAGAAGCTCTTTGTAATTTTCTGGTCCTGGTGTCATCGATAGCTCACACCCCTTGGCTCAGAGTGACGGGCTCATACAAGCCGACTTGCATCTCTTTCCTCCACTGAAGGATCCTACTCTCATTTTCAGAGGGATGTCCCCAGTGTGGTATCCAAGACTGGCGCTGCGACAGCTCCGTGCCCAGACGAATGGTTTCGTGACGTTAGCAGGTCATCTACCGCACGAGCGGGCCGTATGAGGCCGTAACAGAGCTTTGTGCATTTAGAGCAGCTTTAGAAGCGCTCGCCGAAATCACGATTAAGGCCTCTGCTTCAGATCGTACCCCTCGTAGGGCGCCCAACAGCTTCCTTGAGCGAAAGACACGACAAAGCTTGGAGAGGAATTGCAAGAAGCCGTCATGTTGGCCGTGGGGCCATATCACCGCGAGCAATATATCGACTGGTTCGTCGTCAGGTGCGTTGAACTCGATCGGTTCGCGCAGGGTAACAAGGACTTTGGTCGGAGCTACCAAACCCGGAATAAACGCGTGCGGCAAGGCAAAGCCTTGCCCGAAACCCGTGGAACCAAGAGCTTCCCGTTCAAGCAGGCCATCTAAAATGACATCGGGTGGGACGCGCGTGCGCTGCGCCAGGTGAGATGAAATAGCTTGGAGAGCCGCCCGCCCGCCCCTCGCCGGCACGCCGAGCATCAAGTCATCTTCAAAGCGGAGGTCTTTACCATTCATCTTTTCTTCACCGCTTCTCTCTTGCCGGGCAAAGATCGGGCTGGTTTCATTCCCTATGGCCCAAAATTGAACTGGTGCCTCGTCCCTCCGATTTCAAGCTATGGCGCTGCATTCGATCGGGAACCAGCAAACCAGAACACACTAGCACACCGCGGCCGACACTTCGGTTGGTCGGTCGGCATCAGGTGTTTATTCGTCCCCCAGCGCTCAACGCCATTGCAATGGCCGCCATTTCAACCCGCAGCTTGTCCATGCGCCGCGGCAAGCCTTCCAACACAAAGTCGCACTCGCTTGCCACGACAGCAATCGTCCGCGATAAGCGCTTCCCAAGTCCGACGACACGAGCATTCGATCCTACGACGTCCGGATTCCAGATGCTCATTTCTTGCCTAGAGCATGCCGTTTTGCGCGCCGCCCGGAGGCTGCCACCGCGGCCAAGGTTGCGGCAATCGCCAGAGCGCAAAGCACGGCCTTCGATGTCGTCTCCATCGTGCCCTCGACCAAGAGAGCGTGGACGGCGCCGCCAAAAACGACGACGCTGACGAGGCTCTTATGACCCACCCGCCAGACATGCGCCGAGAAGCGACGCCGGAGCGCAGCGAGCAATGCGGCGGCGAAAAGTGCCCACATGGCGCCGACACCGAAGACAGAAAACGGTGTCGGCGAGCGCAACAGCAGCGCGTCAACTATATCGGGTGGACTAGTGATCCACAGGCCCACGACGTGAACGACAACCGCCGCGATCAGGATGACGCCCACCGCGCGGTGGGCCCGCTGTCCGCGCAGCAAGTGGAGGCCGGGAAGCCAGCCGCCCGCGAGCAGCGGCTGCACCAGCGCGAGGCAGAGCGCCACCACGCCGGCAAAGCTGGCCGCGATATAGACCGGGTCGCGCGAGGCCAGATATTCGCTCGTCGCGGCAAAAGTCATCGGCATGATGATCGCAAACGCCAGGCCGGTCCAGATCAGCAGAGCGCGGGCCAAGTGCAACAAAGCGAGCTCAGGCCGGCTGCAAGACGAAATGTGCCTCGAGGCTGGTGTTCTTCGGACTAGATAGCAAAGGCCGAAGAAAAACGGTCTCGTACTCGCCGCTGTCATAGGTGAGGTGCGCATGTGCCTGGCCGAGCGCCGGCACGATCTGCGGCATTTCAAGCCGGAACGCGCCGTTGGCGTCGGTCAGCGTCGCGCCGTGACTGTGCCAGTCGCGTTCGCTGCCTTCGGTGGTATGCGCCCAAATTTGGATGCGCTGGCCCGCCAGAGGGGCGCCGTCGCCGGCCCGGCGCACCGTGCCCGACATCCAGAAGCCGCCGCCCCCGATGCGCTCGACGATCGGAGCACCGGGCATGTAGTTGTTGGCTCCCCCGCGCATCGAGGGGGTCGCGGCAAGCCCCGCGGCACGGGCAGGCAACTTGAGGCTTGCAAGCCCTGCCACAGCAAAGGCAGCGCCAGCGGCAAGCAAGGTTCGGCGCTCGAAACGGATGCCAGACATTCCGATCTCCTTCCCGAATTCGATGATGAACGGAGTGGAAAGTTAGCGCCTTTTCGGTCGCCGACCAATCGAGGCGGCGAACAAATGAGGGCACGGTTTCGTGATGGCGAGAGCGTCAGCCAACTAGCGGGCGATCTGTGTTGAAAACAGGCTCGCAGGGATTTCGGGGTTGTCAGCATCGGTCACAAGAAGAAGTTCCACAGCCCCGTCGCCCTCGGTGGCATGTATGCCCTCTATCTTGTGCGGGTATTCGAGTAGATCAAAGGCAACAAGGATGCCTCGTTCGTCGACAATTCCAATGCCCGCACCAAGGCACGGACCGTCAAGATAGGCATTCTCCGTATTCTCAGCCACGGCACTGAAGACCATGTCTCCATTGGACAAGGCTGCCGCATCCGTAAAACCGAAGGGCGTTCCCTGGATGGCGCCCAGATCGAAGCGATCGACCGCTGAGGGCCCCAGCGGATCAACTTGATCGTTCGAAAGCGCGTTGAGCACCGCACGCAGCGGGTAGCGAGCGATGGCATTGTCATTGCGGCGCTTGTTGCCGCGCTGAAGCAAGAGAAGTTCTTCACCGACAACCACTGCGCCTTCGATGTTGAGCTCGCCAAATTCCCCCGCGAGCGGATCGAGAATGAATGAGAGATCAACGTTTTTGGGAGGTGTGGAGATGGCGCCCTGCGCATCGAGACCGAGCAGAACGCCTTTTTTACGATTGGGCCGCGATCCAGAACCGATCGCAAAGAGCGCCCCATACGAAAGGTCGCAGAAAGGCGGGAGAAAGGTCAGCGCTTCCAAATCAGGCTTGCGTTTCTTGCGGTCGCCCTTCGTCTCGGGCAGTTCGCCGTCAAACAGACGGATCAAGCGACCTCGACCTGAGCCAGCAACCGGAAACACTCCAAGGTGAAGTTCGTCGTCCGCGATCACATAAAGCGCCGTACCCAGGCATTGCAGCCCGCTTGCAGCACTTAGGTGCAAGGAACGGGAAGCCGAGCCCACATCGATGTCGAGATCGCGCACCTTCTCAAGCTTGATCACGGCCGATAGCTCCTTCGAAACGACCTTGCGTGTCTGTTCTCAAGCTGCAGGCGGCGCCTAGTGGAGTGGTTCCGTTACCAGTCGCGCCGGAGATCCTTCGCCCGCGGAAAGAACAGGGTCCCCATCAGTACGTCATGCGTTGTTCACATCGCGTTCCCAGTACCAGGCAACATACATCATCCTGCGATCATGTTTCCGCGCTTTGAGAAATGTCTTGATCGTTCGTACATCCGTCTTTTCGCAGGCAACCCAGACAAACGTCTCGTCGTTGGCCCCCTCAATTGCTGCTTTCGCCTCGGACACGAGAACATCGGCGGCGCCGTTCGGGTAGCTCGCCCGGTGCAACCATTGCACATTGAGCACGCCATCGGTTTGAAGCGGCTGCTCTTCCGCCTTGTCCTCAACCTCGATGATAGCACGCAAGTTGGTTCCAGGAGGAGCCTCCGCCGCAATCCTCGCTATAGCTGGCAGCGCGCTCTCGTCCCCGATCAGCAAATTCGACCGCGCCTCCGGCAGTCCGCCTGCGCCCGGGCCAAGCAGGGCGGCGACATCACCAGGTCTTGCGTCGCGGGCAAAATCCGCACCTGGTGTCGATACGCCGGGAGCTGGGTGTTGCAGGAAATCGATCCACAACTCGCCCCGATCGCAATCGACGGCGCGGATGGTATAGACCCGGACAAGCAGCGCGTTCTCACCCTCCGGCCAAGCGATACGGCCGTCTTCCCGGAAGCCGGGCCAGACCGGCGGTTTGCCCTTCGGCGGCACCAACAGGCGGACGTGCATGTCGCCATGCACGAAAGGCGTCACATTGGTGCAGGAAAAAATCACGCGACGCATATGCGGCGTGACATCGTGTGCGGAAACGACGGTCACCTCGTGGAGGTTCGGAAGCGCCGACAGAGAAGTTGGCTCCGACCAGGTCAATTCGAACGGCTGGTCTTCGGCAAAATAGAAAAGATGTTCCGCCAGGATCGTGCGGCTCATGTGCAGCGTTTCGCGCGTCGGGCAGTCGAGCTCGATCTGCAGCTGTGCGTTTTCAATCCTGATGCGGGCGACGCCGAGCTTGCTTCGCAATACCACAAGGTCGTCTTTCCGTTCGACCTCGGCATGCTCGACAAAATGCTCACAGATCTCCTCGAGCATGTCGGCCGGACTGACGGGGACGGCTATACCGGACAGCTTGAAATTAGCCGCGTTCATGCGCTCTCCTTTTGTGATGCATCACCCATGCCGCCGATGGCGGACATCCGGTGTCGCCCGATCGGTAGCATGATCGGCCGCCCTGAAGTCGGGTCACTGATGACGCGGTTTTCGAGCCCGAAAACCTGCCGTACGGTCTCTTCTGTGAGCACATCTTCCGGCGTGCCCGAAACATGCACACGCCCACCAGCGATCGCCACGAGATGGTCGGCATAGCGGGCAGCAAGGTTGAGATCGTGCAGCACCATGACGACCGTCGTCCCACGTGTACCGTTGAGATCGGTCAGAAGATCGAGCACTTCGATCTGATGGTTGATGTCGAGAAAGGTCGTCGGTTCATCGAGTAGCAGGATGTCGGTCTGCTGTGCGAGGGCCATCGCAATCCAGACGCGCTGCCTCTGGCCGCCTGAGAGCTCGTCGATCGGCCGTTCGGCAAGATCAATTGTCTTTGTTACCGCAAGTGCACTGTCGACCGCCTCGTCGTCCCGTCGCGTCCATCGAGAAAACAGGCTTTGATGCGGATGCCGTCCCCTGCTGACGAGGTCGGCCACGGTGATACCCTCCGGGGCGATCGGCGATTGCGGCAGAAGTCCCAGCGTGCGGGCGAGCTCGCGCGACGGCGTCCGGTGGATGGACTTGCCGTCAAGCAGAACCTGGCCTTCGCTGGGCGCGATCAATCGCGAGAGCGTGCGAAGAAATGTGGACTTGCCACAGGCATTGGCGCCAACGATCACCGTGATCTTACCCGGGGGAATGGCGAGGTCGAGCTCGCGCAGGATTTCGGTGTTGTCGTAGCCGGCCGTCAATCCGCTGGCGACGAGCAGATGATCGGTCATAATGACCCTCCGATCCGATTGATGCGAACGATGAGGTAAAGGAGGTAAGGCGCTCCAAGTGCTCCGGTTACGACCCCAACTGGGTAGCGGCCCGGCAGAAGGTGCTGACCGACATAGTCGGCCATAAGCACCAGAACGGCGCCCGTCAGCGCAGACGGTATCAGCAGCGAGCCGTCGTTTCGTACGATCCGGCCGGCGATCGGTCCCGACAGGAACGCGACGAAAGCAATGGGCCCCGTCGCGGCGGTCGCCGACGCGATCAGGCCGACCGCAGCTACAATCACCAGCATCCGCGTCCGAGACACCCTCGTTCCAAGGGCGGCCGCTATTTCGTCGCCAAGGCGCAGCGTCTCAAGATCGCGACCGCTAACGAGCAGTAGCCCGCCGAAGAAGAGGAGGGCGAGCAGGAGCGGCAGCGCCTGGCCGAGCTGAGCCCCGTTGACGCTGCCGGTCAGCCAACGCATCGCTTCCTGCAAGTTCCAGGCCGGTGCTGACTGCAAAATGTAGGCGATGACACTTTGAAGCATGGCGGAGACGCCAATACCGACGAGGATCAGCCGGGTACCGGCGACGCCGTGCTTGAAGGAAAGGCCGTAGACGAGCAGAGCAACCCCGAGGCCCGCGACAACGGCGATGACCGAGACCATCGGTCCGTTCACCGACAGGACGACAATGGCGAAAACGGCAGCCGCCCCCGCCCCGGAACTGATCCCAATGATATCCGGGCTAGCGAGCGGATTGCGTAACATGACCTGAAACGCAACGCCGCCCAGTCCGAAGCACAAGCCTGCAAGAACCGACATCACCGCGCGCGGCAACCTCAGTTGTCCCACCGTGAAGGATACGCCAGGAACCGCTTCCCCCATCAACACCCGCAAGACATCGCCCGGCGGTGTGATGGATTGCCCAACCGACAAGGTGACGGTGAAGATCGCTACGACCAGGGCCAGCAACACGGCAAGAATGAACGCATGCCTGCGCACGCGCTTGCGACGGTGTGCGATGACGACATCGGGGGTGGACGAGGAAGTTGTCACAGTTCCCTCACGCGCTGGCGCCGGACGATCCAGATGAAGAAAGGCGCACCGATCAGCGCGGTGACGATGCCGACGTCGATCTCCGAGGGGCGCGCGACGGTGCGCCCGACAACATCCGCAGCAAGCAAGAGGCACGCGCCTGCAAGCGCCGAAAAAGGCAGCAGCCATCGATGGTCGACGCCGATCAGCATGCGGCAGGCATGCGGCACGACCAGGCCGAGAAAGCCGATCGGCCCGCACACGGCGGTCGTGGCGCCACACAGAAGGATGGCGCCGATGGAGGCGACGGCGCGTGCGGTTGCAACGCTTTCACCAAGGCCGGTTGCAAGCTCGTCGCCGAGCGCAAGAGAGTTGAGTTTTCTGGCCGACAACAGGCTGATCAGGAAACCTGTGAACAGAAACGGCAAGACGGGAAGGATGCGCTCGTAAGTCGCACCACCGACACCACCAATCTGCCAGGAATGAACACCGCCCGCGATATCGCCACGGGGCAAAACGATGGCGATAAGCAAGGACGAGAACGCGATCGACGTGGCCGCACCCGCGAGCGCCATCTTGAGAGGTGTTGCGCCGCCCCTGCCGAGCGAACCTATGGTGTAGACGAAGATCGCGGCGGACCCGGCACCCAGGATCGCCACCCAGATATACGCATAGAGCGACGACATCCCGAACCACGCGACGCCGACGACGACAGCAAGAGACGCGCCCATGTTGACCCCGAGGATGCCAGGGTCGGCAAGCGGATTGCGGGTCACGCCTTGCATGATCGCTCCGGCCAGGCCGAGGGCACCGCCGGCCAACAGTGCCAGCAAGGTCCGAGGGATGCGCAAGGCGACTGATGCACGACCGATATTGTCTTGCGCTCCGGCCAGCGCCGCGAGGATATCTCCCCACCCGACATAGCGCGTACCGACCGTGACAGAGGCGACAAGCAAGAGGATGAGGAGCGCGAAAAGCGCTGCCAGCCAAAGACTTCGCATGCGGTTGGAACGGGAAACCGGCGACCAACGCCGGTCCGATATCTTGACGATCCCTGCCTTCATTTCGCCTTCTTGGCTGCCTCGCTCAGCAGCTTCACGTAGTCCTTCAGGACCCAACTGATCGACAGAGGCGTGGGATTGGCGGCATTGCCGACCGCGTTGTTGCCGAGCATCACGATCGAATCTCGTGCAACGGCAGGCATGTGCAGCATCAGCGCGTTGGCTTTCAAAGCATCGAATAGCATTCCGTCGCCGTAGGTCACGAGAATATCGACATCGTCGAAGGCATCGATCTCTTCGGCGCTCACCGAACCTGAGAACTTACCAGGCTGCGACGCCTGCACCACGCTTTTCGGCGACGCGAGCCCAAGATCTGCGAAGAACCGGACGCGCGTATCGTTGGTCGTGTAAAAATTGACGGTGCTGAGGTCCCAGGAGCTCAGATGCGTGATGAACATCGCCGTTTTGCCCTTGAGTTCCGGATGACCGCCAAGCGTTTGGGCAATGTCTGCTTCAATGCTGGCGATCAGCGCTTGCCCTTCAGCAGCCATGCCGAGCCCCGCGCTGTTTAACCGGATCGTCTCGCGCCAGTCGGTTGACCAGGGAGCCTCCGGATAAGCGATGACAGGTGCAATCTGGCTCAAGGTGTCATAGTCCGCCTGGCTAAGACCGGAATAGGCCGCCAAGATCACGTCCGGTCGCGTGGCGGCGACCGCCTCGAAATCGATGCCATCGCCCTCATCGAAAAGCACCGGTTTTTCAGCCTTGAGCTCGTCCAGCCGTGCGGCCACCCATGGCAGAATGCCATCACCGTCATCGTCACCGAAGTTGGCCCGCGCCATGCCGACCGGAACGATGCCAAGAGCCAGCGGTACTTCGTGGTTCGCCCAGGCAACGGTTGCGACCCGCTCCGGCTTCTTTTCCAGGACGGTCGTGCCGAAGGCGTGCTTAATCGTGATGGGATAAGTCGCGCTCTCGGCAGCGAACGCAAGGTCGTGCCTGCCGGGCCAGCAAAGGGCGATCATCGCCAACACGGCGAAACGAACTAGCTTCATCGCCCCACTCCATCCGATATTAAAAGTTGACCCCAAGTCTCAGCTTAATTACCCGACGTCAACGTCAAAGCAGCCGATCTTCTGAAAGTGCGCGGAGATTCCCGGAGGATCGTACAAAACCAGGGAAATATACAATACTGGACAAAAGCGCTCCAGTTAATAGCGGCAATGTGGGACAACGACTTCAAGACGGGGACGTCCGGCGCGGCTTCGATGCGCAGCGGACGGGAAGACGCGATGCAGTTCGGCGACCTCCAACGGCATTCATGGGGCCAATCGCTTCCGCGTTTACGTAAATTGGAAAATGGACATGGATATTCAGATAAGCCGCAGCCCGAAGCAGGCGCCGATCCGCTACCGCAACGCGCTTCTCCTTGGTTGCACGACACTCTTTGCCTTGGCGCCTGCCCTGTCGTTTGCACAGGAGGCAGACACGCAAGGCGGTGCAACGACGCTGGAGAAGATTGTCGCCGAAGTGACGAGAGGCGGCAGCGTGCTGAACACCGATGGCGATTCGAAATCGATCGTCGCCACGGAAACCACCGGCGTCGGCAAGATGCCGACCGATATCCTTGTCGCGCCCGCCTCGGTTTCCGTCATTACCTCAAAGGAAATTGAAGAGCGCGGCGCAGACACGGTCGAGCAGGTCGTGCAGTATACGGCCGGCGTGGTGACCGACTTTTATGGTTCTGACGACCGCTTCGACTATTTCGACATTCGCGGTTTCACGCCGTACACTTATCGCGACGGCCTGGCCATCGGCAGAACTTTTGCCGGGGTTCGGGAAGAACCCTACGCGTTCGAACGCATCGAGGTGTTGAAAGGCGCGAGTTCCTCGAGCTTCGGAGCGGCGGAGCCGGGCGGATCGGTCAACTATGTCACGAAGACACCGAAGAGCGATCGTTTCGGTGAGGTCTACGGCACGGGCGGCTCGTTCGCGCATAAGGAACTGGGTTTCGATTTCGGTGACAACCTCACCGCGGACGACACACTGTCCTATCGCCTGACCGGCAAGTTCCAGCGCTCGGATGCTGAGTACGACTATTCGCAGGATGACGAGAACTTCATCATGGGTGGCCTGACCTGGCGCCCCACCGACGCCACGAGCCTGACATTTGTCTTCGATCATCTCGACAAGGATGGCGTGCCCGGCAGCGGCGGCCATCCGCTCGGTACCGATTTCGACAGGGACATGTTTTTCGGCGAGCCGGACTATTATTTCACCGAAACGAACCGCAACACCTATAGTGTCCTCTTCGACCACGATTTCGGCAATGGCCTCAGTTTCAGCTCGAATGCGCGCTACAGCAACCTGAACGACGGGTTCGGCAACGCCTATATCGGCAGCACACCGACGAACGGGTCGACCGTGGCCGGCCGCTATTTCTTCGGAAACGACAAATCGACCGAACAATTCGTAATCGACGCACACCTCATGTACGAGGCAGGTTTCGACAATGTCGAGAGCCGCACTCTATTCGGCGCCGACTACAACAAGTACTCTGCGGACAGCGCCAATTTCTATACGCCCGCACCGTCGATCGATTGGGAAAACCCTGTTTATTCCGGTGGTCCTGGCGCGATGTCCCCCTATGCCAAGACGAACAACGACCAGCAGACCAACGCCATCTATCTACAGCAGGACTTGACCTTCTTCGACAATCTGACGGTCAGCGTCGGCTTGCGCAACGATTGGCTGGATCTCAGCGAGACAAACCTGCTTGCAGGAACCGCACGGAGTGGCAACCATAGCGAATTCACAACGCGCGTTGGTGCGAGCTACAAGATCACCGAGGAGCTGGCCCCCTATATCAGCTACGCCGAGTCGGCGGCACCGCCCGCTGTGGGCAGCGATCCGACAACGGGAAAGCAGTATGAGGTTGGCATCAAGTATCGCCCGGACGCATTTCCGGCCTTGTTCACCGCATCCGTCTACGATCTGACGAAGGGCAACATCACCGTCTTCGACCAGGTCACCTATCTGCCGCAAACGGTCGACAAGGTCCGACATCGCGGTTTCGAACTCGAAGCCAAGGCGGAGGTGACAGACAACATCAGCGTGATTGCCGCCTATAGCTACATCGATTCCAAGATCGAAGAACCCGGCGGCGCCAATGACGGCAACCGCCTGATGCGCGTTCCCAAAAACATCGCTTCGGTGTGGGGTACCTACACGCTGGAAGGCGAAGGTGCGCGCGGCGACATGATGTTCGGGCTCGGGGCTCGCTTTACGGACGCCTACTACACCAACATCACCAACACGACGTCATCGGACAGCGCAGTCGTGTTCGACGCGGCCTTCACCTACAAGGTCCAGGAAAACACGACATTCCAGCTGAACGTCAACAATGTGTTCGACGAGAAACACGTGGCGAGCAAGGACACCGGCGCGGTGTACTACAATCCGGGACGCAGCATACTCGCGACGCTGCGCCAGACTTGGTAGACATGGGTCATCCCGCCGGAGATATGCCGGGCGGGATCCTCACGATTGCCGGAATTGCTGCATCCGCCGCCAAGCCGCCGGCGTTTCGCCAACGATCTGGCGGAAGACTTTCGTCAGATGTGCCTGATCGGAAAAGCCGAGCTGGGCGGCGATACTGGCGACCGGAAGATCACTTTCACCGAGCAACTGCTTCGATAGCTCGATACGCTTTGAAAGCTGCCACTGCCATGGAGTGGTACCGGTTGTTTGCTTGAAGACATTTGCAAACCAGCTTTCCGATAGACCGACGACCGCAGCCATATCGGCGACCGACATGCGATAGTCACCAAGCGCGTCGACATGCGAGACGAGCCGGTTCATCTGCGCCTGCGTCAGCCTGCCGTCGGCCCTTTCCTCACGATTGGCCGGAATATCCAGAAGCCCGGCGACGATGCTTCCTATCAGGCTTTCGGCATAGACTTCATGCTTGGAGGGGTTCCTGATCTCGTCGGCCAACAGTTTCGCCAGAGCGTCGATTGCAGCCACGTTTTGAAGCTCGACCGGGCGGCGCAACGCCGACTGCGCTACAGAACTCCCGACCGATGGAGCCAGATAGCGCAACACCCGATCCTTATGGAGGTGCAGGTTGAGGTGGGAGAAGCTGTGTGCCCTCCGGCTGCCCGTCCACAAGGGGATACCGGCTGGAACATATACGGCGCGCGCCATGGGGCGCGAATTCCTCGTCAGATCGTTGTCCAGATTCGAGATGCGAACGTTCGGCGAGACGTCGTTGAAGAAGAACATGATACGCGGATCGTCCGCGAGGTAATAGCCGCTGGCACCGGCCTGGCTTTCCGCCTCCCAGAGAACGCTGACCATCCCATCATACTGGCGCCATTGGACTGGTGCCGTGACCCGGATGCCTTCGGTTCTCCAGGACATTGAATGCCAGAAGCCCATTTTTCGATCAGCTCTTCCTCTTCAGGTGTCAGATGCCTTGACGGTCAGGGAAATGCACTGTTGCTGACACCGTCACCTCAGATTGTAAGTTGACGCTAATTGTCATATTTACCTGGATGTGGCAAGCCGACCTTCCCACGCTCGTCTAATGTCCGAACAGGAGTCCACCCCGTCGGGGGACCCGCGAGTTTCGCCGCCGAAAGCTCGCCGCATGCGCTGATGCTCATCGACATAGAGCGTCGTCAATTCGGAAAGTTCGCTCGTCAGTCCTACGAGGGTGCCGGCAATGGTCCGCAGCGCGGACACGTTTTCGCCACACTTTCCGCGGCCGGCAAGATAACCTTCGCAAGACATTCAAGACTTATCTTGAACCTCTGCAGGGGAGACAGTCTTCAAGGCACAAGGCGCAAGTCAAGTTCACCATCCGAACGCACGTGCTCCGGGACAACCATCCCGTATCCATCGTCAGTGTCGTGCAGGCTAAAGCTTAACGAGACGCTTGCAGAACCAGTCGCGCAGCATTTCCTTTTCATAGGGGTGTCGCTCCATCGCCGTACGGGCCGACGACGTCCAGAGGTAGTTGAGGTCACTAACCACCTCTTCTCCCTGCGCCAGCACCCGTCCCCCTTCAGTTAACTTGTAGCGAAGCTTGAACCTCGGCGGGGTTGAATCGCGAAGGATGCGCACGTCGTCGAAATAGGGCCGCCAGGGTTCGTACTGACCGGCGAGCGTGACATCGAGGACGTCGATCCGAAGCGCCTGCCCCTTCTTCAAGCAGCGGCCCGCAAGCGTCTCGAAATAGCCGCGAAACTCGGAGATCAGGCGATTGCGCTCGCTGAAGCTGCGGAAATCGGGATCCCGGAATTTCTCCGGGTGCACGAAGTCGACGGATACGGACGCGTACGCGGTGCTGCCAAGGAGCAATGCGACAGTTACGGCAAACGCAAAGCGGGTTGCAAAGCGCATGTCAGCCTCCATCGATCATTTAAAACGTAGGCCGAAAACCCCTCTCCACAAGGGCACTAAAGTGCGCAACAGTCATCGTGGGACGCAAGCAAGCTTCGTCGCCGGGATGGCACGCCGGTCGCGAACTCTAAACCTTTTGCGAAGACGTCAGACCCATCGTTGAAGACGCGTCACCCTCTCATACTGACAACCCGAAGTTGGGAAAGCGATCTGGCGCCGTTCGACCTCTCGAGACGAACACATTTTCCACCAGAGCGAAACTTCCTGGGGGCGCATCTCACGATGTTCCGCCGGCTACCGGGACAGCAAATAAATCAGATTATTGAGCAGCTTGAACGGGTCGCTGAAAGCACAGGCGTTATTGTGTGCGATCGGATTGAAACGCGCCTATCCTCCCAATGCCTGGGAGATAGCTGCCCAATCCATGCAGGCCGATAGAACTCAAGTCGACCGACGTGCGCCGATCTGAGACACCGCCATGCGGGATGAGCGCATCGACACAGGTCGTTAAGCCAGATCGGTAAGGTCGCGCGCAGGCCGACAGCTCGTTCTTGCCATCGACACGACCGCCCCTACATTGCCAAATCATGGACACGCATCGAGCATCAGGCGTTTCACCAGCAAGCGGTGTTTCAACACAAACAGGCCCTCAGCGATTGGCGCCCACGGTTGTCAACGAAATCGACCGCCTGCTTGCCGGACGAACGCGCGACATCCGTCTGAACGCGGAGCTTTCCCGCCTCTTCCGGATGCGGTCGTGGCCACAAACGTCGAAGATCATTCGCGCCTGGATGGTTTGGGTGGTCATTCTCGATGTTCTGACGCTGGCTGTAAACGCGGCCTTGCTGCCGTCTGAAGCCGTCATGAAGATGCTTCTTCCAGCATCGATCCTGCCACCTGCAGCCATCGTTACGGCGATCGTTTTCATGAAGCCGCGCGGGCTAAAGATGGAGGCCTTAGCGCTCCACCTTGGCATATTCTTCATTCTGCTTTCAGTCGCACTGGTCGGCGTCACAACGGGCGGTGAATACTACGAACGACATCTGACGATCATGCTCTTTGTCGCCGTGACCGCGATCATCATATTCCCGGTTCCGCTCGAGTGGTCGATGGCGATCGCCGCCTTCGCGCTCGGCCTCTATCTCGTCTTTCAAGTCCAAAACCCGGATATCGCCGCCGAGAATGCGCTGGCGGGCGCCCTCTTTTTCGCAAGCGGCGTGATTGCGACCGTCGTTGCGCGCCGGACGGCAGGCATCCTGGGGCACAAGACTTTCCTGCTTGAACTGCGCGATCGGTCTCGCCTTGCCGATTTAACGGACGCAAATTCGCGGCTCGAGCTACTTGCACGAACCGACCCCCTCACCGGCATCGCAAATCGGCGCTGGATGGTGGAAACGCTCAATCGTGTGTGGAGCAGCGGCGTCGCGCAGACTAAAGGTGCGGCGATACTCATGTGCGATATCGACCACTTCAAGCAGCTCAACGACAGCCTCGGGCACTCGGAAGGCGACCGGTGTCTGGTCAAGGTCGCAGGCATCATCCAGAGCAGCATGCGCGACGAACGCGATCAGGTCGCGCGTTATGGCGGCGAAGAATTCCTGGTCCTCCTGCAGGACGCCAATGAGGAGGATAGCGTGTCGGTGGCCGAACGTATTCGACGGCGCGTCGAGGCTGCGTCCTTGCCGAACCCCAGATCGACCGTCGGCGCCTATGTCACGGTCAGCATTGGACTGGCGGTCCTGAAAGACGGCCATGAGGTGGGCTCATTTGAAGCCCTGCAAGGGCAAGCGGACGAAGCCTTGTACGCAGCCAAGAAAAATGGACGCAACCAAGTGACCCTTCACGTGCCACCCCAATCTGCCCCTGCCTGAGCTTTCGGGTATCGCGCTCGGCGCGGGCTGCTTTCGCCGGAAGAGCCCAGCACTAAATCTTTCGCCTTGAAGGGGGTTGAACCGCCGACACCTGCATATTTTTTGCGCAGTGCTATTGGTGCAGCACTGAAAAACGGTCGAACCGGTCCCCGCTGATTGGTCCACGTGCTTGGATTGACGTTGCTATCGGCAATTTTGTGGAGGACAATGACGGATCCTGGATCTGAGAGGCGACAGCCATTGGACTTCGAGAAAATCGGCCGAGCACGCCTCATGATACGGCTGCCACGACACCGCAAACAGCTCTCAGAATTGCGATTTCTGGCATTGAGCACTCTGATCGAAGCCTACGGCCTAGCTGTAGTCACTCGCAATGAGTTGAGCGAGCATGCCATGTCTGATGAACCGCTGAAGGCTGAATACACCGACAAATGCCAGGCGATCGAAGACGAGGTGGTGACGTTGCTCACTAATATAAGCCCTCGTTTCGTCAATTAACTCCAGCTGGGGCATTGGCTGCGTTGGGCAAGACCCCGACCGCCACCTACAGCGCTTACTGCAATCACGCGTTAACCGTCACGCGAGGCGATCACGGCGAACGACAAAACAGCCATCGATGTCATCTATCGCCACGACTCCGAGGAGCGCCATGTCCTGATGGATTTCCGATTTAGGATATCGATAGCTTTACGGATAGCTGGACTGCCGGCGACAACCGCCGCGTAGAGGAAAGGCCGCCCGACAAAAACGAAGCGTGCGCCCAACGCCAGTGCCTTGATTATATCGGTGCCCCGCCGGAAGCCGCCGTCGACCATGACAGTGGTTTTGTTGCCGATCCGCGCAACGATCTCAGGAAGCGCGCTTAAGGGCGACATGGTGCCGTCGAGTTGACGCCCGCCGTGATTAGACACGATCAACCCATCCGCGCCCACGTCATGCACGCGCGAAGCGTCGGCTGGATGCAGAACACCTTTGACCACGAGTTTTCCCGGCCAACGCGCGCGAATACGCTCAAGGTGGTCCCAATTCAGGTGATCCCGCCGCCCGAATTCGCGCATGATGTTCGACGAAATGATCGGCGCTCCACGGTCTGCATAGGAGTTCTCAAAATGCGGGACGCCCTGCGTCACCAGAGTGCGTAGAAAGGTGCCGATCGTCCATCGCGGATGGGAAATGCCATGCCACGCCAAACGCAGGCTCGGGCGCAGGGGAGTAGAAAAGCCGGCGCGTACATTGTTCTCGCGATTTGCCAGTGTCGCTGTGTCGACCGTGAGGACCAGCGTCTGAAAACCGGCGCGTTGCACGCGGTCGACAAGTGCATCAATCCGATCGGGTTCTCCTGGAAGATATGCCTGGAACCACGAGCCCGGGGCGGCACCAGCGACTTCTTCGAGCCGTGTTAGCGACGATCCGCTCATGATCATGGGAATTCGACCCTTTGCGGCCGCCTCGGCCAGCGCAACGTCGCCGCGGTAGGCCATCAGCGCACTGATACCCATAGGCGCGATCCCAAACGGCGCGTCATATGTTTCGCCGAGAAGTGTCGTTTGGGTGCTGCGCCCGGAGACGTCTCGAAGGACACGCGGCCGAAACGCATACGCGTCGAAGTCCTCTGAATTGTAGCGCAGAGACGCATTGGTTTCGCTTGCACCCGCGATGTAGCCGAACAGCGGGCGCGGAAGGCGACGCCTGGCCGCAGTTTCAAAATCATTCAAGCAGAGATACTTTTGAAGGGGATCGCCCATTATTTGTCCACCAAAGTCGCTGGCCGCAGCTTCCAACGATCAGGTTGCCGGGGCAATGACGCCTTACATCATTTCGCGAAAAAACGGCCGCGCGAAGCGGCCGTCATGGAGCGTCGTTATCAACCGGTGGTCACGCTTCTTCATCTTGAAACGCTACCTCGCGCGTCCGACGGAACGACGGCAGCACCATCAGCACGAGCATCCCAACCGTTGCGATGAGCAGGACCAGACTGATCGGGCGCTCGTAGAAGACGCTCGGATCGCCATGGGAGATGGTCATCGCGCGACGGATGTTCGTTTCAAGGAGCGGACCGAGAACGAAACCGAGCAGCAGCGGCCCTGCTTCACATTTCGCCTTGCGGAACGCGTAACCCAACAGACCGAACCCTGCGGCGAGGACAACATCGAAGATGCGGTTGTTGATGCTGTAGACGCCAACGCAGCAAAACAGCAGGATAGCCGGATAGAGCAGGCGATAGGGAACCGTCAGCAGCTTCACCCACACACCGATCAGAGGCAGATTGAT
Source organism: Ensifer sp. Root954 (assembly GCF_001429005.1). Taxonomy (NCBI): domain Bacteria; kingdom Pseudomonadati; phylum Pseudomonadota; class Alphaproteobacteria; order Hyphomicrobiales; family Rhizobiaceae; genus Ensifer; species Ensifer sp. Root954. Next base: position 123,279 of record NZ_LMJM01000012.1, read on the forward strand.
CACGACCAGCATTAGATTGCCGATCCACATGCTGGCAACGAGACCCCAAAAAATCTCCGGCTGAGTCGCAAGAACGGTCGGCCCTGGCGTGATGCCGTGGATGATGAAGGCGCTCAGCATCATTGCCATCATGTTGTTGGACGGAATGCCGAGTGTCAGCAACGGTATAAACGAGGACTGTGCGCCGGCATTGTTGGCAGCCTCCGGACCTGCGACACCTTCGACGGCACCCTCGCCGAACTCGGACGGGTTCTTGGAGATCTTCTTCTCCACCGAGTAGGCGCAGAAGGACGCAAGGGTCGCCCCACCGCCGGGCAGGACACCAAGGAATGTACCGACGCCCGTCCCGCGCAGGACTGCAGGCCATGCCCGGCGGAAGTCCTCTCGCGTTGGCCACAGCCGGCTTAGCTTACTCACGAGCACGCCGCGCGCCTCATGATTTTCGAGGTTCTCGATAATCTCCGCAAAGCCAAAGAGACCAATGGCGATGACGACGAAGTCGATGCCGTCGAACAACTCCACCGCGCTGAATGTCAGGCGCTCCTCGCCTGAACTGGCATCAATGCCCACCATCCCGAGGAGCAGGCCGAGCAGGATCATGCCAATGGCTTTCAGAATCGGTCCGCGAGCAAGCACCGTTGCCGCGAGTAGGCCGAACAGCATGAGCGAGACGTATTCGGTCGGCCCGAACGACAGGGCAAAAGAGGAGAGCGTCGGACCGGCAATGGCGATGCCAAAAGTCGCGACCGTACCGGCAAAGAAGGAACCGAGAGCCGCGACAGCGAGCGCCGATCCCGCTCGTCCCTTCTGCGCCATTTTATAACCGTCAATCGCCGTCACCACCGAGGAGGCTTCTCCCGGCAGGTTGACCAGAATGGCCGTTGTCGAGCCACCGTACTGAGCGCCGTAATAGATGCCGGCCAACATGATAAGCCCGGCGAGCGGCGGCAGGTAGAAGGTGATCGGCAAAAGGACGGCGATCGTGGCAGTGGGGCCGATGCCGGGTAGCACGCCGATCAGGGTGCCGAGCAGTGCGCCCAAAAGGCAGAAGCCAAGATTTGTGGGCGTCAGCGCCTCGCTGAATCCCAGCATAAGGAGGTCGATAAAGTTCACAAGTCCCTCCTCAGAATGGCCAGATGGGCATCTGAACGCCCAAGCCGACAATGAAGACCAATGCGCCAAAGGCCGTCAGCCCGGCCGTAAGCAGGATCACTTCGCGCAGTTTCGAGTCACGATCGGCAATGCTGCCGACGAGCAGCAACCACACGGCCGCTGCGACGAACCCGAAGAATTCAGCAATGAAGGCAAAGCCGACGACCGAAGCGAGAATGATGGCCACCGGCCAAAGCTTCGGTGCGGCGATCTCCTGGCGATCACGAAAGGCACCAATTCCGCCGACTGTCACGCCAACGATGATGAGAAGCCAACAGACGATCGTGGGAAGATAACCTGGTCCCATGGCAGACGCCGTCCCAAGGGTCAGATCGCGCCCGGCCCAAAGGCCAAGCGCGCCAAAACCCACGAAAAGCAAGGCGGTCAGGAGGTCCGGACGATCGCCCGCCCCGCCAGCTTTGCGCGGCGCCGACATTACTGCTGTTCCTTTGCGAGCTTCCAGATGGCGCCCAGCCGCCCTGCCCGAACCGGCAATTCCTTGCCCCAGTCTTCAGAGGAGAGGTAGGAAAGGGCAAGAGACTGTTGTTTGGCTTTCGCCTGGAATTCCGGATTATCGAGCGCTTTTCGGATAGCGTCGGAGAACTTGACCCGGACATCTTCCGGCACGTCGCAGCTCATCGCAATGCCGCGCTCCGAACTCACCAGAATTTCAAAGCCCTGCTCCTTTGCCGTCGCCAGATCGGGGGCGATCACAGCGCGTTCTTCTGCGAACTGGCCCAGATTCTTGAAGGCTGAATGATCGCTGCCAACGAATTCGCCGACGTTGATGCCAATCGTCATGACATGGCCGCCAAGAAGCGCGGTGCGTGCCTCGTTCGCACCGTTGAAGGTTACGGCGGTGAGATCGACACCGGCAGCTTTTTCAAGCTGAAGCATCGCCAGATGCTCGTCGGTGCCTAGTCCAGTCGTACCGACCGTAACCGCCCCCGGATTTGCCTTGGCGAAGGCAACAAGATCCGTGAGCGAGTTGAACTCGGAGTTGGCCTGGACGATGAACGAACCCGGATCCTCAACGATGCGAGCAACAGGGCAGATCTTCTTGGGGTCGAAACGGACCTTTCGATCCATCTGCATGGTCAGATAGCCGGGCGTGTTTAGCGAGGAAGCGGTGTAGCCGTCCGGACGGGCTTCCGTCATCGCCGTGTAGGCGATTTCACCCGAAGCACCCGGCCGGTTCAGAACCGTGATTTTCGCGCCGAGTTCCTTCTCGACGTATGGCGCCAGGGTTCTGTTCATAACGTCCGTGCCCCCGCCCGGAGCGAAAGCGACGATGAACTCGATGGGCCGATCCGTCGGCCATTCGGCATGTGCAGCACCTGCGCCCAAGAAAAGGGTCGTCGCCAGCGCGGTGTTTCGGATCAAATGCTTCATGCTATCCTCCCAGTGATGTCTGTTATCGAGCGCGCCTCGCGCTTCGAGGTTTCATTGGGCCCGACACGGACTTGCCGTGACGAGCCAGGATCTTTGTTTTGGCCGGTGAGCTTCAACTCCTCCGTGAAGTGCCGGCAAAATTCAGTCGCTCACGCGATCAAGGTTCAGGCGGCAGTTCGCAACCACCCTTCGTGAGCGCGTCGTTGAACCAGGTCGGCTTGTGCGTCCCGGCCTTGATGTTTTCCATCTGCTTGTTTTCGGCGGCGTGCTTGGCAGCGGTCCGATCGTAGACCTCAGCCACGTCATCGATCGGGATCACGACCACCCCATCCGCATCGCCAAGGACCAGATCGCCCGGCATGACCACCATGCCGCCGATGGCAATCGGACAATTGATTTCACCAGGGCCGTTCTTGTACGGCCCCCGGTGAGTGACCCCGGCGGCAAATGAGGGAACGTTCAATTCGAGAAACGCATCAGCGTCGCGAATGGCTCCGTTGAGAACGAAACCGGCCACCCCGCGACCCCGCGCATGGGCAAGCATCATCTCGCCCATTAAGGCATTCGTGACGTCGCCGCCCGCATCGATGACGATGACGTCGCCTTCGGCAGCCATGTCGATTGCCTTGTGCAACATGAGGTTGTCACCGGGCGGTGCCTTGACCGTAATGGCGGGGCCGGCGAGTTTGCCAGACCGGTGCATCGGCCGAAGCTGGGCGCCGGCGGCATGCATGCGGTGCATGCTGTCGCTGACATTGGCAACCGGCAGTTCCCGAAACTTCTCGACCCACGCTTGCTCGACGGCCCGGGGCCGACTGCGAACTCTGAATCCAATGGTCAAAATACTCTCCTGAAAGTGCGATTGATGATGTTGAATGAGCTCGATCGTTAGGCTGTGGCCGCCAAGGCCCGGAAGTTCACGATCCTCTCGCGACCGAGACCACGCTCCTCCAAAATTGCGAGCACTCCCTCGACCGCATCGATGCCGACACGGACATTCGCCTCCGTCGTAACACCACCAATGTGGGGTGTGACAACAACCTTCGGCTCCTGCCAGAACGGGTGGTCGGGTGCAGGTGGCTCGGTCTGGAAGGTGTCCAGTCCGGCGCCCGCAATATGATCGTTGGCTATGGCGCGCAGCAGCGCGACTTCGTCGATGAGGCCGCCGCGAGCGGTGTTGATGACGTAGGAGCCCGGCTTCATCCGAGCAAGGCGCTTGTCGTCGAGGAGGTTTCGTGTCTCGGGCGTCAGCGGGCAGTGCAAGCTGATGATATCCGAGCCAGCGAGGATGTCCTCGACTGTGTTCCGCCGGGCGACGCCGGCCTGTTCGAACGTGGCATCATTCGTGAACGGGTCGTAGGCGCTGACGTGGATGCCAAAGGGTTTCGCGAGCGCTGCCGTATGACGTGCGATTGCGCCGAAGCCGATAAGTCCAAGGGTCATGCCCGAAAGCTCCTTGCCCAAAAAGCCCGGCTTTTCCCACTTTCCCGCTCTAAGCCCGGCATCGAGCGGCAAGACGCGCTTCACGGTTGTGAGGAGAAGAGCAATCGCGTGTTCGGCGACGGATTGAGCGTTCGCACCGGTTGCAACAACGACAGGGATTTCGCGGCGGGAGGCAGCATCGAGATCGATATTGTCGACTCCTACCCCATGTTTGGAAATCACCCGAAGCGAAGGGGCAGCGTCAATCGCCGAGGCACCGAAGCGGCCCATGCGAACAATGACACCAACCGGATCGGCGCCGGCCACGATGCCTACGAGAGCTTCTTCGCTCGTATAAGGCGGTACGTAGACCAGACTGTAACCGCGTTCTTCGGCGAGCTTCACTGCCCGCTCATTGATCGCCGGGCCGGTGACGAGAATGTTTTGGCTTGGCATGCGTACCTCGATTGGCAATGGCGAGGACGCAAGAGCACTATGGTGCTTTTGCCAGATCCTCCCTCGTGCCCGAACTCCCGTGGGCACCTCCTACACAAGACGGTAGCATAAGCATTTCTTGATAAAAGCGAATAATTCTGTCAAAGATAAACAGAAAATCTTAATTCGATAGGTGCCCGTTGGACATTCGTCAGTTGAAGACCTTCATCGCGATTGCAGAACACGGCACGTTCGCGAAGGCGGCCGACGCGGTTGGTCTCACACCGTCTGCTGTGAGCCAACAAATTCAGGCGCTGGAATTGGAAGTGCGGGCAGAACTGTTCGATCGCTCCACGCGACCGATCACGCTGAACAGTCAGGGACTTCAAATGCTAGAGGCAGCACAAGGTCTCGTGCGTTCTGCCGATGATATCGTTGACGCTATTTCCGGGAAATCGGTCGGTGGCACGTTTACCATCGGCTCGGTGCGCTCAAGCGCCCTGTCTCTTTTGCCGAAGGCGATCATCGCACTCAAGAACGACTTCCCCGGCTTGAAGATCAAGCTCCACGTTGCCAACACCGATGAGCTGCTCAACGATGTCGTTACCGGACGCCTCGATTCAGCGATGGTGGCCGAATATTCCAGCGTCCCATCGACATTGCGGTGGAGCCCGTTCATCCAGGAACCCCTCTTTGTGATCGCTCCAAAGGGGACGCGTATCAGGCCTGCGGCGGAGATGCTTACGGAACTTCCCTATGTGAAATTCATCAGCCGGTTTCGCCTTGCCAACATTATCGAGACCGAAGTCGCGAGAAGCGGGATCGTCACGAATGTCATTGCCGAGATCGACACGATCACAGCAGTCGTCGCCTGCGTGGTCAATGGACTCGGAGTTTCAATCGCGCCCTGGAGCGCCTTAAAAGAAGCCGGCGGCGAGGTGGTTGCCGTGCCCTTTGGCGAGCCGCCAATCTATCGCCAGATCGGCCTTATAGAGCGCCGGGCCAGTCCTCGAGCAGCGGTCATCGACCGGCTTCACCAACACCTAGTCAGTTTCAGCGGGGAATTCGGGCTTACTCGATGACGGATGTCGCTCGATCAAACGCAGCGGCTGATTTATGGGCGAACGCGCGATTGCGTAGCTCCCCCAGATTTAGCGGCAGGCGTCCTCCGCGCCGCGCGGCCAGAACCAGTTCGCGCGCAGCTTGATCGGTCAAAAGGGTCGCCGCAGGACAGCACAGCGCCGGCCAGCCGAGGGGGATTGGGACCACCGCCGGCAAGCCGCTCCGCTGAATTGCGGAATGGCGACGATTTGCCGGCCTGGGTGCCCGCTTCCGATCTCCGCGCATTGCAGACGGTTTGCGCGGATAGTCGCGCGGCGGTTCCGGTCGATGGATTATTCGATCTCCTGTAACGGTTTATACGATTCACGACCTCGCCAGCGACTGTTGAATGTCCACACTCTGCAAACAACCTGCCAAGCTTGAAGTTTAGATCTAACTAATATCTACTAGCTGGAATTGTACTATGCACGGCTCCGAGCTCTTGATCATGGGATGGCTTTGCTGAGGATGCTTCATGTTTTTGATCCGCACCGATCTTGATGAAGCCGTTCAAAAATGGCGCGACATCATATTCACATCCTTACCATCTGACCGACTTGGCGCGTACGTCGCTTTGCGCAAACACGATCTGACGATCGAACTTCACGACGTCGACGAGGAAAGCGATCTTCTCGTCTTTGCCTCCGATGGCGAAGCGTTGGCCGAACGATTTCGGTTGGCTTATCCCTATGTCGTGACATATGCAGGGAATCCCGGCTATCCGCTAGAATATCTAGTTTGGCTTTCATTTCACATGCAAGCAAACTTCGATCGGCTAGGTGTCCTCGAAGTGAGCGCGACTTATGAGGATCAAGGCGGCGAAATCGAAAACATGTCTGCCGTTGCGATGGGCTTCTCGCACCAGACCGACCTTGAAGAATTCATAGATCGGTTTGACGGTCAGGACCTGAGCAAGGATCCACACTTCGGCCACGAGGTGTATGTTGCCGAAGTCAGAGGCCCCTCTCCATCCCCTGGGAGTTCATCGATGATCCCGCCTCCGCTGGACGCCGGCTGAGCCCGATCGTGAAATCTTGAAATAGCCCGGCGGTTGCTGCGTAACTCGAATTGATTAGCCAGGCCCCCTAAAAATCCATTGCTTTTGAGCGCCCCACTTGAAACAATATACCTGTAATTGCGCAACCACAAAGCACACGTTAAATGAGATTCGTGCTGGTCTTATTGCCGCGCAATTCCTCCATTTATCGAACGCGCACCTTGATTAAGCCTCCGCCCGTCGCGGAGGCTTAATCATCCATAGGGGGCCGACGTCACTGACGAAGGTTTTGCGTCAGTCCCTATAGGCCGATCCCTCGCCGAGCTTGCTTCTGTCCGCAGTTCGAGCTGGGCCGCTGCTCAATAGAACTGCTGAGGGGACGTCGATCCCTTCTACTTTGCGGTGGATCCCTTTTCAGCACGGAGCCGCTTTTGTGATCGCGTCAAAAGGCGCACCCCAAATGCCGCCGGCACCCGACACTCACGACCGATCATCGACGATTGACCTTGCCCCAATGTCCTAGCCAGTTTTGAGTTCGCTCCAGCGGAAGCCGGCGCAACCGGCCGCAGAAGTTTACCTGGTGGTTCGCGTGGCCTTTGCCTTGCCAATGTGGGTACCGGTCCAGATGTCTATGAGAAGTGGTCCGCCTACAAGCCAGCCCCAATGCCCGGCCCAGCAACGAGCGGTGCATTGCGTGGGTTCGGGAAGATGTTGCCACATTCAAACTGTTAGCGCCTGGTCAGCCGCGAGCGCGCTCGGGCGCAGATATTTTTCACCCAGCCACACGATTCCCAAGTTGACAGATATCAACATATCGTCCAACATAAATATACAACGTCTTCTAATATTGGACAATAGGAAAAAGGAAGAAATTTCGAATGGCAGTCCGCCCCCTTTCATCCGTGCTGAAGACACTTGCTGCATTCGACTGTGTCGCGGCCGCCGCGGAACCGATGCGACTGGCCGAGGTCGCCAAGCAGCTCGGAGAAGCCCGAGGCGCTGCCCACCAGCGCCTCGTCACGCTAGTCGAAGCGGGCTGGATCGAGCAGACGCAGGACGGTCGCTACCGGCTGACACTGCGGGTCGTCAGTCACGCAGCGATGGCGTTGGAGCAGTCCAATCTCGGCGCGCGCTTTGCGGGGGTTCTCGAGGAAATGGTGACGCAGAGCGGTGAAACGGCTTCGCTTGCTGTCCTCGATGGCAAGGATGCGGTCATCGTTCGCCGGGTGGAATCGCGCGGTGTTCTTCGGGCCGACCTCAAGGTTGGTGCGCATCTGAGACTCGATCGCACGGCATTTGGCCGCGTCCTCGCTTCGCATGCACGCCCGGAAATCATCGAGCGCCTTCGGGTGCAGGGCGTGAGCCTGCCCGATGACGAGATGATGACGCTGGTTCGCCAGCAGGGATACGGAATTTCCGAAGTCGAGGGCCCGCGCACTGTCTCGGCTGTGGCCGCCCCGATCCTGGATGCGCAGGGCGAGTGCATTGGAGCACTGGCCCTTTCGGGCCCGTTCCAAGGTTTTGACACTGAAAAATGCGCTGGGATCGTCGTCGCGGCAGCGGCGGCGAGCTCTGGACGCATGCGAGGAGACCAATAAATGACTGCCCTTAGAAGACCTGCTCCGGAATCGGACACCCACCGCATCGCGCGGCTAATGCGTTCAGCCGGAGAAATGATGGCGCCCGAACGCCTGGCCGCGATCCAGCCGTCGCGTGTCAGCGCATCTCGCGCATTGCTCAGCCAGGCAATCCGCGGTCGCTGGCAAATCCGGTGCAAGCGCTTCGAGATCGATGAGAAGGGCAACGGTGTCGCTGAATACCGCATCGATATTGGCGGATGGCGCTTCAGCTTTCCCGTCTATTCCTTTGAGCCCTCACCCCACGGCCGCACCGGCCGCATCATTGGCCGGGCCTGGGACATGATGGGCGCGCTGGTCGAAGGCGATATGAGCCGGGCCGATTTCGAGACGACGCGCGCTGAACTTCCCAAGCTCTATGAGGGACGCGCCACAGCCGGCACGCTCATTTGGTGCCGCTCCAACCGCAGCGGTCGCTTCTTCGAGAGTGCACGCCAGGCGCTTGCGTCAGGAAGGCAGCCGGACGTCGCTGAGCTGGCGCAGACCTGCTACCTCATGCGCAACACAGGTCTCGACGGCAACGGCACGTTTGGAACCAAGACATTCCTTGCCTTTGAAAAAGATCACCCCCTGCGCTGGTCGCTCGCCGCGCAAATGCTGTGCGCCTATATGATGCGCGTCTTTGCCCAGGACCTGCTGCAGCACCTTGTGCGCCTTGGCTCACCGCAGGGTCCCGACATGGCCAAGGACCTTCGCCGTTTCCTCGGCGTCGGCAACGGCTCGGCTCTCGGCCTGATGCTCTTCGTCAACAACCACCCGCGGCTGATCGAACGCTGGCTCTTTATTCGCGAAGAGGCCATTGCGCGAGCCAAGGCGGTTCTTCCTGATGACTCTGGTTCTGAGATTGCCAAGCTGCTTGCCCTCGTCGACAAGGCGATCATTTTCCGCAGCCAGGACCGTGCGGCCTACGAGAACTTCACGCGCTCCGATGTGCTTGCTGAAGAGCTGCAGACCATCCGGCGCGCTGTCGCCGACCTTCTGCAACGCTGGCAGGCGGGCAACCGCTTCGAGGCAGAGCCCTTCGCAGAGCTTGCGGCCTCGCTTGAGGGCCGCGTGCACGCGGAGGCGATGGAAACCCTTCATTCGCTGCTGATCGAACTCGTGCCCGATGAAGCCGACGCCCTGGTCGGGGGCCTGGTCATCGATGAGGAATTGACGGGGCGCCCGGAGATGCCGGTCCACCGGCTGCGCGACCTGGTTCGCAATGACTATGCATGGGCGTTCAATCTTAATCTCGAGGTGCCCGCCGGCGAGCGCTACGTCTGGTACAAGTCAGTGACCGCGGAAGAACCGCGTCGCGGCCTTGCAACGGAGGTCGGTCACGATGTCGTCAATCTCGGCCTCGACCTGCCACGTCTCGTGGTGGCGCTGGACCGCGACCTTTCTGCGGTTGACCCCAACCTCAGCACGGCGCGCTTCCTGTTCGCCCATCCGCAGCACCGCGCCATCGTCACCCGCGTCCAGGCGCTTGCCGGCACCAGCCTGCATTCGCCGCAAGCCGACATCATGAGCGGCTCGTTTACGCCAGCCCATATCACCCGCCTTCTCAATGTCGGCATTCACGGCATCGACAAGACACGCGACTTCCTCGACCGCAACCTGCGCGGCGTCCTGTTTCATGGCGCGCCTCTTCCCGAAGACATTGCTTCTGGAAACGCCGACGCGCTGTGGTTTTATCCTGCGGAGCCAAGCCTGTGAGCACCTGCCAGTCCAACCTTTCGAACTCGATGACTGTGAGCCTGCGCGAGATGCGCATGGTGTTCGAGCGTCTCCTCCAGGTCACGCGCATCGAAAGCGGCCTCGTCCCGGCCCTTAGGGATTGTGCCGTCTACTCTGCGGCCCTCGGTCTTGGCGGCTTTTCGCGTCTGACCGCAACGCTCGAGACGATCAGCAAGGCCACCCCAAAGGCCCTGTCACTCGACGTATCGGGCGACCCCGTCATCGACTGTGGCGGCCAGCATGCCTGGCTCGCCGCCGATGCAGCGCTCGAGCTCGCGGTCGAAAACATGAAGACAGGCGGCAGCGGCGTTGTCACCGTGCGTAACGCCAAAGACATCGGCGAACTCAAAGTCATCGAGGCACTCGCGCAGCGCTTCAGCCTGAAGGCAACAGTCGCCGTCGACGTCGACCGCGCGGCTATCGCCGTCACACAAGCGCCTGATCCCGATGAAATCGCCCTTCTCGACAAGATCCGCCGCAATGGCGTTGCCGTGGACGCAGCGACTTGGTGGGAACTCTACCATCGCTCGGCGGAAGCCCTCGCGCCCGACAGCTATCTTTCGCGTCGCCATGCCGGCCCGATCATCGTCGAGGCCGACGGCAAGGTCATCGGCCGCCAGGACGAAGACGAGACCGATTTTTCCCTGCTTCTGGCCGACGCGCCCAAGAGCGCTGCTTCCGGCAAACACTGAATGGAATAACCATGATCATCGATGCTCTGCAATGCGGCCACTTTGACCGCTCGTCCTTCCAGGCCCTGAAACGCGGCGGCTACAGCGCCGTCACCCCGACGCTCGGCTTCTGGGAGGGGACAATGGAATCGCTCGATTCCCTTGCCCGCTGGCGCGACATGGAGCGTGAGAACGCCGACATCATCCTGATCGCCCGCACCGCCGCCGATATCGAGCGCGCCGAGCAGGAAGGAAAGCTCGCTGTTGTGCTCGGCTATCAGAACTCCAATCTCTTCGAAGACCGCATCGCCTATGTGGAGTTCTTTGCCGAACTTGGTGTACGCGTTGTCCAGCTCACCTACAACAACCAGAACGAACTCGGTGGGTCCTGCTACGAGGAAAATGACAGCGGCCTGGCCCGGTTCGGCCGGGACGTCGTGCGCGAAATGAACCGGGTCGGCATACTGGTCGATCTGTCGCATGTCGGCGACAAGACGACGCTGGACGCGATCGAATGGTCGCAAAAGCCCGTGGCCATCACTCATGCCAACGCCGCCTCGCTCTTTGAGCACAAGCGCAACAAGTCCGACCGCGTAATCAAGGCGCTTGCCGCCCGCGGTGGTGTGATCGGTTGCGTAGCCTACCGCAACATCACGCCCGCCAGCGCCTGCGCCACGGTCGACGGCTGGTGCGAGATGGTGGCGCGAACGGTCGATATCGCGGGCGTCGACCACGTCGGCATCGGCACCGACATTTCCCACAACCACACCCAGCGTGACTACGACTGGATGCGAAAGGGCCGCTGGACACGATCCGTTCAGTACGGCGCGGGTTCGGCGGCCACGCCTGGAGCCGTGCCAAAGCCGGAATGGCTGCTGAAACCGGAAAACCTTCAGGACGTGGCGCCGGCGCTTCTTCGGGTCGGTTTCAATCAGGAAGAGGTGAACAAGATCCTCAGAGGCAACTGGCTGCGTCTTTACGGTGAGGTCTTCCGCGCCGACTGACCGATTAGGGAAACGAAATTCCAACGAAAGAAGGGCCGCCGCCAGACTCGCGAGCGGCCACGGGGAACAGCAATCAACGACCGTTCGACTAAGGAGAACAACGAATGGACACGTTCAAGAAAGCATCGGTAATACCGATGTCGCGACGCGCAGTGCTCGGTGCTGGCCTTTTTGGGGCCGCCATGCTTGCCTCACCCCTCGTGCGCCGCGCAAGTGCTGCGGACAATGTACTTTATGTCAACACCTGGGGTGGCGACTGGGAAGTTTCCGTCAAGAAGTTCCTCTTCGATCCGTTCACGGCCGACACCGGCATCGAGATCCGCACGGTCTCGCCGATCTCGTTCGCCAAGCTTGCTGCGCAAAAGACGACCGGCGTCTTTGAATTCGACGTCACGACACTGGGCGTGGCCGACGTCGCCCGTGCGAATGCAGCCGGCCTCTTGGAAACGCTCGGAGACCATGTCGATGCGTCCAAACTTTGGCAGGGCGCCATCTATGAGAACGGCCTCTCGACCCACGGCTTTGCCACGCAGCTCGCGTTCAACAAAACGAAGTACCCGGATGGTTTGAAGAACTGGGCCGACTTCTTCAACGTCGAGAAATTCCCGGGCAACCGCAGCCTGCAGCGCCACGCCGCCCGCGTTCTCGCAATCGCGTTGCTCGCCGACGGCGTTTCCCCGGATCAACTGTTCCCTTATGATCTCGACCGCGCTTTCGCATCGCTCGACAAGGTCAAGGACAACGTGCGTGTCTGGTGGACGGCAGGCCCGCAGGCCCGCCAGATCCTGACCGACGGCGAGGTCGACATGGCCGGCCTTTGGGACAGCGATGCCGCCGGCGCGAAGAAGGCTTCGAAAGAGCCGATCGAGATCGTCTGGGACCAGGCGATCGTCGACCAGGCGTGCTGGATCGTCGCCAAGGATAGCCCGCGTGCCGAAAACGGCTTCAAGCTGATCAGCCATATCGGCCAGAATGCCGAAGGCCTCGCGAAGTTCTGCATCGCCGACCAAAATGGCCCGATGAACCCGAAATCGTTCGATTTCATCCCAGCTGAGGTGGCCAAGACCATGCCGACTTATCCCGATCACCTCGCCCGCGCCGTCATGCTTGATGGCGCCAAGCTGACGGCACAGATCGACGAGTTGAGCAGCCGGTTCGAGAGCTGGGTCGGTCTTTGATGCAACCCTCCCGGTTCCGCGAGAAACGGAACCGGGTTGGTCTAAGAAACAGGTGCATTGCCTAGGGACGGCCCGCCGCCGCCATGGGATCGGGGTTTCCCGATCAGGTACTGAGGGAGCATTGACATGAAACAGAGATCGTTTTCGCCCATTGCGGAGGGGCCGATACCGCTGATGGCCCCGGCAGCGGTCTTCCTTGCGGTGTTCTTCCTGGTGCCGCTTGCCTATGTCGGCTGGATGAGCATCTCGCAGCCGGTGGTCGGCCTGCAGAACTTCGCACGGCTTTTACATTCGAGCCTGTTTGCGTCCGTGCTCTATCAGACGTTCAGGACCGCCTTCCTGGTCACCGCTCTTGCGCTACTCTTCGCCTATCCGCTCGCCTATGCTGCCGCCAACGGATCCAAACGCTTCGCCACCTTTCTCCTGACCGTAGTCGCCCTTTCTTTCTGGACGAGCTATCTCGTGCGCACCTATGCCTGGATGGTCATTCTCGGCAACCAGGGGCCGGTCACGGCACTCCTTACCTGGCTCGGCTTCGATCCTGCGCCGAAGCTACTCTTCACCACGTTCAGCGCAACGCTTGCCATGACCCACGCGCTCATTCCTTTCATGACCATGTCGCTGTTCTCGGTCATGAAGCGCATCGATCCTCTCTATGTTCGCGCTGCGGAAAGCCTCGGCGCGAGCCCGCTTCGTGCCTTCCTCGCAGTCTATCTGCCGCTTTCTGCACCGGGCATCGTCAACGGTTGCACGCTCGTCTTCATCTCCTGCCTCGGCTTCTATGTGATGCCCGTGCTGCTCGGCAGCCCGCGCGACCAGATGATCGCAGGTATCATCGGCGACCAGATCGAACAGACACTCGACTTCGGGCTTGGCTCGGCAATCTCGATCGTGTTGCTCGGTCTGACGCTCGCAGTTTACGCGCTCTACAACCGCTTCTTCGGACTTGACCGGCTATGGGCAGGAGGTGGCCGATGAACCCGTTCGTTCGCGCGCTTGCGCTCCTCATCGCTTTTTTTGTCGCTGCACCGATGTTCATTGTCATCCCAATGTCGTTCAGCTCGGCTGCGTCGCTGACCTTCCCGCCGCCCGGCTACACGCTTGCCAACTACATCAACTTCTTCTCGGACCCCAACTGGACTGAGCCGCTCATCAACAGCGTCATCATCGGTCTTGGAACGGTACTGGTGACGCTCTGCCTTGCGATCCCCGCGTCCTTCGCACTGGTGCGGCATATCTTCCTCGGCCGTGAATTGTTCAATCTCCTGATCATGCTGCCAATGATCGTGCCGACCATCGTCATGGCGCTCGGCTACTACATGTACTTCGGTCAACTTCGCCTCGTGCAGAGCTACCTTGGCGTCATCCTCGCCCATAGCTGCATCGCCATGCCGATGGCGACCCTGATCCTGACGGCGGCACTCAAAGGGTTCGACCGGTCCGTCGAGCGGGCTGCCATGAACCTTGGCGCGTCGCCCTTCACGACATTCCGGTTGGTCACCTTCCCGATCCTGCGTCCCGCCTTCACCGTCGCCGGTCTCTTTGCCTTTATCGCTTCCTTCGACGAAGCGGTGATCGCGCTCTTCATCTCCGGCCGCGACAGGGCGACCTTGCCGCGCCAGATGTTCAACGCCGTCCGCCAGGAGGCAGACCCGACCATCTCGGCGGCATCCTCTTTCCTGTTTCTGCTCGTTCTGGCTGGCGTCTGCGTCTGGCTCGCGCCGCAATTTGTGCGCCGCCGGTCCGGGACCACACGTCAGCCGCTCGAAAACGGCGCCACCAACACCGCTGCGGCGGCATCCTGATCAAGGAGCACAGCCATGAACGCCCGTTCTCTCACACTTCGCAACGTCAACAAGAGCTACGACGGCAAGCATATGGCGGCCGACAACGTGTCGCTCGACATCAAGGCTGGCGAGTTCGTCTCCTTCCTTGGCCCCTCCGGCTCCGGCAAGACCACGACGCTAATGATGATTGCCGGCTTCCAGCATCCGACGAGCGGAGAGATCCGGCTCGGCGAACGCGCCATCGACAAGCTGCCGCCACACAAGCGCAATATCGGCATGGTCTTCCAGAACTACGCCCTCTTCCCGCACATGACGATTGCCGACAACGTCGCCTTTCCCCTGCGCATGCGCGGTGTGGAGAAGGCCGAGAAGGAACGGCGGTCGCGGGAGGCGCTGGCCAAGGTCGGCCTGCAGGGTTTCGAGAAGCGTGTCCCTTTGGAGCTTTCGGGCGGCCAGCAACAACGCGTGGCCCTTGCGCGCGCACTCGTTTTCGAACCAGACATCATTCTGCTCGACGAACCGCTCGGCGCGCTCGACAAGGCGCTTCGCGAGCATATGCAGGTGGAGCTGAAGCGCATCCACCGTGATCTCGGTGTCACCATGGTCTATGTCACCCACGATCAATCCGAAGCGATGACCATGTCGGACCGGATCGCCGTTTTCAACGAGGGACGCATCGAGCAGGTAGGCACCCCAAACGAGATCTATTTCGCGCCGAAGACCCACTTCGTCGCCTCCTTCATCGGCGACAGCAACATCCTCGCCGCTTCCTCGCTTGGCGATGGCCGCTACGAGACGCCAGTCGGCGTCGTCGACACCAAAGCCGCAGGCGGTGACCGCAACAGCAAAGCCGAATTGCTGTTGCGCCCCGAGATGATCCGCCTCGCCGATGGAGCGGACCCAAGCTGCCAGGCGATGAAGATCGACAGCACTATCAACTATGGTGACAACCTGCTGGTCATCGGCAAACTCGGCGCGCAAGCGATCCGCATGCGCGTGCCCGGCGTCGATGCGCGAAGGCTCGACGGTGCTTCCGAGTGCCACGTCACCTGGCGCAGCGAAGATGTGCACGTCATCGCCTGACAATCGCAAAGCGCAATCAAGCATACCCTGGAGCCTGCCATGAACGACCGTCCCAACTCCCTTCACGCCCTGGATCGGCAAAGTCTCGTGCACCCCTACACCAACCTTGCGGTTCACCAGGAAGTGGGGCCGCATGTAATCACCGGTGGTGAGGGCATTTACGTCGTCGACGATCAGGGAAAACGTTACATCGAGGGTCTTGCTGGCCTCTTCTGCGCGGGGCTCGGCTTCAGCGAGCCGCGTTTGGTGGAAGCGGCGACGCGGCAGCTGAAGACGATGCCATTCTATCATTCCTTCGCCCACAAATCGACGGAACCGGGTATCCGCCTTGCAGAGAAGCTGCTCGAAATGGCGCCGGTACCCATGTCGAAGGTCTTCTTTGCCGGTTCCGGTTCCGAAGCGAACGACACGGCGATCAAGCTGGTCTGGTACTACAACAACGCGGTCGGACGGCCTGAGAAGAAGAAGATCATTTCGCGCCGCAAGGCTTACCATGGCGTAACGGTGGCGACTGCAAGCCTCACGGGTCTTCCGTTCAACCACCGTGATTTCGATCTGCCGATCGCCAACATCCTCCACACCGATTGCCCGCATTACTGGCGGTTTGCAGAACCTGGTGAGAGCGAGGAAGATTTTGCAACCCGGCTTGTCTCCAATCTCGAGGCTATGATCCTCGAAGAGGGTCCGGAAACGGTGGCGGCCTTCTTCGCCGAGCCGGTCATGGTGTCTGGGGGAGTGATCACACCGCCGAAGACTTACTTCGAAAAACTCCAGGCGGTCTTGAAGAAGTACGACATCCTTCTGGTGGCAGATGAAGTCATCTGCGGCTTTGGGCGTACCGGTAACATGTTCGGGTCGGAAACCTACGGGCTGAAACCGGACATGATCAGTTGCGCAAAGCAGCTTTCGGCCGCCTACATGCCGATCTCCGCGCTGATGATCAACGAGACGATCTCTGACGTCCTCCTCGACCAGAGCCGCAAGATCGGAACATTCTCGCATGGCTTTACTTATGGTGGTCATCCGGTCGCCGCGGCCGTGGCTCTGGAGGCCCTGACTATCTACCAGGAGGTAGACATCGTCTCCCACGTCCGCGCCGTCGGCCCGCGCTTTCAGGAGGGCATTCGAAAGCTTGGCGAACATCCGCTGATCGGTGAAGCCCGCGGTGTGGGTCTTGTCGCCGGCCTCGAATTCGTCAAGGACAAGGTAACGAAAGAGAACTTCCCACCTGCCTGGCAGGTCGCCAACCATGCCGGCAAGTTCGCAACCGAGCGCGGCGTCCTTACTCGTGGTCTTGGCGACATGGTGAGCCTGTGCCCGGCCATGATCATCTCGGAGAATGAGATCGACGATCTCATGGCACGCATGCAGCTTGCTCTCGACGACACGCTTTCGTGGGCGCGCAGCCAAGGCTACATCGCGTGATGCCGGAGATCGACATGTCCACCCGTCCGCCACATTCCTATGAACGGCTCGGCATGCTGATCGGCGGCCGCTGGATTTACGACACCGAGGGGCAGGACGCGGTCATCGACCCGGCAAGCGGAGCGGTCATCGGCTATTTGCCCTGCGCCACCGACGCCGACCTAGCGGCGGCCGTCGCCTCCGCGCAGCGGGCGTTCGGAAGCTGGAAGGATCGCTCACCGCTCGACCGCGGGCAGATCCTGCGGCGCTTCGCCGATCTTGCTCGCACGCACGCCGAGGAGGTCGGCCGCAACATGGTGCTTGACCAGGGCAAACCGCTGACGGAAGCAATCGGTGAGATCCGATTTGCCGCCGACCATGCCGATTGGCATGCGGAGGAAGCGCGGCGCCTCTATGGTCGCCTTATCCCTTCGCGAGATCCGCGTGTACAGCAGGCAGTCACGCGCGAACCCGTCGGCGTATGCATCGCGTTTACCCCCTGGAACTTCCCGTTTAGCCAGGCACTGCGCAAGGTCGTGGCAGCCTTGGCAAGCGGCTGCACGATAATCCTCAAAGGGCCGGCGGAATCGCCCTCCTCCACGGTCGCGATCGGCCGGCTTATGCAGGAGGCGGGTCTGCCGGACGGTTGCCTCAATATCGTCTGGGGATCGTCTTCGCATATTTCCGAAACGCTGCTTTCGGCGCCCGAGGTGAAGAAGATCTCGTTTACGGGGTCCGTCGAAGTCGGCAAGCTGCTTGCTTCGCTCGCAGGCCGCCATATGAAGCGCTCCACGATGGAGCTTGGCGGCCACGCTCCGGCTATCGTCTTCGACGATGCCGACGTTGAAGCATCTGCCGACGCGCTTGCCGCGCAAAAGGTCCGCAATGCCGGACAGGTCTGCGTTTCGCCGACCCGCTTCTACGTTCAAACAGGAGCGTATGACCGTTTCCTAGCGCGCTTCGCCGACAAGGTGGCCGCCACGAAGGTTGGCTATGGCTTTGCCGAAGGAGTGCAGATGGGTCCGCTCTGCCACGCCCGCCGGGTCACGGCTATGGAAGGCTTCGTACAGGATGCCCGCGAACGGGGAGCGGAGATCGTGACCGGCGGCAGTCGCATCGGCGACGCCGGCTTTTTCTATGCGCCGACGGTGGTTGCCGGTGGTTCCGACGCGTTGCGGCTGATGAACGAGGAGCCCTTTGGACCCATTGCGGTCGTCGCGCCTTTTTCTGGTTTTGACGACGTGATGCGGCGCGCCAACAGCCTTCCTTTCGGCCTTGCGTCTTACGTGTTCACCGCCTCCAGCAGTCGAGCCCAGCACGCCGCAAAAGCGCTTGCCGCCGGGATGGTCAGCATCAATCACTTCGGCCTGGCGCTACCCGAAACGCCTTTCGGTGGCATCAAAGACAGCGGCTATGGTAGCGAAGGTGGGACTGAAACCTTTGACGGCTATCTCAACACGAAATTCGTGACCCGCTTCGACGCGCGGCCCGAATGAGCAGCCTTACTTTCTTGGAGAACAAAATGTTTGAAGCCATCGATACCGGATCAGACCCCTCAGACGCGCCAGTCAGCGAGGTCGTGCGCGCCGGCAATCTCGTCTGGTCGGTCCATATTTCCGAAGACCCGGTGAATGGCGACCTCGTCACAGGTGACATCGAAACCCAGACGCGCCGAACGCTTGGAAATCTCGACATCGCGATCCGTGCTGCGGGCGGCACGCTGGCCGATGTCGTGCAGGTTCAGGTTTTCCTCACTGAAAAATCGGACGCACCAGGAATGAACAAGGTCTACGCCGAGTTCTTCAAGGAGCCCTATCCGGTGCGTGCGACCGTGGTGGTAAAGGAGCTTTTGGCCGAAGGCCTTCGCATCGAAATCCTTGCCCACGCCGTTCTCGGCAACAGAGCTTAAAGTGGCCGATCATGTTTGAGAAAGTCGAAACCGGTATCGCTTCGTCAAAGGCGCCTTTGAGCGCTACGGTCAAGGCAGGCCGCATCGTGCGATCCGCGCATATTGCAAAGAATCCGACGACGGGCGAACCCATTACCGGTGACATCGAGACACAGGCACGCCAGGTGTTCCTGAACCTCCGACAGGCGCTCGAAGCGGCCGGCGGAACACTTGCCGATGTTGTGCAGATCCAGGCCTATCTCACGGATAAGGCGGATGCAGGCGGCATGAATAGGATTTACCGGGAGTTCTTTACTGCACCTTATCCGGTTCGTGCCACCGTCGTAGTCGATCTTCTCTCCAGCGGAATACGCCTTGAGGTACTCGCAACGGCTGTCCTTTCCTCCTCGGCGTGACGATGGTGTCTCGCCTGTTTGGCGCTGTCTGTCCAAAAGAGATAGAAGACGGCAACCGGCGGCACCGGCCTCTACCGAGAAAAGGGACCTGGTCCCTAACCAAGTCTTTTTAACAATGACAGACATGCCACGAACGTATGTGGAAACGCCGCCTTCCGTTCCTTCTTCATCCGTTGATTGGCTTCCGATCTCAGACGGGTCAATGGTTAAGAACTACTGGTTGCTTGCTGTGTTCCTGCTTCAGTTCGCACCACCTTATCCGGGTGACGAGGCGCTGCTGACAAATCTTGTCAAGCTTGGTGTCCATGAAAGCGTAACCTGGCCCGCAGCGGATCTATCACCACAGACTGTGGCACTCAGGCGTGATGTGGCGGATGACAGATTCTTCCAAGTCATTCGGCACGCCAGAATTCATGAAGGGCAAGTTTATGGTCCGCGCCGGGGCGGCGCAAGGCGGCATTTACGGCAACTCAGTGCGAGAGGCGCTCTACGTGGTCCATGCCTTCGACGCCCAGAAGCCGGCTCGAACGTTTGACGGCGCGGCTGCGCCACAGAACAGGTGGGCTGAGGTTCTTGAACAAGGGGTCTTGCGGCGGCCCCTCCGAACCAAGCGGTTCCTCACGAACACGAGGGGAGCATTGCGCTCCCCTCCCCGATATCGTCACATCAGGTCTGACCAGGCCGATTGATACTCAGGAAGTGTCGAACCACAGGCTTCTCCGGGCCTTTGTGATAAGTCAGGACCTTACCCTGCAAGTCTGCGTCGGCGTTGGAAACCCGCTGATGCTGGCGAAGGTGTTCCGCCCAGGATTCCACCATGAACCACTCAACCATCTTTTCCGGGTCGGCGGAGTCTTCGGTCACGCCCCAGCCATAGGCACCATCGCGGCGACGTTCCTGGGAGAGCGTGTCGAGCGCATGGAGGAAGGCGCGGCGGTGATGTTTTTCGACCTGGTACTCGATCAGGATCAGGACGGGACCACGGTCATGAGCGACAGGTTCGGCAACAAGCGGTTCCGGCCAATGGTTCGAAGGCACCAAATCCACATCGCCGGCTGGCAGCTTCAGTCGGTGCATGATGAAGCCGGCGGCAAGCAGTCCGGCAGCGCCGATCAGCAGCGTCCCCTGGATACCCGCTGCTTCGCCAACTGCACCCCAGCCAAGGCTGCCGGCGGTCATCGCCCCGTTGAAAACGGTGAGGTAGACCGCGAGACCGCGACCACGCACCCAGTTGGGGAGAACGGCCTGTGCTGCGCCATTGAGGGTTGTCAGCGCGGTGATCCATGCGCCACCGAGGAACAGAAGGGCGATGATGGCAACCCACTTCGGGAGGGAAAGCGAAAGTACGGCCATGACGATCGCGGTGACAACGGCCGCCCCGAGCAACAGTCCATCGGCGCTCAGCCGGTCACGCAGCTTCGGCATGACCAATGCTCCTGCGATCGCACCGGCACCGACAGCGCCGAGCAGAATGCCGTAGAAGCTTGCGTCCCCACCCAGGAGTTGGCGGGCGACCAGCGGCAAAAGTGCCCAGACCGCGCTCGCAAAGGCAAAAAAGATCGCGGCACGCAGCAGGACGACATGCAGTGGACGACTGGCGCGGGTGTAGCGGAGACCGGCACGGAATGCGCCAAAGAAGTTTTCAGACAACGCATCGTTGGCGCTTTTTGCCCGTGGCCACCAGAGAAGCGCGGCGATGACGATGATGTAGCTGGCCACGTCGGCACCATAGGTGACGCCTGCGCCAAACGCGGCAAGCAAAAGTCCGCCTGCCGCGGGGCCGATCGATCGTGCGATATTGATCCCGAGTGAGTTCAGCGCCACGGCGCTTTTGACGTCTTCTCGCTTGACCAGTTCTGGAACGATCGCCTGCCAGGTCGGCCCCATCAGTGCGGCACCGATGCCGCCGAGGAAGGTCAGACCGATCAGTGCGCTGACGGAGAGCATTCCGGTCTGCGCCAGAACCATCAAACTGATACTGACGGAGGCAAGCAAGATCTGAACAGCAATCAGGAACTTGCGCCGATCGAGGATGTCGGTGAGCACACCGGCCGGGATGGCGAGCAGGAAAATAGGCAAGGTTCCCGCCGCATGCACCATCGCAACTGCGGCAGTTGAAGCGGACAGGTCAGTCATGAGCCACGAGCTGGCAACGTCACGCATGAAGCTGCCGGTATTGCCCAGGACTGTGGCCGTCCAAAGGACCGCGAAAACCGGTTGAGCCAGGGGAGCGAAGCTTCCGCCGACAGATTTTTTGTCGCTCATTTGCGATCTCCTTTTGTCAGATCGATTGCGGCGACAATGACGAATGCGCCGGCGAGGCCGAGATGCTCGAAGAAGGCATTGCCGGCCATCGTGCGATCCATGCCCGGTGCCATTTCCCAGAAGCGAAGGGCAATGAAGGTTGCAAGAAGAGTGAACCCCGCGAGTGACAGCGCGCCAGCCCAACGCAGGATGCCTGATACCACCATGGCCGAAGCCGCAAGCTCAAAGCCGATGACAGCAACCGCGAAGAACGCCGGCGGATGAAGACCGAAATGCGCCATCTCGGCGATCGCGCCATCAAAGTCGAAGATCTTGGCAAGCGGCCCCTGAATGTAGGCGGCGCAAAGGGCAAGCAGCGCCGCGGTCCGCATTGCGGGAGCCGCGATGACTTCGGCAAAATCCCCACGGATTGAAGAGGTCGGGTGATGGATCATTTTTGCTCCTGCGATCGTCGCTGTCTCTGAAACCGGCTATGTGGTTCGTCTGATAGAGCGATATTGACCGGGAAGTTCCCTACCAACAATTGCATCAATATTTGCTATTTAATTGCATTTTTCGCAACAATAGAAGCGCATTGCATGTGCTCCAGCCAAACACCAAAACGGGCAGCGACCGAGCTGCCCGTTTTGGTGTTCATGCATGATTTGCGTGCCTTCACACCGCCCAGCAGGAGCATCCAAGCGCGCCGAAGAAACCCTTAAGGTCGGCGATCGGCAG
>NZ_LMJM01000012.1:145654-145838 GCF_001429005.1 Ensifer sp. Root954
GTCGAGGCAGTTGGCGCGGGGGTAGAGCTGCAGGCCGCCGACAGTCTTGCCGGTCACCATCCACGACAGCGAAACCCAGGGGTTGTAGGATGCGACTCGGGTCGCATCGGTACCGGCGGAGACGTTGACGCCCTTTGCCAGCATCTTGGCCACCGGCGGCGTCGCTTCAGCGACACCATGGCCG
>NZ_LMJM01000013.1:0-258 GCF_001429005.1 Ensifer sp. Root954
TTTCAAATCGGGCAGGCTCACCACCCAAGGCTCGTCCCCCACATCAAAGAAAGCCGTCGTATAAAGGGTATCGGCGTTCGGCGCCGTCACGTCCCGAAACTTCGCGTCTGGATACTGGCGCAGCTTGATCAGATGCCCCATGGGGCCACGGGTTCCCTCGGGCTCCGCGACGTTGGTAATCACGCGCCGGGTCATTTCCATCGTCACGAGGGGGTAGGCGTAAATGTAGGCTTCGACTGCGAGCGCGAACTCATCGAG
>NZ_LMJM01000013.1:350-57091 GCF_001429005.1 Ensifer sp. Root954
CATTTTACGAATGCGCCTATGCAGAAATCTCGTCGCCAATCCCAGAATTAAGAGCGGCTAGACGAGAGCTATTTGACGAGACCGAGGTTGATCAATTGGACCCGCCGGTTTTCCCGCGCTTTCGGGTTGGCTGCATCGAGCGGCCACTCCTGGCCCACGCCGATCGAATACAAGCGGTCTGGTGCGATCGCAAACGTGGTCGAAAGCGCCTCAGTTATGGCGTTGGCGCGCTGCGCGCTGAGTTCGAGATTGTGTTGCGCGTCTCCCGTCGAACTCGTGTGGCCGACGACGAGAAACTTGTAGCGCCGCAGGTTGGGGTGGTGCAGCGCATCGGCGATCAGGCCGACGGTGCGGTAAGATTTTGGCTCGATGGCGACGGAGTCGTTCTCGAATTCAATATCTACGATCAATTGCGACAGCTTGGAGAGCTTCTGCCAGTTCGGAAGGTTAGCGACACCTTTACCCGCACTTGCCTTTGCCTCCTCCACCAAAAGCGCGACGTCAATTGCGGGCGCCGCGTTTTCCACCCTCCCGAGGGTATGTACGAGTTGCATGTCATTGATTTGCTGCGCGCCCCCTTCGCCGGCGGACAGCATCAGCCCGATCGTCAGCAACGCGCTAAACTGGATTTTCTTCATCGTCATGCCTTTCGTCCTCAGAAGGTCTCAACGCCATCCTGCGTCGATGATGACTTGCCCGCATTTTCCTTCGTTCACGCGAGTCGCCTTGTTCAGACAGGAGAGAACATTGCCCTCCCCCTTGACGCTTTTGCAGTACTGGGCAATGTCGTGTTGGCAAATCGTCGCAAAGGACGACTGCGCCGCCTGACGTTGACGTATCGAGGTGATCACATTCGCCAGTGTCATGGTACACGCCGGCGAGACTTTGCCCTCGTTCCGCTCGAGACAGGACTGGATGCGGCCGCTGCCAAGGTTGAGCCCCTTGCAATATTTCCGGATGTCCGAGCCGCAATCGTTGGCGAGCCAGCTCACAGCATCGGCATAGCTGATGGTTTCTGCCCGACCGAGGGTGGCGAGGGCAAGAACAGTGAGAACTATCGTTCCTGCGAAAACTGCACTTCTGTTCGTCATGGCAAATCCGATCGAAAACAACATTAAGCTCGACTGCCCGGACGATAGCCGAGGCGTTAGCCAGCCTTGACATGCGCAATGCGGTCGCCGAAAGGGAAGTAGCTTACAGTATGCAACGCCCCTGCTACGGTTACGTCGGTATTTCGCAGGCGCGGAATGGCGAGCGCTGCCGACATCCGCTCTCGGCGGCTGTTTGCGTCCCCATGTCTCCGGGGGAGCGTGAGCATGAGGTACCATCGACCGCCGGAACGTGGGTCGGCGCTGCGAAGGTCACCGACGAGTATTCGTCATCACGCATGCCAAGGCACCGTTAGGATTCCGTGAGCCGCAACCGAGCGGCAGCAGAAACCCTGAGATGTCTTCTTACCGGGCAGCACCGGCACAGCCGCGCCCGCCCGTCACTGACCGTGGCAATCGCGAAACTGCTTCAAATTTTTGCTGCGAATCCGCCGGAAGAATTGGCTCAACCTGTCCGCCCGGAGGCGCTTGGACACCGACGCTTACCACTGGCGTGGCGAACTCAAGGAGCCACAAAAATCGAGATGGTGGCGATATGATTTCTGGACGAACAGACCTTGACAACGTAGGTTACATAAAGGGAGGTAACTAAATCAGCGATTGTTGCAGCCGAGTGGGTAAGGGGGCGATTGATGGAGACCTCGGTGGCACACGGGTCGGGGAACATGGCAGAACCGTCAGGATCTGGGCCAAGTCCAGCAGATATTCGTGACCAACTTACACGTATCATTTCGAGTGCCGAGTTTCCAAAAGGAGGCCGCGGCCCGGCCTTTCTCAGTTTCGTTGTCGAGGAGGCCCTTGCGGGGCGAGCGCTTCGCCTAAAAGGCTACACGATCGCGGTTGAGGTATTCAAGCGGAGCGAAGACTTCACCCAGGATGACCCGGTAGTTCGCATCGAGGCCGGACGGCTGAGACGTGCGCTCGAGCGCTACTATCTCGTGGCCGGACAGGACGATCCTGTCAGGATAGATATTCCAAAAGGACGCTACGCGCCTTCGTTCACCTGGAACGGTCCGATCTCGGCGGCCACCATCCTTGCCTCTGTCGAGGAGGAGGGCAAACAGCTCGATCGCTCATGGCCGCGTCGTGCGTGGCTAATGCTCGGCCTTTCCGGCGTCATCGCGCTTACGGCGCTGACATACTGGGGAAGCGAGCGCATAGTTGAGGCCGCGAAGCGGAGCGGAACCGCAACCTCGCCTGACGAACCGACGTTGG
Source organism: Ensifer sp. Root954 (assembly GCF_001429005.1). NCBI lineage: Bacteria > Pseudomonadati > Pseudomonadota > Alphaproteobacteria > Hyphomicrobiales > Rhizobiaceae > Ensifer > Ensifer sp. Root954. The sequence continues at coordinate 2,675 of NZ_LMJM01000013.1, forward strand.
TGATCGCACCTTTTGCCAATCTCGGCGACGGCCCGCAGGCTCAACTTTACACATCAGGGCTGACAGAGGAACTGCTCACCGCCCTGCCACGGTTTAAGGAGATCATGGTCTTTGGCCGCGAGACTTCGAAGTCTCTCTCCCCCCAGGTTGAAGCTTCGGAGATTCGTGGTGGGCTTGGTGCGCGCTATCTGCTTGCCGGCGGGGTCAGGGTGTCTGGTCCTAAGGTCCGAGTGACGGCACGTCTATTGGACACATCCGACGGAGCAATCCTCTGGTCGCAGACCTACGACGACGACCTAACAAGCCGGGAACTTTTTGCCATCCAATCCGACGTCGCGAGCAAGGTTGCGGCCGCTGTAGCCCAGCCTTACGGCGTCATCGCGCAGGCTGCGACAGCCAGCCCGCCCCCAGATGACCTCGGGGTCTACGCCTGCACACTGCGCTTCTACGCATACCGTTCGGAACTGAGCCCGGAGACCCATCGGAACGCCCGAGACTGCCTTGAAAGCGTCGTGGCACGTTACCCCCGTTATGCGACCGCATGGGCAATGTCGTCCATCGTGCATCTCGATGAGGATCGATTCCGCTTTAACCTCAGGATTGGTCAACCGACGCCACTTGAGCGGGCGTTGCACTCGGCCCGACGGGCGATTGAACTGGAACCGGGAAATACCCGGGCGCTTCAATCCCTGATGATTGCGCTTTTCTTCAACCAGCAACTCACCGAGGCGCTTCAGGCCGGCGAGGAGGCGCTGGCATTAAACCCGAACGATACGGAGTTGTTGGGCGAGTTCGGAACGCGGCTCGCAATCTGTGGCCAGTGGCAGCGTGGCGCGGATCTCCTTGACCGAGCTCTTGCGCTTAATCCCGGTGGCGCAAGCTACTATCACGGAGCACGAGCGCTCGCGGCCTATATGCCGAACGATCCTGATAAAGCGGTGAGCCTCATCCGCAAGACGAATCTACAAAAGTTTCCGATGTTTCACCTGGTCGCAGCCGCAATCTTCGCTGACGCTGGATTGTTGGATGAGGCGAGGCGCGAGGGAGAGATCTTCATGAATATGCGCCCGGATTACATCCCGAACATCATCGACGAACACAGGAAGCGCAACATTGAGCCGAGGGACAACGTCCGGATGATCGCGTCGCTTCGAAAGGCGGGCCTTCCCGTGCCGAACGCCGAGGAAGTTGAAGCGAAGGTACTGGCCACCGCCGCATTCAAAATCCCCTGAGGCTTCCGCGGCGGACAGACTCTACGCTGCCCGCACAGAGCCTACCAGTCGTTATGGGTGTTCGTTCTCCGCGGTGTCTACAGTCGATATCAGACGCCAGCCGGCGACTGACGCTTGCCAAGCAGCAAGAGGCATCGGCCGATGATCCGCTGGAATACGAATACTGCCCTTTCAACCGCCGCCTCCTGTTTACTATTCGGGCTGATGCCGCAAGCAGAAACGCTGGCGGCATAAGTTGCCAAAAGCCTCCTGAAGGCAATGTCCGACTATCTCGCTTCCCAAAAGGCAATATCCTTCGCCTACGCTTCAAAACTGGAGGTCGTCACCAAGGACCCTCAGAAATTGCTGCTCGCAAGTTCCGGCAAAGTCGAGTTGGGGCGACCGAACAAGCTGCGGGCCACACGGTTTGGCGGCTTCGCCAATGTTGAATTGGTTTTCGACGGCAGGACGTTGACGTCGGTCGGAAAGGATATAAACCTTTACACTCAGGCGGATCTACCCGGCACGGTCGAGCATCTGGTCGATGAAATGCGCGACAAGCTCGCAAGCCGGTGCCCGGCGCGGCCCTGCTCCTGCCCGACGCCTATGACAAAGTGATGGAGGGCGCAACCGACGTGAAGGACCTCGGCAGTGGGGTGATCGGAGGTCTCGAATGCGACCAGCTCGATTTCCGGGCGGAAGGCGTCGACTGGCAGATTTGGATCGCGCAGGGAGAAAAACCCCCGTCCCTGCCGCTACGTGATTACCGTCAGCCGGGTCGACCAAGGTCCGCAATACAGCATCCAAATTTCGGACTAGAAGACGGGCGTCGATGTCGTGGCGGAAGACTATAGCTTCGTCAACAAGACCCACGCCAAGAAGATCGACCGGAGGATCTTGCCGACATAGACGAACTACCCGACGACCTGGCCACGGGAGACGACAAATGACAGCGCACGGGAGACTGAAGACCGTTCTGTTTATTGCCGCGCTTTTGCTTCCCGCGATCGATGCCGCTGAGCAGGCAGCGATCCTTAGGCCCTACGCTTTTCCGAAGCCCGCCGAGCCTCATATCGATCGACCGCTGACCCTGTCAGCGGCGCGGGCGTCGCTGGGCGCCCTGTGCGGCGCTGCGCCGTTGGCGTCAATTACGGCTAGGGCCCGAAATCTCAGGCGAAAGTTGGAAGCGTTATGATCAACACAAACACCAGCATTGAGCGCGTCGCTTCATTCTCTAGCTGTCTGCGTGGGATGATCCTTTGCCTTGCGCTCATCTCCGTTTCCGGATGCGGCGGCCATCCGAAGGGTGTGCTGACGCCCGTCGCCGAGACGTCCGCCGATGCAAGCCGGGTCGAAATGCTGATTACAACCACGCGTGACCGCTCGGAAGTACCCGGAGAAATGTTCACGGGCGAGCGCGCGCGTACGCCAGCGTTTGCGGACATCACCGTATCTATCCCTCCTATCCGGAAGGTTGGCGAAGTAGCGTGGCCAAAGAAGCTGCCTCCCAATCCCGCAACCGACTTCGCAACCCTGAAAGCAGACGAATTGACAATGACTGAAGCTAAGGACTGGCTGAACGCTTCGGTCAGGAAGAGTCCCGACCAAAGCGTGCTCGTGTTCATCCACGGGTTCAACAATCGCTTCGAAGACTCCGTCTACCGCTTTGCCCAGATCGTCCATGATTCCGGCGTCAAGAGTGCGCCCGTTCTTGTGACCTGGCCATCGCGGGGCAGCCTCTTGGCTTACGGCTATGACCGTGAAAGCACCAACTATACCCGCAACGCGCTGGAATCACTGTTCCAATATCTGGCTGCGGACGAAGAGGTGAAGGATGTCTCGATCCTTGCTCATTCGATGGGGAACTGGCTCACGTTGGAAGCGCTTCGCCAAATGGCAATCCGTAACGGACGCCTGCCGGCAAAGTTCAAAAACGTGATGCTCGCGGCCCCCGACGTCGACGTCGATGTGTTCCGCTCGCAGATCGAGGACATGGGCAATCAGCACCCGCGGTTCACCCTCTTCGTGTCGCAGGACGACAAGGCACTGGCTTTCTCGCGCAGGGTCTGGGGTGACATTCCCCGACTGGGATCGATCGATCCGGAGCAGGCCCCTTACAAGCAGGAGTTGGCGGACCACGATATCACCGTCATTGACCTGACCAAGGTGAGGGCCGGAGACAGTATGCACCATGGCAAGTTCGCAGAATCGCCACAAGTGGTCCAATTAATCGGCGCCCGGATTTCCGAGGGCCAGACGTTGACCGACAGTAAGATGGGCCTCGGGGATCACCTCATCGCTGGAACGACGGGGGTCGCGGCGGCGGCGGGCAGCGCTGCGGGCCTGATCCTCACTGCACCGGTTGCTGTTGTCGATCAAGCCTCTCGCGAAAACTACGCTCACCACCTCAGTGGGTTAGCGGGCCGGTCGGGCGCTGAGCAGGAGATCGCGGTCAAGAACTGCACTTCAAAACAACGGCTGGAATCTAAATCGACGTGTGGCGCGCGATAGAATTGAGGGACAACCAATGAAAACATGCCCCAGGGCTTCGGTGTCCCGTAATGGAGAAGCCCCTAGCGCGCCGACGTAGACTCCAAGCAGCACCCGGCGCGTAGCCTTTCGCGAAGCGCTACGCCGGCGGGTCGGTTGCGGCGGCCAACGATCATACGCCTTACGGCTTCTATCCCTCCCTTGCCACTGATGGATTTCTTGAACGGAGCATTTCATGAAGAGACTTGTTACGGCTGCCAGCGTCGCAAGCGCGCTCTTGTGCGGGTCGCTGATGGCAGCTGACCTTTGCTAATCGAGCACCGGACGTTCCTGCGATCGAGGAACCTATTCGATCACGCCATACTTCTGGGCAGCAGGTCTTTCTGGCGAGACCGCACAGTTTGGTCTCCCTACGGTCAACATGGACGCAAGCTTTAGTGCATTTTCGCAACCTTGATTCTGCCGGAATGCTCATGGGAGAGGCCCGGAACGGACGATTCAGCGTTTTCGGCGACCTGATCTACACCAAGCTTTCCGCCGACGATAATACGCCACATGGTTTGTTGGCGACGATTGTCGACGTCGACACTCAGACATTCCCTGGCCTTCTCGGCGGGTCCCCTCCTCTTCTACGAACGGACTCCACTGGCTGATTCGATCCTTTTGACCCTTTTGGCAGCGGTCACCGCATGGATGTTCTTGCGTGGCGCTTTACAAGTGCTTTTCTCGGTGAGTGACGAGCAACGAGAACGCCCGTTGGCACCTTGCCAAGCCGAGGTCGTCCCGGTGGACATTGGTCAGGCCGCGCATCCTACGCCAACTCACGCAGCTGCATAGCAGAGAGCCAGCGTAGAGCCACTGGGGGACTTAAGAATTTGCAATTTCAGCGCTCAGCTATACTCTCGGGCCAGTGAAATTGGTTGACTAGGAGGAGGGGACTGTCGGATGCCGTGCTACAAAGGCTTCACGTCTATACTTGTACTGGTTGTGTTTCTGGGCTTTGGTTCGCCGGTCGGAGCGGCGGACGGAACCGAGGAGAGCTCGCCGCCTGGCGTGGTCTCCGGTGACGTCGGATGGACGTTTAGTATCGCTCCTTATTTTTGGGCCGCCAGCCTGAAGGGAGACATCGGAGTTCGCGGTCGACAACCGTTCGATGCCGACGTCCCGTTTCGCGATATTTTCGACAATCTTCGTTTCGGCGGGATGCTCGTCGGCGAGGCGCACAACGGAACATGGGGCGTGTTTGCCGACCTGATTTACCTCGACATTGAGGTCGACAAGTCGTTCACGCGCACAATCGGTGGCGTCCCCGTTAGCCTGTCTGGATCGCTAGAAACCACCAGCGTGACGGCAACCCTCATGGGCGAATATCGCGTGCTTGCGGAACCGACGGCCAGCCTCGACGTGATGGCCGGTGCTCGCATCTGGAGCGTCGACAACGAACTCGACATCGCCTTATCAGCAGGCGGACCACCGCTTGCAGCTTTCAGTGGCGGCGACAAGCAAACCTGGGTCGATCCCATGCTCGGCGTGAAGGGCCGGATCGATCTCTCACCATCCTGGCATCTAACCGGGTGGGCTATGATCGGCGGCTTCGGCGCCGCATCCGACTTCAGCTGGGATGTGCTTGGCGCAATCGGCTATCAGTGGACGCAATCTTTGTCGATCGTCGGAGGCTATCGCGCAGTCGGCGTGGACTACAGCAGGAACGGATTCACATTTGACGTTATTGAGCACGGCCCGATCCTCGGGGCAGTGATCCGGTTCTAGCCCCTGCAGGGGACGAGATTAGCGTCGCGGATCGAAACCTTGAGGGTCCGGTAAAATGACTGCTTAGAGCAGACTTAGGCGGGAAATCAACGTCCGCCTTGAGCGTAACCTTTTGTCATTCGCTCCTTGGGTCCGGATCTCTGCACTGGATCAAAACAGCCATCCCCTTGATGATTCGGAAAGTGCCGCAACGGGTGGCGAGCGGAAGTTCGATGTGGAGATGCCGGAGGGCACCTTCGGAACAGGCTTCGGCTTCTTAATGTTCGGAATTGGATTCCCCGTGTAGACCGTAGCCTTTCCATTCCTGTAACAGTAGCAAATGGCTGGTTGCGCGAGAAACCTGCCGGTGAAGGCTAAGGCTCTCTGTAAAGAAACGCAGATGGCGGTCGAAGTTCCCTAAAGGACAATAGCCAGCCAGCGACGCGCCTGCCAAAATCCCCGTCCACAGACGCACGACTGCATGCGTCTCAATATCGCGGGGAGAGAGCCATGAGCGGATCGCTTAGACTTTGGGCACTTGTGCTCAGCGCAGTTTTCGCCGCAGGGTTGGGTGGCACATCCACGGCGCAGGAGCCGCAGCATTTCAGTCCGAAGGGAAAGATGCCTTCGCAATACACGATCGAGGCACAGCAACAACAGCGCCAGCTTCTGCCTTTTGCCGACAGGCAGGACTTTGAGGAAGCCGAGCGCGGCTTTATCGCTGCCCCGCCTTTCCGCAAGATCATGAACGATAAAGGCGATGTGGCTTGGAACATTGACAACTGGAACTTCCTCTTGAAAGGGAAGGATTTCGACAGCATCCACCCATCCCTCCAGCGTCAGGCCCTCCTCAACATGGAATATGGATTGTTTGAAGTTGTTCCCGGCATCTATCAGGTGCGCGGCTTCGACCTCGCGAACATATCGTTCATCAAGAGCGAGACCGGTTGGATCGTGATCGATCCACTGACTGTCAAGGAAACGGCGCGGGCCGCACTCAAATTCATCAACGAAAAGCTTGGCGAGCGACCCGTCGTTGCGGTGATCATTTCCCATTCCCACGCCGACCACTTCGGCGGGATTCGCGGCGTTGTCGATGATGCTGCACTTGCAACCGGCAAGGTCCAGATCGTTGGGCCCAAGGGGTTCATGAACGAGGCAATTGCGGAAAACCTCTACGCCGGCAACGTGATGACCCGCCGCAAGACCTACACCTACGGCGACCTTGTGCCAACCAGCCCCTACGGCAATGTCGATGCATCGATCGGCAAGGCGGCTGCTAGCGGCGATGTCGGCATCCTGCCCCCCACCATCAGCATCGAACAGTCTATTGAGGAATTGACCATCGACGGCGTAAGGATGGTTTTTCAAAACACACCGGGCACCGAAGCGCCAGCGGAGATGAATACCTGGTTCCCCGACTTCAAGGCATTCTGGGCGGCGGAAAACATCGTCAATAGCCTACACAATATTCTTACGCTGCGGGGGGCGCCCGTGCGGGATGCCCTAGCGTGGTCGCAATACATCAACGTTGCGCTATACCGGTTCGGCAATCAGGCGGATGTGATGTTCGCATCCCATAGCTGGCCGCGGTGGGGAAAAGAGCGGATTACCGAGGTAATGCGCGGACAACGCGACATGTATGCGAACTTGAACAACCAGGTACTGCACCTGGCGAACACTGGCATCACCATCAACCAAATTCACAACGTCTACGCACCGCCGAAAAGCCTGCGGGAACAATGGTATGCGCGCGGCTATCACGGCTCCTACCTGCACAACAGCCGAGCTGTCATCCAGCGCTACCTCGGTTTCTGGGATCTGAACCCTGCGACATTGGTCCCGCTATCGCCGGAGGAGTCTGCACCGCTTTACGTGGAAATGATGGGCGGCGCCTCCAAGGTGATGGCGAAAGGCCGTAATCTCTATGCCGAGGGCAAATATCGCCTTGCAACCGAGATTCTAAATAAGCTGGTCTATGCTGAACCGGACAATCAGGATGCAAAAGATCTGCTCGCTGACACCTACGAGCAGATGGGCTACCAGTTCGAGAGTCCCAGTCTCCGAAACAGCTTCCTGGCCGGCGCCAAGGAACTCCGTGACGGCGTCATCGCCGTGAAGGCTGCAAAGGCGGGCAGTCCTGACTTTGTGCGCGGCACCAGCACAGAGTTGTTCCTCAATTATCTCGGCATCCAGATGGACAGCCGCAAGGCGGAAGGCATGCATTTCAAGATCAACCTCTCGACGCCAGATAACGGCGAGAAGTTTGTCGTCGAAATGAGCAATGCCACACTGACGACGATCTCCGGCTTCCAGGCGGAAGACGCTGACTTGACGATAACAATCGACCGACGCGAGTTGGAAGATGTGATGATTGGGACGGCGAAGCTGTCAGACAAGGTGTCTGCCGGGAAGGCAAAAATGGAAGGCAATCCGCAAGTGCTTGCTCAGCTTGGCTCGACAATGGTCACGTTTGACAACTGGTTCGAGGTTTTGCCGGGCACGAAGAAGCGCGAGGCGCTGCCAAAGGCCGAGCTGCTACACGACGACGCGACCTACTACGACGGTCCCTAGAAGGCTCCCCTAGACCCTGGAGCCACAACGCGCCATAGCAGACTAATTGCCTGAGCAGCGCCTTCTGAAAATCTGCCTTCCGGGGCAACTTCATCGACAGCGTAATCTCGGAAGTGGCGTTCCGATGATCGGCAGCACAGTTCCTAGTGAGCATGGTCTTCAGCGCTACATTATAGGCAAAATGTAGAAGTTCGTTAGGTTTGGTTAAATTCGTAAATATACGGTGGCATTCGGTTCGAACGCAGCCATTGTCGGGTGGCTGACACCCGCAAAAGCCGTATGATCTTTTTGACTCAGACCCTTCCGCCTTGGAACGGCGCAAGGGTTTTTTCCACGTACGGCATGAATTGTCCACGATCTCTGCACGAAGCCGTCCGGTGGCTCCGCGTCGGGCTAACGGAGACTGGAGGCAGCCTTCTCCACCTGCCGCTTTAGCTGTCTGAATGCCTGGTCGCTGGCGCTGGCCCTGTCCTGCACGCCGATTTCCTTGGCACGGAAAATCGCCCGGTTGGCCACTTCCAGATGGATCTTCTCACCGCCGATTGACAGCGCCAATGTCTGGTCGATCCCGTCATAATAGGCGGTGTATACCATCTTGGCGGGGGATAGCCGTAAGCCCCTCGGCGTTTCCAGAAGGGAGAGGTTTTTCTGGTCGGCCTCGCAAATCGCGATCAGGGTGAAGACGGACCAACAAACCGAACACGGTCGCGGGTTTTGGGAGGACTGTGGCGGTGCAAAGCCGAAAACCTACCTGCGATGTTGCACTGCCTTCTTTAATTGCCTGACGAGTTCTGTGGTTCGTAGATCGGTCGGCTGGAGATCGGCGAGCGCCTCCGCAAACCGAAGCGTCTCTTCATAGCGTCCGAGTTTAAGACCAAGTTGAATGGCAGTGGCAAACAGATTGGCGTCAGTTGCACCTCCGACAGCGGAAACGAACAGAGCGAAGGCGTCATCCGTTCGGCCTACTGCATCGAGCGCTATCGCCGCCGTCGTCCGATATCGGGAATTACTAGGATCCAAGCGCACTGCCGCTTCCAACTCCTCAATCGCGTCCGCCATCGCCTTTTGACGAACGAGCGACAACCCGTGTCCATAGCGAAGGTCGGCCCGGTCCGGATTTGCGACGACCGCCTCGGCATAAGCGTGCTCGGATCTCTCGTTGTCACCGACGGCGCGGTACAGTTCAGCAAGATTGATGTGCGAGCCCGAAAGCGTCGGATCGAGTACAATTGCGCGGCGGAAGGCCTTTTCCGCCTCGGCCGTGCTCCCCTGCTCGAACAGGAATGTCCCATGGTTGTTCTGTGTCTCGGCACTGTCCGCGTTGGCTTGGACATAGGCACGCAGGTCATCGACGGCGGCATCGAATGCGCGACGTTGGTCGCCGCGGAGGTCCAGTGACCGAGTGGTGCCAAGAGCCTTGGCCGCCGCCACGCGCACCGCTCGGGTTTCGTCTCCAAGCAGGACGCCGACCGCGTCCAGCCGCAGTTGAGGGGGCAAGTTGGCAGCCGCCTCCGCTGCCCCCAGCCTGACGAGCGGATCCGGGTCTCCCGCTGCCGCCCTGACGTTCGCGGCCGTAGCGGCTCCGTCGAGCCTTGACATTTCAGCAATCGCACTGCCCCTAACAATGCCTGGTTGTTCGCGGTCGGCCAGAAACTTGCGTAGATCCTCAACCGCTGCACCGCCGTTCCGGGCCGCTTCTGCAAATGCATGGGCAATCGTGGGGCGTTTCCGCCAGTCCTTGCCATACCACCCGTCCAGGCTTTCGGACGCCCAGTCGTTCGTTTTGCCCTGGTGGCACGAGGTGCAGGCATTCGGCGTTCCATAGAGCGCGGAAAGGTCGGGGCGGGGGATGACGAAGGAATGGTCGCGCCGGGGATCCACCTTCATGTAGGTACGCTCCGGCATGTGACAGTTGACGCAAAAAGCGCCAGCAGAGCCTTGCGGGTGATGTGTGTGCGCCGGCGTGTCGAACGCCCCGCTCGGGTCGTTGCTTGTAAAGCGTTCGGGCGCAGTTTCCGCGTGGCACTGCGTGCATAAGGCGTTGCCGGCGGCTTTGACGGTACCCTCGTGAGTTCTGTGGCAGTCTACGCAGGTGACCCCTGCGTTTGCCATCTTGCTCTGCAGGAAGGAGCCGTATTCGAACACCTCGTCGCGAATTTGCCCGTCCGGGAAATAAAGATCGCTGCGAAGCAACGCCGGAGAAAAATGGTCAAGAAAGGATCCCCCCGGTCGGTGGTCACCGACAAGTCTGCTGCGTCGCGCATGACATGCGTAGCACGTGTTCGAATCGACCCTAGCCAAGCCGGGATTTGCCGCCACCTTCGAAGCATTTGCCGCTTTGGCTCTGGCCCATTCGACATGCTTTGCACCGCCGCCATGGCAGGACTGGCAGCCAATGCTCGTCGCCACGTAGGACGATTTATATTCGTTCGTCTGCGACTCGAAATTGGTTCGCGGATCGGTGGAATGGCAGTCGATGCACGTGCGGTTCCAGCGATAGAACGGACCCGTCCAATGAAAGGTCGAGCCCGGTTTTGCCGCACTGCCTTCGCCCAGCCAGAACCATTCGTGCTTTTTTGTGTCCCAGGCGATGTCGAGAGCCTGCAGCCTGCCGCCGCCGAGATCCACCAGATACTGCTGCAGAGGCTCATAGGCGAATGTGTATTTGACCTCGAAGTCCGCCGGCTTGCCGTCCGGTCCTTCGGTGCGGACGAAGAAGCGACGGTCTCGACGGAAGAAGTCCGCCGCAACGCCATCGCGCTCGAACCGGGTGTTGTTGAAATCGGCGCGCACGGCTTTGTCATCAGCAAAGGCCATCGCCTTGGCGTGGTGCGATTTGGCGAATGCGGCGGCTTGTTCGGTGTGGCAAGACGTACACGTCTTCTCGTCGACGAATCCATCATGGCGCGCGACCAACGGATCAGTGGCGGGAGGCGGAGACGTCTCAGCGGCAGCAATCGGTGCGGCAAACCCAAGCAGGACGCCAAACAACAAGGCTGCTCGAGTAATTGCCGATGAGTGGATAAGCCCGGCCAATCGAAAGCTCCGTATCGTTCCAGAAGAGGGCGTGCTGACCTGGCAGCGCGACTAAAGCAGCTGGCTTAAAAGCAGCCGGGGAAGGCCCAATCAGCCCTAGCGTTCCCCTTGGGAACCGTTGCATTCGCGCTGATCAGGCCAACATCCATCTCAGTAGCAAGGCGGGTACGGATAGTAGCCGCATTGCGGCGGGTAGTCATACGGATTGGCCGCTGCAGCGCCGACGGCGGCGCCAGCCACCACGCCCGCGGCAACCGCACCACCGCGATACCAAGCCCCGTTGTAAACGGGGGCGTGCCAGTAGTTGCCTCCGACATGGGTGACGTTGATGTCGTTCACACGCGCCGTGCTTCCGTGGAACCCACCCGCCCCCAGATCGCCGCCCCGGAATCCACCTCCACCAAAGTCCGCACCGCGGAAGCCACCGCCGCCAAAACCACCGCTGAAATGGTCGATGAAAACCGCAGCAGGTCCGCTCGCACCACCCAGACTTCCTTCCAGGACGGCGATGTCGAATGTGAGCGTGCTACCTTCAAGCTTTGGTGATTTCAGAGTGACCACGACGTCACTGATGTCCGACCCGTTGCCTCCCAGCACCGACACCGTTGCGTTTGGAGGGTCGATTGCGAAATTGTCCTTCCCCTCATCCCACTGCATAATGAACTGTTCGGTGGTTACATGTCCGGCGGCCCGCACTGGCCGATCGGCAAAGACGATCGAATTAGCCGACACACCGGTCAGAACCAGTTTTTCACCATCGATCCTAGCGCCATCCGAGTTGATGACTGCAAGTGACGGCACCGGACCGGTGGGGGCGACCGTCCCGATCGCCTTCCCCAGCGGAACATGTTGCTTCCTGGTGGAATCCTGGGCGATTGCAGCAGTTGCTGCCAGTGCGAGCCCTCCAATAACCGTTATCAAGCCGGCGACATGATTGATTTTCATCGTGGATGTCCTTCGAGTTAGAGACAAGCGGCAGGGCCGCCTGTTTCTGATGGCCTCACCAACGCGGATGGACTTTGGCACACGGCGTCGCGCGCGCTGCACGAAACGCAGTTTACTTATTGGGAATGATCTCTTTCCAATCCGCCTTCATATCGACCACGGTCCATTTGTTGATCGCCGCTGCATCAAGCGCCTTATCCAGGCGGCCGAATTCGGTGTCGCGGTCGTAGGCGTATTCGCGTTCAGCATCGGTGTGATGAATAAGCATGCCGAAACGGACGCTGCCCCCCGTCATTGTCGTCCATTGCAGCATTTCCAGGTCGCCGTCGGAGTTGCCGAAGGCCGCGATCGGACGGCGGCCAATATGTTCGTTGATACCGACCGGCTTGCCCGCTTTGTCATCGATGAAGTTGACTTGCGGCAGACGGAACAGGGTCGGCGTTCCGTCACGCATCTCGAACTGAGTCTTGATCGACGAGCCGACGACCTGTTCGGGTGGAACGCCGTAAACCTGTTCGGCCCACGGCCGCACAAACTCGATTCCGCCGCCCGAGACGATGAAGGTCTTGAAGCCGCTGGCGCGCAGATACGCGAGCAGTTCGAGCATCGGCTGGTAGACGAGCTCGGTATAGGGTTTCTTGAACTTCGGATCGCGCGCGGTAGCGATCCAATCGGAAACGACCTTTTGGAACTCGTCATTGGTCATGTCCGCATGGGTCTCCATGATGAGCGCTAACAGGCCCTTTTCGCCCGCTGCAGCGAGTGCCTTCATGTCGCCCTCCAGCACTGCCTTAAACGGCTGTTTGTCCGTCCATTCTGGATGGGCCGCAGCCTCCGCCTTCACGCGGTCGAGGGCGAAGGCAAGCTGAACGTAGATCGGATGCTCGACCCACAACGTGCCGTCATTGTCAAAGACGGCGATGCGCTCCGGTTCCGGGACGAAGTCGGCCGTGTTTTCCGTCGTCACCTTCTCGACGAAGGCGAGGATGGCCGCCTTTGGCGCGGTGTCGTTCCACGAAGGCAGCGGATCGGTCTGGGCCCGTGAAGGACCGCCGGAGCAAGCGACAGCGATCGGAACCAAGATTGCAGCGAGCGTTACGAACAGTCGGCGACGGCCGAGCTCGAAATGATGGACCACTCCCATGTCGTGTCTCCTGTTGCTGGCGGAGCAGTTGCCGCGGTAACGGCCTTGGGGGTCGTTCCGCTACATTTCCCTGAAATGCGGAGCGATCCGCAGCGCTTCCGGTCGGCAGACGGCCTTCCTGGGTCGCTCCGCCATGCCGTACGCACCATTGGGCGTCAGTCGTGACGCAGGGCAGGCAAGGCAGGCCGCTCCACAATTCTTAAGAGGTTGGCGGCAACCCCGGGGCCCCAGGGTTGCCGCGAGAAAGTCAGTTTCCGGTCGGGAACGGAATGTTGACACCCTCCTTTGCGAGTGAGTCCCGGACCCATTGGAAGCGCTCGTAATCCGAAAGCGTGATGGGACCGTTGTAGGTCAGGCTCTGCGGCTTCCGCGGAGGATACTGCACGTAGGTAGCCATGATCTTCTTCAACTCCTCGCCCATGACCACGCCCATCCAGGTCCGCTCCGTAAAGTTGTTCATGAAAATGTCGTAGCGTTCCTGCGGGTCCTGCCACAGGTCAAACACCTGGGGCACCGTAGCGACATACTTCTCCGCGCCCTTCCAGCCAAGGTTCGAGTCGACGGCCAGCCCACCAGTCGAGGCTCCGTCATCGCCACGGATATTGAACGCGAACTTGTAGTTGTTGACGCGAATCGCACCGGGGGAGAGCTCGTTCTCGGTAAAGTAGAACCATGATTTGCGGACCGATTTGCCGTTGCCGAGAAGGATCGGCGACATGTCATAGCTGTCGAAGACGATTGGCTTGTCTTCGCGGTCCTTGTCGGGCAGCGGCACCCCGCCGATTGCGGCGAATGTCGCCATAAGATCAAGGCCGCCGACTATGTCGTGATTCTTTGCCCGCGGCTTGATTTTTCCGGGCCACACGGCGATCGCGGGAACACGATTGCCGCCCTCGCGCAAGGTGCCCTTGCTGCCCCGGAACGGCGTGTATCCGGCATCCGGATAAACGTCCTGCCAGGCTCCGTTGTCCGTCGTGTAGAAGACCAGAGTGTTTCTGTCGAGACCCGTTTCACGGAGCTTGTCCATGATCCTGCCGATGTGGGTGTCGAGTTCCACGACCGAGTCGGCATACTTGCTCTTCGACAGGGACTTGTGCTGGAACTCAGGGGCAGGAAGGTTCGGCTGATGTACCTTCATGAAATTCACGTTGATGAAGAATGGTTGATCCGGCTTCTTGGCTGCTGCATCAAGGAATTCGATCGCCGCCTTCTCGATATATCCATCGAAGAACGGAATACCGACAACGCCTTCCTTGCCGTCGATCACGGGCGTGTCGACGTACTGGCCGTTGATCTTGAAATCCTCCGTCACTTCGCCACCGGCTTTGCCGGAGAGCGAGCCCTTCGTTACGTTCTGGAACATCGCCCTGAGTTCCGGATCCATGTCTGGGAACCAGGTTGGATCGGCATAGGTGTAGGCGTTGAGGTGATAAAGGCCGACATGTTTCATTTCGTCGTAGCCCTGTGCGGTGGGCATCGCATAGTCTGCCTCGCCAAGATGCCATTTGCCGGTGAAATAGGTTTGGTAGCCGCCTCTCTTCAGCACGGACGCGAGCGTCCATTCGGCTGCCGGCAGACCACCACCCTGGCCCTGGAAGGCCACGGTCGTCATGCCGCTGCGGTTCGGAATGCGCCCGGTCTGCATGGCTGCGCGGCCAGGCGTGCAACTCGGCTGGGCATAGAAGGAAAAGAACGTCATGCCTTCGTCGGCCAGTCGGTCAATGTTAGGAGTTGGCATGCCACGACCTTCGCCGCCGCCATAGGGACCCAGATCGCCATAGCCCGTGTCGTCGGAGACGATGAACAGAATGTTGGGCTTCGTTTGTGCTTCCTGGGCTCGCAGGGGGGATGCGATACACCAGAGAACGGTTGAAGCAGCCAATGCTCCAACGCCGCAGATGATCCTACGCTTCATTTCGAGTCCTCCGTTGAGATCTCCGGTCAAACGGTGATTCACCGAGGCGCACGGAACCAAACGCCGCCGTGCGCTCACTCACTCTGAAATCAATCGAAACAACTGGAGCAATATCGAAATTCGGACGCCTTTCGGTCGAAACGGCATCCAGCCCGAGCCTCCGTGCGGATTACGAACGACACTCGTAACGAGCACCCTATCGAAAGGGGAGCCGCAGCGATATTGTACCTTCGGGCAACCATTCCAGATTGCGATCGTCTTGACTCCATTGGGTGAGTTGTAAGGGCGACCCGGCTTTGCTATTTGTCGATGTGCTTTTCGAGGCAAGGCCATGGGCTTGGTGTGCAATTGGACGACGCGATGGCGCCGGCTCGGGTGGCGAGCGGCTCTTTGCTGCATATTTCTTGTACCAATTGTTGCGGCGCCATCCGCGTCTATGGAGATCGTGGGCAGGGTTCCACGTGTTCTCATTCTCTATCCATACGACGAACGAATAGCCGCGACGACCGCGGCCGGAGAGGCCGTGAGGGGGCGTCTGCTCGAGGCTACTAAAGGAAAGATCGATCTCTTCTCCGAGTTTCTCGATCTTTCGAGATTTCCTGAGACGGAGCACGTCGGCCGAATGGCGCGATATCTTTCGGCCAAGTATTCGGATCGTCGCCCCGATGTGGTGATTGCGCTTGGCGAAGAATCGGCGCGATTCATCTCTGCGAACCGCAAGAATCTTGCCCACGGCGCAAGGATAATCGTCGCCGGCTTCAGCAAATCGACCGCCGAAGAGATGGGCCTGCCCAGCGATGTCATTGGAGCCTTCAGTGAGTTTCACATCGTCAAGACTGCGGAGATGGCCCGCGCTCTCCAGCCGGCGGCGCGTCATCTCTTCATTATCGGGGGATCATCAGAATTCGACCGTTCGTGGCTCGCCACAGCGCGGGCCGACCTTGCGGATTTTTCCAGGGATTACATGACGACCTATCTGGAGGACTTGACGATCGACGAGTTCACGAGGCGGGCCGCCGAATTTCCAAGTGACAGCATTGTCCTGGCGCTAACGATCTTCAAGGATCGAGACGGCCGCAATTTCGTTCCACGCGAGGCGCTCAAACAAATTGCGGAGACTGCGAGCGCTCCAATTTACGGTCCGTATATCACTTATCTCGACTACGGCATCGTGGGGGGCAGTGTGGTCACGTTCGAGTCCCTGGGAAAGATCGTGGCCGATCTCGCGCTCGATGCCATTGCCGGCAAGCCAATTTCCAATCTGGAATCTCCTCAAACCTATGTCGCCGACGCGAGGCAGCTCCAACGCTGGGGATTGTGGCAGAAGAACCTCCCTCCGGGCTCAATCCAGATGTTCAAAGAGCCGACTTTCTGGGAACAATACTGGCTCGCTACAGTCGTGGCGCTAACCGTCATCATGGCGCAGGGCACCGTTATCTTCGGACTTCTTGTCGAACGCCGCCGCCGCCGGGCGGCGGAGACGGAATCACGCCATCGTCTCCTCGAAGTGGTTCATCTCAACCAGTCCGCGACCGCCGGCGCGCTCTCCGCGTCGATTGCCCACGAACTCAACCAGCCTCTGGGTGCCATCCGCAGCAATGCCGAGGCAGCGGCGGTCATCCTTCGGTCGGCGCGGCCCGATCTCAAGCTGATCGAGCAGATCCTTGTCGACATTCAGGACGACGATCAGCGCGCCCATGACGTCATTTCCCGGATGAGGAATATGCTCAAGAAACGCGGCGAGATCGACTGGCAGGAGTTCGATCTCAATGACGTGACGACGAGCGCGATCAGGATCCTCCACAGCGAAGCCGAGCGAAGAGGCATTGTTGTCAGTTCCAACCATGCCCCGCGGGAGCTGCCTGTCCGAGCCGACAGGGTTCATGTCCAGCAGGTCATTCTCAACCTCGCGACCAACGCGATGGACGCAATGCTGGAGGTGGTCACGACTGAACGGAGGCTCCTGCTTGAGACAACTCTGACGAGGGAATCCAAGGTGGAGCTGTCGATCTCCGATACCGGTAGCGGAATCCCCGACGAACAACTCGCCAGTGTTTTCGAGCCGTTCTATACCACAAAGCCCTCCGGGACAGGGCTTGGACTTTCCATCGCGCGCGCGATAGTGGAGACTTACGGCGGCAAGATCTGGGCGGCCAACCGCCCGGAAGGCGGGGCCGTTTTCCGCATTGTGCTGCCTCTCGCACGAAGTGGGTGAGCAATTGGAATCCGTTGTTCATATAGTCGATGATGACCACTCTTTCCGCACCGCAGTTGGAAGGCTGCTTTCGGCGTCCGGCTTCCTCGTAGCCCTTTATGAATCGGGCGATCAATTTCTCGCGCAGCTTCCGCACGGCGAACATGGCTGTGTTCTACTCGACCTCGATCTACCTGGCCTAAGCGGACTGGAGCTTCAGGACAGGCTGGCCGAGACAGCGCCGCTGCTACCGATCGTGTTTCTAACGGGACAAGGCGACATCAAGGCAAGCGTTCGAGCGATTAAGGCGGGCGCTGAGGATTTCCTGGAAAAGCCGACCCCGAGGGAAGCACTGCTGGAGGCCGTCGAGCGAGCGTTGCACCGATGCGAAACGCGTCGTCTCGAGCAGGATCGCATTGATGGGCTCCGGGCGCGACTGGGGAAGCTGACGCCGCGGGAACTCGAAGTTTTTGGCCTGATCGTCCGCGGCAGGCTCAACAAGCAGATTGCCCATGCGCTCGGCACCTCCGAACGGACGGTCAAGGCGCACCGTCACAACGTCATGGAAAAGCTGGGAGCGCGGTCACTGGCGGAGACGGTGTCGATTGCAGAGAAACTAGGGTTTGTCGATGCCACCGCGGATCCGCTGCGACGCTAGCTAATATACAGACCGACGCTTCACCAAAGGACAATAGCCAGCCCTCGACGCCGGCCATACGATTGTGACCGGAGCTGGTCGTGCTTTTCGCACTGGCTCCAGAAAGGCGTCAATTGAAAAGTCCACCCCGCACAGTGGCTGTCGTCGAAGACGATCCGAGCGTGCGCAGGAGCGTTGAACGCCTGTTAAACGCAAATGGTTTTGCGACCGAAGGACATTCGTCGGCCGAGGCCTTTCTCGGCCGCGCCAATGCAAGCGGGATTGGCTGCCTGGTGCTCGATATTCACCTGGGTGGCATGTCCGGCATCGAGCTCTGGCACCGCCTCAAGGCCTCCGGCATCAATCTCTCAGTCATCTTCATAACTGCCGTCGAGGATGAGGCCTTGGAACTAGAGGCGGTCAAGGCTGGCTGCGTGGCGTATCTACACAAGCCGTTCCCAGCCGAGTTGTTGATCCGCGCCGTTAACCGGGCATTGACGGCATCGCCAGGCGATCGAATAGGTTAGGATTCAGAGAGGCGATCCGAAGCTGACGTTGCTATGCAGAGACCTCGAACCCCGGTCCCTTGGGCGTTTCGGATCGACAACAACAAGTGGAGACGCGGCATGAAATGGCTCAGACTGTGGCGACTAACGCGCGATACACTGGCTATCGGAGCTTCTCTCATTGCTCCTTCGTTGCTGGTCGAAACAGCATTTGCCCAGCAAGCGGCGCCAAACATCCTGTTCATTCTCGCTGATAATGTCGGCTATGGCGACATCGGAGTTTACGGCGGCGGGGAGCTGCGCGGGTCACCGACGCCGCATATCGACCAACTTGCCATCGAGGGCTTGCGGCTGACGCAGTTCCTGGTCGAGCCGTCCTGCACGCCATCACGAGCCGCGTTGATGACAGGACGCTATTCCATCCGCTCCGGGCTGTCGCTGGTTGCCGTCGCAGGCACGCCGTTCTCACTACCGGAAAGCGAAATCACCATGGCGGAGATGCTGCGCGACGCTGGCTACGCCACCGCGATCTTCGGTAAGTGGCATCTTGGTGCCCAGATCTACAGCCAGCCGCAGAACCAAGGCTTCGACGAGTTCTACGGAATACCGCCCGGTGACACCTGGGACGCTTTTGGCATGATCCGCCAGGGCCGCCAAACCAGGTCTGCCGACATTCCGCTCGACAAGGGTCCGCAAATTGTCGAGGCAAAACGGGGAGAACCGCTAAAGCAGGTGAAACCGTATACCGAGGAGGTGCGTCGCGGGATCGACTGGGAGCTGGTGGATCACGGCGTTGATTTCATACGGCGACAGAAGGCAGCAGGCAAACCGTTCTTCCTGTATTTGCCGATCTCCCGAACGCACTTTCCGAATCTACCCTCGAAGCGCTTCGAAGGAGCATCGCGCATCGGTCAGTTCGGCGATTCTCTGATGGAGGGCGATGCAGTTGTCGGCACCATGCTTGATGAATTGAAGACGCTTGGCCTAGAGAAGAACACTATCGTCGTCTTCGCTTCCGACAACGGACCGGACGGCCCTGGAGCTACCCGGTTCGGCACAGACATGCCGGACATGGGAACGACCGGTCCGTATCGCGGCGCGTTGGGCGACCTCAGCGAAGGCGCGATCCGCACTGTCGCCATGATCCGCTGGCCCCAACGGATCAAGCCACGATCCTCTAATGCAATGTTCTCAATCATGGACTTCTTCCCAACCCTGGCGCGACTGGGTGGCGGGAAGGTGCCAAACGACCGCCCGATCGATGGGATCGACCAGAGCGACCTGCTGTTGGGCGAGGACGATAGCGGGCATCGCGAGCACTTGTTGACCTTCGTCGGTTCTGATCTGGTCGCCGCGCGCTGGAAGCAGTTCCGGGCCTATTTCGTCGATGTCGCACCTGGCCGCAGTGGTCCAAGTGGCGCCACACTGATGGGCGGGGTGGGATCCAGCGCCTCGCCAATGAACGGCTATCCAAAAGTGTTCAACATCGAGTCGGACCCGCAGGAGGAGCTCAATATCGGCGAAATGTACAACTGGGTTCTTGGACCGTTGCTGAAGGCTGTGGAGGAATACAAGGCTAGTCTCGTGCGATCGCCCAACCCGCCGGCCGCGAACATGACAAAGTTTTGAGGTTAGCGCCGTTCCGTGGAGATTGGGGCCAGCGCGACCATCTCGGCGCGAGCCCCGGCGGCCCATGCAGGGACATTATTGCGATTGACATACCCGAAACGGAGGACATCGCCAAATGGTAGATTGACCTCTGGCGGCACTGACGCCAACGGACTGTTCTCGGTCCCTGCCACGAGCGACGTGATAGACGCCGATCTCAAATACGCCCGCTCGCAACTGACGACAGTTGTTTCCTCCTTTCGGTGTTCCACTAGACCTTCTGAGCAGCGCGACCGGCGCCTACCAAGCGCGTTTCGCCTAACGCGCGACCCAACGCCGTTAAGCCCGAGATGCGCAAGCGCACTGTGGCTGACGACTTCCCCTAAGGACAATAGCGCTCCGTGGCGTTTCGCGTAATCTCAGCCGCGACGTGGTGTTTGAGCAGCCGCGCTTGGTTGCCGCTCCGGTCACCAGCGCAAAACCTAGGAAGGAGCATGACAATGAACCGCATTGCAACTTTTTCTATGCTTGCAAGCCTCTCTGCGTTGAGCTTTGTGGGAATCGCTCACGGTCAAGGTGCCGAAATGAACTGGCCCAAAGAGATTGAGCAGACTGTACGCAGCTACAGCGGCGATAAGATCAATGTCGTCGACGTAAGCACACTTTCCGAACAGGATAAGACGCGCATGTGGGTCGAGCATGCTACGCCCGAACAGCGCGCGGCGCTGCTCGAAGCAGTCAAAGCGAACAAGCCCCTGGCTGAAAAGCTAGAGGCGCAGAAAGTCGAGATGGACAACATCGGCGGCGCGGAACAGGCGGCTGACGGTGGGCTGACTATCTACGTTCGTTAACCGCCTAGGGTCAGTGAGGCGGGGTGCAATAGTATTTGCGCCGCATCCCGCCCCATTCGCGCGAGCATGGACGCCCGCCCCTTACGATGTATCCCTTCCTCGTCGTCGTCTAAACCAAGCCCGCCGACAATGCGGCGGGCTGGCTCAGGCTTGACGCAAAACCGTCGTGTCTCCCACGGTTGCCGACATTCGCTCTTTCTTGAAACGCCGACATCAACTGGAAAAGGCACAGCACTTGACAGTGGCGGCTTGCGTGGGCCCGCCTTGAGACAGGCCATAGCGCGACACATCTTACTGTCGGCTACAAGACGCTGAAGCATTCAGGCCGAGTATACTGGAATTCCGCGGGGCGCCGAAGATTTGTCGTTCAATCCTCTCCTCTACAGATACTCGTTAGAGATCATTGACGACGAGCTTCTATGAAGGGGATGACGCAGGTCGTCATGCGGCCTGAAGAAGTAGCGGCGCGCCACGTCGAGATAGCCGTCATAGATGAGCCCGCCATTGATCAACACAAGCGTCTGCTTGTGCCGTTGGTAAAGCGCCGGGATCCGGTACCAGGGAACACCCGGCCGCTGGTGGTGGAGGACATGCAGGTTGTTGTAGAGAAACAACAAACCAAAGAGCGTGCTGTTTTCGACGATCGCTGTGCGCTCGTCGTGATGATCGGCGTAACGGTGCTCCGCATAGGAGCGCAACCGGGTCAGGGCCGCGCCGACATAGACAAAGCCGAAGAGGTAGAGCCATAGAGGCATGCCGCAGACGGCGATGACCCAGACCAGAACGGCGGCTACGCCGATCGCGTGACGGATCCAGAAGTTGCTGCGGGCTCGATCCCCTTCCAGGAGGAGTGCTGCCTCCTGCGCCAAGAAGCTGACGATCATCACCAGCGGACCCAGGGTCAAGCGCCCGAACAGGGTGCTGTTCCACCTGGCCAGAGACCGCCCGACGAGACCCAGCCGATCCCAGGCTGCCTGGGTGAGATAGGATGACTCCGGGTCCTCTATGGGATCCGTCAGATGTTCGTCGCGGTGATGGGTCAAGTGGCCCTCGCGGTAGATCGCGTAGGGCAGCCAAAGCGACAGCGGCGGCCAGCCGATGGCGTCGTTGATGCTCCGATTTCGGGTTGGATGGCCATGGATGACCTCGTGTTGCAGCGATCCATGCCAGGCGATCAGCCATCCGCCGAGCGCGATGACAACTGCAAGGGGGAGCGATTGCCAAAACCAGGTAAGCCCAAGAAAACCGCCATAAATGACAAGCGCGAGAACGACGGTCTGCCACTCAATACGGGTGATGCTGGAGAGGGATGATTGTGACGGAAAGTCTTCTGAAGACCGAGAATTGGACATGTCGTGTTACCCGGAAAGCGAAAAAAGCAATAGAATTCAACCGCCAATATAATCTGGCTGCACCGGAACCCGCGCCGCACGTCTTTGCAAGACGGCGCGGAAAAACGGAAAACTGGTTACGTCAGAAGACCGAAACGTAAAATATTTATTCTATGTAATTGATGTATTATTAGCTCTAATGCGTCCATCGAATTGACCCGCTGCCCTGCCCTGGGGAGCGCCAATCCTGGAGGACATGCCATGACATTCAACCCCACGCGCCGGCAGGTACTTGTCGGCGGCGCTTCCCTCGCGACGATCGTTGCGCTTGGTGGCGTCCATCCGGCCTTTGCCGGCGCCGATCGCACCAAGATCACCGTGCGCGTCGAAAAGGATCTCTCGAACCTCGATCCGGCCAATCGATCCGGTCCGATCGACCTCAACGTCATCTGGTCGGTGCAGCAGGGGCTGATCTCCTTCAAGCCCGGCTCCACCGAATGGGAACTGGATGCGGCCGAAGAACTGGAACAGGTGAGTGATACCGAAATCCGCTTCAAGCTGCGCAGTGGCCTCGCCTTCACCGGCGGCTACGGCGACCTGACAGCGGAAGACGTGAAGTTCTCTTTCGAACGCTTCATCACGCCAGACGCGGAAGGCAAGCCCGTCACCTACGCGAAGGACTGGTCAGCGCTCGATCGCGTGGAGGTAACCGCGCCGCTCGAGGGTCGAATCATCCTCAAGAATCCGGCGCCGGCGCTCTATACGATCGCGCTCGCCGACGGTTCCGGCCGCATCGTCTCGAAGAAGGCTTTCGAGGCGCTCGGCAAGGATATCGCCACCAAGCTCGTCGGAAGTGGACCCTACGTGCTCAAGGAATGGACGCCGCGTGAACAGTTCGTGCTTGAGATCAACCCGGACTACAAGGGACCGATCAAGGCGCATTTCCATCAGATCGTCGGCAAGCCGATCGGCGAGCAGAAGACCGCCGAAATCGCCTTTAAGTCCGGCGAGATCGACTTCACCGCGATCGATCCCGAAAATGGAAAGTCGATGGCGGCGCTGCCGGATGCAAGCATCACCGAGATCCCGGCGATCGACTATGTCTGGTTCGGCCCGAACATCGAGAAGGCGCCGTTCGACGATATCCGCGTGCGTCAGGCCATCCGCTATGCCGTCGATATCGATGCCATCCTTCAAGGCGCCTATTCCGGTCTTTATCCGCGCGCTAACGCTCTGCTTGCCCCGAGCCTGCTGGGCTACTGGAAGGACGCGCCGGTCCATGCCCGTGACCTCGATAAGGCGCAGGCGCTGCTTAGAGAGGCGGGTCACGCCGACGGTTTCAAGACGAAGCTCACCATCGAGGCCAATGCCCGCTATGAGGCGATCGCCCAGATCATCCAGGCAAACCTTGCCGAAGTGGGTATCGAGGTCGAGATCGAGGCATTGGAATCGGCCGCCTACTGGGCGCTCGGCGAAAACGACGCCAGCAAGGACCTCGAACTTTCACTCATCAAATTCAACGGCAAGTTCGACCCCGGCTTCCAGACACAATGGTTCACCTCGGCGCAAGTCGGTCAGTGGAACTGGCAACGCTGGAAGAACGCCGATTTCGATGCCTTGCACGAGAAAGGCGGCGTGACGGTAAATCCGGCCGAGCGCGAGAAGATCTACATCGAAGCACAGAAGCTGCTCGACGAATCGGCTGCCTTTATCTGGATCACCCACAACCTCAACGCGTTCGCTTCGCGAAAGTGGCTGAAGCCCGGCGTCCTGCCGAACGGCAACAACTGGCTTTACACCGCTTTTACACAAGCGACGGCTTGACCCGATGGCAGCCTGCGTTGCGACAGAAGAGGATGCGCTGCAATGAGGAGCGCGTCCCTTCCAATCCATCTTGGCTTCAAGCTGGCGACGGCGGCACTTGCCGTGGCCGGTTCAGTCGTGCTCCTGATGGCCCTGACGCGGCTAATCCCCGGGGATCCCGCGACCGTGATCCTTGGGTCGCGCGCAACGCCTGAAGCGGTCGCGACACTCAATGCCCGCATCGGCCTCGACAAGCCGCTGATCGAACAGGTTTTCACCTTCTTCGGCAGGCTCGCCTCCGGCGATCTCGGAGAGGACGTCTTCAACGGACGGCCGGTCCTCAGCCTGGTTCTGAATGCGCTGCCGAACACGGCCGCGCTTGCGGTCGCATCAATGCTGTGCGCCGTAGCCCTCGGCGTGCCGTTGGCGCTTTTCAGCGCCCGCTGGCCGGGCGGCAAGACAGATCGAATGGTCGCGTTCCTGAGTGTCGGATTCATTTCGACGCCGAGTTTCGTCGTATCGGTCTTCCTGCTGATGGTGTTTTCCGTGCATCTGCGCTGGTTTCCGGTGCTGGGCGCCGGCGAAAGCGGCAACCTCGGCGACCAGCTTTGGCACCTCGTATTGCCGACGGCGGCGCTCGCGGCCGGCTGGGTCGGCTACATCGCCCGGCTCCTGCGCTCATCGCTGCTCGAGGTCCTCGGGGAAAACCACGTTCGCACGTTGCGTGCCTATGGTGTCAGCCAAACCAAGATCATGATGAAATACGCACTCAAGCCGGCAATCCTGCCGACCCTCGCGGTGCTTGGCATGGGTTTCGGCGAACTCCTCGGCGGCGCCGTCTTTGCCGAAGTGATCTTCAACCGCCCGGGCCTCGGCTCGCTGATCTACGACGCCATTCGCACACGCAACTATCCGGTCGTCCAGGGCGGCGTCTTCGTCATCGTCATGCTCTATGTGCTGACCAATCTGATCGCCGACCTCTCCCCGAGCCTGATCGATCGACGCGAGCGCGCCCGCCTTACATCTGGTCAGGGACACTGAGATGCAAGCCTTCATCGCTCTTTCCCGTCGCCCGGGTGGCACGTTTGCAATGCTTGCGGTGACGCTTCTCTGTCTGGTGGCGATCGCCGCACCGGTGATTGCACCCTATGGCCCGAACGCAATAGCGCCGGCGAACCGGTTGATGGAGCCGTCGTGGCAGCACCTGCTTGGAACGGACCATCTCGGTCGCGACATCCTCAGCCGGCTGATCTATGGAGCACGGGTGGCGCTCGGCATTTCACTCTCGGTCATTGCCATTTCCTTGAGCGCCGGCGTCACTTTCGGGATTGCGGCCGCCCTTTCGCCGCGTGCAATCGATCTCGCCGTGGTCGGCGTCTTCGACATCGTCACTT
This sequence comes from Ensifer sp. Root954, assembly GCF_001429005.1. Classification (NCBI taxonomy): domain Bacteria; kingdom Pseudomonadati; phylum Pseudomonadota; class Alphaproteobacteria; order Hyphomicrobiales; family Rhizobiaceae; genus Ensifer; species Ensifer sp. Root954. The sequence continues at coordinate 28,063 of NZ_LMJM01000013.1, forward strand.
CGTTTCCCAGCATTATACTGGCCTTGGCATTGGTGGCCGTGTTCGGCCCTGGCCTCGGTAATGTCGTGCTGCTTGTCAGCATTGTTTTCATTCCCCATTTCGGCCGAGTTGCCCGCGCCCAGACGATCGCCATTCGCAACAGTCCCTTCATCGAGGCCGAAAAAGTGCTTGGGGCAGAGACCTGGCGGGTCGTGCTGCATCATGTAACCCCGAACATCATTGGTCCGATCTTCGTGCTGGCCTGCATGGATATCCCTGTTGTCATCACCATCGAGGCGGGCCTGAGTTTTCTCGGGCTTGGCGTGCGTCCGCCGCTGGCAAGCTGGGGCAACCTCTTGAATGACGGCTATACCTATCTCGACCAGTCGGTTTGGCTCGCGACCTTTTCCGGACTGGCGCTCGTCCTTGCTACCCTCGGCTTCGCGCTTCTCGGCGAGGCCTTGCGCGACACGCTCGACCCGAAGCTGAGGAAAGCCCTTTGACTGACGCCCTTCTCACCATCGAAGACCTGCACGTGTCCTACCGGGGTCACGAAAGCACGGCTCACATCCTCGACGGCGTCGATATAACCATTGGTCGCGGACAGTCCGTCGGTCTCGTTGGCGAAAGCGGCAGCGGCAAGTCAACGGTCGCCTTCGCCCTGCTCGGGCTGCTTGACGGCAACGCGCAGGTTTCCACGCGTCGGGCCGCCTTCGATGGGCGCGAAATGCGCTTTGGCGTAGACGAAACCAGGGCGTTGCGAGGGACCGACATCGCAATGATCTTCCAGGATCCCATGACCGCGCTCAATCCGATGTTTACCATCGGAACGCAGCTCGTCGATATCCAGCGGCGGCGCTTCCCCCGGGAGAGCCGCAACAGGCTCTGGGGCCGCGCGCAAGCAATGCTTGCCGATGTCGGCGTGCCGGATGCGGCAGCGCGCATGCACCGCTACCCGCACGAGTTCTCCGGCGGCATGCGCCAGCGCGTGGTGATCGCCATGGCACTCCTGGTTGAACCGAAGCTGTTGATTGCCGACGAGCCGACAACCGCGCTCGACGCGACGATCGAAGCGCAAGTGGTCGAGGTGCTGGACCGGCTACGACAGCGCACGTCCGCCTCCATGCTGGTGATCAGCCATAGCATGGGCCTGATCGCCGAACTCTGCGACAGCGTAATCGTCATGTATGCAGGCACGGTGGTGGAACACGGACCCGTGCGCGTCGTCTTCAGCCGCCCGCGCCATCCTTACACCCGCGCGCTGCTCGCCTGCGAGATCGATCCCTATGCGGCCTTCGATCCCTCGCAGGATCTGGCAACCATTCCCGGCACCGTGCCCGATCCTGCACGCCGTCCCCAAGGCTGCATTTTTGCCAGCCGTTGTCCTGCCCGCCACGACCGCTGCAATGAAAGGCCGCCCCGGCGGCAGACGGGAGAGGGGCGAACCTATTCCTGCTGGCAGGAGGCTGCGTAATGGCCCGCCCCATTCTAACCCTCGATAACGCGATGGTACGCTACGATCGGCTCACCGCGGTCGACAACGTCTCGCTTGAACTGCGGCGTGGCGAAACCCTGGGGCTCATTGGTGAAAGCGGTTGCGGCAAGTCCTCGATCGCCCGCGCGATCGTCGGGCTGCAGCCGCTTTCCGAAGGCACGCTTGCCGTGGAGGGCGAGACACTAAAGGATGCCTCCAGGCAACGCCGCCTCATCCTGCAGCGCCGGATCCAGCTCCTGTTTCAAGATCCCGTCGCGTCCCTTTCGCCTCGTCTGACGGTCCGAGCCTTGCTTAGCGAGCCCCTGAAGATCCGCGCCGCCTTCACGGCCGAGAACTGGGGGCGGATCATGGGGCTGGCCGAAAGGATCGGGCTTGGCGAGCAGCTTCTCTCTCGCTATCCCCATCAGCTCAGTGGCGGGCAGGCGCGGCGCGTGGCTCTGATCCGCGTACTTGCAGCCGAACCGTCGATCATCGTCGCCGACGAACCGACCGCCGGCCTCGACATCTCGGTACAAGGCGATCTTTTGAACCTTCTGCGAGGGCTCAAGGATCACCTGGGCCTCAGCTATCTGCTGATCTCCCACAATCTCAATGTCGTCGGGCGGGTCGCGGACCGGGTTGCCGTCATGTATCTCGGACGCATCGTCGAGAGCGGGCCGACCGCCGCTTTGTTTCGCGGCCCCGCGCATCCCTATACCCAAGCGCTTCTTTCGGCCAATCTGACGCTCGATCCCAGCCGCCGACACGAACGAATCGTTCTTTCCGGAGAATTGCCGAGTCCCGCCCATCCACCGGCCGGATGCCGGTTCCATAGCCGCTGTCCCTTGGTGCAGCCGATTTGCGCAGCAGAAGCCCCTGCCCTTCGGTCGGGCGAAGACGGACGCGCTGTCGCCTGTCACTTTCCGCTGGCCGCAAGGCCGGCCGTCATCCCTCAGACGATAGCAGGGTAACCATGGCGTGCAGCGTCCCGATCAAGCTCGGCCAGTGCCTCGTAGTCGGAATCGCCCAGGAGGCTGATGCCTTTGAGCGAGAGCGTGTCGCAGACGCCGCCGAGTTCAGGATCGCCGATCGTCTCCGCCAGTGTACGCCGCAGGATCATGAGGTCTTTGGCCGAGGTCAAGGCGGATGTGATGAAGGGCAGTCCGGGTCCCTTCGTCGTCTCCGCAAGAACACGGACCGCGGCCACGCGATCGGGATCGAAGCGCAGTGTGTTGCCGAACGTAACGCAGTCGATTGCCGCGACGTCGGCCGCGCCACTCGCTACGGCATCGATGCTTGCTCGGTGCCCGCCCGTCTCGATGACCGACGAGAAAAAGCGGCCGTCGACCGCATGTGGCGCCACCGCAGCTCGAAACAGGTTGTAGCCGGAATTGCTGCCCGGTTCATTGATCGCCGCACGCATCCCGCGCAGATCGCCGAGCGAGCTGGCCGACGACCGGGCATTGACGATGATGAAACTGCATTTGTGCGGGCCGTCGCAGCCAGGCAAGTCGTAAACGGGCGTCGCCACCAGTTGAACCCTCCCGCGAAGGTGCTGGACATAGGGATATCCGCAGGTCTGGCCGAACAGCAGGTCCGGACGGAACCACGCCTCGTTGTAGGCGACGGTCTCGTCAAGCGCCCCGGGCGCATCAAGGCCATACCCACGCAATCGGTCCCCCAATGCTTTCCAGAAAAGCCGCGTCGCCTCCTCGATGGGCGGCGGACTGACATACATGGCGAGGCTGGCGAGAGGCATGGGCGGGCTCCGGCAAAAACGACTCAAAAATCTATGCATTGCATAGATTTAAATCGCAACGATATTTCTTCGTCGAAAGGATCCCTGTCATGAGTGTGCCATTGCAACAGTCAGGTGAGGCAAGCGTCGCCGCCGTCGAAATCGGTTGCGACGTGCTCGTGATTGGCGGTGGACCCGCCGGGTGCTGGGCCGCCATCGAAGCTGCATCCAGCAACGCTAAGGTCGTGCTGGTCGACAAGGGATATTGCGGCAGCTCCGGTGCCACGGCTTCGGCCGGCACCCAGATCTGGTATGTGCCGCCGGACCCGGCGGAACGGGAGGCAGCCATGGCCAGCCGCGAGGCGATGGGCGGTTATCTGTCCGAACGTTCCTGGATGGTGCCCGTCCTCGACAAGACGTTCGAGAGTGTTAATCGGTTGGCGGACTGGGGCTACCCCTTCCCCCGGAACGACGACGGCGAAGAGCAGCGTATCTCGGTCCAGGGGCCGGAATACATGCGGCTGATGCGGCGCCGGGTAAGGAATGCCGGGATCACCATTCTCGATCATCATCCGGCGACGCAACTGCTGACACTGGAAGGACGCGTCGTCGGCGCAAGCGGCCTGCGGCGCCAGGCCGGCGGTCATTGGGTGGTGAACGCCGGCGCCGTCGTTCTTGCCGCTGGCGGCTGTGCCTTCATGAGCAAGGCACTCGGCTGCGACGTCTTGACCGGAGACGGCTATCTGATGGGCGCGGAGGTTGGCGCCGAACTCTCGGGCATGGAATTTTCCTCCGCCTACGCGATTTCGCCCGCCTTCGCCTCGATCACCAAGACGGCGCTTTACCGCTTTGCTCAGTTCTACCGGAAGGACCACAGCCTGATCGAGGGAGCGGGTTCGGCCCGTGGGCGCTCGATTATCGCCCGCACCTTGCTTTCGGAGCCGGTGTTTGCGCGGCTGGACCTTGCCGGGACTGACGAGGTCAAGGCGATCCTCAGGCGCGCGCAGCCGAACTTCTTCGTTCCGTTCGATAGGCGCGGCATAAATCCCTTTACCGATTTCTTCGAAGTCAAGCTGAGGCTTGAAGGTACGGTCCGTGGTACAGGTGGATTGAGGCTGACCGGCCTCGACTGTTCAACGACTGTTCCGGGGCTTTACGCCGCTGGCGACAACGCCACCCGCGAGCCGATCTGCGGCGGGTTCACCGGCGGTGGCAGCCACAACGCGGCCTGGGCGATCGCCACAGGTGCCTTTGCTGGCGCGGCTGCCGCGTCCTATTCATTGCAGCGGGTAAGCGCTACCGATTTCGGCCCGGCATGCATCGCGCTCTCTGAAACGAAGGGCATCGACCCGGCAGAGATCATCAAGGCTGTCCAGAACGAGGTATTCCCGCTCGACATCAATTACTTCCGCACGCATTCGGCCCTTTCGGCATCTCTGAAGCGGCTGGACGCGCTTTGGGAAAACGTCGGACGGGCAACCGCTCTCAACGAGGATCATTCCCTCAAGCTGCGGCAGGCGCAGGCCATGCTGGCAACGGCGCGTTTCATGTATCGCGCGGCGCTTTCTCGTACCGAAACGCGCGGTATGCACAGACGGGAGGATTATCCGACGCAGAACCCCGCCCAACACCACAGGCTCATCCTCAGCGGCCTCGACCACATCTCCGTTCGGCACGAAGCGGTCGATCCCGGCGTATACAAGCAAGCAGCAGAATAATGATCGAAGTTCTAGACACCAACACATGCACCGACTGCAATCTTTGCGTCCAGGTCTGCCCCACCAACGTGTTCCAAGCACAGCGCGAAGGACCGCCGCTCATCAAGCGTCAGGATGCATGTCAGACCTGCTTCATGTGCGAACTCTACTGCCCCGTCGATGCGCTGTATGTTGAACCGGATGCTGAGGCCGTCCACGGCCTGACCGTCGAAGGCGTGCATGAAAGGCAGCTTTTCGGCAGCTACCGAAAGGCAATCGGCTGGCACAAGGACACTCGCCACCGCCGTCTCATCGACGACCATTTCCGATTACCGCAATAGACAAGAGCCACGTCGTGACGTCACGCGCCGCCGGATCAGGCGTCAAGACTGGCGACGCGCGCCGATGGCTCGGAGTGGGATAGCTGGTAAGGTTTCGGGGGCGATGCATTTCTCTTGGCCATTTCCGTCTTACGCGGGTGAGCAACACGCGCGCTCTTGGAGCGCAATTTCCAAGATTTTCGTCCGCTGAAATAATTACCCATCGCCTTGATCTTGTCAGGCCGATTTACGACTGACCGAGCCCCGGACGACCAAAGTGCAGCCAAGCTTTTTTAGGCTGTGATGCGTTGAGCGCGGCTTCTTTGCAAGGTGCTCAATCGCCCAGGCGCCCATCGGCCGGTGCGGAAGCTCCAGGGTAGTCAGTTGCGGTCGCAGATGGCGCGACAGTTCGTCGTCATCGTAGCCGACGACAGAGATGTCCCGCGGAACGCGCAGACCTGCTTCGCCAATTGCCATTAGGCAGCCCATCGCCATCTTGTCGTTCTGGCAGAAGATCGCCGTAGGCGGCTCTCGAAGCGACAGGAGTTTTTGGGTAGCCTCGAAACCGGATGTCGGTGTCCAGTTTCCTTCAGCCACCAGGCCGTCATCATAGGGCAGCCCCGCCTCCGCCAGCGCCTCACGATAGCCCGCGAGGCGATCCTGCGCCGCCTCCATGAAGCTCTCGCCGACGATCGTTGCGATGCGTGTATGCCCCTTCCTGATAAGGGTCGCCGTCGCCATGCGCCCGCCGGTCACCTCATCAGGAACCACTGCGGGAAAACGGTTATCACTGGTATAGCAGTTGAGAAGCACGAGCGGAACGGGAAGGTCCTCGAAGACCGGGTCGAGCGATATGCGGCGGGTGAAAACGGACATGTAGACGATCCCCTGCGCACCGGCCTGCAGAAGGCTGGCCACCGCTTTGCGCTCGTGCGTGGCCCGTCCCTGCGTCTGCGCCACGAGAATTGTAACATCGTTCTCCCAGGAAGCGTGCCGCGCGCCCTCGATGGCGTTGACGGCTTCCGGGGTCGTCGCGAGCTGATCGACGATGAAGCCAATACAGCCGCCGCGAAGATCCTCAAGGCCCGCGCGACGGATGGGGCTTGCAAGCCCGTAGCTGAGCCTATGCGCGACATCCAGCACGCGCGCCCGAAGCTCAGGCGATATCTTGATGTCCGTGACATTGTTGAGAACCACCGAGACCGTCGCCTGCGAACAGCCGGCCGCCTTGGCCACATCCATCATGGTTACGCGCGTCTTCGTTTTTCCACCGCTCATGTCGCCCCCGTTTTGCCCTCTCTACACCAACTAATAAAAATCGGCCATTGACTAATATTTATTAGTCGCGGTAGCCTTGTTGAAAATTGGGAGGAGGACCGGATGAAAACGAAGCCAGCACCCGACTACGATATTGCTGCGCAGATGGCGCAGCTGGCGGCAGACGGCATCATCGGGCTGAAGGGTGCTTTTAGTCTGGCATGGGTCGACAATATGCACGAGGACATGATGACGGCCTTCTGGTCGGCCATTCAAAGGCCCGGCGGCGCGGTCGGCCGGGGACCGCGCCGCTGGTATGTCGAAATCCATCCGCAGGCCTTCCGCGGTTTCGTTGATCTCATTACCCATCCATGGGTGGTTGATGTCTGCACCAACGTGCTTGGATCGGACTACCAGATCGTGGAGATTGGCCTCGACGTGCCCTTCCAGGGCGCGAAATACCAGCCGTGGCATCGCGACTTCCCCTCGCCCGTAGAGACCTATCGAGACCGCCAGATTACCTCGCTTGCCTTCAACCTCACCGGCGTTGACGTCACCGAGGATATGGGGCCGTTCGAAGTGGCGCCGGGAACGCAATATGACGATGGCCGGGAATGGAAGCACGAAATGTTCCCGGCCAAGGCGCTCTGGGGCCGGTTTCAAGAGCGTGCGACACGCAAGTATCCGCAGCGCGGCGACATTTCCTGCCGCTCGGCGCTGACGGTGCACCGAGGCACGGAGCATCAGTCCCCTATTGCACGACCCGTCATGGTGCTGGGTGTGGACAGGCCGGGCGCCGGGCATGCAGAGTTGCACGACATGATGGTCACGCGGGATTGGTACGATGCCCTGCCGGAAATCGGCAAGAAGCACCTCGTCTGCCGCGTCGTGGACGAGCTCGTGCCGATTACCCAAAAGCACGACATCGAGGGACTTGTCATGGGCGCCGATCCAAGTTGATCATCGCCTTATATGGCTGCGCTCTTGACTAGACCGGTAACTTTTCTTGAGGGCGCTTCCAGTGCTGGTGGGCCTCTTGGTTGCCTCGATGCAGCAGGCGAACGATAAGCGAGCACGACGGCATCCGCTGTAAGCGGGAGCCGGTCGTCGTCTTGACACGTCGACGGCCCGGCGGCCTCGAGAGCGGTCGGGTGGCTGCGGCGGTGGCGATAGCGATCGAACGAACTGAAGGTCCGTTGTAAACCAAGGACGCGACCCCGACGGTTTTGGACGTCTACGCACCGGAACGCTGGCGCGACGACGCGCTGTTCCGGCCGGAAGTCAGGAAAGCCTTATGCCGATCTCCTAGCCCAAGGCTGGACCGACGCCAACCGCCATATTCATCCGAAGGAACGCATCTACACCTTCTGGAAATACTGGCGCAGCGCCTGTGAGCGCGATGCGGGCCTGCGTATCGACCATCTTCTCCTCAGCCCGGCGCTTGCGCCCTGGCTCAGCAAGGCGAGTGTCCCACCTAGCCCTCGTGGCTTGGAGCACACCACCGGCCATGGGTCGGTCATCATCGAGATCGAACCACCATCGGATTGAATTCAGGCCTGAGCCTTTTGTCTGGCCCTGCGTTCGCGCGCCTTGGCGGTCAGCCGCGCCTCGCGCAGTTCCTCAAGAGTGGGCAGCCACCAGCCGCGCCGGCGCTCACGCTCTTCCGGCGCCCTTTTCGAGGGCCAGGTCTGCACCAGCTCCTCCAGCGAAGGCGTTCGCCATAGGCCCCAAACGTGATCCCCGGCGATGTGTGGATAAAGGTCGGCAACCTCATGGCAATCGACCAGCTCACCGGTTATGTCTCCAACTACGACGATCCCGTAGAGCGGCGTCGCAAGCGGCCGACCTATCGGGGGCAAATCATCGACGGCAAGCGGGATGCGCCGGCGCTTGCGCTCGACCGCCCGGCGGCGGGACAGTCTTTCCTCGTAGGTTCCCTTGCGCGCCTCGGCGCGCTTGCGTTTTTCTTCAGGCTCATTTCGCTGCGCTTCCGCCTCGATAGCCCCCCAGCGATCGACAAGATCATCATAGGAAGCGAATGGCACCCGCCACACCTTATGCTCGCCATCCCAACGGGCAAATGGAACCTGCCGGATTTCCTCGACCACTTTGCGTGAAAAAGGCGTCCGGATGCGAAACCCGTCCTTGTCGACGTTGAGATAGGGGCTGAGGATCGGCTCGAACGCATAAGCATCCCTGCCCTTTCCCTCTGCGTATGGATCGACGCGGGCGTCTTCCCTGGCCAGCCAGCGATCGATGCGCCGGCGCGCGGTCGTGCCGGGGACGATCCAGGCCTTTCGCCGGTCGCTCCAGCGGGCGCGTGGAAAAGCCTCGCGAAACCGCTGCACGGTCATACGGTCGAACGGAAATGCGACCGACACGCGCTCGCCGGCCCCTTTGTCTTCATGATCAATCTCGACATCGTCGGCCATCGCATCACCCGTCGCTACGACAGAGGGCGGCCCGGGCGCCAATGCTTCCTATGCCAATCTCCGCGACCGCCTTGCCGGGTTTTGCCTCAGTCTTCGCCTTTGTGCGCTGATCGGCGAACGGGGACCCGGTTCACATCGATACTTTCCTTGAACTGGCGTTTCCCGCGGCGCCGAATATAGCGCCTATCGGTTCTGCTATCGACGAATTCACGTTTCGTCATGACATCTCCCTTCCAGTTGTGGCTTCGGAAGAACGCACGCCGCCCCGAAAAGATGCAGCGAGCCAGCGCCATGGTCGAGACTGGTTAAAAAGGGCGCCAACGCATGCCTAGGTTATTGATTTTCGATTCCTTTCGAGGCGGAACAAATTCGCTCGTGATTCGCTTGACTCGCTTTGGTTGCCTCGAGGCGGGAGTTTTAAAGATGGCCGGTCATCGCGCCCAGTGGAAGGGCTTCATCAAATTCGGCGAGGTGAGTTGCGCAGTCGGCCTCTACACGGCCGCCAGCACCTCGGAACGCATCGCGTTTCACACCATCAACCGCCGCACCGGCAATCGCGTTAACCGTGTCTTCGTCGATAGCGACACCGGCAAGGAGGTCGAGCGGGAGGATCAGACAAAGGGCTTCGAGATCGAAAACGGCCACTACATCATGATCGATCCGGAGGAGGTGGCCGCTACCGTTCCGGACAGCGACAAGACCCTGCAGATCGAAGCCTTCATTCCCTGCTCCGACGTTGACGACGTCTATTTCGACAAACCCTACTATCTCGTGCCGACCGACCGGGTTTCGTCAGACGCCTTTACCGCGCTGCGCGATGCAATGGAGAATTCGAAGGTCGCTGCGATCGCGCGCACGGTCCTGTTTCGTCGCATACGCACACTCTTGATCCGCACCCACGGCAAAGGCCTGATCGCCACCACGATGCAGTATGACTACGAAGTCCGCTCATCACAGAAGGCGTTTGAGGAGGTGCCGAAGCTGCGGATCAAAGGCGAGATGCTGGATCTTGCCAAGCACATCATCGCTACAAAGAAAGGAACCTTCGACCCGGCCGCGTTCGACGATCGTTACGAGACGGCGGTCGCTGAGCTGGTGAAGGCGAAAATTGAAGGCAAGGCCTTGCCGAAGCGAAAGGAGGTCAAGGTCTCCAAACCGGACGACCTACTGGCCGCCCTACGCGAAAGCGCGAAGATGCTGAAGGCCGGCGGCGATCAACTGACGCGACCCGCCGCCAATGCCAACAAGGGCTCCGGGCGCAAGCCGGCGTCGCGCGCCGCGGCCTCGAAATCGCGCAGCTCGACGTCCGGACAGCGTAAAGCCGGCTGAGGAGCACGATCATGGCGCCGCGCCCATACTGGAAAGGCTATCTGAAGCTCTCGCTCGTCACCTGCCCGGTCTCGATGTCGCCAGCAACGTCGGAGAACGAAAAAGTCAGGTTTCACACGCTCAACAAAGAGACCGGAAATCGCGTCGTCTCCCAATTTGTCGACGCGGTCACGCGCAAACCGCTGAAGGATGAGGACGAGATAAAGGGCTATCCCCGCGGCGAGAACGACTTTGTGCTCCTCACGGACGACGAACTGGATGCCGTCGCGCTCGACACCGTCAAAACCATTGACATCGACAAGTTCGTCCCGAGCAACAGCATCGAGTGGATCTATCTCGAAAAGCCGCACTATCTTGTGCCCGACGATCCCGTCGGCCATGAGGCCTTCGCGGTCATTCGCGACGCCATGGCGTCCGACAAGGTGCTCGGCATTTCGAAACTCGTCATCGGCCGGCGCGAGCGGGCAGTCGTGCTCGAACCGCGCGGCGAAGGTATCGTGCTCTGGACACTACGCTTCGGCGACGAGGTCCGGCCAGAAGAGTCCTATTTCGAGGATATCGACGATGCATCGGACCCTGATCTTATTCCCCTTGTCGAGAAATTCATCAAGCAGCACACCAAGACCTGGTCCCCGGACATGGTTTCCGACCCCGTGCAGGACGCTCTCCTCGACATTATCGCGAAAAAGAAGAAGGGGCTGAGGCCCTTGAAGAAGGGCAAGGCCAAGGAAGAGACCGGCGCGGCTGGCAGCAACGTCATCGACATCATGGACGCTCTTCGCCAGAGTTTGGCGGCGAGCGGAAAAGGAAAGCGCTCATCCTGAAAACTTCACGGAAGGCACTTATGTTCGTATTCTCTCTTGCGCATGATGGATCGCCATGAAAGCGAAGCGCCGATCGGCCATACCCTTGCTCGATGACTCCCGTACTGCGCTCCAGTCGCGGCCAGTCCGCCGACGCAATCGCGACCAGCCCACTCTGCCCTTCGATCCGATGCCCGGCCGCATCGAGCCGTGCCTGGCGCTTCTGCGGCCGACGCCGCCGGAAGGACCGGAATGGCTCTACGAAATCAAATGGGACGGGTATCGCCTCGCCATCCACATCGAACCGAAGGGTGTTAGGATCATCACGCGCGGCGGCCACGACTGGACCGATCGCTTTCCACGGATCGCGGAAGCCGCAAAGAGGCTCGACGTCGGGACCGCCATCCTCGATGGCGAGGCCGTGGTCCTCAACAAGGAGGGCCATGCGGACTTCGGGGCGCTGCAACGCTCGCTCGGGGGCCGCGGCGGCAAGCGCGCCTCGACGGAGGCGGTCTTTGTCGCATTCGATCTTCTCTATTTTGATGGCCACGATCTGACGAAGACGGAGCTTTCGGTTCGCCGGCATCTGCTTACGGATTTCCTCGACGGCGCAAGCGGCGCGGTGCAACTGTCGGAAGAAGCGCACGGTGATGGCGTCGAGCTGCTGGCAAATGCATGTTCGATGGGGCTGGAAGGCATTGTTGCCAAGCACCGCGAGCGGCCATACAGGTCGGGACGAACAGGCGACTGGATCAAGGTCAAATGCGTTCAAAGTGAGAGCTTCATGATCGTCGGCTATGAGCAGTCCGCTGCAGCGCGTAGCGGAATCGGCAGCCTTCTGCTTGCCGCCCGGCGGGGCGATAGCTGGGTGTCGGTGGGTTCTGTCGGGACCGGGTTCAAGGCGAAGGATGCCGAATACCTGCGCAAGACATTGGACAAGCTGAAGACGAAGAAACCGGTCGTGCCGGTCAAGGGCAAGAATTACGTGTTCGCGCTGCCGACGCTGATCGCCGAGATCGAGTTCCGCGGCTGGACGGTCGAGGGAAATCTGCGCCACGCCTCCTATAAGGGCTTGCGCGAAATCCAGGACAATGCCGCGGTGTTCGATATCGCCACGCTTGGAACCCGCAGCTGACCGTCGTTACCGATCGAGGTCAGCGTGGTCGAGGCCCAAGTGGTCCAGCACGAGTTGCAGATTGCGGCGGTTGGACTTGAAATAGATATCGAAGACATCGCCGAGCACCGGCACGCTTCCTGCGACCGTGTCGAAGCCGACATTGACAAGCATCTTCACCAGCTTGTCATTCGGCACGCCGAGACGGCGCGCCTCGTTTACGATGACGAGGCTGATAGCCGCCGCTGCGAAATCGCCCACGCCTGGGATAAGGCCAAGAACCGAGTCCGCGCCCAGCGATACGCGCGTGCCGGGAATGCGGAGCGCCGTGTCCATCAATCGTACCAAGCCGCGGATGCGCCGAAGGCGGGTCAGGTGCTCGATGGGGACAGTGTGATTTTTCATGCGTCCTATGTGGTCTTGGCGCCCCTGCCGTTCAAAGCTCATGCCGCAGCCTTGTGCTTGCCGAGCCGCTTGATGGCCTGTTCGAGCTCGCGCTGTCCGTCGCAATAGTCCTCCCACGCAATCGTCTTCGTTAGCAGCGCCGGTACGGTCCGCACGGTGAACCGCTTCGGATCGAGATCGGATTTGACCTGCGTCCAGGTTAGCGGCATCGACACGGTGGCGCCCGGACGCGCCCGTGGCGACAGCGGGGCCACCGCCGTCGCCATGCGGTCGTTGCGCAGATAGTCGAGGAAGATGCGGCCTTCCCGCAGGCTTTTCGTCATCTTGATGAGATAAAGGTCTGGATTATCGCGGGCCATCTCCTGGCAGACGTCACGGGCGAAGCCCTTCGCCTGCGCCCATGGAAGTGGCGTACGCGCGTTCACGGCCAGCGGCGTCACCACATGCAGTCCCTTGCCGCCAGTCGTCTTGCAGAAGCTGACAAGTCCGAGATCATCAAGCCGGTCCCGCATTTCACGGGCGGCCGCAACCACAGCCGCGAACGGCACATCCGGACCGGGGTCGAGGTCGAAAACCAGCCGGCCCGGCACCTCCGGTTTTCCTGGTTCGCAGTTCCATGGATGTAATTCGATGCCGCCGATCTGGGCGACGGCGACGAGGCCTTCTACACGGTCGACTTGCAAATACGGCTTCTTGTCGCCGAACACCTTGACCAGCTCCAGCAGGTTTGACGTACCCGGCATGGCGTGGCGTTGGAAAAACTGTTCGCCGCCAATGCCGTCAGGCGCGCGGATGATCGAACACGGCCGGCCCCTGACATGTTCGATCAGCCAAGAGCCGACCGCTTCGTGATACCGGGCCAGCTCTTCTTTGGTGACGGCCTTGCCGTCGTCGGCGTCCGGCCATAACGGTTTGTCCGGATTGGAGATGAGCACGCCCATGACCTCGGCTTTCGCGCCCTTGCGGCGCGGGACCTTGTTCACCATCGGCGCGGGCTTGGGCGTTTTGGTCTTCGCGGGGGATGCCGGCTTTTCCGCCTCCACCTCATCGGCCGGCTTGTCCTCCCGCAGGCCCTTGAAGGCGGCCTGGCGGACTTGCCCGTCTGCGGTCCAGCCAGCGAATTCGATCTCGGCGACCAACTCGGGTCTCACCCAGACGACTTCCTTTTCGTTCTTAGGCGCGCCGATCCCCGTGAACGGCGACTTCGTCGTTTCCACAGCCTTCAACTTTGGCAGCAGTGTTTCGACCTTCTTGGCGCTGTAGCCTGTGCCGACGCGGCCGACATAAACGAAATGCTCACCGCGATTGACGCCGGCAAGTAGCGACCGGAACTTGCCATTCGTCTTGGCGTATCCGCCGATAACCACTTCATGCCCGGCGCGGCATTTCGATTTCGCCCAGGTGTCGGTACGGCCGGACTGGTAGGGCGCATCGGCATGCTTCGAGACAATGCCCTCGAGGGAAAGCTTGCACGCAGAACGCAGGACCGCATCGCCGCCCGTCTCGAAATGCTCGACGAAGCGAAGACGAGGATTGTCGGTCGCATCTGCTAGCAGCTCCTGCAAACGCGCCTTTCGATCGGTAAGCGGCCTCGGCCGCAAATCCTCGCCGCCGTCGAACAGGAGGTCGAACGCGAAATAGACCAGGTTGCCGGTGGTGCCTTCCGACAAGGCGGCCTGAAGCGCCGCGAAATCCGGAGCGCCATTGTCGTCGAGCGCGCAGATCTCGCCGTCGATAATGCAGTCGGGCAGTTGGGAGGAAGCTCTCGCTATCTCCGGATATTTGGCCGTCCAGTCCAGCCCTTTGCGGGTCTTCAGCATGACCCCACCGTCTGCGACCCGCATTTGGATGCGGTATCCATCGAACTTGATCTCATGCAGCCAGTTCTTCCCGGCTGGCGGGCGCTCCACGGTTTCGCAGAGTTGCGGAGCAATGAAGTCGGGCAAGTCAACCCCGGTCGACGTCGCCACATCCTCCCGACCCCTCTCTTTGCGTTTATCGGCTGCGCGCCCTTGCTTGCTATCCCACACTGCGTCGGCCTCGACCTCACCGCTCGCCATCATGAACGGCTTGGGCTTGCGCCCCTTGCCGCTTGCGATCTGCTCCATGGTTCGTCCAGAAGCCACCGAGGTCATGTTCTCATCCAGGATGGCAGCGCCGTTCTCTTCAACGGAATGATCGTCATGATGCTTGATCAGCAGCCAATTGGTGCGCTTACCGCCATCGCGGTCGTTGCGCATCCGTACGAGCACGAAGCTGCCATTTAGGCGCTTACCCTGCAGCACGAATTTCAAATCGCCCTTCTTCAGGGCTTCCTCCGGCGACTTGTTTCCTTCCGGCTCCCAATAGCCCCGGTCCCACAGCATGACCGTGCCACCGCCATACTGGCCTTTCGGGATGGTACCCTCGAAATCCCCATAGCCGAGCGGATGATCCTCCACCTCGACCGCCAGCCGCTTGTCATGCGGATCAAGTGACGGCCCCTTCGTCACAGCCCAGGACTTGAACACGCCGTCGAGTTCGAGGCGAAGATCGTAATGAAGGCGCGTCGCGTCGTGTTTCTGGATGATGAAGCGAAGCCGATTGGCCGGCTTAACAGCGGCCGCGCCGCTCGGTTCCTTTGTCTGCTTGAAGTCCCGTTTCTTCTTGTAGGTTGTGAGCTTGTCAGCCGCCATGATCGACCTCAATCCATCCCATCAGGAAATTCCTTGCACTGGAGTCGAAAACCCCCGCGCCGGATTGTTGTTCCTCCAAGGACAGGTCCCGCCTGTCCGATGGCAGGTGTTTCGTGTGAAGAATATCCTCTGCCGGCGGCGCGGTGGTTAAGCACTGCCGATGCTATGGCCAAGCAACCTACCGAGCTGCCTTGTCCGTCAATGTGCTCGCAGACCGTCAAGGTGCTTGATGGGATCTGCCCAGTCACTCGGCGCCTTGAGGGACATAGCCGCTCTCTTTTGGGATCGGCCTGGTGGTCGCTACCGCAGGCGCTGCGTTGGCGGCGGCGCCGGTGATTTGCTTTCTAGCGGTAAATGTCGAGCGTGCGATTGCGGTGGTTCGGATGGGTGCTGTAGACGAAGATGCGATTGAGGTCGCGGTCCGTCAGCATGCGCAGGAACCGCGCTTCGATAATGTTGTTAGCATGCACCCGCTTTGTCAGGCAGCCGACCATCTGGATGCGGGCGCTCGGGATGTCCAGGTAGAAATTCTGTGGCAGCGTGTACTGCGTGAGGATGCTGATCAGGGCGCCGCTTTTCGAAAGCTTGATGATCTCGCAGCGACGAGAGCTCAGTTGCGTCATGCCCTTCTCAGTGTATTCGATGCGCGCATCGTTCCGCGTGTCCTCCATCGGGAAGTTGGTTTCCCGATCGTACATGAAGGACTCTTGCTTGTTCAGGAAGTGCTGATACATCACCGGCGCCGCGCCTCTCATCAAAATGCCTTTCCGTATCCCCTTTTGAAACAGACTAGCGGCAGAGATTTAACAGAGGGTTTGGACGACCGATCCACTGAGCCGTCAACCCGTCGGCTTCCAAACGTCGCGCGGTAACCTTGCTCACCGCTGTCGACCGCTGAATTGGCAAGAAAGCTGTTCGCCTTCGCCAAGCCAGCCTACATTCGTTTCGCATGCGACGGCGAGACTCTTGGGGAGATCGGCGAGCCCCGATTATCCCCGCGGACCCGGGCCGAGTTCCATCGATATTCCCCGGAATGGAGCTGATTGGCGCGTCCTCGGTCGCCGCTTCCCGACGGGGGGCGATCCTGGCTTGAAAAACCGGCCTTGGGGCGAGAGGTCAGAAGTTGCCGGGATCGCGAAACGGAAGCGCGACCGATATTATTCGACGAAAAGTCGCCGTATCGCGTGATCTCCAAAGGGCCCATGAAAGCCCCGCAAAGGCAATGGTTACAGCCGCGCCTACCAGTCGATACGTCCTTCGCCTCGGACGAATTGCCACTATGCCCATGTTCTCAACACGCGTCTGCAAGCGACGCACCTGCTTTCTAAGTCGATTGATTTCCTTAGCAGTGTTTCTCTGCTGTGCCGGAATGCCCACGAAATCTTTAGTGGGATCGACGATCGCCTTCGGAATAGGCAGCCCGATATCGGCCATGTTTGATCCTCCTGCATATTTGTAGGTAAACAGTACCTTGGGAGTTTTGTTCCAACCGACCGGCCCCTCGCTAAGGGCAGACGCGTGACCCGCCCGGATACAGGTCAAGATTGTCAGCCACAAAAGGGCGTTGACTGGGACTGCGTGTTGGTTGAGGTTGACTTCTTGACACGCAAAAGATGCTGACCCGTGACACACGTGTTGAGCGGACCTGACGACCGGCCCAGGGTCCTGAAAGGGTGCACGATATGATTCTGGTTGCGAAGATTATAATGGCTGCGGCAGCGCTGCTGGTGGAGCAAAGCCAGACGCCGAGCATCATTGTCGAACGCAAACCATGTCTCGGCGAGTGCCCAGTTTACCGTTTCCAGGTGAGCGCCAGCGGGGGTATGTTCGAGGGCCGGCGCTTTACAAGCGTTCATGGCGAACAGCCTTTCTCGATCACGCCAAAGGAATGGTCCACCTTTCAGTCGGCACTCGCACCGCATCGGCTACAAGGAGCGGAGACCATTACCGTGGGGCATGCGCGGTGCAGACAGTTTGCCACGGATCATGCTTCAGTCTCGGTGACGTGGATCGAGGTCGGACGTTCTGACCAGCTTGTCTTCAATTTCGGCTGCAGGGATCCGCGGAACGATGCTTTGGCGCGGACGCTTGCGGATGCGCCCGATTTGCTTCAGGTGGGGAAACTGATCGAGGATCGCCGTCTTGAGGATGGAGCCTGGGATCGTCCAGCAAAGTGAGGCTCTGAGGGCGACTTACGACCAGGGCCTTAGAGTTAATCGCTGGGACGCTTGTGGGTTGAAAAGCAAGAGCCGTCGCCTTCCGCCTCCTTAGCGCACTGGGGGTACTTGGGAGCATTTCGGGGCTGAGGTGTGCTTCATCTGATCCCTCCGGCTTACCGCTTCCGGATGATGCACCCGTGCGCCATCCGAAGGTCCAGGAACGCCGGGAACTTTCGGCATGGTCGGAGGGCCAGGTCTGGGGCAGCCCGGAGCGCCCCAGGATCATGAAGGCGCAGATCGACTGCATCCCGCTGTCCGTCGGCTCGATCTGTGCGACGCAGGGGAAGTCCCTTGCGGTCATGCAAGTCGGGTGGTTCTCAGTCCTTCGATGCCATCAATACCCTCCGGCTGCCCGGCCGCTGGATGCGCATGATCACGATCCCCAAACGTCAGTCGCCAAGGCCTATCAGGAGTACGACGGAAATGGGCGTATGAAGCCATCGTCCCACTACGACCGCGTTGTCGACCTCTGCGAGGAGCTGATGAAATTCACGCTGCTGACGCGTCGGCCTATCTCGTCGACCGATACAGCGAGCGCAAGGAAGACGCGGAGAAGCCGGAACAGCGCGTCAAACTCAAGTCGATCTGATCATCAAAGGGTATTCGATAATATTCGAATACCCTCTGACACGGAAATGAGGTCCGCGATGCCGTGAGACGTTGGAACTTAAGCAAGCGTCGACCTGAAAGCGCCACCGTCGAGCAGAATATTCTGGCCGACAATATAGCCTGCGTACTGGCTGCAAAGAAATGCCGCGGCAGCGCCGAACTCCTCAATCGTGCCGAAGCGCCCGGTCGGATTCTCCGCATGCGCCTCCTGCCGCGCCTGGTCGATTGAGATGCCCTTCACTTCTGCCCGTCGCTGGAGAAGCACGGCTACACGATCAGTCTCATGTGACCCCGGTAGGAGGTTGTTGATCGTTACGCCATGTTTCGCGACTTGCCTTGCCGTCCCTGCCACAAAACCGGTCAGTCCGCTGCGCGATGCGTTGGACAGGCCCAACTCCGGGATCGGTGACTTTACCGAGGCGGAGGTGATGTTGACGACGCGCCCCCAGCTCCTATCGATCATACCGGGCAGAACCGCTTTCATCAGCAAGATCGGGGTCAGCATGTTGGCGTTCAGTGCGTTCAACCATTCATTCGTCTCCCAATCAGACCAGAGCCCAGGCGGCGGTCCCCCTGCGTTGGTGACGAGGATGTCGGCTTTCGGTTCCGCTTCGAGAAGCTCTAGCCGTCCTTCTACGGTCGTCACGTCCGCTGCCACGGCATAGACTTCGGCACTTGTCAGCTCGCGAAGCTCCCTCGCGGTGGCCTCCAGCGTGTCCCGGTTACGACCGTTCAGGGTAACGATCACGCCCGCCTCTGCGAGCTTCTGCGCCACGCCTCTGCCCAGCCCTTTCGAGCTCGCGCAGACGATCGCGCGCTTACCGCTTATTCCCAAATCCATCGTGGTTCCGTCCTTCTATTGGATCACATCTTTTGCGATTTGCTCAACCGCGTGGACGAGGCCATCGACCTCTCCCGCAGTATTGAAATAACTGACCGAGGCTCGAGCTATCTCCTGCAGTCCGCGCGCGGTCATGTCGAAGGGCGTGTAGGGTACGCCGTTTGCTCCGATTGAGATACTCTTCTCGGCTAGCTTGCTTCTCACAACCGATGCCGAAATTCCCTCCACGGTGAAAGAAACAAGGCCCGACTGTTTCTCCCCGAGATCGCGCACCTCAACCGCCGGAATACGTTTCAACCCTTCCCGAAGCCGGGTTGCCAGTCGGGCAATGCGGGCTTGGATTGCCTCGACACCCAACTCCGAAGCCAGCGCGATCGCTTCGCCGAGCCCCAGGAGCAGTGATATAGGCGCTTCGGACGTTTCGAATAGACGAGCGTCTTTCCTCAGCTCGACTTTTCCATTCACGAGAGGGCCGGAGCTCACATCAACGAAACCGGGATCGAGCTTCTCAAGGAAATTGGAGCGAACGTAAACGAGAGCCGTTCCGCGCGGCCCTCTAACGTATTTCCTGCCGGCCGCCTTGAGAACATCGCAACCTATCCTCGACACGTCGATTGGGAGTTGACCAAGTGCCTGCCCGGCATCCACGAAGTATGGGATGCGAGCCGCGTTGGCGACCCGCCCGATGGCTTCGGCGTCGTTTATCAGTCCCCCGTTGGCGGGAAGCCATGTTAGCGAGATCATGCGCACCTTGTCGTCGATCATTGCGGAAAGAGCGTTCGGATCGACACTGCCGTCTTCCGCGCAGGGAATGGTCTCGATACTTGCCCCATGGCTTGCCGCACGCTGCATCGATGCGACATTACCGCCCCATTCCTGTCGCCCAATGAGAATGCGCTCGCCCGACCTCAGCTGTGGCAACGCGGCAAACACGCTCCCCCAAAGGGCAGACCCCGATCCACCGAAGGCAACCTCGCCTTCGTCGGCGCCGATGAACTTGGCAGCATTGGTACGAAGTATCGCAAACTCGTCCGCAACCAGTGCGGCAGCTTCCATCGGACCTCGCGTCGATTCCAGCATCAAGTGTCCGACAATCGCTTCGGTGACCCGCCTCGGTGGGAGCGAAGCTCCGGCGTGATTGAAGTGACTTCGCTGGGCGCAGCCGGGTGTGTCGTTGCGCAGGCCGTCGATTATTGCGTCGGTCAGCACCTGGTCTCCTCCAGTTCAACAACCGCATCGATCTCGACGGCTGCCCCCGAGGGAAGCGAACTGACACCAATGGCGGCCCTCGTGTGCTGCCCGGCTTCGCCGAACACCGCAACCATCAGATCGGAGGCACCGTTTGCAACCTTCGAGTGATCCTTGAACTCGCTCGTTGCCGCGACGAATACGCCAAGCTTCACGATGCGACGGACAGACGAAAGCGAGCCGTCTGTATTGGAAGCGATCTGTCCGAGAAGATTAAGGGCTGCGATGCGCGCCGCTTGCACCCCCTGCTCGTGAGATATGTCCGCACCCAGGGTGCCTGCAATGATCTCACCGGCCGGCGCCTTGCTGATCTGACCGGAAATGAACAACAGGTTGCTCGTGTGGACCACCGAAATGTAATTCGCAGCCGGAGACGTCGGCGCGGGAAGTTCCAGGCCAAGAGTAACCAGTTGGTCACGGATGGAAATCGTCATCGTTTTCTCCTTTTCTTTCTTGCTTCATGAAAGAAATCCGAGGAGCCCGCCAATTCAAAGCTTTGCGCCCTGCGATCGAATTCGTTAATGTCAGCCGTCATTGATCCGCGAGGCATCGGCATTGCGCAGTTCCCCGTTCCTCCCACCCCTTTCCGCGGCCAGGGTCTTCCAGGTGGTAGCAAACCGAGGGAGCTTTCGATTGGCCGGCGAGGAACTGCTCATTACGCAAAGCGCGGTGAGCCACCACATCAAGCAGCTCGAGAGTGCTCTCGGTACTCCACTCTTTCGTCGCAAGAGTAAAAGCATTGAGCTGACCGAGGCAGGCACAATGTTTCTTGCCACCGTCGACGAGGCCTTCACTGTGCTGTCGGAGGGCACCGCGAGGGTGCGCTCGCGATCCGGGCAGACCAGCTTGCGTGTGAGCCTGCTTCCCTCTTTCGCCGCCAACTGGCTGGTCAACAGACTTGGCAGTTTCCTCAAGAGCTACCCGGCGATCGAACTCGAATTGGATCCGACCCTGCGCATTGTCGATGTCGGGCGCGGCGAAGCGGATATCGCGATCCGATTTGGCGATTTTGGCGGGAGCAAACAGTCCTGCGTGCACCTCGCAAACGAAGATTTGTCTCCGGTGTTGAGCCCGGCCCTATACGGAGACGGATCCCAGTTTCAATCCCCGCTAGACCTACTCAACCAAGAGATATTACAGGCCAAGAGCGGCCTCGAGTGGCAGCTGTGGTCGGAGGCAGCCGGATTTCCGCTTGAGAGGGCCAAACAGACCCGGCTGACTGACTACAACATTGTATTGCAAGCTGCTCTTGATGGTCAGGGTGTCGCCATGGGGCGAGGCCTTCTTGTTCGGGAGCATATTCGGGCGGGGCGCCTGGTTAGGCCCTTGTCGGCTTCGTTGAGCTCACAGAAAGCTGCATACTGGGCAGCCTTCGACCCGCTCTCGAAGAAACTCGAAGCGATAGAGGCGTTTGTCGCCTGGTTGAAAAATGAGATGACCCTATCGGCGCAGAGAACGTCCGGCCCCATTTTTTGATCGATGCAATCGTCGTCGCAACGGTAAGATTTACCGGCGGATACCTCTGGACGCGCGCCACCAAGTATTTCTGCACAAGCTAGAACCTCAACACCGAGGAAGTAGCACTTGTTCCCCATAGAGTGGCAGACCCGGCTCTACCCCAGTGAGGCACCTTCCAGTCGATACATTGTGCGATCAGATCGTGAGGCTTTCGGTCTCTCCTCACTTTTCCTTTGGCGTGGAAAATGAAATCCGTCTAATTGGGGCTGCAACGACCGCTCGGCCGCTCCCGCCCCAAAAAACATTCTCGCCGAAGGCATGGAAACGCAACCCGGGCAATACAGGCGGAGTACAAGGGGAGACAGCGCCCCGCCCACTTGTCCGCCGACCCCTGTCGAATTAGGCTCCATTCTGGGAGCGACCATCGAGTGGATACTTATGTCGTCATTGTCGGAGCCGGGCCGGCCGGCCTTGCGGTCGGCGCCTGCCTAAGACGGGCGGGGCTGGATTTCGTCATCCTCGAAATGGCGCATGAGATCGCCCCCGCCTGGCGACGCCACTACGGGCGGCTGCACCTTCATACGGTGAAGGCGTTCTCCGCGCTGCCGCACATGCCATTCCCCAAGGACTATCCGCGCTATGTGCCGCGCGAGAAGATGGTCGCCTATCTCGACGCTTATGCCGAGCGCTTCGAGCTACGACCGCGCTTCGGCGAGACGGTCAAGTCCATCCGCCGCAAGGACGGCGGCTACCTGGTCGAGACCGGAACGGAGACATTCTGCGCAGGCCACGTCGTGATCGCCAGCGGCAACAATGCGGAGCCCTTCGTTCCCAGCCTGCCCGAAATCGAGGCCTTCAAGGGCAGGCGGCTGCACAGCGCTGACTACACTGAAGCCGCGCCCTTCGCCGGCCAGTCGGTTCTGGTTGTCGGTATGGGTAACACCGGCGCTGAGATTGCGCTCGACCTTGCCGAGTGCAGCGCCCGCCCGACGCTGTCGGTACGAAACGGCATCCACATCGTGCCGCGCCAGCTGTTCGGCGTGCCGATCCAGATCATCGCCATCGCAACCCAACCGCTGCCGCGAGCTGTGAACGACCGGTTGTTCCCCACCATCCTCGACCTCGCGCTAGGTAAGCT
The DNA here is from genome assembly GCF_001429005.1 of Ensifer sp. Root954. NCBI lineage: Bacteria > Pseudomonadati > Pseudomonadota > Alphaproteobacteria > Hyphomicrobiales > Rhizobiaceae > Ensifer > Ensifer sp. Root954. The sequence goes on from NZ_LMJM01000013.1 coordinate 50,799, forward strand.
CGAAAAATACGGCATCGCCAGGCCGAAGCAGGGCATTCTTGAGCAGATCAACGCCGGACGCATCCCGGTCATCGATGTCGGCACGGTGAGAGCGATCAAATCCGGCGACATCAAAGTGGCATCAGACATCAAGCGTTTCACCGAGCGCGGTGCCACTTTCGTTTCCGGCAGGCATGCGGAGTTCGACAGCGTCATCCTCGCGACCGGCTACCGGCCGAGTTTCGAGAAGTTCCTGCCGGCGGCATTGCGGCCCGGCAAGAGCGGCGTCACTCGCCAAGCCGCCGCGCTCGGCCTTTATCTCGTCGGTTTCCACAATCCGGTCACCGGCCTGCTCAGGGAGATCGGTCGAGAGGCGGCCGCGGTGAGCGCGGATATCGAGCGGCGGAGCAGCACAAAGTGATTGCGTCAAAGTTTCAGCGATGGGGGCTTCGTCCGCGCGCGCCCCAAACATGGAGCATAGGGGTGGTCGCTACCCGGACGCCGACCAGCGTGTCATCGCCGCCGACCTACAATAAGGTTCTCGTAATGGGAAAATCCAAGGCTAGGCTAGGCTCGGCATCGCCATGCAACGCGAGCGCGTCGCAATAACGACCGTGATTGAGCCTCCGCTCACTGCGGAGGCTCAATCAATTGCATACCGCAAGATCCAAGCCCCGGCGAACAGTTGGTCCGAAAAACTATCCTCGAGAAAGGGTGTCCGTCGCGCCGGGCGGCTCACGCCGACGTTTCCCAAGGATTGATTACGGAGGCATCTGTGTCTTCGAAATCCTTGAAGTTGCGCGTGACAAGGACGAGATCGTGGACGATCGCGGTCGCGGCGATCAACCCGTCAATATCACCGCGGGGGCGGATTGCCGCGATGCGGCCCCATTCGACCGCGATTTGGTCTGTTATAGGCAAAATGCGGTCGCCATGGTCGTGGCGCAGCTTGCGCAGCCATTCGGTGAGGTGTGCTGCAGTCTTCGGATCCGACCTCTGTTTCAGGGCAATGCCGCGCATGATTTGGCCGAGGGTGAGCGCGCTCAGGTGGATGCTGAGCGGATCGACAGAGCGCAGCCAGTACACCGCCTGCGACGTGCCACGTCGCGCCTCTGACACAATGTTTGTGTCAACCAGGTAAATCAGAAGGCCACATCTCGGCTCGGCGTCTTGATGCGTACATTCACCGCATCAGCGAGTTGGTCGTCCCAAGCGGGAGCGCCAAGCAGGTCATCGACCAACGTCGGCCGGCCAGCCCGTAGGGCGTCGTAGTCATGAGCGGACAGTACAACGGCGCTGCGCTCCCCCGCAGCGTCACAATCTGCGGTCCCTCGTGGCGGGCCTTCTGCACCACCTTCGAGAATTGGTTCTTGGCGTCCTGCAGTTGCCATTCCATAGCTCCACTCCAAGTTGGCTAGACTGTCTAGCTATCCTATCGCTCGCGATTTAACGGGGAAAAGCGCGATCGATAGACCTCTGCCCGCAACGCCACGCGAGCTCACTCGCAGGACTTGCATGGGACACCGAACTTGCTGAGCAAATTTGGCCAGATCTTCCTTTTGTCGGAAATGAATGGTGCACATTACGCAATCATTTTGGCCCGGAACGGGAACAGCGCAGCAACTAGGGTTTGTCAACCCAGGCCCTTCGCACCTGGGTCGCCGGCGTCGCTCGGGGCAGGCAACGCGAGCCCGAGCCTTGCTCTTGCCTGACCGAAGACGGCTCGCGCAGTTCATCCTCCATCCGGGCTAATGGCGGGACGGTCAAACGCATGATAGATTAATATTAGTTATTGCGCATATAAATTTGCTTGTTGGAGGCGACATAACTCGCATTCCTTCAATGGACGTTTATGGCTTGCCTACGCTGTCGGTGGGGAATTTTTCCGGCTGACTTTCCTCTCGTGGACCTTTCCGACATTCGCGGGAAGCCACCGCAACCTGACGGGATCGCTCGGACCGCCGCGCGGCAGGCATGTGGGGGACTGCGCGGCTGCGACCGGCAACTATGCCGGATCGATTTCGCATCGGGTATGAGAGGGAGGGGACATGCTGAAGAACATGATGCTGCTGTTGATCTCGCTCACGGTGGCGCTCGGTGCCGGGGAAGCAATGCTGCGTATGTTTACGCCGTTTCCGATCGGCACACGGACGCACAAGAGCATCGACGAGAAATATGGCTATCGCCTCGATCCGGCACTCGGCGACGTAGACAAGGCCGGCTTCCGGGATCCACCTGGAGCAGGTCATGACTTTCAGGTCGCGGCGATCGGCGATTCGATGACCTATGGCAACAACGTTGATAGCGCGCATTCTTGGCCGGCTGCTTTCGCGGCAATGACGGGCGAACGCACGTACAACTTCGGCGTTGGGAGCTACGGTATCTACACCTATCACGCCATCGTGCACGATGCTTTGGCCGCGGGCGCGAAAGGCAACATTGTCGCCGTATTCCCTGCCAACGACTTCGCAGTCGTCTTTTCCGCCTGTGATATCAAGAATGCCCGTTCCGACTTCTGGCTCTCAGAGCAGAGGCGGCTTCATCTGCAGGCCCTGTTCGGTGACGCGGGAGGTTATTGGCAGTGTGCCGAGCAATCCGCGAGCCTCAAGACGAAGCTTGTCGAGAATGTCGCGATCCTGAGTGTCTATCACCATGAGATCGGGGAACGACTAAAGACTCTTTACGCTCGACTGTTCAAACCGGGCGATGATGAAACATCCGAATACTACACATTTCCGGACGGATGCCCTTCCGTCCTGAAGCGCTATGTCGACGACCACGGCCGCATGGCGGATCTGGCGTCACCCGAAACCGCAGCAATGTTCAGCGACTTCCAGCGGTTTGCGGCCGATTGGGCACAGCAGCGGCCGGGGCGGGTGGGCATTCTGCTCATTCCATCGAAAGAACGCGTAATCTTCGAATGCCTGCGTCGCCATGACCGGCTGGCGTCAGCTACGCCGGAATTTGTCCTCAGCGTTGAACGTCAGGTTGCGCTTGAAGACAAGATTCGCGAGACCGCAAAGGAGCTCGGTTTGCCGTATCGAAGCGCGCTTGCCGCAACCGCCGATGCCCTGCAGGATGCGATCGTTGCCGGGCAGCGCCTTTATCCTGAAAGAGACGGCCATCCGTTTGAAGCCGGTTACAGCGCGTTCGCACGGACAGCATCATTGCTTTGGGATGAGATGACGGTGAGGGCCGCCCAGCCTGGCGACTAGTCGGCGTTGATGAAGCAACGTGAAATCGCTGATCGCAGCGAGCGTATGCATCCAGTCAGGCTCGGTCGTACGTAAAGGACGTCAGCAAGGTGGTTACGAAATTGCTCGCCCGTTCCTTGACGAGCACCTCGGTCCACTCATTGGTCCCTCGAAGCCTTAGATCGGTGTAGATGCTGTCGACGGCGGCCTCTTCGATGCGTTTGATGTGCGCCTTGAAATTTGCCTCGCCGCCGGCATGGTACATGTCCCGTATAACCATGCGCAGGATTTCTTGGATTGCGATTTGCCACGACGTGTTGATCGCCTGGAGTTCATTCGCATCCGGTGCCATCGGCGTTCCCTTTCGTATTGAGTGTCCCGAGCATGACATCGCCATGCTGTCGGGTAACGGCGCAACGGAAAAATTATCCTTGTCTTGCCTTGCGATTGGCATAGCGCCTGTCGCGGTTGGCCTTTCGCACCGCCTCATCTTCGATCACCCGCGCTATACGCGCGTTTTCGGCGATCGCCCGCGCTTCGGTTTCGGCGACTGCTGCCGCCTCAACGGCTGCCTGCCGCTCTGTCGCCTCGGTCTCGATACGCTTTTGTTCCTCAAGCTTCAGACGCTCGCGTTCAACGCGCCGCTCTTCACGAGCGGTGGAAAGGGCTTCGCGCTCGGCCTGCCTTGCCATCCTCCCTGGTTCTGCTGCAGTCCTTGCCGCTCGGTAGGCGTTCAAGAGAGCAGCTTTGGCGTCTGCCGATGCGGCTCGGCGGTCGGAGATGTCGTTTTTTCCGGCGTTCTTCATTCGTATCCCAATAGTAAGTGCGTCAGAGATCAGCGTGTGTTGGCGCGTTTGGCGATGAGGTTGCGTGTCGCCGACAAGCGGTCGGCCAACTCCTTTGCAAGGCGTTCCTCTCGAAGCCGGAGAGTCTTGGCATCCCGGGCCTGAGCAACGGATTCCACCTCTTCCATCGCGTTGTTTTTGGAGAAGAACTGCGTCTGGACTTTCATGAAGGCGATTTCCGCCTGCTGACGGGATTTGCTATGTGCTTCTATCATTGGAACCTCAACTAGTTCGGCGTCGCGAACAAAAAAGGCCAGGCGAAACGCCCGGCCTTGTTGAAACTGCTTCCGGCAATGCCAGTACATCCGTGGTCAAAGGGAAGCAAATCTCAATTTTAGGCAGACTGCAGATTGGTAGCAGACATCTTGCCCGACTTATTGTCGCGCTCGAGCTCGAAGCCGATCTTTTGCCCTTCGACGAGTTCGCGCATTCCAGCGCGCTCGACGGCGGAGATGTGCACGAACGCGTCTGCGCCACCGTTATCAGGCTGGATGAAGCCGAAGCCCTTGGTGGAGTTGAACCATTTTACTGTGCCTGTGGTCATGATGAACCCTTTCAAAGCATAGAGTGAGGGACCGCTCAGCCTATGCTAAGCAGGTGGAAACCGACTGTTTTTGAAAGGGAAGTTCGCTTAAAGCGCGGTGCCAATCGCGCGGTAGACAAAGCTCGGCAAGCAAAAGATCGATGCCGCATCTATAAGTGACTTGGATTGGCGCGTCAACGATTAGTTTTCCAAGATGCAGTATTCACCCTGTGATTGTACTCATATCATCGTGGCGCGAGCGAAGGCGCGCTTGCACCGGCCGTGCGACAGCGTCTGCGGTCACGGTGGGACAATAATTGATGGCACGCCGACGCATCAAGCGTGTTATCGCACGCGACACCGTGCCTGGGCTGATGAAAATGTACCGGAAACTCGGCCTGTCGTTCTGGCACTCTCTCGGGGATCGCCTCGGCCTCGATGGTCATCCCGCCGCTCGCCACCCTTGTCAGTACGGCCGCGCGTGCTCGCCCCCCTCCCGATAGCAGCATTGGGCCGTTCTGCGGGTGGCGATCCGTTTGCCACCATACGCTCACATAAACCCGAGAGAGGGATCCGCGCGGGATCGGGCGTGTCGGCCCCTAATCGAGAACTGAAGCCACTGGACGACGAAACAAAAGGCCCCAGATCCGAACCAGGTAGAATGAGGGGCCGGTTGAAGCGGGGTACAAGAACGACCCTCGAGAAACCAACAGGTTGTCGAACTGCCATGATAGGTTTACCTTATGCCCGCTGGTGACGGTGCCAAGTCCTTTTGGAGCGGGATCGACATGCGTGTCAAAGATGTAATGACGACGTCAGTCGTCAAGCTGTCTCCTGACAACGGCGTCCGGCAGGCAGCCCGGATCATGCTCGACAATCGTATCAGCGGCCTTCCCGTGGTCGACAATGATGGAGCCCTGGTGGGTGTCATCAGTGAAGGCGATCTCATTCGCCGGACCGAACTTGGCGGCGGCATTCCGGTTGCCGATCCGACCGAGGCCGAGGATGAACGGGCCAGCGCCTATGTGCGCCGGTCCTCCTGGAGGGTTGGTGACGCCATGACCGCCGATCCTGTCACGATCGACGAGAACGCGTCTGTCGAGCGCGTCGCAGTGCTGATGCAGGAACGCAGCATCAAGCGCATTCCTGTCTTGAAGGATGGCCGCCTTGTCGGGGTCGTCAGCCGCGCAGACCTTTTGCAGGCAATCGTCACAGCCAGTCAGGACGAGACAGCGGCTGGCGACGAAGCCATCCAGCGCAGCATTCTCGTCCGCCTTAACGAAAACACCGGGCTTGAAGGCCTGGTCATAAAGGTCGCGGTGTCCGATGGCATCGTGCATCTCTGGGGCCATGTCGATACGAAGGATTGCAGAAGGGCCGCGCGGATTCTTGCCGAAAGCGTTCGCGGCGTCCGGGGTGTGGTCGAGCATTACGCTGAATCGGATCTGCAACAGCCCTGATCCGAGACTCTGCGGCGGCGCGTCTCCTCCACCCGCAGACTGTGAACCGCACAAATAGGCCGTGTCGTTGCCGAAATGGCGGCCTTGCAACGGACGGATGACTGCGGCGAGCGACAGCAGACCGGCAAAGGTTTCAAGCACATGTCTTATCGATCGGGAGGCTCAGATGGTTTCGCCTGAAACAGCATCGATGAAAGAGACGGCATCCGGAAAATCAGCAGCACCGTTATCGGCCGACGAACTCCGCCTGATGGACGCCTATTGGCGCGCTTCGAACTATCTGTCGGTCGGG
>NZ_LMJM01000013.1:57129-57365 GCF_001429005.1 Ensifer sp. Root954
GCCGCTGAAGCGCGAGCACATCAAGCCGCGCCTGCTCGGCCATTGGGGCACGTCGCCGGGCCTCAACATGCTCTACGTGCACCTCAATCGCGTCATCAAACGCGACGACCTCGACATGATCTACATCATCGGTCCCGGCCATGGCGGGCCGTCTCTGGTGGCGCATGCCTATCTGGAAGGGACCTATACGGAGTTCTATCCGAACATCGCCGAAGACGCCGAAGGCATGCAGCGGC
>NZ_LMJM01000014.1:0-138913 GCF_001429005.1 Ensifer sp. Root954
CGCGCAAATGCGGCGTGTCGGTTAGCGTTGCACGCGCAAGTCGCAGTTCGGCGTGAACTCACACCGCAAAGTTAAAGTGTCCTGATCCTGCAAAGTTGGAATGTCACTCTCCCCGGGTTTTGATGACCTGGGAGATTGCGGATGGGATTGATTGCGATGAGCGAACGCGATCTGCAACGGATTGAGGTTTTGTCGAAAGTGATCGCCGGACGCATGACGTTGGCGTCGGCGGCGCGCGTGCTTGAACTGAGCACCCGTCAGGTCCGTCGTCTGCTGGAGCGGATCAACACTGGCGGCGCGGCTTCAATCCGGCATAAGGCGATCGGCCGACCCTCGAACAACCGGATCAGCGACGGTGTTCGGGATTATGCGGTGACGCTCGTTCGCGAACGCTATGCGGACTTCGGACCGACGTTGGCGGCCGAGAAGCTAGCCGAACGCGATGGACTGACGGTATCGCGCGAGACGCTGCGCCAATGGATGTCGGACGACGGCCTCTGGCTGTCGCGCAAGCAGCGGCGGACGTTTCATCAGCCACGCTTGCGACGCGAGGCCTATGGCGAGCTGGTGCAGATCGACGGGTCGGAGCATCGCTGGTTTGAGGATCGTGGGCCGTCATGCTCGCTGCTGGTGTTCGTCGATGATGCGACGGGCAAGTTGATGCAGGTGCGGTTTGTGCGTTCGGAAAGCGCCTTCACCTACTTTGAAGCGCTGGCGCTGTATCTCAAGCATCACGGGGCACCGGTCGCCTTTTACTCCGACAAGCATTCGGTGTTCCGGGTGGCGAAGAAGGATGCCAAGGGTGGCCAGGGCATGACGCAGTTCGGGCGAGCGCTTTGCGAGTTAAACATCGAGATTCTTTGCGCAAACTCCAGTCAGGCCAAAGGTCGCGTCGAACGGATGAACCGGACGCTGCAAGATCGCTTGGTCAAGGAATTAAGGCTGGCGGGTATCGACGACATGGAGGCTGGCAATGCATTTTTGCCTGGCTTCATAGAGCACTACAACGCGCGGTTTGCCATTGTCCCTGCCCGACCCGATGACCTGCACCGGCCGATGAACCTTGCACCGGATCGGCTGGCCGAGATCCTGTGCAAACGCGAGCAGCGCTATGTCGGAGCGCAACTGACGTTTTCGTTTGAGCGCCAGCGGATCATGCTCGAGGAGACCGAGGTGACGCGCGGTTTGGCTGGTCGCTATGTCGAAACCTATGCCTATGCGGATGGCCGATTGGATGTGCGGTGGAAAGGCCATTCCCTGTCCTACAGGGTGTTCGACAAGGACCAGCGGGTGACGCATGCGGCGATCACCGAGAACAAGCGGCTTTCCGATGTCCTGGCTTACATCAAGGAACGTCAGGACCAGCAGACGCAGCCGGCCGTGAAGACGAACAGCGACAAGAATGGCTACAAACCGCGTGGCCGCAAGCCGGGCAAGCGGACGGACTTCACGAACGATCCGGTGGTGATCGCGCGACGTGAGAAGGCCCTTTCCCGACTTGATGCTGCGGAATGATCCGTCATCGCAACATCTCAAAGCTAAAGCCGAAGAGGTGGCCACCACCCACCCCGATCTGATCTTGCAACCGGATCAGCCGGTCAGATCGGGGCTGGTCGTCGTGCCGTAGGGCAGCCCAAAGTGACATTTTAACTTTGCGCCAAAGCGGACAGTTCAACTTGGCTGCCACATATGTGGTCGGGCGGGTTCAAGGATGACATGCGACCCTCTCTCCAACGTTTGCGCAAAGCGCGCCCTCGTCACTTGCGGCACACCCCTGGCGCTCAAGCCGTCCCAAACGCGGCACGCTCTTGCATGTAGGCCAATGGATCAGGTTTGTCTTTCATCATCGTCTTTCGCCAGGCTTCCTGCTCGGCGTTGATCAGCGCCAATTCCCAAACACAGGCAATGGCCGGTCTCCTTGCAGCATCCATCGGCTCAGAAGCCGTATAGAGCTTCCGATAGTTGCGCTGACACAGAACCGAACCTTGTATCCACCAGTGAGCCGAGATGGAGATGCCGAGGCTGCCGGGATGGACGATGACAAAGCCGAGGCCATTGCTATCGCCCCCAGCCGCCACGCACGGAATGACGTCCTGTCGGACGAATGACTGAGCCAGCGTAACCATCGCGTCATCGATGTGTCTGCCATCGGCGGCAAGGCCATAGGCTTTGAGCTTGAGACCGCCGATGTTCCAGTCGCCCAGGGTGGAAACATCACGTGGGCGGTAAATCTCGATCGTTCCGGTATTCATCGGCGCGCTTCCATCGATACATTGCCTCCCGCTACCTTGGGTGGTGACATTCAGAGAAAAACGACGACCTGCCAAGCGGTCGGCAAACGTTAGCGTCGCGTCGCGTGGAGAAGCTCAACCGGGAACCTAACCCGGCTCAGCGCCTTTCCGCATGGCTGGCTCCATTGGGCGAGCCTGAATGGTTGGAAGGCTCCGCATAGCTGAGGTCGCGCATGCCAGCGGGCACTCGGCATTCCCCTACCCGCATTAGGTGCAATCATCGCCTTGACAAAAAAATCTGTCAAGGCGATGATTGCACCATGCTCGATCTCGATGTCATAGACGCGCCGGCCGCCGCCGCACTTGCCCTGGAGCCGATCAAGGCCCGCTTGCTGGCGGAACTTGCCGCGCCGGCATCGGCTGCCGCGCTGGCTGTGCGGGTGGGGCTGACGCGCCAGAAGGTCAACTACCATCTGCGTGCGCTCGAAGAGCACAAACTGATAGAACCGGCAGAGCAACGCCGCTGGGGCGGGTTGACCGAGCGCCTGATGGTCGCAACCGCCACGTCCTATGTAGTTTCGCCGGCGGCGCTGGGGCCGATTGCTGCCGACCCCGGGCGGAGCAGCGATCGCCTGTCTGCGAGCTATCTGGTCGCACTGGCGGCCCGCATGGTCCGTGAGGTCGGCGGACTGCTGCGCAGCGCCCGCACGCAGGACAAGCGCCTGGCGACGCTGTCGATCGACACCGTGATCAACTTTCGTTCGCCTGCGGAGCGCGCCGCCTTTACCGCCGATCTCGCCCAGGCGGTGAGCGCGCTCGCCGCGCGCTACCACGATGAAGGCGCGCCGGACGCCCGGCCGCACCGGCTCATCATCGCCTCCTACCCTGGGCCGAGCGACGAGAGCGCAGCCAAGGGCGAACCCGACGACACCAACTCCTGAAAGGATAACCCATGCCGATCAAGAAGGATGGCAGCGGAAAGCGCTGGGTTGAAATGGAACTGATCGTGCCCGGCTCGCCCGAAGAGGTCTGGCAGGCGATCGCAACCGGCAGCGGCAACAATGCCTGGTTCACAAAGACGGAAATCGATGAGCGGGTCGGGGGCAAGATCGCCTTCGACTTCGGTCCGAACGGCAGCTCGACCGGCGAAGTGACGCATTGGGAGCCGCCTGCCCGCTTTGCCTATGTGGAACGCGAGTGGAGCGAGGGCGCGCCGCCGGTCGCAACCGAAATCACCGTCACGGCGCGTTCCGGCGATCGTTGCGTGCTGCGCATGGTGCATTCGCTGTTCACAGCGAACGACGACTGGGACGACCAGTTGGAAGGCTTCGAGGGCGGATGGCCGGCGTTCTTCGAGATCCTGAAGATCTATCTCGCACATTTCGCCGGCGAGAAGGCGGTCAGCAGCTTCGCCATGGTTTCAACCGGGGAACCGCAGGCAAGAGTCTGGGAACGCCTGACCGAAGCGCTGGGACTTCTCGGCGCCAATGTCGGCGAGGAGCGCAGCACGCCACCACGGCCCGAACGCCTTGCCGGCATCGTCGAACGGGTGCAGCAGGACACCAAGCAACGCTATCTGCTGCTGCGCCTGAAGGAACCCGGCGCCGGCATCGCGCTCATCGGAAGCTATTCGACCGGCGAAGGCACCAATGCCAGCATCGCGCTCTATCACTATGGAGACGGTGCCAAGGCGCGCGTGAAAGACAGCGAGCCGAAATGGCAGGAATGGATGGCGACAACGTTCAACTAGATCGCCGCCGCCAGTCTGAGCACGCTATTACGCGGACATCACCAACTTATGATATCTAATACATGACTTTCACATCACCACACAACATATTGAATTAACACGATCTGCATAGACAGATCTGAGCAACTACCTGAAGCTGCCACCAAAGCTCCTGTTTCCAAAAGCCGCGACTGTCCTATGGTCATTCATTGCGGCTATGGAGATCGACGATGTTCAGGAGCTTTGCGATTGCCCTCGGTATGGTGGCACAACTGGCAGCCGCGACTGCCGCTTGTGCGGAGGAACCCGTCGATACGGCGCGAACGATCATACGGGAACAGATCACTGCCTTTCTGCAGGATGATGCCGAGACCGCCTACTCCTTCGCTTCACCCGCGATCCGCAGCAAGTTTCCCGACAAGGCAAGCTTCTTCGAGATGGTGAAGCGCGGCTACCAGCCCGTCTACCGGCCTGGCAACTTTGCTTTTGGTCGATCGAAGGTGGTTGGCGACCAGGTGCTGCAGGAAGTTCTGATCTCGGCGCCAGACGGCAAGGACTGGACCGCAGTTTACGAACTCGTGAAACAGCCGGATGGCAGCTACAAGATCAACGGCGTGATGATTTTGCAGTCGGCGTCGGGACCGGCCATCTGAGACACCGGTCCGCTGGCGGCCATCAAACCGGGGGAAGGTCCCCTCGCCGCCAGGTTTCCTGCGTTTCGGCCATGAAGTCAGCGAAGCGACCTTCTTCGATCGCCAGGCGAATTCCGGCCATCAGTTCCTGATAGTAGGCCAGATTGTTCCAGCTGAGCAGCATGCCGCCGAGCGATTCGTTCGAGCGGATCAGATGGTGCAGATAGGCACGCGAATAGTCGCGCGTCGCAGGGCAAGAGGATTGCTCGTCGAGCGGGCGCATGTCTTCGGCGTGACGGGCATTGCGCAGGTTGATGCGGCCGTGGCGCGTGAACGCGAGGCCGTGGCGTCCCGAGCGGGTCGGCATCACGCAGTCGAACATGTCGATGCCCTCGGCGACCGACCGCAGGATGTCGTCTGGCGTACCGACGCCCATCAGGTAACGGGGCTTGTCCACCGGCATGATCGGGCAGGTAATGTCGAGCATGCGCAGCATTACCTCCTGCGGCTCGCCGACGGCGAGACCGCCCACCGCATAGCCCTTGAGATCGAGGCCCTTCAGCGCTTCAGCCGAGCGTTCGCGCAGCTTCGGGATATCGCCGCCCTGCACGATGCCGAACATCGCCTTGCCCGGCTGGTCGCCGAAGGCAACCTTGCAGCGCTCGGCCCAACGCAGCGACATTTCCATCGCGCGCTCGATTTCCTTTGGCTCGGCCGGCAGCGCCACGCATTCGTCGAGCTGCATCTGGATGTCGCTGTCGAGCAAGCCTTGAATCTCGATCGAGCGCTCCGGCGACATATGGAAGAGCGCACCATCGACGTGGCTCTTGAAGGTGACGCCCTGCTCGTCGAGCTTGCGAAGGCCCGCCAGCGACATGACCTGGAAGCCGCCCGAATCCGTCAGGATCGGGCCCTGCCAGCGGATCAGGCCATGCAGACCGCCGAGCCGCGCGACGCGTTCGGCGCCTGGGCGCAGCATCAGGTGGTAGGTATTGCCGAGAATGATGTCGGCGCCAAGATCCTTGACCTGGTCGAGATACATCGCCTTGACCGTGCCGACGGTACCGACGGGCATGAAGGCCGGCGTGCGGATCGTGCCGCGCGGCATGGACACTTCGCCGCGACGGGCCTTGCCGTCGGTCTTGTGTAGCTTGAACTGGAAGGTCTCGGTCATTTAGTCTTTCCGGAAAAGCAGGCTGGCGTCGCCATAGGAGTAGAAGCGGTAGCCAGTTTCGATCGCGTGCGCGTAGGCCGCGCGCATCGTGTCCAGGCCGCTGAAGGCCGAAACCAGCATGAACAGCGTTGATTTCGGCAGATGGAAATTGGTCATCAGCATGTCCACCGCGCGGAAGCGGTAGCCGGGCGTGATGAAGATACCCGTCGGACCGGACCAGGACTTGACCGTGCCGTCTTCCGAGGTGGCGCTTTCGATCAACCGCAGCGAGGTCGTGCCGACGCAGACGATGCGCCCGCCCCTCGTCTTGACGGCGTTCAGCCTCTCGGCGGTCCGGGCATCGACGTGACCGATCTCCTGGTGCATCACGTGGTCGTCGGTATCATCAGCCTTGACCGGCAGGAACGTGCCCGCACCCACATGCAGCGTCACGAAGTGGCGCTCGATGCCGGCCTCGTCGAGCTTGGCGAAAAGACGGTCGGTGAAATGCAGACCGGCGGTCGGCGCCGCAACGGCGCCCTCCTCTCGGGCATACATGGTCTGGTAGTCGGCGCGGTCCTGCGCATCCTCGGCGCGCTTGGAGGCGATGTAAGGCGGCAAGGGAATGTGGCCGACCGCCATGATCGCCTCGTCAAGCGAGGGACCCGAGAGATCAAAGCGCAGCGTCACTTCGCCGGCATCGCCCTTTTCCTCGACGGTCGCGTCGAGCGTTCCAAGAAAGCAGCTTGAGCCACCGTGGCCGAAGGCAATGCGGTCGTCGACCTTGAGGCGTCGTGCCGGGCGGGCGAAAGCCTTCCAGCGGTCGGGTGCGACCCGCATATGCAGCGTCAGCGAAACTTGCGTCGCGATCTCCTCGCCGCGGCGGCGGATGCCTTCGAGCTGCGCCGGGATCACCTTGGTGTCGTTGAAGACAAGCGCGTCGCCTTCCCTCAGGAACGACGGCAGGTCGAGCACGCCCCTGTCCGCAAGAACGTCGGCGCCATCGGGGCGCACCACGAGCATACGGGCGCTGTCGCGCGGGCTTGCGGGCCGAAGCGCAATCGAAGTTTCCGGGAGGTCGAAGTCGAACAGGTCTACGCGCATTGTTATCTTCAGACAAAAGCAAACCCGCCCCGGCGCAGTTGGCGACCGGGGCGGGTTCGTGCATTAGCGCAAATCAGGCGTCTGCGGCAACCCGCATCGTGACGATCGTATCGGGATCGCGCACCGGCTCGCCGCGCTTGATCTTGTCGATGTTGTCCATGCCTTCGATGACCTGGCCCCAGACAGAGTACTGCTTGTTGAGCCACGGCGCGTCGGTGAAGCAGATGAAGAACTGCGAGTTGGCCGAGTTCGGCATCTGGCTACGGGCCATCGAGCACGTGCCGCGAACGTGGCTGACGTTCGAGAATTCGGCCTTCAGGTCCGGCTTTGAGGAGCCGCCCATGCCGGCGCGGGCCGGGTTGAAGTGCTCGCCGCCGGTCTTGCCGTACTGCACGTCGCCGGTCTGGGCCATGAAGTCCTCGATCACGCGGTGGAATACCACGCCGTCATAGGCGCCTTCGCGGGCCAGTTCCTTGATGCGGGCGACATGCCCCGGAGCGACGTCGGGCAGAAGCTCGATGACGACTTTGCCCTTGGTGGTCTCCAGGATGATCGTGTTTTCCGGATCCTTGATCTCGGCCATGGGTTTTCTCCTTCTGTTGATTTTACTTGCCGACCTTGACGCTGATCATGCGGTCGGGATCGGTGACGGAGCCGTTGTTGGCGTCGTCGCCGAGCTTGATCTTGTCGACATTCTCCATGCCGGAGACGACCTTGCCGACGACCGTGTACTGGCCGTTGAGGAAGTCGCCCGGGGCGAACATGATGAAGAACTGCGAATTCGCGCTGTTCGGGTCCTGCGAGCGGGCCATGCCGACCGTGCCGCGTTCAAACGGGACGTCGGAGAACTCTGCCGGGACGTCCGGACGCGACGAACCGCCGGTGCCGGCAGCCTGCGGCTGGTAGCCGTTTTCCATGTCGCCATACTGCACGTCGCCGGTCTGGGCCATGAAGCCCTTGATCACGCGGTGGAAAGCGACGTTGTCGTATTCACCGGCCGCGGCCAGCGCCTTGATCTGCTCGACATGCTTCGGCGCGATGTCAGGCCTGAGTTCGACGACGACCGGACCATCCTTGAGCGTGATGGTGATGAAGTTGTCGGCCGCTTGCGCAAGCGCCGTGCCCGTGAAGGAGGCAAGCGCGATGGCGCCGGCAAATGCGAGGTGGAGGATTTTCATGGTTTCTCCCTGCGTGGTGAATTTGGGGCCGCCCGTCAGGTACGGCGTTTGGCCTGCAGTGCTTCGTAGACGGACTTGGGCACGAAGGCACTGACGTCGCCGCCCATGGCCGCGATCTGGCGGACCAATGTGGCCGTAATGGGCCGTGATGCCGTGCCCGCCGGCAAGAACAAGGTCTGGATATCCGGCGCCATCTGCCGGTTCATCCCGGCCATCTGCATCTCGTAGTCGAGGTCGGTGCCATCGCGAAGGCCGCGCACAAGCAGCTTTGCGCCGCGCTCCCGCGCCGCATCGACGACCAGATTGTCGAAGGAAACGACATCGATGTCGCCTGCCCTGTCCGGCAGAAATTCCTGGAGCGAGCGGCGGATGAGCTCGGCGCGTTCGTCGAAGGAGAAGAGTGGTGCTTTGCCGGGGTGGATGCCGATCGCGACGATGACTTTCGCCGCCACGTTCAGCGCCTGCACGAGCACATCGAGATGCCCGTTCGTCATCGGATCGAAGGAGCCGGGATAAAATGCCGTGGTCATCGCACCTGTTTCCGTTTGGTGAAGCCTTTTGTCACGGACGGCGACAGATCGCAAGAGTTGTACGGCGGTTGACCCTGTTCCCTGGGAAACAGCGGGACAGAAAGAATGAATGCTAGATGAATGCCATGTTCAACGGTGCTTCACAGCAAAGACGTTAAGTGTAGTGCCAGTAACAACGGAACTTTTTTGAACGTACTGCCGTTTAGGATGCGAAAGGATTACGGCTATGGGACTTGCTCTGTTTTCGATGGCGATGTTTTTCGCGATGATCTTTGCGACGATACATGGACTGCGCAACGAGTCCCGTGACCGGCGCGAGCGCTACGCGACCCAGAAAATCTTCCGTTGATGGAGGGCACTATGGCCACCCTATTCATGATCGCGGCAGCGGTCATCAGTCTCGTATTCTTGATCGACTTTGCCCGCACGATACGCGACCTCCAGCGCGATCGCCAGGGTTCGGAACGGCTCGACGGCTTCAACGTCTAGCAGTTCCAAAGCTTCGTAAAACGAAGCGTGGTAGTAAGCGGCCGTCGTTCCCTTCCCCTGAGGCGACCGCCATTGTAAGCCGGACGGCATCCCCTGCCCGTCCGGCTTTTTCTTTGCTCTTCTTCGCCCCAAGTCAGGCGCGCTTGGCGGCAGCCTTCGCCGTGATCTCGCCGAGCATCCGGAAGAAGCGCCAGTTCAACAGCACCGCGGCGGCTGCAAGCCCGAGGACGAAGCCGAACCACACGCCGATCCCGCCGAAATTGAAGGGAAAGGCAAAGAGCCAGGCGCAGACGAAGCCGATCGGCCAATAAGAAACCATCGCCAGCAGCATCGGGACCTTGGTGTCCTTCAGGCCGCGCAGCATGCCGGCGGCGATCGCCTGCATGCCATCGACGAGCTGAAACGCACCGGCAATCACAATGAGCGGAGCCGCGAAGGCAAGCACCGCCGCAGCGTCCGGACGGGCTGTGTCGAGATAAAGGGCAGCCAGTTGGCTGGGGAAGAATGCGAAGATGGCGCTGCCGACAATGGCAAAGCCGGCGCCGAGCACCAGCGAAGCGATCGCCGCGCGCCGAACGCCCAGGAGATCACCGCGGCCATAGGCAAGCCCGACCCGCACCGTGGCGGCCTGCGCAAGCCCGAGCGGGATCATGAAGGCCATCGAGGCGAATTGCAGCGCGATGCCGTGCGCTGCAAGCTCGACCGTGCCGATCGTGCCCATCAGCAGCGAGGCGACGGTGAACAGGCTGACCTCCGCAAGGATCGTCAGCGAAATCGGAATTCCGAGAAAAACGACTTCGCGGAAGGCGACCCAGTCGGGCCGCCAGAAGCGGACGAAGAGTTCGTACTGGTTGAGCTCCGGCTTGCTCTTGATATAGCCGATCGTCAACGCCGCGCCGAGCACGGCAACGCCAAGCGCTGCGACCGCCGCACCGAAGATGCCGAGTTTCGGGAAGCCGAAGTGGCCGAAGATCAGCACGTAGCAGAGCGCAGCATTGAGCACGAGCGTCGCCAGTGTGACATAGAGAATGATCCCTGCCCTCTCCAGGCCACTTAGGAAGGCCCTCAGCACCATGAAGATGAGGCCGGGGAAGATCGCCCATTGCGCGATGCGGACATATTCTCCTGCAAGGGCTGCGACCTTGGGCTGCTGGCCGGCAAATAGCAGGATCGGCTCGGCCATCCAGAGGATCGGCGCGGTCAACAGGCCGTAGAGCATCACCACCCACATGCCCATGCGCACCGAGCGGCGCACCGAAACCTTGTCGCCACGGCCGACGGCCTGTGCTGCCATCGGCACCACCGCATTGGCAAATCCGTTGCCGAAAACATAGACGGTGAAATACATCTGGGTCGCGAGGATGATCGCCGCGAGCTCGGTGGCGCCGAGCTTACCGACCATCAGGACGTCCGTCGTGTTGATCGCGAGCTGCGCAAGCTGCGCACCGATGAACGGCACGCCCAGATAGAAGCTCGCGCGATAGTGCGTCCGCCAGGAATTGTCGGTCGTCAACGGTATCGGGCTCGCATTCGCGGTCAGCATGGCAGATTCCTGGCAGTCAATGCGGCTCCGGGCCGCAACCGAAGATCGGGGGGAGGAATCCGGAAATAGAATACCGTCGGGCAAAGAGCCAGCCGCAAGGGCGAGGTTGCTCAAAGTTTCATCGATAGATCACGAAAATTGATCAATTTCCGTGCAATCGTGGCCGCTCCATCGCCTCTGGCTCGTCCGGCGCTACGGCGTCGGCCGGCCCGACATTCTCTGCGCCTTGCGGTCCGACCGCCCTGCTTCTCGGTATCTTCAGGAAGAACACGATAAGCGCGCCGACGAGGAAGCAACTGGCGAGTGCATAGGGCGCGCCGGCAAAGGCGACGGGCGCGGCAGGGCTGGTGAAATAACCGAAGGCCTGGGTGAAGATCAACGGACCGATGATCGTGGTGATGCTGCCGATGCTGGTCAGCGCGCCCTGAAGCTCGCCTTGTGCCGACGACGGCACGTGGGCCGCGGCGATACTGCGCAGCGGCGGATCGGCGAGGCTTTCGAGCGCGGTCGCGATGATCACCGCATAGATCATCCACCCCTGCCAGGCGCCGGCATAGCCGATGGCTCCGAGCGTGGTGAAGGTCAGGCCGAGCACGGCCGTGCGCCACTCCCCAAGCCGCGGCACCACGCGCGGCAGGATGACGGCCATGACGAAGGCACCGCCGATACCGAAGATCCCGAGCGAAAGTCCGATCTGCCCCTCGCTCCAGCCGTAGCGGTAGCTGGAAACGAAGGACCAGACGGCCGGATAGACCGAATGGGCAAGCCAAAAGAGAAAGAACACCAGCCCCACCCAGCCGATGCCGGGGTAATTGCGCATCTGCTTGAGGGCGCCGAGCGGGTTGGCGCGTTTCCACTCGAACCGGCGGCGGTTGGCGCTGTCGAGCGTCTCGGGTAGCAGGAATACGCCAAGGATAAAGTTGACGAAGGACAGCGCTGCCGCGCCGTAGAACGGGACCCGCGGGCCGAGTTCGCCAAGCAGACCGCCAAGCACCGGCCCGAGCGCGAAGCCGGTACCAAAGGCAATGCCGATCAGCCCGAAATTCTTGGCTCGGTTCCCGTCATGACTGATGTCGGCGATGTAGGCCGATGCCGTGCCGAAGCTGGCGCCGCTGACGCCGGCGAGTACACGACCGATGAACAGCATCCAGTAGCTGGTGGCGAGCGCGCAGATCAGGTTGTCGAGCGCGAAGGTGAAGACGGATGCGAGCAGCACCGGGCGGCGGCCGAATCGATCGCTGAGATTGCCGATCAGCGGCGCAAAGAGAAACTGCATCGCCGCATAGACGAGCAGCAGCCATCCACCATCGATCGCCGCCTCGCTGACATTGGCGCCGGTCAATTCCTCGAGATAGGCCGGCAGCACCGGCACGATGATTGCGATGCCGATGATATCGAGAAACAGGATGAGGAAGACGAGGAACAGGCCGCGTCGCACAAATTTCTCGTCGCGCATGCGATCCCTCCCCGGCGGCCTGCCCCGGGAAAAGAGACAGAACGTGAACAACGCTACCAATTTAGGTGTAACGGATCATTTCGCACGAAACAATCCGTGAACGTCCCAAATTTTCTGATGGGACTATCGCAATGGTTGATAGGTCGGGCCGCTTACAGCCCATGCCTCAGCGGTGGTCCCGCCGCTGTTCGCGCTTCAGGAAGTCCACGAAGGCACGCAACGCCGCCGGCATATGCTTGCGGCTTGCATAATAGAGAAGCGGACCGGAGAAGCTCGTCGTCCACGCCTCAAGGATGAGCACCAGACGCCCTGCGGCGACCGCGGGCGCGATGAATTCCTCGAAGGTCCGGATCACGCCAAGGCCGTCGATGGCCGCCCCGAGTTCGAGATCGATCGTGTTGGCGGTGACGACGGCTGGCGGCGCGATCGTCAGCGCCGCCTCGCCCTCGCCGAACTCCCAGGGAAGCGAGAAGCCGCTGGCGAAGCGGTGGCGAATGCAGGCGTGTTCAAGCAGGTCGCGCGGATGGCCGGGCACGCCGCGCCTTTCGAGATAATCCGGCGCCGCGGCTGTGACATAACGCTGGCGGCTCGGCCCGATCGGGATCGCGATCATGTCGCGCTCGACGCGTTCCTCGTAGCGGACGCCCGCATCGAAACCGGCAGCGAGGACATCGACGAAACCGTCCTCCGCCGTCACCTCCAGGGAAATTGCCGGGTGCTCGCGCAAGAACCGGCCGATGATCGGTGGTAGAATTTCGCGCGCGACGATGGTCGGAACGTTCAGTTTTAGCGTTCCCGCCGGACTGTCGCGCATCTCGTTGACCTGATCGAGCGCACCGGCGATCTCGCCGAGGGCCGGCGTCAGCCGATCGAGCAGCCGCGTGCCCGCCTCCGTCAGGGTGACGCTGCGGGTCGTGCGGTTGAGCAGGCGCACCTGCAGCTTCGCTTCAAGGCGGCGGAGCGCCTCGCTCAGCGCCGACGCGGAAACGCCGCGCTTCTTCGCAGCCGCGCGGAAGCTCCGCGCCGCGGCCACTACGGTGAAGGCATCGAGATCAGCAAGCGGCAAGTCGTCCATTGTGCGGAATTTCGTACAAGTCGTTCGATTGAGATCGGATTATCGCACGGTATCGGACGAAGTAAACAGGAGACCGAGCAAACGGCCGGCTGGTTTTCGGCCTTGTCGAAGGAGAACGAAGATGGATTACGTTTCACTCGGAAAGTCCGGTCCCTCGGTTTCGGCGCTCGGCCTCGGTTGCATGGGCATGTCCGGCATGTACGGCCCTGCGGACCGGGCCGAAAGCATCGCCACGATCCATGCAGCGCTGGAAGCCGGCATCACGCTGCTCGACACCGGCGATTTCTACGGCATGGGTCACAACGAGATGCTGATCGGCGAAGCGTTGAAGGGCGGAAGGCGCGACAGGGCGCTGCTGAGCGTGAAGTTCGGCGCCCTGCGCGATGCCGCCGGCAACTGGTTGGGCTACGATTGCCGGCCCAAGGCCGTTCGCAATTTTCTCGCCTACACGCTGCAGAGGCTCGGCGTCGACCATATCGACATCTATCGTCCCGCCCGGCTCGACCCGGATGTGCCGATCGAGGACACCATTGGCGCAATCGCCGATCTGGTGAAGGCGGGTTACGTCAGGCATGTCGGCCTCTCGGAAGTCGGATCAGAAACCATCCGGCGTGCGGCGGCCGTGCATCCGATCGTCGACCTGCAGATCGAGTATTCGCTGATTTCGCGAGGCATCGAGGATGAAATCCTGCCGACCTGCCGCGAACTCGGTATCGGCATCACCGCCTACGGCGTCCTTTCACGCGGGCTGATCAGCGGCCATTGGCAGAAAGGCGCGGCAGGCAAGGGCGATTTCCGCGCCATGAGCCCGCGGTTTCAGGAAGGCAACATCGATCGAAACCTCGCCCTCGTCGAGGCTTTGAGACGAATCGCCGAAGGCAAGGGCGTGTCGGTGGCACAGATCGCGATCGCTTGGGTTGCGGCCAAGGGCAAGGACATCGTGCCGCTCGTCGGCGCGCGGCGGCGCGATCGACTGGCAGAGGCCCTGTCGTCGCGCGACGTCCATCTCAGCGCAGACGATCTGGCGGTGATCGAACAGTCAGTGCCGAAGAATGCGGCAGCCGGCGCGCGGTATCCAGAAGCCCAGCTCGCCCACATGGATAGCGAGCGCTAAGCCACAAACGAAAGGGCCGGCAGACAAGCCGGCCCTTTCGAATGATTCTGGTTCAAAGAAATCAGGCCGCGCCCGAGAAAGTATCACAGGCCGTCATCTTGCCGCTGTCGAAGCCGCGCTTGAACCAGCGCATGCGCTGCTCGGAGGTCCCGTGATTGAAGCTCTCGGGAACGACATAGCCCTGCATGCGCTTCTGCAGCGTATCATCGCCGATCTGGGTGGCCGCGTTCAGCGCCTCTTCAAGGTCGCCCTGTTCGAGCAGGCCCTTCTGCTGGGTATACTTGCCCCAGACACCGGCGAAGCAATCGGCCTGCAGTTCGACGCGCACCGACATCTGGTTGGCTTCGGTCTCGCTCATCGATTGGCGCATCTGGTTGAACTTCGGCAGAACGCCGATCAGGTTCTGGACATGATGGCCGACCTCATGCGCGACGACATAGGCCTGGGCGAAATCGCCGGCCGCATCGAACTTCTGCGCGAGTTCGTCGAAGAAGCTCATGTCGAGATAGACCTTGCGGTCGCCCGGGCAATAGAACGGCCCGGAGGCAGCCGAAGCAAAGCCGCAGGCAGAACGCACCTGGCCACGGAAGAGCACCATCTTCGGCTCTTCATACTGCTGGCCGTTTGCCTGGAAGATGCCGTTCCAGGTGTCTTCAGTCTCGGCGAGCACCGTCGCCATGAACTGCTTCATTTCCTCTTCCTGAGCGGATCCGCGCGGTGCCGGCGAACCATCGCTCTGCTCGAAGCCCGGCATCTGCACCTGGCCGCCGCCGCCTTCCAGCACCTGCAGCATGTCGATGCCCATGGCCTTGAGGATGAAATAGAGCACGACGAGGAAGATAATCGTACCGAAGCTCATACCGCCTCCGGCGCGCCGCATGCCGCCGCCACCGCCTGGCATGCGGAAACCGCCCCCCCGCCCAAACGGGTTGCCGCCACCGGGGCTCGCGCCGCGCTGGTCTTCGATATTGTCGGATTGGCGGCGGCCCTTCCATTCCATGATCTGTCCTCCCCGGCCTCTGAAAGGCGTTGTCGGTCTGCTCTTTTATAAGACGGCCCTAACGTCGTTGTAAAACGCAATCGCGCCCCGTAAGTTCGCGATCTCACCAATCTTTTTGACAAGGCGGACACTTCGCCAAGGCGCTGCCGGCAGCCGGGCCGCCGGCCCGACCGGCCGCCCTCTCTTGAACAGCCGCGCTCGCCTTGACGCAAACCTGCTTTGCGGCTCCTATGCCCATGCGGACAGGACGAGGAGGCAGGGCGATGAAGGCATTGCGGCTCGAAGGTATCGGTCAGCTGCGGGTCGCAGAAGTGCCAAAGCCCCTACCCGGCCCGGACGATCTGCTGGTGCGGGTCGAAGCCTGCGGCATCTGCGGCACGGACCGGCATCTGCTGCACGGCGAATTCCCCTCCACCCCGCCGGTGACGCTCGGCCACGAATTCTGCGGCATCGTCGAGGCGGTGGGAAGCAGGGTCTCCGATATCGCAATCGGCGCGAGAATCACCGGCGACCCCAACGTCGCTTGCGGTACCTGTCCGCAATGTACCGCCGGGCGCATCAATCTCTGCCGCAATCTCCGGGCGATCGGCATCCATCGTGACGGTGGTTTTGCCGAGTACGTGGTTATGCCCCGCAAGCAGGCCCATGACATACCACTGAGCCTCGACCCCGTTCATGGCGCCTTCTGCGAGCCGCTCGCCTGCTGCCTGCATGGCGTGGATATGGCGGGCATCCGCGCCGGCTCCTCCGTCGTCGTCCTTGGCGGCGGTGTGATCGGTCTACTGGTCGTGCAGCTCGTCCGCCTCGCCGGCGCAACGACGGTCATTCTTTCCACACGACAGGCGGCAAAGCGCCGTCTTGCCGAAGAGGTCGGCGCAACGGCGACGGTCGATCCTTCCTCTACCGATATCATCGAACAGATCGCCGGTGACACCGGGCTCGTTCCCGGCGGGGTCGATGTCGTCATCGAATGCGCCGGCGTTGCCGAAACCGTCATGCAGTCGACTCGCCTTGCCAGGTCCGGTGGCACCGTCGTGATCCTCGGCGTCATGCCGAAGGGCGAGACCGTGGAAATCGAACCGTTCGACATTCTCTTTCGCGAACTGCGGGTGCTCGGATCCTTCATCAACCCCTTCGTCCACCGCCGTGCAGCAGACCTCGTCGCCTCAGGCGCCATCGAGATCGACAAGCTGATTTCGCGGCAAGTGACGCTCGGCGAAGCAGCCGACGTCATTGCGCATCCGCCGGCGGCCGGAGAGGTCAAGGTTCTCGTCATCCCCGGCCGCCCCTGACATTCCCGGCGCTGTTTCGCCGCGCGCGAAGCGCGCTGCATGGCCGGAGGTGCGCAAATATGGCTGGTTCCTGTCGATTCCGGAATTTTCGGGGTTTCGCTTGCAGAAACATTTGCCTATAAGCCGCTTCTAGCCTGAAAAGACCCATCAATGCGTGCCCGGCCGGTGACCTCCCACCTCGGCCGGTTTTTCGCGCAGCTAGAAACGGATGATCGACCATGCCGAAGCGCCAAGATATCAAGTCCATTCTTATCATCGGCGCGGGGCCGATCGTCATCGGTCAGGCTTGCGAATTCGACTATTCCGGCACCCAGGCCTGTAAGGCGCTGAAGGAGGAAGGCTACCGCGTCATCCTCGTCAACTCCAACCCGGCGACGATCATGACCGATCCGGGTCTGGCGGACGCAACCTATGTCGAGCCGATCACCCCGGAAGTCGTCGCCAAGATCATCGCCAAGGAGCGCCCGGACGCGCTGCTGCCGACCATGGGCGGCCAGACCGCGCTCAACACGGCGCTCTCGCTGCGCCGCATGGGCGTTCTCGACCGCTACAATGTCGAGATGATCGGCGCCAAGCCGGACGCCATCGACAAGGCCGAAGACCGCGCCCTCTTCCGCGAAGCCATGGCGAAGATCGGCCTCGAAACGCCGAAGTCGCGGCTGGCGAATGCCACCGACATCAAGGACCATGACCGCAAGACGCACGAGGCCGAGCGCGCCGAACTGAAGAGCCGGCTTTCCGGCGCCGAGCTCGACAAGGCGCTCGATGACCTCGAGAACCAGTGGAACCTTGGCGAAGGCGACCGCAAGCAGCGCTACATGAACCACGCGATGGCGATTGCCGCGCAGGCGCTTGACGATGTTGGCCTGCCCGCCATCATCCGTCCGTCCTTCACGCTCGGCGGTACCGGCGGCGGCATTGCTTATAACCGCACGGAATTCTTCGACATCGTCGGCAGCGGTCTCGATGCGTCGCCGACCACCGAAGTGCTGATCGAAGAATCGGTGCTCGGCTGGAAGGAGTACGAGATGGAAGTGGTCCGCGACACGGCGGACAACTGCATCATCATCTGCTCGATCGAAAACATCGACCCCATGGGCGTGCACACCGGTGATTCGATCACCGTTGCGCCGGCGCTGACGCTGACCGATAAAGAATATCAGATCATGCGCAACGCCTCGATCGCGGTTCTGCGCGAGATCGGCGTCGAGACCGGCGGCTCGAACGTGCAGTTCGCCGTCAATCCGAAGGACGGCCGTCTCGTCGTCATCGAAATGAACCCGCGCGTATCGCGCTCGTCGGCCCTCGCCTCCAAGGCGACCGGCTTCCCGATCGCCAAGATCGCGGCGAAGCTTGCGATCGGCTACACCCTCGACGAACTCGACAACGACATCACCGGCGGCGCGACCCCGGCCTCGTTCGAACCGTCGATCGACTACGTCGTCACCAAGATCCCGCGCTTCGCCTTTGAAAAGTTCCCGGGCGCCTCGCCGGTTCTGACCACCGCCATGAAGTCGGTCGGCGAAGTCATGGCGATCGGCCGTACCTTTGCCGAATCGCTGCAGAAGGCGCTGCGCGGCCTCGAGACCGGCCTTACCGGCCTCGACGAAATCGAAATCCCCGACATGGACGAGAACGGCGATGGCCGTAACGCCATTCGTGCGGCGATCGGCACGCCGACGCCGGACCGACTGCGCATGGTTGCGCAGGCGCTGCGATTTGGCATGAGCGAAGCCGAGGTTCACGAGGCGAGCAAGATCGACCCGTGGTTCATCGCCCAGTTCAAGGCGATCGTCGACATGGAAGCACGCATCCGCGAGCACGGCCTGCCTGCCGATGCCGAGAACCTGCGCATGCTGAAGGCGATGGGCTTCTCCGACGCCCGCCTCGCAACGCTCGGCGGCAAGCGCCCGAAGGAAGTCGCGGAACTGCGCAATGCGCTTAATGTCCGCCCGGTCTACAAGCGCATCGACACCTGCGCTGCCGAATTCGCCTCGCCGACCGCCTACATGTACTCGACCTACGAAACGCCTTTCGTCGGTGCCGCCCGCTCGGAAGCAGAAGTCTCCGACCGCAAGAAGGTCGTCATTCTCGGCGGCGGTCCGAACCGCATCGGTCAGGGCATCGAGTTCGACTATTGCTGCTGCCACGCCGCCTTCGCGCTGAAGGATGCCGGCTACGAAGCGATCATGATCAACTGCAACCCGGAAACGGTCTCGACCGACTACGACACCTCCGACCGCCTCTACTTCGAGCCGCTGACGGCAGAAGATGTGATTGAGATCATGCGCGCCGAGCAGGAAAAGGGCGAACTCGTCGGCGTCATCGTCCAGTTCGGTGGCCAGACACCGCTGAAGCTCGCCGAAGCGCTCGAAAAGAACGGCATCCCGATCCTCGGCACGGCACCTGACGCGATCGACCTGGCCGAAGACCGCGACCGCTTCCAGAAGCTTCTGATGAAGCTCGACCTCAACCAGCCGAACAATGGCATTGCCTACTCGGTCGAGCAGGCCCGCCTCGTCGCTGCCGAAATCGGCTTCCCGCTGGTCGTGCGCCCGTCCTACGTTCTCGGCGGCCGCGCCATGCAGATCATCCATTCGGAAAGCATGCTGCAGAGTTACCTGCTCGACACGGTTCCGGGCCTCGTTCCTGAGGACATCAAGCAGCGCTATCCGAACGACAAGACCGGCCAGATCAACACGCTGCTCGGCAAGAACCCGCTGCTGTTCGACAGCTACCTGACCAACGCGACGGAAGTCGACGTCGACTGCCTGTGCGACGGCAAGGATGTCTTCGTCTCGGGCATCATGGAGCACATCGAGGAAGCCGGCATCCACTCGGGCGACAGCGCCTGCTCGCTGCCGGTGCACACGCTCGACAAGGACATGGTCGACGAACTCGAACGCCAGACGGCAGCCCTTGCCAAGGCGCTCAATGTCGGCGGCCTGATGAACGTGCAGTTCGCGATCAAGGACGGCACGATCTACGTGCTCGAAGTCAACCCGCGCGCTTCGCGCACCGTACCCTTCGTCGCCAAGACGATCGGTGCACCGATCGCGAAGATCGCGGCCCGCGTCATGACCGGCGAAGCGCTCGATGTCGCGATCGCCGCCTATGGCGAAAAGCCGGATCCGCGCAACCTCAAGCACATCGCGGTCAAGGAAGCAGTCTTCCCGTTCGCACGTTTCCCCGGCGTCGATACGCTGCTTGGCCCGGAAATGCGCTCGACCGGTGAAGTCATCGGTCTCGACACCGACTATGCACTGGCCTTTGCCAAGTCGCAGCTCGGCGCCGGCGTCGACCTGCCGCGCGATGGAACAGTGTTCGTTTCGGTGCGCGACGAGGACAAGACCCGGGTGTTGCCGGCAATCCGCATCCTCGTCGACATCGGCTTCAAGGTCATGGCGACCAGCGGCACGGCTCGATTCCTCGGTGAACACGGCATTGCCGCCACCAAGATCAACAAGGTTCAGGAAGGTCGTCCGCACGTCGAGGATGCGATCCGCAACCGTCACGTTCAACTCGTCATCAACACGACGGACGGCAACAAGGCGATCTCGGACTCCAAGTCGCTGCGCCGCGCCACGCTGATGCAAAAGGTGCCCTACTACACCACCATGTCCGGTGCTGAAGCGGCTGCGCACGCAATCAAGGCTCTGAAGGCAGGCAGCCTCGAAGTGCGCCCGCTGCAGAGCTACTTCAAGGCCTAAGAAAGACCGCGGCGCGCGAAACCCTCGCGCGCCGCCGCCATCCCCGAGGAAGTGATGCGCTTCAACAGCCCGCTCCTCCGCTGAACGCCGTATGAACGACCGGTTCAGCCTGCATTCCCCCCGCACATGTTTCTATGACTCTGCGCACTGAGAGATCGGCGGCTTCGCCGGTGGGCGCGACATGGGGCAAGATCGTGCAACTCTATTTCTTTGATTTGCTGTGGGGCGACGAGCACTTCGTCGATGAAGACGGTATCAGCCATTTCGACGAGGGATCGGCCCTCTATTACGGCCAGCGGATCGCAGACAAGATCGGCCGCGATGCCGATTATGGTTCGCTGAAGGTCCAGGTCCGTTCCAGCAACCGCAGGCTGCTGGCAACAATCGTGCCCTCCATCGGCCGCGGCGCCGAACAGCGGGCTCTGCTTGCCCGCCGCCAGGTCGGCGCCTCTCTCTACGCTGCAGCCTGAAGCAGCGCAACGAGCAAAGCGCAGGAACATCCATCCTGCGCTTGATCACACTGTTAGTCTGCCGCCAGGGCCTCGGCAGCAGTTCTGCCCCGATCACGACGCGCGTGGCTCGCTGCGAGCCGCACGGTTCTGACGCCCAGATACAGAGAAGCCGTGGAGATCAGGAACGCGACGACGAAAACCGTGAACAAGGCGGCGTGCATCGTGGCAACGTTCGCCTTCTCGTCGAAACCGCGAAGATTGGCCGTCAGCCCGCAGATCGCCGCGCCGATCGCATAACCGGCCGACTGCAACGTCGGCAGAAACGCTGAGGTCTTGTCCCGCTCTCCTCGCAAGGAGACGTCCATCATAAGCTGGCTGAGCGTGCCCCAGGACATGCCGAACCCGGCCCCGACCGCGATCTGGCTCGGGAAGACCAGCCGGTAATCGTCGATCGCGAAGGCGATCATCAGACCAGCGAGCCCGAGGCTGAGAAGCGCAGGTCCCGCAGGGATGAGCTTCACGCGCAGAGCGTGCGAGTGCAGGCTTGCGACGGCGATAGCGGTCACACTCCAGGAGATCGCCATCAATGCCGCGGAAAAACCGGCGGCCGTGGGGCTGAAATTCCAGACATGTTGCAGGCCATAAATGAGGTACACCGAGCCGGACGCCTGAGCGAGGGGCATCAGCAGCACGACCCAAAGTCCGGTGCCGAGCGGTTTTGTGAGCTGAAAGGCGCCCGCGGGCAGGATCGGATGCTCCGCCCGACGGTCGGTTGCGACGGCCGCCCAGAGGATGGTCAGCGCCGTCGCCAGCGCCGCCGCCATCAATGGGACGCTGCTCGCCGTATTTGAGACCGATATCAGCAATATGCCGGAACCGACGACGGTCAGCCGCAGCAGCGGGATTGGACGAGGCGTGTCGGTCGATAGCACCTTGCGTGCCGGTACGATCAGCAGAACGAGCGCAACGAAGATGACGGTTGCGGGAACGTTGACGGCGAAAGCCACCCGCCATGACCAGTGTTCCGTCAGGAATCCGGACACGAGTGGCCCGCCAAAGGCCGCCGTTGCCCAGACGATGGCCTCGGCTCCGAATACCTTTGGGACCAGGCGCGGCGGGAAGAGTTCGGGAATCAGCGCGTAGCAGACCGCGGCAATGATCCCCTCGCCGAATCCCTGAAACACGCGACCGGCGAGGACCTGCGGCATGCTGCCGGCGGCGGTCGCGATGAGGGTGCCGACGACAAAGATGAGCGCGGCCGTAATCAGCGTCCCGCGTGCGCCGAACCTTGACTTGAGCGTGGCGGCAACAGCGCCGCCGAGAATGGCAAAGACGAGATAGAGCGTGACGGCCCAGGACAACAGCGTCGCGCCGCCGATCTCTTCGACGGCTGTGGGCAGCGCGGTCGCTACGAAAAACTCGTTGAATGCGAACAACGCGACCCCGAGGCAAAGGGCAGCCGTCGTCGCCAGATAGTCCGGCCGCAACAGTTCGCTCCAGCGGCCGTCCTCCTGAAGTGCGGTATTGCCCCCGCCTGCCTTGGTTTCGTCCCTCGCCAGAACCATGCCCAACGTTCCTCGCTGCTATCTCTTCGGAACACCTTTGTTACGACCTCAACCACGGCTGAGGTAAAGCGCTTTCTGCGTAGCTTGCCACCCCATCGCTTCCCCCACAAGTTGCAGTGGCCTTTCAGGGTTCGGTGGATGATGGCGAAATATCTGGCTTTCGCGCTTCCGTTTCTGCTATAACCAAGGTTCGAAGTTTCGGACGGTTCCGGCGTTTACGCGCCGGAGACCGTTTTCTTTTGCGTTGGCGCCGCCCTAAGGGCGGCGCCTCGTGCTTGATGAAGGACATTGAAATGGTCGAAAAAGTGCCGATGACACAGGGCGGATTCGTCAACCTGCAGGAGGAGCTGCGCTGGCGCCAGCAGGAAGAACGACCGCGAATCATCGAGGCGATTGCCGAAGCCCGTGCACATGGCGACCTGTCGGAAAATGCCGAGTACCACGCTGCCAAGGAAGCGCAGAGCCACAACGAGGGCCGGATCACCGAGCTCGAAGACTTGATCGCCCGCGCGGAAGTCATTGATCTCTCGAAGATGTCCGGCTCCAAGATCAAGTTCGGCGCCAAGGTCAAACTCGTCGACGAAGACACTGAAGAAGAAAAGACCTACCAGATCGTTGGCGACCAGGAAGCCGACGTGAAGGCTGGCCGCATTTCGATCTCGTCGCCGATCGCGCGCGCGCTCATCGGCAAGGAAGTCGGCGATTCCATCGAAGTGAACGCGCCTGGCGGTTCCAAGGCCTACGAAATTCTCGCCGTCAACTGGGGCTAATCAGCCCTAGCCAAGGGGCGAAGCCTGCCTTCGCCCCGTTTCTCCTTTTCAAAAGACGATCGTTGCTCGCGCAAGGAGTGCGCTTTCGTGGCCGATATCCGGAACGTCGAGGTCATCGCTCCCAATTTCAAGCGTCGCCTCTCGGGCGTGACGTCCACCATCATCCAGTTAATTCCGATCCAGCGCGCGCTCGGCGAAAAGATCGCCGTGCTTGGCCCGGGCTTGCCTGACACCCTGCCCTCGATCCGCTTCCGCGATCTATTGCGCCTGTGGAGCGCACCGGACGGACGGCCCTGCCGGGTCTGGCATGCGCGCCGCAATGTCGAAATGCTGCCGGCGATCGTGCTGCGCGACCTTCTCGGCATGAAGCTGAGGATCGTCTTCACCTCCGCATCGCAGCGCCGCCACACCGGCTGGAGCAAGTTTCTGATTTCGCGCATGGACGCGGTAATCGCGACCAGCGGCAAGACCGCCGCCTATCTGCAAGTGCCGAACACGGTGATCCTGCACGGCATAGATACCAAGCGCTTCCAGCCGCCGGTTGACACAGCGGCAGCCAAAGCTGCGCTCGGGCTCGACCCCAACCAAAAATACGTCGGCTGCTTCGGGCGGGTGCGTAAGCAGAAGGGCACGGATCTCTTCGTCGACAGCATGATTGCGCTTCTGCCGTGCCGGCCCGGCTGGAGTGCCATCGTCGCCGGTCGCGCCACCGGCCCGCACGTCGCCTTCGAGAACGAATTGAAAGGGCGGGTCGCAAAGGCCGGGCTCACCGACCGCATCCGTTTCGTTGGCGAACACACCAACATTCCGGACTGGTATCGTGGGCTCGATCTCTTCATCGCGCCGCAGCGCTGGGAAGGTTTCGGGCTGACGCCGCTCGAAGCGATGGCGACAGGCGTGCCCGTTATCGCAACCGACGTCGGCGCGTTTTCGGAACTGGTCGTCGTCGGAGAGCAGGAAACCGGCGCCGTGATCGCCGCCAACGATCTACAGGCCATGGTCGAGGCAACGGCTGGCTTTATGGACGATGATCATCGCCGGACCTTGGCTGGCGCGAACGGTCTGGGGCTGACCCGCGCATCCTTTGCGATAGAGGGCGAGGCCCGCGCGATCAACGCGGTCTATGAACGCCTGATGCGTCCCTGACAGGCTGCCACCGCGTGGCAGCCTCGCACTAGACTCTCTCAGCGCTTCGAAGCGAAGAGCTTCAGATAGGCGTCGGTAATCGCCTGCTTCGAGAACTGGTTCATCAGGGTCTCGTGCCCACGTTCGGCAAGCCGTTCACCGAGCGACGTATCGCCCGCGATGCGGTCGATTGCCTGGGCAAAGCCGTCGGCGTCACCGATATCGACCATCAAGCCGTTTTCGCCATCGCGCATGAACCATTGCGGCCCTTCCGAACGGCTGGAAACAACCGGTGTCCCTTGCGCCCAGGATTCGAGGATTACGTTGCCGAGCGGCTCGTGGCTCGACGCCATCACGAAGATGTCGGAAGCGGCAAGGAAAGGCCGCGTGTCCTTCTGCCAGCCGGCGAAACGCACGCGCTTTGCTACGCCGAGGTCGGCGGCCAGTTTCTCCAAATTTGCACGTTCTTCGCCATCGCCGACAAGCCACAGATAGGCGTCCGGCACCTTGGCGATCGCCTGGATCAGCGTGTGGAAGCCCTTGCGCGGAACGAAGCGCCCCATCGACATGACCACAGGCACGTTCTCAGGCGTGTCGAGCGTGGCGCGGCTGATGGGCGCGACCCGCTCGGTTCCGGTGAAGTTGGAGATGACTTCGACGTCGCGCTTCCAGCCGATCTTGCGCACATGCTCGGCAATGCCCGGCGTGTTGCAGACGAGGCAATCGGTGTTGCGGAAATAGTCGAGCCGCAGCGGATAGTCGCCGAGACGCGAGATCTTGATGCAGCCCTTGTAGTTGGGCATCAGGCGGCTGGCGCGCGGCATCCAGGCAAACAGCGCATCCGGCTTTTCGCGGCGTGCCATGCTGCTGACCTTCATCGGCAGGAGGATCCGGTCGAGCGACAGGTTGCGGAAGTTGCTTTCGATGATGCGCGTCGCACCCTCGATGTCCTTCTTCCAGATACGACCATGGCGGATGACCGAGGTCTGCTCGACGCCACGCTCGGCGAGCGCGTT
This sequence comes from Ensifer sp. Root954, assembly GCF_001429005.1. NCBI lineage: Bacteria > Pseudomonadati > Pseudomonadota > Alphaproteobacteria > Hyphomicrobiales > Rhizobiaceae > Ensifer > Ensifer sp. Root954. Next base: position 25,165 of record NZ_LMJM01000014.1, read on the forward strand.
GACCAGGTGGACGAAGAAACGCTCAGCGCCGCCATCCTTGCCGAAGTGAAAATGCATGACTTTCATGAAAACCTCACCGCTTGCTGGCGCGCCGATCCATGTCGTCATGGTTCGGGTGCCGCTTGAGCGCGTGCCTCTGATAGATCTTGGCGGCTGTCAGGAAAGCGTACACCGCTCCCGTCATCGCCTCAATGAAGCCTGGAAAACCGCAGCGCCACAGACCGTTGCGGAAATAGAGCCTAAGGAAATAGAGTGGCGGACTGAACAGCATTTTGTAAGGGCGCGCCGACTTACCGGCGGCGAACTGCTGATCGGCCTTGAGCGTCGAATACTTGTTTTCCTTGAGGATCTGCTCGTCGATGATCAGCGGCCGATAGTGCAGCAGGCTGCCCTTGGCAGCGGCGCCGACCGCGCCATCCGGCACGATCCCCTCGTGGACTTTCTGATTGAGATCGTATCGTCCCCTGCCCTGGCGGATCAGCCGCAGGTTTCGCCGCTCGTGCGCCCGCTCCGGCGTGTAGCCGTAGCCGATGAGGTAGGGCCTGCGCGCGACGCGCCAGCCGACCGTCTCCGGCGGCGCATCGAGCAGCGAGGGCAGCAGTGCCTTCAGCGGTTCGTCCAGGCGTTCATCGGAATCGATGTTGAAGCACCAGGGCTGCGTGCATTGGTCGAGCGCGAACTGCTTCTGGCCGGCATAGCCCCGCCACGGCTCATGCAGGAAACGGATCGGCCAACCCTTGTCGATGTAGGACTGTACGAGTGCTGCCGTTCCGTCGGTCGAGCCGGAATCGACGATGACGATTTCTGAGCACTGCTCGAGGCTCTCGATGCAGTTGCCGAGATAGGCTTCTTCGTTCTGGCAGATGATGAAGGCGGACAGCGGAAGCTTGTTCATGGGCGGGCCTTAGATCTGGACGAGGCCGATATCCTTGACCTGGCGAATGGTCAGCATCGTGCGCACCGTGTCGACCCGTTCATTGGCCGTCAGCACTTCGATGACGAAATCCTGGAAAGTCGTGAGGTTTTCGGCGACACAATGCAGCAGGAAGTCGCTTTCGCCGGAAACCGTCCAGGCCTGCCGGACGATCTGCCATTCTGCAGTAGCGGCCGAGAACGCCTTGAGGTCGGCCTCCGACTGACGCTTCAGGCCGACCATGCAGAAAGCGACGAGATCGAAGCCGAGCGCCGGTGCGTTCAGCAGTGCGTGATAGCCCTTGATGACGCCGGTCTCTTCGAGCTTGCGCACGCGCCGGAGGCAGGGCGGCGCGGAGATGCCGACCCTTTGCGCGAGATCGACATTGGTCATCCGGCCATCACGCTGGAGCTCGCGAAGGATCTTGAGATCGATAGCGTCGAGCTCGACTTGTTTCGTCATGAACGTTCGTCCTTTTCGTGGTGACTTTGAGCGCGAGGCAAAGTCGAAAACTTGTGTCTGCCGATGGTGAGGTTGCCCCGATGGCGGGCGACGTCGACTGATGTCTGCCTATCCCGGCGCTGCCGCGATCATCTCGGTCGAGATTTTCAGCAAGGCGCGCTCGTCAAGGGCAAGGTCGTCTCGAGTCGGTGCGTGGCCGAGCGCAGCGCTTTCGCAGTGCAACCATGCACGGCCGGCATTCAACCCCATATGCTTCTCCAGCAAAGTGAATCCGCGTGAAATATCGTCAAACCCGCTGGACAACAAGCAGCCCGGCCGACTATTCGCGGGAAAATGGCGTTGGCGATCCCGGTAGATGCGCAAATAGAGGTGGACATCTTCAGGAGCGACGCGAAGAGCGCTCCATTGTCGGCGCGAGGCGCGGATCGATGCCGGGCCGACACCTGTGCCTTAAGCGCGTCATCTGGTGGCAAAAGCGGGCTTGAGGCTCAAGCACTTGTGTGTATCAGGCTGCGCGCTCTTGAAAGTCATGGTGGGGAATACCTAAAGTATGGGACGATTTCCCATTGACGCAATGGAATCGGATGAGGAGGCAATCCTCTCCGATGAGCGAAGGACAAGATTATGACTGCCCGTCACGTGAAAGTGCTGATCATCGGCTCCGGCCCGGCTGGCTATACCGCCGCCATCTATACGGCGCGCGCCATGCTCAAGCCCGTACTGATCGCCGGTATGGAACAGGGCGGCCAGTTGATGATCACGACTGACGTCGAAAACTACCCGGGCTATGCCGATCCGGTCCAAGGCCCGTGGATGATGGAACAGATGCTGAAGCAGGCGACCCATGTCGGCGCCGAGATCGTCAACGATCTCGTGACCGATGTCGACCTGTCGGTGCGCCCGTTCCGCATCAAGACCGACAGCGGTAACGACTGGACGGCGGACGCGCTGATCATCGCAACCGGCGCCAAGGCCAAGTGGCTCGGCATCGAGACCGAACCGACCTTCATGGGCTTCGGCGTCTCGGCCTGCGCCACCTGTGACGGCTTCTTCTATCGCAACAAGGACGTGATCGTCGTCGGCGGCGGCAACTCGGCCGTTGAGGAAGCGCTCTATCTCTCGAATCTCGCCAAGACGGTCACTGTCGTTCACCGCCGCGATTCCTTCCGCGCCGAGAAGATCCTGCAAGAGCGCCTGTTCGCCAAGCCGAACGTCAAGGTCATCTGGGATCACGAGGTCATCGAGTATCTGGGTGCGCCGGCCAAGCCGCCGATGCCCGCTTCCGTCAACGGCGTGAAGCTGCGAAACACCAAGACCGGCGAAACCTCCGACATGGTCACCGACGGCGTGTTCGTCGCGATCGGCCACGCGCCGGCAGTCGAGCTTTTCAAAGGCAAGCTTCGGCAGAAGTCCAACGGCTATCTTTGGACCGCGGCCGATTCGACGGCGACCGACGTGCCCGGCGTTTTTGCCGCAGGCGACGTGACGGACGACATTTACCGTCAAGCGGTTACGGCGGCCGGCATGGGCTGCATGGCAGCGCTTGAGGCCGAGAAATACCTGGCGGGTCATATGCCCGTCGCAATTGCAGCCGAATAGAAGCTGCGAATCGGGGTGGTGCCGCTGAGGCACCTCGCCCGTGTGGGAACAGATGCATCAGCCACGCCCGGAAGACAGGACCCCGTCTTCCGGAGTGGTTTCTTATGGGGGACTACATGTCGCTGGACTGGGACAAACTGCGCATTTTTCACGCGGCGGCCGAGGCTGGGTCGTTCACCCATGCGGCAGACAAGCTTCATCTTTCGCAGTCCGCGATCAGCCGGCAGGTGAGTTCGCTGGAGCAGGATGTCGGCATCAAGCTGTTCCACCGCCATGCGCGCGGCCTGATCCTCACCGAACAGGGCGAGATCCTCTATCGCACCGCGCATGAAGTGCTGATGAAGCTCGAGAGTGTCAAGGTCCAACTGAGCGAAACCACGGACAAGCCGAGCGGCAAGCTGCGCATCACCACGACGGTCGGACTCGGCCAGGGCTGGCTCACCGACAAGATCCAGGAGTTCATGTCGCTGCACCCGGACGTGCAGGTTCAGCTCATCCTCGACAATGAGGAGCTGGACGTGAACATGCGCCACGCGGATTGTGCCATCCGCCTGCGTCAGCCGCAGCAGTCGGACCTCATCCAGCGCAAGCTCTTCACCGTGCACATGCACGTCTATGCAGCTCCGTCCTACATCAACAAGTATGGCGAGCCGCAGTCAGTCGAGGATCTCGACAACCACCGCATCATCACCTTCGGCGAGCCGGCGCCGAACTATCTGCTCGACGTCAACTGGCTCGAGATCGCCGGCCGCGATTCCGACAATCCACGCGTGTCGCACCTGCAGATCAACAGCCAGACCTCGATCAAGCGCGCCTGCCTGCTCGGCATCGGCGTCGCCATGCTGCCCGACTATATCGTCGGTCGCGATCCTGGCCTCATCCAGCTGCCGATCAGCGCCGACATCCCGTCGTTCGATACCTATTTCTGCTATCCGGACGAGATGAAGAACGCAGCCAAGCTCAAGGTCTTCCGCGACTACATCGTCGCCAAGGCCCGCAACTGGAACTTTTAGGACGCTTCGGCGAATGCTCATTTTCCGAGCATTTTCCCAAGAGGCCGCCAACCATCTGTTTTTACATCGATATTACGGATGCGCCGTCTCTATTGTGCGGCGCATTTTTATTGTTCGCCGCAGAAATAGGCAGGGATGCGCGCATGACATGGCTGTCATGCACAGAAAATGATTGTTGCGCGCCCAAAAAAGCAGCATACCAAACTCAGCTGATGCATCTTTGGTGGCTTCTCCTCCCAGTGCCACCGCAGCAGCTGTTCCCCTCTGGAGGTTTAATTACCTTCACAACTTATAAGGGCCCAAGTCATCTTGTGGCCCTCTTTTTTTGTCTACTGTTAGATACAGGCGAAACGTGACGAAAATCACAGCCGGCTATTGAAAGCCGATACTTCGCTTCCCATATTAAAATGCAGCTGATGCATTCTTGGTGGCTTCTCCTCCCCGCCACCGCATTAGCTGTTCCCCTCTGGAGGTTCTTATTACCTTCACAACTACAAGGGCCCAAGTTTTCTTGAGGCCCTCTTTTTTTGCCTGCAGCACGCTCACGGTCTTGTGATTTGAATATCGTGTTTTAGCGATACATCTATCGTTAAAACACGATATGGCGATATACCATGGACCGAGACGAAATCCTCAAGGCGCTTGCCCATCCCGTGCGGGTGAACATCCTCGCCTGGCTGAAGGAGCCGCAGCGCCATTTTCCGACCCAAGAGCATCCGCTCGATCTCGGCGTATGTGCCGGCCAGTTCGAACGCTGCGGCCTGTCGCAGTCGACCGTTTCCTCGCATCTCGCTGTGCTTCAGCGCGCCGGCCTCGTGACAACCCGCAAGGTTGGCCAATGGATCTTCTACCGCCGCGATGAAGAGACGATCGCCGCCTTCCTCGAGAGCATCGGCGATCTCTGAATCAACCACCTTCTCCCAAGCAGCCCCCCCTGAAAGGACCTCCCATGGCCTCGCTTTTCGACCCCATCACCATTGGTGACATCGCGCTGAAAAACCGCATCGTGATGGCGCCGCTGACCCGCAACCGATCCCCGGGCGCCGTTCCGAACACCCTGAATGTGACCTACTACGAGCAGCGCGCGACGGCAGGCCTGCTGATCTCGGAGGGAACGGCGATCACCCAGCAGGGCCAGGGCTATGCCGACGTTCCGGGCCTCTATACGCCGGAAGCGCTTGAAGGCTGGCGCAAGGTGACGGACGCAGTGCACGCCAAGGGCGGCCGGATCGTCGTCCAGATGTGGCATGTCGGCCGCATTTCGCATGATTCTCTGCAGCCGGGTGGCGGCAAGCCTGTTGCACCGTCGGCCGTTCGCGCTAAGTCGAAGACCTATCTGGTCAATTCGGACGGTACTGGCTCCTTTGCCGAAACCTCCGAGCCGCATGCACTGGAGACCGCCGAGATCGAAGCGATCGTCGAGGACTATCGCAAGGCTGCGCGCGCCGCGATCGACGCCGGCTTCGATGGCATCGAGATCCATGCGGCCAACGGCTATCTCATCGACCAGTTCCTGCGTTCGGGTTCGAACCACCGCACGGATACCTACGGCGGTTCGATCGAAAACCGCGCCCGCTTCCTGTTCGAGGTCATGGATGCCGTGACGAATGAAATCGGCGCCGGCCGGGTCGGTATCCGCCTTTCGCCCGTCACTCCCGCCAACGATGCCTTTGATCCGCAACCGCAGGAGGTGTTCGGCCATGTGGTCAAGAACCTCGCCCGCTACCCCCTCGCCTATATCCACATCATTGAAGGCGCGACCGGCGGCCCGCGCGACCACCAGCAGGGCGACCAGCCATTCGACTACGACGCCCTGCGTTCGACCTATGTCGCTGCCGGCGGCAAGGCTGCCTGGATGACCAATAATGGCTATGACAGGGCACTCGCGGTAAAGACGGTCAAGGACGGCGAAGCCGACCTCGTCGCTTTCGGCAAGCCGTTCATCGCCAACCCGGATCTCGTCGAACGGTTGAAGCGCGATGCGCCGCTCAACACGCCGGATCAGGCAACCTTCTACGGTGGTGGCGCCAAGGGCTATACCGACTATCCGGCCCTTGAACAGGTCGCCTGACACTCCCACATGGCAATGCTCCGCCTCTTCGGCGGGGCATTTGTCTTTGGGAATGAAGAGCTTATGTTTTCGCTATATTCAGAAAAATGGTCATTGCATCCTGACGGCGACGTCATCGTAACCCCCTCCAGCCGTCTTTACCCCGTCCGCTATCGCGGCCAGCAGGCGATGCTCAAGGTCGCCGAGGACCCGGAAGAGAAGTATGGTCGCCTGCCCCTGCTCTACTGGAACGGGCATGGCGCTGCAAAGGTCTATGAAGCCGATGGCGACGCGGTGCTGATGGAGCGCACGGACAGCCAGCGCAACCTCTTCCACATGGCGATGACCGGAAGCGACGAGGAAGTGACGCGCATCATCTGCCGCACCGTCGCCGAGCTCCATGCGCCGCGCTCGACACCGGTTCCCGGCGATCTCGTGCCACTCGACAAATGGTTCGCTTCCCTGGAGACGGCTGCTCCCGCTCAAGGCGGTCTCTTTGCCCGCGCGCTCGAGGCGGCGAAAAGCCTGTTTGCAGATCCCGAACCGCCGGTCGTGCTGCATGCCGACGTCCACCACGCCAACATCCTCGATTTTGGCGACCGCGGCTGGCTGGCGATCGATCCGAAACGCGTCCTCGGCGATCGCGGCTACGACTACGCCAACCTGTTCTGCAATCCAGAACTGCCCCTGGTCACCGCTCCGGGCCGGCTGCAGCGGCATCTGCCGATCGTCGCGAAGGAGACCGGGCTTCACCCGCAGCGCATTCTCAACTGGGTGCTTGCCTATGCCGGGCTTTCCGCAGCCTGGTTCCTGGAAGACAATGACGATTCCGGCGTCGAGAATGACCTTACGATGGCGCGAATCGCCATCGCCGAGCTCGGCATCTAGGCTCAACCCGTCCGCAACAGGACGACGGCGTAGATACAGGTCTCTCCGCCGACATTGCGGAAGACGCAATCCTCCGGCGGGCCGAGTTCCAGGCAATCCCCGATGCCGAGCGTATGGGTCTCCAGCCCTTCCACGAAGGTCAGGCGCCCCGCAGTCACCCATATCCACCGGCGATGGAGCGCATAGGCGGATGCCGGGATCGGCACCTCGGCGCCGGCCGGAAGTTCAACCTCGACAAGCTCGAGCGGCAGGTCCGACATCGGCGAGACATGGCGCCGAAGATATCCGGTCTGCGGATCGCGCCACACCGCCTGATCCTGGCGCCGCGACAGCCTGCCCTGGCTCATCTCCGCACGAGCGATCAGAGTGGACATGGTGAGCCCGAAAGCGCCGGCGAGCTTTGCCAGCAGCGTCGCCGTCGGGCTGCTATCGCCGCGCTCTACCTTGTGGATCATTGCGCGCGAGACGCCTGATCGCTCCGAAAGCTCGCTCAGTGACCAGCCGCGCGCCTCTCTTTCCAGACGAATTCGTTCACTGAGCCGTTGATCCAGACTGTCTACTTTAGTATTCATATCGTAGTCATATAGTGAACGAATGCGAGGAGCAAGCATGCTGATCCGGGCGGCCATCCAAGACGATATGCCAGTCATCTGCGAGATCTACAACGACGCCGTGGCGAACACGACGGCGATCTGGAACGAGACCCTGGTCGATGTCGCCAATCGCGTGGCCTGGCTGAAGGCGCGCACGGACGTGGGCTATCCTGTGCTGGTGGCGGTCTGCGAGGAAGGCGATGTCATCGGCTATGCGTCCTTCGGCGATTGGCGCGCCTTCGATGGCTATCGCCATACGGTCGAGCACTCCGTCTATGTTCACAAGGATCGGCGCGGTGGCGGCATCGGCCGGAAACTCATGGTCGCGTTGATCGCCGAGGCCGAACGGCTTGGCAAACATGTGATGATCGCCGGCATCGAATCGGAGAACGCAGCCTCGATCCGCCTTCATGCCCAACTGGGTTTCGAGGATACCGGCCGGCTGCGTGAGGTCGGCACGAAGTTCGGCCGCTGGCTTGATCTGACATTCATGCAACTGGTGCTTCCGACGGGCTCGCCGCGCTAACCCGCGGCGGCGCCTCGACAATGGCCGTTTGTCGAGGCGGCGGGAGATGCTATGAACCTTCAAGGACTGTTTCTGGAAATATTTTGACGTGGGTCTTCGGCGGAAGGTCAGATCGGGCGCCTGGGCACGTGTCGCGAGAGCGGCACTGGCGTTGGCTGCCAGCATTCCTGCATTAAACATGACCGAGGCAGAGGCTCGTATCGACGACTTCGCCGCGCAGCCCAAGTGCGTCTATTCCGGCCCGTCGGCCACCGACTCCGCCAAGTCGCTCTGCATCAGCAAGGAAAACTTCGCCCGCGATATCTGCGGCGTGATCGACCACTATGCGACGGTCAACGACCTGCCCGCGGCCTTCTTCGCCCGGCTCATCTGGCGCGAAAGCCTGTTCCGGCCCAATGCCGTCAGCCCCAAGGGTGCCGAAGGCATCGCGCAATTCATGCCGGGAACGGCGAAGATGCGAGGGCTCAACAACAGCTTCGATGTCGTCGAGGCGCTCGGCAAGTCGGCAGAGTATCTGAACGAACTGAAGTCGCGCTACGGCAATCTCGGCTATGCGGCTGCCGCCTACAATGCCGGCGAGAACGGGCTGGAGCGTTTTCTCGAGGTCGATTGGCTGCCGGCGGAAACGCGCAACTACGTGCTCGCGATCACCGCCTACAGCGTCGAGGACTGGCGCGACAATCCGCCGAAGATCCTCGACCTGACGCTCGACAAGAACAAGAGCTTCATCGACGGCTGTGTGGCGCTCGCCAGCACCCGCAACCTCCGCGACATCGAGGTGATCGACGAAGCCGAATGGGCGCCCTGGGGCGTACAGCTTGCCGCGCATTTCCAGAAATCAGTGGCGCAGCGACTGTTCGTCAGCGCCGTCAAGCGCCTGCCGGAGCCGATCCGCAGCGAGAAGGCGCTTCTCCTGCGCGAGCGCAATGCCAGCTTCGGCCTGCGAATCCGCTACGCCGCACGCATCGGCCGCGAGACCCAGGCGGACGCGAACAAGCTTTGCGCCACCATCCGCAAGAGCGGCGGCGCTTGCCTCGTCTTCCGGAACTGACTGCTATCGAGGCCTGCCCGAAATTGATCCTGACATGCGCGCGCGCTAGCCTGCGGCAATCCCTTGCGGAAGCGCCCGCGGGGCGTTCAGGCAACCAAGTCCGACGAGCGTCGTTGCAACCGCCTCGTCGATCGGCGTGTGCGGCTCTTCGCCGAGCACGGCAAGCAGCCGCTCGTTCGGCATTCTCAACGGTTCGCGCCAGAGATAGCGCATCTTGCGCAACTCCCTGAAGAGCGGAACGAAGGGCGAAGCCAAGTCGATCAGCCACCACGGGAAGGCCCGGACGGGAAGCGCCGGCTTGCCGACAACCCGGCGGATCGCCGCGATCATCTCGGTTCCATTGCGGTCGAGGAAGCCGCGCATGTGGTAAACGGCGAAAGGCGGCAGGTCCTCGGCGCGCTCGACGAGGCGGATCATGGTTTCGGCGACATCGGGCAGATAGGCCCATTGGTGGCCGATCCCCTCGCGGCCCGGGTAGGAAATCGCGCCCAACGCTCTGCCCGGCTTTACCAGCCCTTGCGAAAACCAGTTATTGGCCGCACCGGGACCGAAGAAGTCGCCTGCCCTCACGATGATGACGCCGACACCTGCCTCCGAAGCGTCCTTCAGACGGCGCTCCATCTCCCTGCGGATCAGACCCTTGTCGGTATCCGGGTTCTGCGGCGCGTCCTCCGTTAGGACGGGAAAGGCGTCGCGGCCGAAATTGTAGATCGTTCCCGGTAAGAGGATGCGTGCACCGGTGGACTTGGCCGCGGCGATCGTATTGTCCAGCATCGGCAGCACCAAGGTGCCCCAATTGCGGTAACCCGACGGATTGACCGCGTGCACGATCAGATCCACCCCTTCGGCAGCAGTGCGAACGTCGTCCGCGTTCATGGCATCGCCTTGCCGCCAGTCGAACGCCGGCTCGGCCTGCGCCGTCGTCGCGGCGTTTCGGTTCAAGGCACGCACCTGCCAGCCGCGCCTGCGGAGCCCACGGGCGACGGCGCTGCCGATACCGCCCGTCGCGCCGAGCACCAGCACACGTCTTGTTCTCTGCTGCATCTCGGTCATGTCACACTCCATCCGTTTCGATGAAGGCAGGATCACGCATTCACGAGCTAAACGGAATTGCCGAAAAATCTTGCGTAGCTATACTGAAATCCATGAGCAAGATGGATTTGAGCTGGGATTTCTACCGAACATTCCTCGCCGTGCTTAAGGAGGGATCGTTGTCAGCCGCCGCCCGCGAGCTTGGCCTGACGCAACCGACCGTTGGCCGGCACGTGGACGCCATGGAAGCGACACTCGGCTATCCGCTGTTCGTGCGCTCGCCGCACGGTCTGTTGCCGACCGACGCCGCGCTGGCACTCAAGCCCTATGCCGAGACGCTCGCCGCGACATCGGCTGCGCTCTTGCGCGCGGCGTCGGGCCGGCGCGATACGGTCAGCGGCACTGTGCGTATCAGCGCTAGCGAAGTCATCGGCATCGAGGTCCTGCCGCCGATCCTTTCAGAACTGCACGCCGCCTATCCTGCATTGACGATCGAGCTTTCCGCCTCGGACACGGTCGAGGACCTCTTGCGCCAGGAGGCCGATATCGCGGTGCGCATGGTGGCGCCCGCACAGGATGCGCTAATCGCCCGACATCTCGGCGCGGTTCCCTTAGGCTTTCACGCCCATCGCCGCTACATTGAGCGACGCGGCATGCCGCAGACACTGGCAGACCTTAGCAATCACAGCCTGATCGGTTACGACCGAGAGACTGCGGCGATCCGGGCGATCATCGCCCGCTCGCCCGAACTGCCGGCCACACGCTTTGCGCTGAGGGCCGACAGCAATCTTGCCCAATTGGCCGCAATCCGCGCCGGCTTCGGCGTCGGAATCTGCCAGAGCGGACTTGCGGCACGCGACCCCGACCTGCTCCCAGTGCTGCCCGGCTTGTTCGAGATGAAGCTCGATACCTGGCTGGTGATGCATGAGAACCTGAAGACGGCTCCCCGCTGTCGCGTCACGTTCGACGCACTTGCCGCGGGACTGCGGGCCTATATTCGTGGCACTGCGCATGCAGACGCGAATACCGAAATCTGACTTTCAGACACCTCCCGCTGCTGCTCGATACTAGTCCTACGCACGAAAAAGCCCGCCAAAATGGCGGGCTTTCAGTTTCCTTGGCACTTCAAGTCTAGCGCTTAATCCTCGGATTCGGCTGGCGTTTCCGCTGCGCCGTTCTCGACGGCCGCCTCTTCGCCTTCCTCTTCGTCGCTTTCCGGTTCGCTGATGCGCTCGACCGAAACGACCTTCTCGTCCTTGGCGGTCGAGAAGATGGTAACGCCCTTGGTCGCGCGGCTCGCAAGCCGGACGCCATTGATCGGCACGCGGATCAATTGGCCGCCGTCGGATACAAGCATGATCTGGTCGTTGTCTTCGATCGGGAAGGCCGCGACGAGCACGCCAATTTCCGTCGTCTTCGAGGTGTCGGTGGCGCGGATGCCCTTGCCGCCACGGCCCGAAGTCCGGAAATCGTAGGACGACGAGCGCTTGCCGAAGCCCTTCTCCGAGACCGTCAGCACGAACTGTTCGCGTGCCTTCAGTTCCTCGAAGCGTTCGTTCGACAGTTCTCCGCCGTCAGCGACTTCCTCGCCGACCAGAGCGATTTCTTCCTCGTCGCCGTTCGTCGCCCGACGTTCCGCCGCAGCGCGCTTGAGATAGGCGGCACGCTCCCACGGTTCGGCCTCGACATGGCCAAGGATCGCCATCGAGATGATGCGGTCGCCGTCGCCGAGATTGATGCCACGAACGCCGATCGAGTTGCGGCCCGCAAAGACGCGCACGTCGTCGACCGGGAAGCGGATGCACTGGCCGAGCGCTGTCGTCAGCATGACGTCGTCATGCTCCGTACAGGTGTCGACGGAGAGAATCTCGTCGCCCTCTTCCTCGAGCTTCATCGCGATCTTGCCGTTGCGGTTGACCTGGACGAAGTCCGACAGCTTGTTGCGGCGAACCGTGCCGCGGGTCGTCGAGAACATGACGTCGAGGTTTTCCCAGGTTGCCTCATCCTCGGGCAGCGGCATGATCGTGGTGATGCGTTCGCCGGGTTCCAGCGGCAGCATGTTGATCAGAGCCTTGCCGCGCGATTGCGGCGTGCCGATCGGCAGGCGCCAGACCTTCTCCTTGTAGACGATGCCACGCGAGGAGAAGAACAGAACCGGCGTATGGGTATTGGCAACGAATAGCCGGGTAACGAAATCCTCGTCCCGGGTCGCCATGCCCGAACGGCCCTTGCCGCCACGGCGCTGCGCGCGGTAGGTCGTCAGCGGCACGCGTTTGATGTAGCCGAGATGCGAGACGGTCACGACCATGTCTTCACGGGCGATGAGATCCTCATCGTCCATGTCGGGGCCGCCTTCCATGATCTCGGACCGGCGCGGGGTGCCGAACTCGTCGCGGATGGCGACGAGTTCGTCCTTGACGATGCTCATGATACGCAGGCGCGACGACAGGATGTCGAGGTAATCCTTGATTTCCTCGCCGATCTTGTTGAGTTCGTCGCCGATTTCGTCGCGGCCGAGCGCTGTCAGGCGCTGCAGGCGCAGGTCGAGGATGGCGCGGGCCTGCTCTTCCGAGAGGTTGTAGGTGCCGTCCTCGTTGATGCGGTGGCGCGGGTCGTCGATGAGGCGGATGAGGCTCTCGACGTCATGGGCCGGCCAGCGGCGCTCCATCAACTGCTCGCGCGCCGTCTGCGGGTCGGGCGCATGGCGGATGAGCTTGATGATTTCGTCGATGTTGGCAACCGCGATGGCAAGACCGACGAGCACATGGGCACGGTCACGCGCCTTGCGCAGCAGGTATTTCGTACGCCGGCTAACAACTTCCTCGCGGAACGAGACAAAGGCACGCAGCATGTCGAGCAGCGTCATGTGCTCGGGCTTGCCGCCGTTCAGTGCCACCATGTTGCAGCCAAACGAGGTCTGCAGCGGCGTGTAGCGGTAAAGCTGGTTCAGGATGACATCGGCATTGGCATCGCGCTTCAGTTCGATGACGACGCGGTAGCCCTGGCGGTCCGATTCGTCACGCAGGTCCGAGATGCCTTCGATACGCTTCTCGCGGACCAGCTCGGCCATCTTCTCGATCATCGTCGCCTTGTTCACCTGGAACGGGATCTCGGTGATGATGATCTGCTCGCGGTCGCCGCGCATCGGCTCGATATGGGCGCGGCCGCGCATGATGACGGAGCCGCGGCCGGTCTCATAGGCCGAGCGGATGCCCGAGCGGCCAAGGATCAGCGCGCCAGTCGGGAAATCCGGGCCGGGGATGATTTCCATCAGTTCCGGCAGTTCGATCGCCGGATTGTCGATCAGCGCCATGCAGCCGTTGATGACTTCGACCAGGTTGTGCGGCGGAATGTTCGTCGCCATGCCGACGGCAATACCGCCGGCGCCGTTGACGAGCAGGTTCGGGAACTTCGCGGGAACGACCGCCGGCTCCTGCAGGGTGCCGTCATAGTTGTCGCGGAAGTCGACCGTTTCCTTGTCGAGATCGTCGAGCAGCGAATGCGCGGCCTTCTGCAGGCGGCATTCGGTGTAGCGCTCGGCCGCCGGCGGGTCGCCGTCGACCGAACCGAAGTTGCCCTGGCCGTCGATCAGCGGCAGGCGGAGCGACCAGTCCTGCGCCATGCGTGCCAGCGCGTCGTAGATCGCGGCGTTGCCGTGCGGGTGGTACTTACCCATCACGTCCCCGGTCACACGGGCGCATTTGACGTATTTCTTGTTCCAGTCGATGCCGAGCTCGCTCATCCCGTAGAGGATGCGGCGGTGCACGGGTTTCAGACCGTCACGCACGTCGGGAAGCGCGCGGCTGACGATAACGCTCATCGCGTAATCGAGATAGGACCGCTGCATTTCCTCGATGATGGAAATCGGCTCGATGCCTGGCGGAGTTTTTCCGCCGCCGGGGGTGCTTTGCTCAGTCAATGGTGATCACGATCTTTGTTCAGAATCAGTCGGATATTTATAGCGGATTGCCATCGGAAGCGCCAATTTGCGGCCTTTGGCGCCACTTGCCCCCCGGACTGTGAAGATGTCTTTGTAATGCCTTGATTCGCTGTACGATTCACCCAGTTATCCCGATCGGGATCGATGAGCCGCACAGCAGTTGTGAACAGTCTTTTGCCGCCGGAGCAGGCTTTTCTAGGGCATCGCGCCGGAAATCGGAAGACCCTGTCCGTCAAAGCCCGCTGCGCCGCGGATTTCCAGCCTCTACGCTCGCAGCGATTGCTGATTAAGTCATTGCTGAGACTTTGTTTGTCTGCCCCTTCCCAATGCCCGGCTGCTTGCCTAACAATGTAGACATGCCACCGGGAAAACCCGGGGCAAAATCCGGAAGGGGAAACGGATGTTCAATGTCGACCTCCTGGTCAATGCGCTGACGACGCTTCTCGTCACGCTCGATCCGCCTGGCCTCGCGCCGATCTTCCTGAGCCTCACGGTCGGCCTCAGCCGGCAGGAGCGCTTTCAGGTGGCCACCCGTGGCTCGCTGATCGCCTTCTTCATCCTGGCGGCCTTTGCGCTCTTCGGAAACAGCATCCTCGGCCTGCTCGGCATCTCGATCGGCGCCTTCCGTATCGCCGGCGGCCTGCTGCTCTTCTGGATCGCCTTCGAGATGATTTTCGAGAAGCGCCAGGAGCGCAAGGAAAAGACCGGCGAGAATGCGACGGTCAAGGACCACATTCACAACATCGCGGTCTTCCCGCTGGCCCTGCCGCTCATTGCCGGGCCGGGCGCGATTTCGGCAACGATCCTGCTTGCCGGCTCGTTCCCGACCGCTGTCGAGCGCACTCAGCTCCTGATCGTCATCGCGCTGTCGATGCTCAGCCTGTTTCTGGCGCTGGTCATCGCTGAACGCGTCGATCGCTTTCTCGGCGTCACCGGCCGCGCCATCCTCACCCGACTGCTCGGCGTAATCCTGGCAGCACTCGCGGTGCAGTTCGTCGTCGACGGCGTCAAATCCGCGATGACGACCTGAGGTCGGATGGCTGGGCGCATCCTTCGCCCGATGCAGTCGAAGTAGACCGGAAACGAAAAACGCCACGTCCCGAGGACGTGGCGTTTTTTTCTGTAAACAGGATCCGCTTGCGATCAGAACGGGATATCGTCGTCCATGTCGCGCGAGAAGCCGCCGCCCTGGCCGCCTTGACCGCCCTGGCCACCGCCCGAGCGACCGCCGCCAGAGGACTGGCGCGGCTGGTCGTAATCGTCGTAACCGCCGCCGCCATAGTTGCCGCCGCCGCCGAAGTCACCCGCTCCACCGCCGCCGCCACGGCTGACACCGGAGCCGCCGCCTTCGCCGCGGCCGTCAAGCATGGTCAGCGTCGAGTTGAAGCCCTGCAGCACGACTTCGGTCGAGTAACGGTCGTTGCCGTTCTGGTCCTGCCACTTGCGGGTCTGCAGCGCGCCCTCGATGTAGAGCTTGGCGCCCTTCTTCACATATTGCTCGACAACCTTGCAGAGGCCTTCGTTGAAGACCACGACCGTGTGCCATTCGGTCTTTTCCTTGCGCTCACCGCTGTTGCGGTCGCGCCAGGTCTCCGACGTTGCAATGCGCAGGTTGGCGATCGGCCGGCCGTCCTGCGTGCGCCGGATTTCCGGGTCTGCCCCGACATTTCCGATCAAGATCACCTTGTTGACGCTTCCAGCCATGTTGCTTTTCCCGTGGTTTCACCGGGCCATGGACCCGGCTTGGAATTTCAAGAGCGCGCATCTTAGCGGCCTGATGCCGCCGATACGCCCCGCCTCGCACATAATCCACAACAGTTTTGGTCGTTTTATGGGCGATTTGTTCTTTATTTGTTCTAGTATTTGGCTATGATCCTGTCAACCGACTCGAATTGGCCGCCTGTTTTGCCGATTGCGCCTCGACATGGGCGTTAGCGTCATTACATAGGGGGCTTTCAACCGACATGCAAAAGCTGGCTTCCGATGAGTGAACTCAAGACCATCTCCATTCGTGGTGCGCGCGAGCACAATCTGAAAGGCATCGACCTCGATCTGCCGCGCAACAAGCTGATCGTGATGACCGGCCTTTCCGGCTCGGGCAAGTCGTCGCTTGCTTTCGATACGATCTATGCCGAAGGCCAGCGTCGCTATGTCGAAAGCCTTTCGGCCTATGCGCGCCAGTTCCTCGAGATGATGCAGAAGCCGGACGTCGACCAGATCGACGGCCTGTCTCCGGCGATCTCGATCGAGCAGAAGACGACGTCGCGCAATCCGCGCTCGACGGTCGGTACCGTCACCGAAATCTACGACTATATGCGCCTGCTCTTTGCGCGCGTCGGCGTGCCCTATTCGCCGGCGACGGGTCTGCCGATCGAAAGCCAGACGGTGAGCCAGATGGTCGACCGGGTGCTCGAATTCGGCGAAGGCACGCGCCTCTATATTCTTGCGCCGCTCGTGCGCGGCCGCAAGGGCGAGTACAAGAAAGAACTCGCCGAGCTGATGAAGAAGGGCTTTCAGCGCGTCAAGGTCGACGGCACCTTCTACGAGATCGCCGAGGTGCCCGCACTCGACAAGAAGTACAAGCATGACATCGACGTCGTGGTCGACCGCGTGGTCGTGCGGCCCGACCTCGCCTCGCGCCTTGCCGACAGCCTTGAGACCTGCCTGACGCTCGCCGATGGCCTCGCAGTCGCCGAATTCGCCGACAAGCCGCTGCCACCCGAAGAGACCGCTGCCGGCGGCTCGGCCAACAAGTCGCTGAACGAAACCCACGAGCGCGTGCTGTTTTCGGAAAAGTTCGCCTGCCCGGTTTCCGGCTTCACCATTTCCGAGATCGAGCCGCGGCTGTTCTCGTTCAACAACCCCTTCGGCGCGTGCCCGACCTGCGACGGTCTCGGCAGCCAGCAGAAGATCGACACGGCGCTGATCGTGCCGGAAGAGCACCGGACGCTGCGCGACGGCGCAATTGCGCCCTGGGCGAAATCCTCCTCTCCATACTACAACCAGACGCTGGAAGCGCTCGGCAAGGTCTTTGGCTTCAAACTCGGCAGCCGCTGGAACGAGCTGTCGACTGCGGCACAGACCGCGATCCTGCACGGAACGGAAGAGAAGATCGTCTTCCATTACGAGGACGGTGCCCGCTCCTACAACACCACCAAGAACTTCGAGGGCATCGTGCCCAACCTCGAGCGCCGCTGGAAGGAAACCGACAGCGCCTGGGCGCGCGAGGAGATCGAGCGCTACATGTCGGCTGCGCCCTGCCCGGCTTGCGCCGGTTTCCGCCTGAAGCCGGAGGCGCTGGCGGTCAAGATCGACAAGCTGCATATCGGTCAGGTGACCGAAATGTCGATCCGCGTTGCACGCGACTGGTTCGAGGTCCTGCCGGAGCATCTGAATGCCAAGCAGAACGAAATCGCCGTCCGCATCCTGAAGGAGATCCGTGACCGACTGCGCTTCCTCAACGACGTCGGTCTCGAATATCTGAGCCTGTCGCGCAATTCCGGAACGCTCTCAGGCGGTGAAAGCCAGCGCATTCGGCTGGCCTCGCAGATCGGCTCCGGCCTCACCGGCGTTCTCTACGTGCTCGACGAGCCGTCGATCGGCTTGCACCAGCGCGACAACGCCCGCCTGCTGGACACGCTTCGGCATCTGCGCGACATCGGCAACACGGTGATCGTCGTCGAACATGACGAAGACGCGATCCTGACGTCCGACTATGTCGTCGATATCGGCCCGGCTGCCGGCATCCATGGCGGCGAAGTCATCGCGCAAGGGTCGCCGTCGGACATCATGGCCAATCCGAAATCGCTGACCGGAAAGTATCTGTCCGGCGAGCTTTCGGTTGCCGTTCCCTCCGAACGCCGCAAGCCGAAGAAGAAAAAGGAAATCACCGTCGTCGGCGCCCGCGCCAACAACCTGAAGAACGTCACCGCCTCGATCCCGCTCGGCGTCTTCACCGCCGTTACCGGTGTCTCCGGCGGCGGCAAGTCGACCTTCCTGATCGAGACGCTCTACAAGGCCGCCGCCCGCCGCATCATGGGCGCGCGCGAAAACCCGGCCGAGCACGACCGCATCGATGGCTTCGAGCATATCGACAAGGTGATCGACATCGACCAGTCGCCGATCGGTCGTACCCCGCGCTCGAACCCGGCAACCTATACCGGCGCCTTCACGCCGATCCGTGACTGGTTCGCCGGCCTGCCGGAAGCCAAGGCACGCGGATATCAGCCGGGCCGCTTCTCCTTCAATGTCAAGGGCGGCCGCTGCGAGGCCTGCCAAGGCGACGGCGTCATCAAGATCGAGATGCACTTCCTGCCGGATGTCTACGTCACCTGCGACGTCTGCCACGGCAGGCGCTACAACCGCGAAACGCTCGACGTGCATTTCAAGGGCAAGTCGATCGCCGACGTGCTCGACATGACCGTCGAGGAAGGCGTCGACTTTTTCGCCGCCGTTCCCTCGGTGCGCGACAAGCTCGTCACGCTCAACCAGGTCGGCCTCGGCTATATCAAGGTCGGCCAGCAGGCCAACACGCTCTCGGGCGGTGAGGCCCAGCGCGTCAAGCTCGCCAAGGAACTGTCGAAGCGCTCGACCGGTCGCACGCTCTACATTCTCGACGAGCCGACCACCGGCCTGCATTTCCACGATGTCGCAAAGCTTCTTGAAGTTCTGCATGAGCTCGTCAACCAGGGCAATTCGGTCGTCGTCATCGAGCACAATCTCGAAGTCATCAAGACTGCCGACTGGGTGATCGACTTCGGCCCTGAAGGCGGCGACGGCGGCGGCGAAGTCATCGCCAAGGGCACGCCGGAAGACGTGGTCAAGGAAAAGCGGTCCTATACCGGCCAGTTCCTGAAGGAGCTGCTGGAGCGCCGGCCGATGAAGAAGGTCGAAGCAGCAGAGTAAGTCTGTCGATCTGGTCGGCGCGCTTTAGGAGTGATCACGGCATGATGCGGCCTGCTCGTCTGGAAGATCTGGCCGCTGTGCAAAGCGTGACGGAGGCGGCCTATGAGCCCTATCGGACGCTCTTTGGTGGGCCGCCGCTCCCGGTCACCGAGGACTACGCGCCTCGCATCCTTCGCGACGAGGTCTGGCTTCGGGAGCGAGATGAGGTTGTCTCGGCGCTTGCCGTTTTCGAACGGCACGCCGATCACCTTATGATCTTCAGCCTTGCGGTTGCCCCGGCCTATCAGCGCCAGGGGTTCGGCATCGAATTGCTGCGCTTCGTGGATGCCAAAGCGGCTGAGTGGGGCTTGCCGGAGGTGCGGCTCTACACCAATTCACGCATGGAGCGAAACATCGCGCTCTATCGCGCCTATGGATTTCAAGAAACGGGTCGCCGACCCAATCCCTATCGTCCAGGGTGGACACTCGTGGACATGACGAAATCGATCAAAGACTGAAAAGCACGCGGTCAAGCGATGGCCGTTGTTGAGGAGGATGGCATGGCAAAATCCGGAAAGATCCGCGTTGGTATCGGCGGCTGGACCTTCGAGCCCTGGGAAGGCACCTTCTATCCCGACACGCTGGCAAAGAAGCGGCAGCTCG
Source organism: Ensifer sp. Root954 (assembly GCF_001429005.1). Lineage (NCBI taxonomy): Bacteria > Pseudomonadati > Pseudomonadota > Alphaproteobacteria > Hyphomicrobiales > Rhizobiaceae > Ensifer > Ensifer sp. Root954. The sequence goes on from NZ_LMJM01000014.1 coordinate 44,779, forward strand.
AATATGCCGGCAAGCAGTTGCGGGCAATCGAGGTGAACGGCACCTACTATTCGTCGCAGAAGCCGGAGACCTTCGCCAAGTGGGCGTCGGAAGTGCCCGATGATTTCATCTTCTCCCTGAAGGCGAGCCGCTTCGTCACCAACCGCAAGGTTCTCTCGGAAGCCGGTGAATCCATGGAGCGATTCCTGACGCAGGGACTGACCGAGCTTGGGCCTCATCTCGGCCCCATCCTCTGGCAGTTCGCGCCGACGAAGAAGTTCGAGCCCGACGATTTCGAAGGCTTTTTGAAGCTTCTGCCGGATAAGCAGGACGGCTTGCCGCTGCGCCATGTGGTCGAGGTCCGCAACCCGACCTTTCAGTCTCCGGATTTTGTCTCCCTGTTGGAGAAATACGGCGTCGCCGTGGTGCTCGCCGAGCATGCGGACTATCCGATGATCGCCGATGTCACTGCCGATTTTGTCTATCTGCGCCTGCAAAAGGGCAGCGACGACATCAAGACTTGCTATGCTGCCGACAAGCTCGACCTCTGGGCCGAGCGCGCCAAGGCGTTTGCGGCGGGCGACGAGCCGAGTGGGCTCGAAAAAAGCGCGCCTGATCGCACGGCCAAGAAGGAGCCGCGTGACGTGTTTGCCTACTTCATCACCGAGGGCAAGGTGAATGCGCCGAATGGCGCACGCGAGCTGCAAAAGCGCGTCGATTGAGATCAGCAGGGCCAGACCGCGCGCAGACGCGTCTGGCCCGCCTAGGGCGCATCCGCGCCCGAGAGCCCCACCACGATTGGAGTCTCGGGCCTGTCGCAAGGCGTTGATGTTCAGGCGTGCCGAGGCCGCGCCGACGTCGGCTGCGAACCAAATGCCGGTGCTTACGGGACCGCCAAAAAACGAATCACTGCCCCACCCCATATCGCTTTCACCGATGCAACCGAGCCTGCCGTAAGGGACACTTTTTATGCGGGTTTTTACCCGTCAAAATTTCGATTGCGTGCCGACCGTTGCGTCAGTCTCACAGGCAACCTCCGGAAGTGCCTGATTTTCATGGCGTTGACCGATGTCCCCGTTTTCCACAGCCGGTCCACACAACATCTAGGGCTCAAACTTCCGTCACAAACCACCCCTTGACGCCTCCGGACGATTCACGGTTAATGGATTTCACGTTGCAACGGCGGCGGACCGGATTGTTCAAGTCCCGGTTCCTCTCCCCAAATCGGCGGTTCTGAAAGGCGGCAGTCATGGATTTCACCATGGGGTCGCCCTGAGGATTTCTGTGCGATTTTTCGGGTCCACCGGGGCAATATTTGGCTGGCATGAAGAAGTTGTTGATACTATATTTAGTATTTGCAGACAGCCTATCTCACAAGATACAGGGTCACCCAGTTATGGGTTTCTCTCCAAGGACGGAAGCTGAGACTGGCTGCGGGATGCCCCTCGCGGCCGGGCGGGGACAATTGCGCCTGTGGCGGGCGCTAGGCAACACGAAGGACCAGGGACAATGAAGATCGAACGTCGTTTCACAAAAGCCGGGCAATCCGCTTATGCGGAGATCGAATTCCGCAAGGCTACGAGTGAAATCAAGAACCCCGATGGTTCGATCGTTTTCCGCCTTGCCGATATCGACGTGCCGGCTCAGTTCAGCCAGGTTGCCGCCGACATTCTCGCCCAGAAGTATTTCCGCAAGGCCGGCGTTCCCGCCAAGATGAAGCGCGTCGAGGAGAACGATGTCCCCTCCTTCCTCTGGCGCGCGGTTCCCGACACGGATGCGCTGAAGGCGCTGCCGAAGGATGAGCAGTACGGTTCCGAAACCGATGCCCGTCAGGTCTTCGATCGCCTGGCCGGCACCTGGGCCTATTGGGGCTGGAAGGGCGGCTACTTCGACACCGAGGAAGACGCTTCGGCCTTCCAGGACGAACTTGCCTACATGCTCGCCACCCAGCGCGTCGCGCCGAACTCGCCGCAATGGTTCAACACCGGCCTGCACTGGGCCTACGGCATCGACGGCCCTGGCCAAGGCCACTTCTATGTCGACCCGTTTACCGGCAAGCTGACCAAGTCCAAGTCGGCCTATGAGCATCCGCAGCCGCATGCCTGCTTCATCCAGTCGGTCGGTGACGATCTCGTCAACGAAGGCGGCATCATGGATCTGTGGGTGCGTGAAGCGCGCCTGTTCAAGTACGGTTCTGGTACCGGCTCCAACTTCTCTTATCTGCGCAGCGAAGGCGAAAAGCTCTCGGGCGGCGGCAAGTCCTCCGGCCTGATGTCGTTCCTGAAGATCGGCGACCGTGCTGCCGGTGCCATCAAGTCGGGCGGCACCACCCGCCGCGCCGCCAAGATGGTCGTTGTCGACATCGACCATCCGGATATCGAGGAATACATCAACTGGAAGGTCAAGGAGGAGCAGAAGGTTGCCGCCCTCGTCACCGGTTCCAAGGTCGTCGCCAAGCATCTGAAGGCGATCATGAAGGCCTGCGTCAACTGCGAAGGCACCGACGACGCCTGCTATGACCCGAAGCAGAACCCGGCGCTGAAGCGCGAGATCCGGGCCGCCAAGCAGGCGCTGGTTCCGGAAAACTATGTCCAGCGCGTTATCCAGTTCGCGAAGCAAGGCTACAAGGACCTTGAGTTCAAGACCTACGACACCGACTGGGATTCGGAAGCCTACCTCACGGTTTCGGGCCAGAACTCCAACAACTCGGTCTCGATCAAGGACGACTTCCTGCGCGCCGTCGAAGCCGATGGCGACTGGCACCTGACCGCCCGCAAGGACGGCCGCGTCATGAAGACGCTGAAGGCACGCGACCTCTGGGAATCGATCTCCTACGCCGCCTGGGCGTCGGCCGATCCGGGCCTGCACTTCAACACGACCATGAACGACTGGCACACGAGCCCCGCTGCCGGCCCGATCCGCGCATCGAACCCGTGCTCGGAGTACATGTTCCTCGACGACACCGCCTGCAACCTCGCCTCCCTGAACCTGATGATGTTCAAGGATGCGGCGACCAAGCGCATCAACATCGCAGACTACGAGCACGCCGTCCGCCTGTGGACGATCGTTCTCGAAGTCTCGGTCATGATGGCGCAGTTTCCGTCCCGCGAGATTGCCGAGCTTTCCTACGAATACCGCACGCTCGGCCTTGGCTACGCCAACATCGGCGGCCTCTTGATGTCCTCGGGCATTCCCTATGACTCGACCGAAGGCCGCGCCATCGCCGGTGCGCTGACGGCGATCATGACCGGTGTCTCCTATGCTACCTCGGCCGAGATGGCCGAAAAGCTCGGTCCGTTCCCAGGCTTTGCGCCAAACCGCGACAACATGCTGCGCGTCATCCGCAACCATCGCCGCGCCGCCTATGGCGAGACGACCGGTTACGAAGCGCTTTCGGTCAACCCGGTCGCGCTCATCCATGCCGACAATCCGGACCAGGACCTCGTCATCCACGCCATGAGCGCCTGGGACAAGGCACTGGAACTCGGCGAAAAGCACGGCTACCGCAACGCCCAGGCAACGGTTATCGCACCGACCGGCACGATCGGCCTTGTCATGGACTGCGACACGACCGGCATCGAACCTGACTTCGCGCTGGTCAAGTTCAAGAAGCTCGCCGGCGGCGGCTACTTCAAGATCATCAACCGCGCCGTTCCGGAAGCGCTGCGCTCTCTCGGCTACGGCGAAAGCCAGATCGCCGAAATTGAAGCTTACGCAGTCGGTCACGGCAACCTGAACCAGGCTCCGGCGATCAACCCGTCGACACTGAAGGCCAAGGGCTTCACCGACGAGAAGGTGGAAGCCGTCAACGCCGCCCTGAAGTCCGCTTTCGACATCAAGTTCGTCTTCAACCAGTGGACGCTCGGCGCCGACTTCCTCAAGGGCACACTGAAGGTCTCCGACGAACAGCTCGCCGCGATGGACTTCAACCTGCTCGACCACATGGGCTTCTCCAAGAAGGACATCGAAGCGGCGAACATTCACGTCTGCGGCGCGATGACACTCGAAGGTGCACCGTTCCTGAAGAACGAGCACCTGCCCGTCTTCGATTGCGCCAACCCCTGCGGCAAGATCGGCAAGCGTTATCTCTCGGTCGAAAGCCACATCCGCATGATGGCGGCCGCCCAGCCGTTCATCTCGGGCGCGATCTCCAAGACGATCAACATGCCGAACGAGGCGACCGTCGAGGACTGCAAGAACGCCTACATGCTTTCGTGGAAGCTGGCGCTGAAGGCAAACGCGCTCTACCGCGACGGCTCCAAGCTGTCGCAGCCGCTGAACGCCTCGCTGATCGAGGACGACAAGGACGAGGATGCGCTGGAGGATCTGATCCAGGCGCCCGCCGCCGCCCAGGCCGTCACCATCACCGAGAAGATCGTCGAGCGCGTCATCGAGAAGGTGATCCGCGCCCGCGAAAAGCTGCCGAACCGCCGCCAGGGCTACACCCAGAAGGCCGTCGTCGGTGGTCACAAGGTGTATCTGCGCACCGGCGAATTCGGTGACGGCCGCCTCGGCGAGATCTTCATCGACATGCACAAGGAAGGGGCCGCCTTCCGTGCGATGATGAACAACTTCGCCATCGCCATCTCGCTCGGCCTGCAGTACGGCGTGCCGCTCGAGGAATATGTGGAGGCCTTCACCTTCACCAAGTTCGAGCCGGCCGGCATGGTCCAGGGCAACGACGCGATCAAGAACGCGACGTCGATCCTCGACTACGTCTTCCGCGAACTGGCGGTTTCCTATCTCGGCCGTCACGACCTCGCCCATGTCGACACCTCCGACTTCGGCAACACCGCGCTCGGCAAGGGCATTCAGGAAGGCAAGACCAACCTGATCTCGACCGGCTGGACCCGCGGCTACAAGCCGACGATCGTCGGCGGCACCGGTGACCGGGCCTCCAGCGAGCCGAAGGGCTCGTCGACGGCAGCCCCTGCCCGCGCCTCCTCTGGCGCAACCGTGACGGCGATCGCCGGAAACACGGTGCGCAAGATCGAGACGACGACGGCGATCGCAACGTCCGAAATCGTCGCCTTCAAGCGCGACTATGAAGAGCGCGCTGCGGAACTGGCAGAAGAGATCGCCGACGAAGTCGAGCAGGAAGTAACCGCCCTCTTCTCCGACAAGGCGGCCGCCGAAGCGGCATCGGCCAAGTCGGACGCCAAGAAGGTGGAAGCTGAGCGCCGCGCCCGCTCGATCATGCAGGGCTACACCGGCAACATGTGCACCGAATGCCAAAACTTCACGATGGTGCGCAACGGTACCTGCGAGAAGTGCGACACCTGCGGCGCGACGAGCGGCTGCAGCTAAGCGGCCCGTCGTTGACGACGACCACGACCAACCATCATTGCCAACCCGAAGTTTTCCTTGGGTTGGATTTCTCTAGAGAACAAAACGAGAATTTATAGACCGAGCCACCATTCGACCAAGTTCCCATCATGCTCACCCCGATCATAGACATCCTTCTCGAAGACCCCAGTCAGAATGACCTCAGCGGCATCGTTGCGCCGCTGGATGCCTATAACGATGCCCATAGCGGCATGGTCGACCTGCCCGGTTTTGCAATCGTGCTTCGCGATCCGGAGACGAAAGTCGCGACGGGCGGGCTCTATGCGACGGATGGCTATGGCTGGGCCTTTATCCGTTACCTCGCCGTCCCTGATGAGTACCGCGGCCAGGGCCTTGGCCGGCGCCTTGTCGAAGAAGCGGAGAAGATCGCGCGCCAGCGCGGCTATGTCGGCCTTTGGCTCGACACCTTCGAATTCCAGGCCAGGCCCTTTTATGAAAAACTCGGCTTCGAAGTTTTCGGCGAGCTTGAAGGTGGTGATGGGGCGATTGCGCGCTACTTTCTAAAGAAGCGATTCTGACGCCGGAAAGCCACGATCCGAAGCAGCAACCGCGCTTTGGGGGCCCGAAAGCGAGAGTATGCGGCTGCCCCAACGGTATACACGGCCCGACGCTTATTCCGGACGGACGCCCTTGTTGCCCTGTAGCGCGTTTGTGGTCACCCGAATCGCCGGCTGCCGTTTACGTCCTTGCCGATGATCTCCCGGATAATGGTCAGGGTTTCCTTCGCCGCCTCCTTGGGTGCGAGTGCGGTATCGGCGACGTTGCTGACCAGCTTCGTCATATCGTGATCGATATCCTTCTCAGCCCAACGCTTGCCCTTCGCAACCGTGATGTAGACCGAGTAGGCGTGGTGCATGGTTCCGGGCCGCTCGCCGATGATGTGGAGAATTCCGCGAAACGTGTTGGGATCGGCGTCGGCAAACAGCATCTCGCCAATCCGGTAGCCGGCCCGCACTCTGCCGCTGGTGACCAGGATATTCTTGTCGCTCACCGACACGCCGGCATCGCCGAGCAGCCTGCGCATCTCCTCCAGATAGGGCGAAAGATGGCCGTCATCCATGATGGCCTTGGCGTTCAGACCATCTGAGATGACAATCTGGCCCTTGGGCATATCGCCTTTCCAGGACGTCCTGATCGCGTCAATCGCCCTGATTGAGTCCGGGCTCAGCGTTTCACCGGTCGTCGGATGCGCGATGTAGTCGTTCCGGTCCTTGGACAGGGTGCGAACCGGAACGACGCTGGGCACCGCCGCTATGAACTCCGGCGTAAGCTCGGCCCAAAGAGAGAGTTTGGCGTCGTCATAAAGACCCCTCACTTTCGTCGCGAGCGTCGGGTTGAGATCCCATATCTTCTCACCGTGGCCCGTGGCCAGGTCGACGCCTCTTGCCTCGACCTCCGTCATCATCCGCCTGCCCTCGGCGTAAACGGCGTCCTTGGAGCGCTTGTCCCCCTTGGCGAGGCGGTACTGATAATAGACCCAAAGAGGATCGCCGTATTTTGACGTGTAGCTGTTGTCCTTGCCGACAATTCCAAGGCGTTTGTAGAAATCCCACATCGCATCGTTGACCTTGAAGCCGAACTTATCCCTCACGCGTACGTGGTCCTGAAATGCGGTCGTGAGATAGCTCAACATCGGGTCGTTCTTGGTCGGCAGAGCAATCAGATAGGCCGGATTGGCCGGCATGATCTGATCCTGGCACCAATCCAGATCGTCCAGGCTGACGGTCATGTGCAGGGTCGTGCATATATCGAGACCGATGGTCAGCCCATGGAGCTTGCCCATGACCATGTCCTCGAGGCAGCACCGAACGAGTTGTTCTCGGCTCTTGAAGACCTCCGGCCCAATGAAGCCGGCAACATCGTTGACATGCAGCCATGCGCCCTTCGGCTGCACTTTCGCAAGCTCCATGCCGACAGCCCGGCTGAACCCGTACTTCCGGGACTCAAGCACCATCATGTCGACGCCGTTTGCCGCGCCGTTGGTGAATTCCGAGCCCTGCCCGGTTTCGAAATAAAGGCCGTACCGCTCCCCTGCCTTGGCGCGTGCGTACTTCAGGATCTTCTCATTGGTTATATCGAAGATCTTGTTGCAATCATCCGTACCGGCAAGGCTCTGGAACACGGTGGAAACCGTGCCGGGGAAGTCTTCGCTTACCTCACCTTGGACGTCGATGTGAGCGAGCACGCACCACGGAATGACGTCGACCAGCTTGAACGTATCCACGATGTCCTTGAGCGCCCGCTCCACCGTGACGACGCTGTCGACGGTACTGTCCACCGGGTTGGTGCCGATGACGATGTCGCCGGTCGCATAGGAAAACGCATCGAAGACCTGCCACATGATGTCGTCGGGGTGGTCGGTCGGCGAATTCGGCTGGATACGTGCGCCCATGTATCCCTTGGCCCCCAGCTTGGTGCCGGGCATGACATTGAAAATCTTCTGGCTGACGGCGATCAACTCTTCATTACTCATCAGCTTCGGCACGCAGCCGATGGTATCGCTGGTCAGGCCATGCATGACGCCTTTGATCTCATCTTCCGATTTGGTCAGAAGAAATTCCTTCAGCTGGCCCATCGTCCAGTCTTTCAGCTTTTCTTGTTGAGCCCTGTCGGTGGTCTGCCAAATCAGTCGTTGCAGATCGTCCTCAAACAGCGGGTGCTGATCGAGGTCTGCGATCTTCGTTCTTGCCAGGAGGGCTCGGGCGTTCGTTCGGGACGTATCATTTTCCGCAGCCACAGCGATCGTCTGGTCTCCTTCCTTGAACGCATTCGCGCATCCCAGAACCTGCCGATAGGTCGTCTCGTCAAAGCCGCCCTTGATCCTGCTGATATAGGCAAAGATGTCCTCATCCTGCTTCACGTCGTCGATCACGAGGTTGCTTGGGCCTGGCGCGGCACGGGCAGCATGACTGTAGGCTGTAAGCGTGGCCGCCGCAGTTCCCGCCACCAACAGGAGATCGCGCCTGGACAGTGCATGCTGGTCTGAGAACATGCCTTTGCTCATTGCCATTTCCTTTCTGCAAAAGGTCTATCGGCATCTCGCCCGACGGCCCTCTGGTGACCGGCGATCTAAGGAAGGCGCATAAGAGTAAATGCTCGACACGTGTCCCTTGGGCATCGACACGGACCCGGCGAGCCTCGACCAGCCGGGCCTGTCAAAGTCGATTACTGCAGGCTCATCACGATGCGACCGTCGATCTTCCCGGCTTCCATGCGGCGGAAGATCTCGTTGATATTCTCGAGGCTATCCCACGAGAAATGCGGCGCGACTTTACCTTCAGCAGCGAACTGGAGCGACTCTTCCAGGTCCTGGCGGGTGCCGACGATCGATCCACGCACGGTGATGCGCTTAAGAACAGTCTCAAAGACCGGCACCGAGATCATACCTGGGGGCAGGCCGACGAGCGCCATGGTGCCGCGCGAACGCAGGAAACCGAACGCCTGTTCCATCGCAGCGGGCGAGACTGCAGTCACAAGCGCTCCATGCACGCCGCCGGTGGCCTTGATCACCTGCTCGACCGCATCCTTGGCCTTGCCGTTGACTGTCAGGTCGGCGCCCAATTGCTTTGCAAGTGCCAGCTTGTCGTCGAAGATGTCCGCCGCGACGACATGCATGCCCATCGCCTTTGCGTACTGCACGGCCATGTGGCCAAGCCCCCCGATGCCGGAGATGGCAACCCATTCACCGGGACGGACTTCCGTTTCCTTCAACCCCTTGTAAACGGTGACCCCGGCACACAGAACCGGCGCGGCAGGGCCGAACTCCAGCCCATTGGGCAGGCTGCCGACGAAATCAGGATCCGCCAGGCCATATTCGGCGAACGTCCCGTTGACCGAGTATCCCGTGTTCGACTGGGCCGCACACAGCGTCTCCCAACCGGTGCGGCAATGCGGACAGTAGCCGCAGGCGCTGTGAAGCCAGGGAACGCCGACCCTGTCGCCCTCTTTCACTCTTTTGACACCGGCGCCGACCGCCGAGACATAGCCGACACCCTCGTGCCCGGGAATGAATGGTGGGCTGGGCTTCACCGGCCAGTCGCCATTTGCAGCATGGAGATCGGTATGGCAAACGCCCGTTGCTTCGTATTTCACCAGGATCTGTCCCGGCTGCGGCGTGGGCACTGCCACTTCCTCGATCGTCAGGGGCGCGCCGAATTGCCGAACGACGGCTGCCTTCATCGCCTGAGCCATTTGCCAATCCTCCTCCAATCGCCGGGCCACGGAGAGGTTTCTTATGGGAACAGTGGGCCGGCAGGGGCCTATCTCACATACGAAAATCGTGTAATTGGCTCGAGCATCATGGCGCTCACAGCCAGTGCCCGGACGTCATTTCCTGCTTGGCGTATACCGCCACACTTCAACGCGGTTCACGTATCGCCATCGTCAGGTTGCAGCGTAAACCCGCCGGCAGAGTTCGACAATGGGTGGAGTGCAGAAGCGGTTCAGAGACCGACTGCCTTCGGCGCCCGGCCGGATCGAACAACGCAGATCGTGCAACGGCGTTCGAGCGGGCGCGCTGGCGCGCGTATTGACAGGATCGGCGCCGGTCGTGTTGACTGAATGCTACGGGGCCGTAGCTCAGTTGGGAGAGCGCCGCAATCGCACTGCGGAGGTCGAGGGTTCGACTCCCTTCGGCTCCACCAAAACGATCAGAAGGTGCCCGGTTGCCGAGGTATCGGAACAGCGGCTGATTTGTCATCAGCAGATCGCCAGTTCGAGTCTCTCTGGGGACACCGCCATGCTAATCCACCGTCCGGCCTTCGCGAAACGCTGCCCGATCCCGTGGCCACCTGTTTTCAGAGGCTGAACGGATCCCGCGCCGAGCGCTTCTCGCTCGGTGCATTGAACGGGTCGGCTTTCTTCTCCTTGGACTTGCGGCCCTCGTCGGCGATGATCTCGTCGACCGCCCTCTGGCACTTCATCAACTCGTCGGCCGCCGGGCCGGTGCCGCGCAGGCTGAGATTTGCGATGACGCGATCTTCAAACGCGATGGCCAAGGCCCGCTTGCGCACGAAGCCCGTCAGGAACTCGGCGTCGGTGACGTTCACGAACAGAAACTTTCCGCTCGCATCACCGGCAGCGGTCGCCGAGGCGCTCCATGGATCGGTCTTGTCGAAGCGGAAGGTCAGGTCGTACTCTTTGCCGACCTCGAGCGACCTCCAGTCGTCGCTGGCGAAGCTCATATAGAGCGGCGACTCGGAGCCCTTGGGATAGAACCCAAGGCGCAAGGTGACCCCGCCGTCGAATACCGACGAGATGAAGCAGGAGCCCTCCATCGAGGTGTCGGAAGCAACAGTCCAGCCGTCGACATCCTTCCACTTGATGATTTCGGACTCCTCAGCCGCGGCCGATCCCGCGGCGATCAGACAGCTTACCAATCCGACCAGCAATCTACGCATGCAAAACCCCCGTTTGCCCGCATTTTGATAGGTCCCCGCATCGCTGTCGAGGGTGCCTAGCCGATCCCAGGCAATATTTTAGGAATATTCACCTCTCCGCGGCAAGCGGACTGCCCATCACATGGCGAAAGGATCTTTCGATGACTTGGTCTGGCCGCCGCCGGCAAAGGGATCGTTGTTCGGCGCATTGCCACCGGCGCCCGCAAAGGGATCGTTCGCCGCTCCCTGACCGCCATTCGGGATCAAGGCGCTCACCGCCTCCTGGCACTTGAACATCTCGCTTACCGCCTTCATCGAATCACGCAGGCTGAGGCTCGCGACGACGCGCCCCTCGAAGGCCAGCGCCAAGGTGTTCTTGCGAACGAATTCGGTAAAGAAGTCGGTGTTGGAAAAGTTGACGACAAGGGCCTTGGCGCCGGTCAGATCAACACCGAACGCAACGGCCGGCCACTGACGACCACGGTCGAGCTGCAAGGCAACATCGTATTCCCGCTGCGGCTCGATGGATTTCCATTCGGCATTGCCGATCGAAAGAAACGCCAGGTTCGTCGATCCCCGCGGATAAAAGCCGATACGAAGGATAGCGCCGGCGTCATAGCTCGTCGCCGCGTAACACGAGCCTCCCAGGGAAGGATCGGATCCCACCGTCCAGGCGTTGATCCGTTTCCAGATATTCGAACGCCCTTCTTCGGCAGACGCCGCTCCAGCCGTGAGCAACAGGCCGAGCACCACCAACGACAATCTATGCATGCAACCACCCCACTTTCCACGCAAAGTTATCTTTTTTTAGAGGCCTGTCGAGACGGTGAAGGCCCTTCCCCGCAGGGATTTTTGCGCGCCCCAGGCCCGATGCGAAAGCTGGCAGCTCCGATGCATTCTCCGCGCCGGTCCATGAAGAACGGCCGAGACGAGGTCGAGATGGAGCGGCTGGCGCAAATCAGCCACAGCCTGCGGGCAAAGAGCTGTTGAACATGGCAGAGTGATCGCCATGCTTGCTGGACTTCGGAACGAAAGCGCGGTTCACATCGTTTACCAACCCTTAGTCCCACCCCTTCATCAAGTGGACGATCACCGTGCTTGCCGCCCTGCTTCTCGCTTCGATAGTCGCATCGCCCAATATGCCTGACGTCAAGCTCAGTGCCGCGACGGTGGATGAACTCCAGACCGATTTCGAACGGGCCGTACCGTGCCATCAGATCGATGGACGCAATGTTTGGAAGGGCGCGCTCGCGTTCTACATCCAGTCCTTCGTTTATGACGGCGATACGCCCGTTGCGACCGATGCGGCCGACGCAGTGCTTCCGGAAGACAACAGCGCCGAGACGGTGAAGGAGTTCGAAGACGCCTGCTCGGCCTCGCAAGCGACTTAAGTCTCTCCGCGAAGAGAGCCGCGATTCGTTCGAATCACGCGCGCGACCGGCCTGCCCGGCGCTGTTTTGGGACGCAACCGTCGCCGAAAACCGCCCCGCTCCCGCAAAAGTGACCAATCGACCCCCACAGAAGCAGCCAATTGCCTGAATTCACGGAATTTTAGGCACTTGCGGAACACATATGGAACAGATAGTGTCTGTTCTTGATTTGTTTCACGCCTCTGGAGCGACGTGCCATGCTGACCCGCAAGCAACAGGAATTGCTTCTGTTCATCCACGAACGCATGAAGGAGTCGGGCGTACCGCCGTCTTTCGATGAAATGAAGGATGCGCTCGACCTGGCGTCGAAGTCCGGCATTCACCGTTTGATCACGGCGCTCGAAGAACGCGGGTTCATTCGCCGGTTGCCGAACCGGGCGCGCGCGCTCGAAGTCATCAAGCTTCCGGAAGCCTACGCCGCCGGCCAGCAACAGCCGCGCAGAGGCTTCTCGCCGAGCGTGATCGAGGGCAGCCTCGGAAAGCCGCCGGCCGCCGCTCCTGCCACGCCGAAGCCGGCGCCGGTCGCCGAAAGCACGTCTGTTTCCGTCCCGGTGATGGGCCGCATCGCTGCCGGCGTGCCGATCTCGGCGATCCAGAACAACACCCATGACATTACCGTTCCGCTCGACATGATCGGCAGCGGCGAGCATTACGCCCTCGAAGTAAAGGGCGATTCGATGATCGAGGCCGGCATCTTCGATGGCGACACGGTGATCATCCGCAACGGCAACTCGGCCAATCCCGGCGACATCATCGTGGCGCTCGTGGACGACGAGGAAGCGACGCTGAAGCGCTTCCGTCGCAAGGGCGCGTCGATTGCGCTCGAAGCGGCCAACCCCGCCTACGAGACGCGCATTTTCGGACCGGATCGCGTGAAAATCCAGGGCAAGCTCGTCGGGCTGATCCGCCGCTACCATTGAATTCCAGGCAGAACGCCGAATCAAAAGAGCCTCGCCACTGAAAGTGGCGAGGCTCTTTCCATTTAAGGCGACCTGAAATCCAGATCGCTTATTCGTGGATCGTGTATTCGCCGAGTTCGCAGAGATCCTGCGTGTCCTCGGTCGTATCGAGGGCCGAGCCTTCCTCGAATTCGAATCGCATGTCGTATTTGCAGACGTCCCGCCCGTCGGCAATGGTGATCTCCATGCTCTCGCCGGGGTTCAGGACCTGCCGACCGAAAACATCGTCTTCCCATTCATTGACGCCGACCGGCGACGTATAGAAATTCGTCAGTACCGCGCCGGTGTTGTTCTTCAGCTGGAAAACCAGGTCGTCCGCGCGCGCCTCCATAGCGGTCGCCGCAAAACACGCCAACGCCGTCAGGATCAGTCTCTTTTTCATTGATGCCATTGCCTCCGTTCTTAATGTTGACGGACGCTACCGATGCGGTTGATCTCAGCGGAGTCATCGTTCCCCCTCTACCGAATTCACCGAAGCGATAAGATCCGACGGAGGCATAGGAGACGTGGCTTGCGCGGACGTGTCGCGAATTTTACCGCGCTGCCCTAAGGCAGAACGCCAAACCAAATTTAACGAGGTGAGATTATTGGAGGCCTCGCCCGGAATTGAACCGGGGTACAAGGATTTGCAGTCCTCTGCGTCACCACTCCGCCACGAGGCCTCACAGCTCGGATAACCAAGCGTTGGCGCGGATTTAGAATGATTGCAGAAAAACCGCAAGAGGCATTTTCTGAAAAACGCGCCGTCGAATTGCAGGACGGATACTTTCCACAGAACGATCGACGATGTCCGCCGATCGTCTCCCAGCTGATCTCAGCACCAGGGCGTCGGGCGCCCTTCCCACGGCCGCACGAGCCCCTCGGAAACGAGTACACGTCCAAGAGATTGGTCACCGCGGGTGACCAGGCGCAGTTTCTCGCCGGCCTTGGCATCTGATCGCCCTCCCGCCGAGATCAGCCTGAAGTCGCCTGCATTCAGCAATTCGCGCAGGCGCTGCTTGGCGTAGAAGCCGCGCGAACGCTCCTTGTCGCAGCTTGCCTGGCGGATTCGCGGTGCATCGACATCGGCGACGCGGATCGTCTCGCCATGGAAGACGAAGGTCGCGCCATCGATCACGCAGTTGTCGTTGCGAATGCCGCAAAAATAGAACTGATCGGTACGGATGGATGCCGTCTTCACCTCTTCATTGGGCCGCACGAGAGGGGTTGGCGGCGTGACGCCGACATTCACCGACGGCACCGGGGCGGCCAGGACAACCTTCGTCGCCGGGTTGGGCTTCGGATTTGGTTTGTGCCTATCCGCCTGCTGCGCAACGCGCTCCTGCGCTTCAGGAACCGCGCGCTGAGGCTTCGGCTTCGTTTCCGATCGCGATGCAAGGGCCATGACATCCGAAACCACCGGCCAGTGCCGCAACTCGGCGCGATGGTCGTAGGCCATGACGCCGCCAAGGGTGAGCGCTGCGGCCAGATACCACGGCGCCATGCCGCCCTGTTTGCTGGTGCTTCGGCCCGAACTGCGGCGTCGACGTTTCGTAGTGGCTTTGGCCATCGGTCCCCATCCTGATTCGAGACCGCATTATGCGTTTGATGGGTTGCCGAAAAGTTTTCGAGGGCACCCCAACAGAGGGGAAGACCGCGAGGAACCGGTCATTCGCCTGCGCGGCCACGGCCCTTGTTGAGAGATTCGGAATTGGTACGGGACGGCCGCGAGGAACCGAAAACTGCCGACCGCCCTGCCTCGACAACAAGATCGTTAAATCGGCGTCCGGCTCAGGAGCCGTTCGAGGAGTTGGCCTTCCCGCGCCAGCGCGCCCACCAGACGGCCAGACGACGACGGCGGCGGCGAACCGAGGGAATGTCGTGGGAAAGCACGATCAGGCCCAACGGTATCATCCAGAAGCCCAGCACGGGCAGGAAACCGAGAAAACCGCAGAACACCAGCAGCGAACCCAGCAGGATGCGCAGCAGCGGAGAGTCGGGCAGCGCGATACGCCATTTGCCCAGCACGATCTGTCGTGTTTGCGGATCAATGCCGAAATGCGTCTGCTTCCTGTTTTTATTCATCATTCCCTATCCGGCGTGTTTTCCCACAATTGGGGACTTCTCCACAGCCTCGCAACGGAACTTGTCATTTTTTTTGAAAAAAGCGCTTGGCAAATCAGAAAAGCATGCGTATTAGCAGCCTCACTTCTGAAGCGCACAGCACAACAGCGGCGCGGATGATCCCTGGTAGCTCAGCGGTAGAGCATTCGACTGTTAATCGACAGGTCGCCGGTTCGAATCCGGCCCGGGGAGCCACTTTCTAAAAGAGCCATTTGCAGCGATGCGAATGGCTCTTTTTCATTTTGCACCTATGTTCTCCAGGTGATCAATCCCCAACCTCCCGATGGTTCTTCATGACAAAGGCCGCGGCGCCGCCCATCATCGTCTGGTTCCGCAAGGATCTCCGCCTGGCCGACAATCGCGCCCTCTCGGCTGCCGCCGGCGAGGCAGCCGTCATTCCCCTCTATATTCGCGAACCCGCCGACAGCGGCAACGGTCCGCTCGGGGCGGCGCAGGCGTGGTGGCTGCACCATTCGCTCGAGGCCTTGGGCGCAAGTCTCGCGCGGCACGCTTCTCGCCTCGTTCTTCGATCAGCCGCGCCGCTTGACGTGATTGTCGAGATTGCGCACGCAAGCGGTGCGGAGCGCATCTACTGGAACCGGCGCTACGACCCGAACGGCATCGCCACGGATACCGCGCTCAAGAAGGCGCTGGCCGAGCGGGGAATCATCGCGGAGAGCTTTGCAGGACAATTGCTGCATGAGCCCATGCGGCTGCTGACGACGACGGGCGGCCCCTACCGCGTGTTCACGCCGTTCTGGCGCGCGCTCGAACTGAAAAACGAGCTGGCACCGCCGATCGACCGGCCGCGCCATATCGCAGCCCCGGGAGCATGGCCGCGATCGGAACGCCTTGACGACTGGTCGCTGCTGCCGACGAAACCGGACTGGGCGGCGACATTCAGCGAGGTCTGGACGCCGGGCGAAGACGGTGCGGCCACCCGTCTCGAAGAATTCGTCGATGAGAAGCTCGACGCCTACAAACGCTGCCGCGACATTCCCGACGCGGATGGCACATCCCTGCTCTCGCCTCATCTCGCCTTTGGCGAAATTTCGCCGGCGCAGGCCTGGCATGCGGCAGCTGGGCCCCAGGCCGATAGCGGCGAAGGGGCGGCCACCTTCCGCAAGGAACTCGCCTGGCGCGAATTCTCCTATCATCTGCTGTTTCATTATCCTGAGCTTGGCCGCCGCAACCTCGACCGTCGATTCGACCGCTTCCATTGGCTGAACGACGAGGACGATTTTACTCGATGGACCAGCGGGCTCACCGGATATCCGATCGTCGATGCCGGCATGCGCCAGCTATGGCGCCACGGCTACATGCACAATCGCGTTCGCATGATTGTCGCCTCCTTTCTCATCAAGGACCTGCTCGTCGACTGGCGCAAGGGAGAAGCCTGGTTCCGTGACACGCTGGTCGACGCGGATCCGGCCAACAATGCCGCAAGCTGGCAATGGGTCGCCGGATCGGGCGCGGACGCCGCACCGTTCTTCCGCATCTTCAACCCGCTCCTGCAAGGGGAGAAATTCGATCCCGACGGTCTCTATGTGAAACGCTTCGTGCCGGAGCTGGAGCGCCTCCACCCGCGCTATGTCCATCGCCCCTTTGCAGCGCCCGCCACGACCCTTGCCGAAGCCGGCATCGAACTCGGCACGACCTACCCGAAACCGATCGTCGACCATGCCCTTGCCCGCGATCGGGCACTGGCAGCCTTCCGGCAGATCACAAGCGCACCGGGAGTTTCTGAAGAGACGTAGAGCCTCCGGTAGAATTCCTCAGTTGGCGTCCCGCCCGATTGCGGCTAGGCTCACGTTACGGATGCAACAGCTGAGGGGGTGGTGTATGCGTAACCTGGAAGCCGATTTTGCTGCATTTGCCGGTGCGGTGGAGCTATCTTCCGAAAATCTGGCGACGGCCGTGCGGGAATTTCCGCTCAAGGCGCGCATGGTGCTTGGCGCCCTGGTGCACCTTCAGGTGGGAACGTTGATGCTCGCCACGCCAGACGGCCGCAGGCTGGTGATCAAAGGCGCCAGGGCCGGCCCCAGCGCCATCCTCAACCTCAACAACTGGAACCTGCCGCAGCGTGCTATCTCGGGCGGCACCATCGGGGCTGCGGAAAGCTACATCGACGGCGACTGGGACAGTCCCGATGTCGGCGCCTTTCTCGAACTGTTCCTCGTCAATGCCGAAATCGGCAGGAATTTTCCGAACCGTGCGCGCGGGCTCCTGCGCCTTTTCGACAAGTTCCTGCACTGGCGCAATGCCAACACCCACTCCGGCGCGCGCCGCAACATCTCGGCCCATTACGACCTCGGCAACGCCTTCTACAGCGAATGGCTGGATCCGAGCATGACCTATTCGTCTGCGCTTTATGCAACGGGCGCCAATGATCTTCGCTCAGCGCAGAAAGCCAAATACCGCGCGCTCGCGGAAGCGACGAACCTGCGCACCGGCGATCATGTGCTTGAGATCGGCTGCGGCTGGGGCGGCTTTGCCGAATTTGCGGCAGCGGAAATCGGCTGCAAGGTCACGGGGCTGACGATCAGCCGCGAGCAACTGGCCTTCGCACGCGAACGCATGCAGCGTGCGGGCCTTGCCGACCGGGTCGAATTGAAGTTCCAGGACTATCGTGAAGAAAAGGGTACCTATGACCGCATCGTCTCGATCGAGATGTTCGAGGCCGTCGGCGAAAAATTCTGGGCAACCTATTTCTCGCAGCTGAAGCGGTGCCTGAAACCCGGGGGCAAGGCCGGACTGCAGATCATCACGATCAAGCCCGAATCCTACGAGGAGTATCGTTCCAATCCGGATTTCATCCAGAAATACGTCTTCCCGGGCGGCATGCTGCCAACGCGCGAGCATCTGGTCGAGCTTGGCCGCAATGTCGGCCTGCGGATGATCAACGACTTCGGCTTTGGCGTCGACTATGCCCGCACACTCGGCGAATGGCGGGAGCGGTTCTGGGCGGTCTGGAACAGGATCGAGCCGCTCGGCTTCGACCTGCGCTTCAAGCGGCTGTGGGAGTTCTACTTCTACTACTGCGAGGCCGGGTTCCGTGCCCGCAACATCGACGTCCGGCAGATCGTCTTCGAGTGAAGCGCACGGCGCGTCTTTACCGCGTCACCCGTAGCGCTTAAGAGGCGGTCGATCCAAGTTTCTGTTCAAAGGTACAGCATGCGTCTTGCATGGTTTTTCCTCGCGCTCGCCATCGCGACCGAAGTGGTGGGCCTGACGGTGATGAAGGCCGCTTCCGAAAGCGGCTCCTATCTCGGCCACATCGTCATGTATGTCTCGATCGCACTCTCCTACGTCTTCCTGGCAAAGGCGGTGAAGACGATATCGGTCGGCGTCGCCTATGCGATCTGGGAAGGTTCGGGCGTCGCCATCATCACCCTGGTTTCGGTTTTCGTCTTCGGCCATGTGCTGACCGGACGCGAAATGCTCGGGCTTTCGATGGCGATCGTCGGCATCCTGCTCGTCAATGCCGGCGAGTATCATGACGAGGACGAGGCAGCGCGTGAAGGAGCCGCCGATGAGCGCGCCTAGCATCTACTTCGTTCTCGCGGTCGTGGCCGGCATCCTCGATATTGCGGCCAACCTCGCCTCGACGAAATCGGAAGGGTTCGCCCGCCGCGGCTGGGGCATCCTTTCGATTCTGCTGGTGCTCGCCGCCTTTGCCTTCCTGGCGGAAGCCATCAAGGGCATGGAGCTCGCCATCGCCTATGCCGTACTTGGCGCAACCGGGATCTTCGGGACAGCCATCTGCGGCCGCTTGCTGTTCGGTCAGAAGCTGAAGCCGATCGGCTGGGTCGGACTGGCGCTCATCTTCGGCGCGGTGCTGGTGCTTCACACCGCCTGACGCGGGCGCCCGCCGGGTCCGGCACGCTTCTGTCCTTCCATGGCCTCCGCCTTACCGCGGGTCAGCCAGTTCAGCAGGCGGAAATAGAGGCTGTAGGGCAGCAGGTCCATGAGCTTCACCGCGTAGGCAAACCGGCGTGGGAAGGCAATTTCGAACCTTCGCGACTTCAGGCCGGCAACGATGCGCCTTGCCGCCTCTTCACTGTTCACCGGCGCCGGTCGCAGAAAGCGAATGCGCGCGGTCCCGGGCGTATCGACGAAGCCGGGGCTGATGATCTGCAGCCGGACGCCGAGCCGGTCGAGATCGAACTTCAGGCTTTCCGCCATATTGATCAGCGCGGCCTTGGTGGCGCCATAGGCGGCACTGGTCGGCAGTCCGCCGTAGCCGGCCACCGACGAGACGATGGCGATGTGTCCGTACCCCTGCGTCTTCATGTGGTCCACCGCCGGCAAGAGACAGTTGACGACGCCGTTGAGGTTGACGGCAAAGCTCTTCTCGAAGGCCTCGCGGTGAAGCTCGTCTCCGCGCACCGGCAGCGCGACCCCGGCGTTCAGCACCACGAGCGAAAGGTGCCCGTGATCATATTCGATCGCCGCCATCACCCGCTCCATGTCGGCAGGGTCAGTGACATCGCCGTCGAGCACGGTGATCCGCCCTTCGCTTGCTGCTTCATGCTGCAGGTCCACGAGCCTGTCGTGGTTTCTCGCCGTCACGACGACGGAATAGCCTTCCCGCACCAGCGCGAGCGCCAGTGCCCGCCCGGTTCCCGAGCTTGCGCCCGTCACCCAAGCCAGTTTCTGTTCCGATTTCGTAGATTGAATACTCATCACTCACTCCTCGGCACGCGCCGGGAAACACGGACGCATCTCCTTCTGTGGGCGAAAAATGACTTGCCCGGCCCTTCTTCGCGGCAGCGCTCCTTGCCGCCGGCTCTCGCAGTCCCTGGAGACGATTTTTGTTCGGGACAGAGCGACGGCGAAACGCTATTTCTTGCCTGAAGTGCAGGCTGAGCCGAAAACACGCCAACATTTCGGCGGTCCCGGAACGTTGTCGATATTCGCTGGCCGCCGTTCGCTTTTACCTGGTACGTGCCGCCTTACCGCGGTGCCTGTCCTCAAACACGAGGTTCTGAAAATGGCCATTCTCCCGTCCGTGCTCGAAGCAATCGGAAACACGCCTCTGATCCGGCTGAAATCCGTATCCGACGCGACAGGCTGCACGATCCTCGGCAAGGCCGAGTTTCTGAACCCCGGACAATCGGTGAAGGACCGCGCGGCGCTCTGGATCATTCGCCATGCGGAGCGCACCGGCCAGTTGCGGCCGGGCGGTGTCATCGTCGAAGGTACGGCCGGCAATACCGGCATCGGCCTGGCGCTGGTCGGCCAGGCGCTCGGCTACCGCACCGTCATCGTCATTCCGGAAACCCAGAGCCAGGAAAAGAAGGACGCCCTGCGGCTGCTCGGCGCCGAGCTGGTCGAAGTGCCGGCCGTTCCCTACAAGAACCCCAACAACTACGTGAAGATCTCCGGCCGCCTCGCCGAGCAACTGGCCAAGACCGAGCCAAACGGGGCGATCTGGGCCAACCAGTTCGACAACGTCGCCAACCGTGACGCCCATGTGGAGTCCACGGCGCCCGAGATCTGGCGCGACACGGACGGCAAGGTCGACGGCTTCATCTGCGCCGTCGGCTCCGGCGGCACGCTGGCCGGCGTCGCCCAGGGCCTCAGAGCCAAGAACCCCGCGGTCAAGATCGGCCTGGCGGACCCGCAAGGTGCGGCCCTCTACAATTTCTACGCCAATGGCGAACTGAAATCCGAAGGAAGCTCGATCACCGAGGGCATCGGCCAGGGCCGAATCACCGCCAATCTGGAAGGCTTCACACCCGACTTCTCGTACCAGATTCCCGATTCGGAAGCCGTGCCTTACGTCTTCGACCTGATCGAACGGGAAGGCATTTGCGTGGGTGGCTCGACGGGCATCAACATCGCCGGGGCCGTGCGGCTCGCCAAGGACCTCGGGCCGGGACATACGATCGTGACGATCCTGTGCGACTATGGTAACCGCTATCAGTCGAAGCTCTTCAACCCGGACTTCCTCGCCTCCAAGGGGCTGCCGGTGCCGACGTGGTTGAAGACGGCTTCCAACATTGCAGTGCCATACGAATCAGTTGGATAGGAATGCGATGACCAGGACCGTGACTGCCCTCTTCCGTGACGACTTCTACCTCTCGACATGTGAGGCCAGCGTCACCGGAATCCTCGAAGGTGGCGGGATCGAGCTTGATCAGACCTGCTTCTATGCCACCTCCGGCGGCCAGCCTGGCGACACGGGTTTTCTGGAGCGCGCCGATGGCAGCCGCATCGACATCGCGGTCGCCCGCCATGGGGAGACCAAGGATATCATCATCCATGTGCCGGCCGAGGGCCAGCCGGCGCCCGAGATCGGCGAGAAGCTGGTTCTGCACATCGACTGGCCGCGCCGCTACCGGCTGATGCGCATGCACACGGCCTGCCATCTGCTTTCGGTCGTCTGCCCCTTCCCGATCACCGGAGCGTCGGTCGGCGAGGACGAGAGCCGTGTCGATTTCGACATGAACGAGACGATCGACCGGGACGAGGTCACAACAGCGCTGATGAAGCTCGTCGACGAAAACCACCCCGTTTACGTCCAGTGGATTACCGACGACGAGTTGGCCGCCAACCCCGGCATCGTCAAGTCGAAGAATGTTCGCCCGCCGATCGGCCTTGGGCGCGTCAGCCTTGTCTGCATCGGCGAGAACTCGGCGGTCGACAGCCAGCCCTGCGGCGGTACGCATGTGTCGGAGACGCAGGAAGTCGGCGCCATCCACATCGCCAAGATCGAGAAGAAGGGTAAGGAGAACCGCCGGTTCCGTATCCGCTTCGGCACCGCCGAAGACCGCGCATCAGTTTGAGTAAGGAGTTGCGACCGTGACCAACAACAAGAGCGCCTTTGTCGTTTCCGCCGATTGGCTGCAGGAGCGCCTCGGCGATCCGTCGATCCGGATCCTCGACGCGTCGTGGTACCTGCCGGCACAGAAGCGCAACCCGAAGGCGGAATACGACGCCGGCCACATTCCCGGTGCTGTCTTCTTCGACCAGGATGCCATTGCCGACCATACGAGCGGCCTGCCGCATACGCTGCCTTCGCCGGAAGCCTTTGCTGAAGCCGTCGGCACGCTTGGCGTCAGCGAGACGGATACGATCGTCGTCTATGACGGCCCGGGCATCATGACGGCGCCGCGCGTCTGGTGGGAACTGCGCATCATGGGTGCCAAGAATGTCTATGTGCTCGATGGCGGCATGGACGGCTGGAACCGGGAAGGCCGACCCGTCAGCACGGATGTCCCCTCGCCCAAGCCGGCCACGTTCAAGCCGAGCTTTACGCCCACCGCCGTTACCTCCTTGGCCGGAATGAAGCAGATCGTCGCCGACGGCGCGATCCAGGTCGCCGATGCCCGTGGCGCCCCGCGTTTTTATGGCGAGGAAGCCGAGCCGCGTGCCGGCCTTCGTTCCGGTCACATGCCCGGCGCCCACAGCCTTCCTTCCGGCGTCTTTTCGGAAAACGGGAAGCTCAAGGATCTTGAGAGCCTCCGCCAGACCTTCGCAGCGGCCGGCGTCGATCTTTCGAAGCCCGTGGTCACGACCTGCGGATCGGGCGTAACTGCCGCCATCATCACCCTGGCGCTACAGTCGCTCGGCCACACCGACAACACGCTCTATGACGGATCCTGGTCGGAATGGGGTGGCCGCACCGACACCGCCGTCGTCACAGGTCGCGAGTGACGCCATGCGCCCTCCGAAGCTCGCCTCACTGACGGCGCACGTCACCGAACTCGAAATGACCGCTCCGCCGAAGCAGAGCCTGCCGATGCCGGTCAATATCCAGACGGCGATCCTGCGCGTCTCCGACATTCCGCTCGGCTACTATCGGTTTCTCTATCTGCGCGTCGGACGTCGCTGGCACTGGACCGAACGGCTGCGGATGAGCGACGAGGATCTGGCAGCACTGCTTGGCGACAAGCGGAGGAGCGTGACGGTTCTTTACGTCAACGGCGCGCCGGCCGGATTCTTCGAACTGCATCAGGGCGACGACGATGTGGTCGAGCTTGTGCATTTCGGGCTGATGGAACACGCACTCGGCCTCGGGCTCGGCAAATGGTTCCTGCTGCAGACGCTGTTTGCCGCCTGGGCGCTGAATCCGAGCAAGCTGAAGGTGACCACCAACAACCTCGACCATCCCCGCGCACTGCAGCTCTATCAGCAATTCGGCTTCTCGCCAGTCGCGACCCGCGAGGCCACGGTCGAGCCTTTGACCGATGCCGAGCTTCTGAGCCTGGTGAAAAACCTCTGACGAACACCATCCGGCAAGTTCCGGGTGTCCCGATGGCTGCGGCCGGTGCACTCTCCTGATCGAACAATTCAAGCCGATCAAGGAGATACACGATGTCGCTGCGCTATATTCCGATGTCTGAAGCGGAAGCCCGTCGGATGAGAGAGGGCGGGCTGGACGCCTATGGCAATGCGCCGGAGCGACAGATCTCCGATGGCGACGGCGTACCGTGCCGTCATTGCCTGGATTATGTCGAAGCCGGCGCGCCCTATTTGGTTTTCGCGCTTCGACCGTTTTCCTCATTGCAGCCTTACGCGGAAACCGGCCCGGTGTTCATGCACGCCGAGGCGTGCCCGGCGCATGATGGCGAAACCCTGCCGCCGATCCTGAGCTCGCGTGACAGCTATCTCCTGCGCGGCTACGGCCCCGACGAACGGATCGTCTATGGGACCGGTGATGTCATCGCCAGGGAACAGCTTGAAACTCGAGCGAATGAACTGCTGGCACGATCCGACATTTCAGCCGTCCATGTGCGCTCGACCAAGTACAACTGCTACCAGTGCCGGATCGTCACCGCCTGACGCCTTCGTGGCAATCGGCCCGGCATCGCTTGCCGGGCCGCTGGATCAATTCCGTCAGGCGACGTTCAGCGCCGCCTCCGGCGCATAGGCATCATAGCCGAGCGCTTCGGCGACAGGCGCGTTGGTGACGCGACCGCGGTGCACGTTGAGGCCGGCGCGCAGATGCCGGTCTTCGGCAATCGCTTTCAGGCCCTTGTCGGCGAGCTGCAGACCATAATGCAGTGTCGCGTTGTTGAGCGCATGCGCCGAGGTCACCGGCACGGCACCCGGCATGTTCGCAACGCAGTAATGCACGATGCCGTCGACTTCATACGTCGGATCGGAATGGGTCGTGGCATGCGAGGTTTCGAAGCAGCCGCCCTGGTCGATGGCGACATCGACGATGACGGCCCCCTTCTTCATGCCGGTCAGCATTTCGCGGGTCACAAGCTTTGGTGCTGCTGCCCCCGGGATGAGCACGGCGCCGATGACAAGATCGGCTGAAAACACTTCCTCTTCCAGCGCGTCGATGGTCGAATAGCGCGTGTGCACGCGACCGGCAAAGAGATCGTCGAGCTGGCGCAGACGCGGGATCGAGCGATCGATGATGCTGACGTCAGCGCCAAGACCCGCCGCCATGCGGGCGGCATGCAGGCCGACGACACCGCCGCCGATGACGGTCACCTTGGCCGGCAGCACGCCCGGCACGCCACCGAGCAGGATGCCGCGGCCACCATTGGCCTTTTGCAGCGAAGTCGCACCGGCCTGGATCGCCAAGCGCCCGGCAACTTCCGACATCGGCGCAAGCAGCGGAAGGCCGCCGCGATCGTCGGTGACGGTTTCATAGGCAATCGCCGTGACGCCGGAATTCAACAGGCCCTTGGTCTGTTCCGGATCGGGCGCAAGATGCAGATAGGTATAGAGAATTTGGCCTTCGCGCAGCTGCGCCCATTCGGAGGGCTGCGGCTCCTTGACCTTGACGATCATGTCCGACTTTTCGAACACGTCCTTCGCCGTCGCGACGATTTTCGCGCCAGCGGCACGGTACGCATCGTCGTCCGCGCCGATCCCTGCCCCGGCCTTGGTCTCCACGATTACCTCGTGGCCATGGGCAACATATTCACGCACCGAGCCGGGCGTCAGGCCGACACGATATTCATGGTTTTTGATTTCCTTCGGGCAACCGACACGCATCCTTGCGTTCCTCTCCTGTTGGGCTTTGCGCCGCTTTTGACGAGGCAATCAGCAAAACACGCCGACAATCGAATGTCCTTGCAAAGACGAAAGCCAGCGCGCATTGATTTCGAAGAATGTTGCGACAATGGGCGCAGGATTGAGGGAAATCACGAATGAGCGAACTTGATGCCATCGATCATGCGATTCTGCGCATTCTTCAGCAGAACGGCCGGATCTCGAATGCCGACCTCGCAGCGAAGGTCGGACTCTCTCCGTCCGCCTGTTCTCGGCGCGTCGACATCCTGGAAAAATCGGGAACGATCGCCGGATACCATGCGCGGATCGCCCACAAGGCGCTCGACTACCAGATCATGGTCATCGTGCATATTTCGCTCTCGGGGCAGTTCGCAAAGACGCTCGCCGAATTCGAGGCAGCGGTAAAGCTCTGTCCGAACGTGCTTGTCTGCTACCTGATGTCGGGAGAATATGACTACATCCTGCGGGTCGCGGCCAAGGATCTGCAAGACTACGAACGCATTCACCGTGACTGGCTTTCGGCCTTGCCCCATGTGGTGAAGATCAATTCCAGCTTCTCGCTGCGCGAAATCATCGATCGGCCGAATGTCGGCATCTGAAAGCGGCCGAAAACCTATCGGCCGACGACGCAATTGCGGCCGCGTCCCTTGGCGGCGTAGAGCCTCAGATCGGCCTGCGCCAGTAAATCCTCGACAGAGACCCCATCGGCAGGCGTCGAAGAAAGCCCGATACTCGCCGTAACCGAGCGACCGTCCGGCGTCGCAATCTGATCTGAGATCGCAATCCGGATCTCCTCGGCGCGGCGCAGCGCATCGGCATGCATCATTGCCGGACACAGGATAACGAATTCCTCGCCGCCATAGCGAAACAGCCGGTCGACCGGGCGCAATTTCGACTTCACCGTTTCCACCAGACGCTGCAACACACGGTCCCCTTCCAGGTGGCCAAATCGATCGTTCACACCCTTGAAGTGGTCGACGTCGATGATCATCAGCGTCACGGCTGCGTTCTCGGCGCTCGCGGCGCGCAGCATTGCCGGTGCCTCGGCCTCGAACCGGCTGCGGTCGAGCGAGCCCGTCAGCGTGTCCTGCCCGGAGCGCGACAAGAGGTCCTCGTAGCGCTCACGGAAGGTCAGCGTGTTGAAGATGTCGCCAAGCGGTCGGTCCGACATGGCAAGCGACGGGTGGCGCGAGAGGTTGAGATAAAGGCCGACGGCAATGGCATAGAAGGGTGCTGCCAGCATTTTCGCCATCCAGCCGCCCCAGAAGACCTCGGCCGGCGCGCCGTTCCACCAGCGCAGCGCCGCATAGAAGGCGGCCTGATCGAAGGTGAGCACCACGAAACCGCAGATGAGGAAACGGACGGTCACGAAGTGACGCAACCACCGCCCGAGGCGCTCGTAGAGCAGGATGATCATCAGCGCATCGAAGTAGAGGATCGTCGTTCCCCAGACCATCAGCCACCCCATCTCGTCGATGAAGGCGAGGTCGGCGGAGCGCTCCGCCACGATCGACACCGTATCGTGCTGCCGCAGCAGAAGGCTGAGCGCCACCGTCAGGAAATTGCCGGCGAGCAGACCATAGATCGGCTGGCGCACCGTTGCTGCGTCCTCCTTCACATAGAGGAGGAGGATCATCATCAGCTTGCCGGAGAACAGCACGGCCGATCCGGGCGAAATCACGCCGAACGGCAGTTGCACATAAAAGACCGCGGCAAGATAGGTCTCGATGAAGTGCATGACGCCGAGGGCCGCGACAAAGACCCCGAGACCCAACCGGGCACGAAGGTGCAAAAGCCCGATCATCGCCGTGACGTAGACCAGCGCCTCGCCGACGAAGAGAAGAAGGTTGGCGTTTGGCATGTGCTTGAGAAAGTTCCGTTTCCTCAAGCACCGTTAACCAGGAAACTTGAAGAAAACTTTACCGGATGTCTGCTGTCGCTCGACCTTTCAGTGCGAAAATCTGCCGCTTTCGGAAACGTCGGCTTTCCGGCATAGTCGGCGCCCACCCACCGTCGTTCGCCTTCCGACGAACAAAACTCCCGATTGCATCCCGTTTCCATGAAGACCCGCATTCTTGATCAATGGAGGACCGCATGACATCGATGACTTCCCCGCTTAACCTCACGCGCCGCTCGCTTCTTGCGGGGGCCGCAGCGTCCTCGGCACTCGTCATGTTGCATCCATTCTCGGTTCGCGCTGCCGCTAACCAGGCGCATCTCAGGATCATGGAAACGACGGACCTGCACGTCCACGTCTTCCCCTACGACTATTACGGCGACAAGCCGAACGACACGGTCGGCCTTGCGCGCACCGCTTCCATCATCGACGCCATCCGCGCCGAAGCGACCAACTCCATCCTCGTGGATAACGGCGACTTCCTGCAGGGTAACCCGATGGGCGACTACATCGCCTATCAGCGTGGCATGAAGGACGGCGATCTCCACCCGATCGTCGCGGCCATGAACGTGCTCGGCTATGACTGTGGCACGCTCGGCAACCACGAATTCAACTATGGCCTGGACTTCATGTTCAAGGTGCTGAACGGGGCGAACTTCCCGCTCGTCTGCGCCAACCTGACGAAGGGAGCGCTTGCCGCCAATGCGCGGGAGGATGAGCTGTTCCTGAAGCCCTATGTCATCCTCGACCGCAAGGTGAAGGACGGTTCCGGCCAGGAGCATCAGATCCGCATCGGTCTCATCGGCTTCGTACCGCCGCAGATCATGACCTGGGACGCCAAGCACCTGGAGGGCAAGGCCGATGCCCGCGACATCGTCAAGGCGGCGGAAGCCTGGGTGCCGCAGATGCGCGAGGAAGGCGCCGACATCGTCGTGGCGCTCTCCCACTCCGGCATTGGCCAGGAAGCCTATGCGGAGAACCTCGAGAACGCATCCGTTCCGCTCGCCGCGATCGAAGGTATCGATGCGATCGTCACCGGACACAGCCATCTCGATTTTCCTGGGCCGAAGTTCGATGGCGTTGGCGGCGTCGACAACAAGAAGGGCCTGATCTCCGGCAAGCCCGGCGTCATGGGCGGCTTCTGGGGTTCGCATCTCGGCCTGATCGACCTCTTGATCGAGCGTGAGGGTGGCGCCTGGCGCGTCGTCAGCTCGACAAGCGAAGCGCGGCCGATCTATCGGCGCGTTGAAAAGAAAGTCGTGGCTGAAGTCGCCGATCGAAAAGACGTTCTGGCCGCCGCACAAAAGGACCACGAGGCAACGCTTGCCTATGTGCGCACGCCCGTCGGCAAGACCAGCGCGCCGCTCTATTCCTACTTCGCCCTGGTTGCCGACGACCCGTCGGTCCAGATCGTCAGCCAGGCGCAGACCTGGTACATCAAGGACATGCTGAAGGACAACGAGCACCGCGACCTGCCGGTGCTTTCGGCGGCGGCCCCCTTCAAGGCCGGCGGACGCGGCGGCGCCGATTACTACACCGACGTTCCGGCGGGCGACATCGCGATCAAGAACGTCGCCGATCTCTACCTTTATCCGAACACGGTGCAGGCCGTGGTCATAACAGGCGAACAGGTGCGCAACTGGCTGGAAATGTCGGCCGGCATCTTCAACGAGGTCAAGCCGGGGGCTTCCGACGCGCCGCTGATCAACGGCGGCTTCCCGTCCTACAATTTCGACGTCATCGACGGGGTCACCTATCAAATCGACCTTTCCGTACCGCCGAAGTTCGACAAGGACGGCAACACGATCAACGCCGCATCGAACCGCATCAAGAACCTGCAGTTCAATGGACAAGCGATTGATCCGGCGCAGAAATTCGTCGTCGCCACCAACAACTACCGGGCCGGCGGCGGCGGCAACTTCCCCGACATCACCGCCGACAAGGTAGTGTTCGTGGCTCCCGACACCAACCGCGATGTGGTGGTGCGCTACATCATCGACCAGGGCACGATCAATCCGTCGGCCGACGCCAACTGGACCTTCGTTCCGCTCGCCGGGACGAGCGTGACATTCGACAGTGGACCGAAGGCACGGCAGTTCCTGGCACAGGTGAAGGGCGTGACGATCGAGGACGCTGGCGACGCCGCCGACGGTTTTGCGCGCTTCCGCATCAAGCTCTGAGCCCCCAACCGATAAGTGTGGGCTGCCGCTTGCGGCCGCCCACACGCTTGGCGCGCAGTTGACCAGCCAGCTGAACCGCCGACACAAGTCCACGGCATTCCTGCCGCAAGACATGAGCTTCGACAGGCAAGCTTATGTTTACATTAGATTATCTTGAAGAGACAAGCCGGCTCAGACCTGGCGCGACGGGGCGTCGTCGGAAAACAGCGACGGGCCGGTCTGGTCGATGATCTGGCGCCCCTTGCGCAGCGCCGCGTCGATCGCGTCCTGCTCGGACGTGAAGAGATCGGCACGGATGAAGCTGCGAACCCTGGCGCTGCCTTCGGCCGAGACCTTCTCGATATTACCCGCCAGACGGAACTGCGAGCCCTCGCGCATCGGCGTCGCACGGATGGTGCAATCCGCATAGGCCTCGGATTTCCCCGCTGCTGCCTGCGCCTGGTCTTCGGAGTTGCCGGATCGGCCGAACAATTTCGAGAAAAACGATGCCATGCCCAAGACTTAGACGCCGCGGCCGACCCTGTCAAAGCCTAAGTGCCGATAATTGACCGCGACGCCCACTCCCGTCAGATGATGAGGTTGGAAAGGATCTCGTTCTCGGTAATGTCCTGGTAGCGCAGTCCCGCGGCGTCGAAGCGAGCCTTCAGCACCGGGAAATTCTCGGCATGTTTCGTCTCGATGCCGATCAGGATGGAACCGAAGTTGCGCGCTGACTTCTTCAGATATTCGAAGCGCGAGATATCGTCCTCGTCGCCGAGCAGGTTGAGGAAGTCGCGGAGCGCGCCCGGCCGCTGCGCCATCCGCAGGATGAAGTACTTCTTGAGGCCGGCGTGGCGCATCGCCCGCTCCTTGACGTCAGGCAGGCGCTCGAAATCAAAGTTGCCGCCGGAAACGACCGCGACCACCGTCTTGCCTGCAAGCGTCTCAGGTCCCAGCGCTTCCAGCGCCGAGATCGAAAGAGCGCCAGCCGGCTCGAGCACGACGCCTTCGACATTCAGCATGTCGATGATCGTCTGGCAAATCGCGTTCTCCGATAGCAACATGACCTGGTCAGGCGAGAAACGCCGAAGTGCCGCAAAATTGAGGTCGCCGATGCGCCCAACCGCGGCACCGTCGACGAAGTTGTCGACCTGATCGAGGGTCACGACGCTGCCGGTTTCCAGGCTTTCGCGCAGGCTCGGCGCACCCGACGGCTCGCAGAAGATGAAGTGATCGGCTGCAACCTTATCCTTGAGGTAGCCGGTGACGCCGGCGGCAAGACCGCCACCGCCGACCGGCAGCACGACGAGATCCGGAA
Source organism: Ensifer sp. Root954 (assembly GCF_001429005.1). Taxonomy (NCBI): domain Bacteria; kingdom Pseudomonadati; phylum Pseudomonadota; class Alphaproteobacteria; order Hyphomicrobiales; family Rhizobiaceae; genus Ensifer; species Ensifer sp. Root954. Next base: position 75,329 of record NZ_LMJM01000014.1, read on the forward strand.
CAACCTCTTCCGGCAGTTGCCAGGCAATTTCCGCCGCGACGCTTGCCTGTCCCTCGATGATGTCGGCGTGGTCGAAAGGCGGCACCATGACGCCACCGATCGCCTCCACGTGGTCGCGGGCAGCCTTGTAGCACTGGTCGAAGATATCGCCGACCAGCTTGATGGTGATGAACTCGCCACCGAACATCCTGGTCTTGTCGATCTTCTGCTGCGGCGTCGTCACCGGCATGAACACGACACCCGGCACGCCGAAATGGCGGCAGACGAAGGCGAAGCCCTGGGCATGGTTGCCGGCCGAGGCGCAGACGAAGGTCTTACCCGAGGCGCCGGCACCGATCGCCTTGCGGAAGAAGTTGAAGGCGCCCCTGATCTTATAGGAGCGAACCGGCGAAAGATCCTCGCGCTTCAGATAAATATTCGCACCGTAGCGTGCGCTCAAATGCTCGTTGAGCTGCAGCGGCGTCGGCGGGAAGATCTCCCGCAAGGCTTCGGTTGCGGTTTCGACATCCTGCTTCATCACGTGCGGTCTTCCGTTGAGTTGGTCGCTGGCCGTCGCTATTGCACATCGCAACGCCCGAAGCCATGGCTTTGACTCGAATCGGGCCGGCGTTGAAAATGACGCACTGACCGTTCCACCGGCACGGCCACACTGTTCTTCCGGGAAATAAACGCTTGAACGCAACCCTGATCCGGCATGCCGTGCACATTTCGGCGATCCTCGGCATATATCTTGCCTGCGCCATGTTGGTGCCGGCGATGGTCGATCTCTATTACGGCCATTCGGATTGGCAGATCTTTGCCGCTTCGGCGTTCATGGTCGGCGGCCTTTCGCTTGCGACCTTCATGGCGACGCGCATGGGCCCGCCGCCCTTCTCCAAGAAGTTCGGCTTTGTTCTCGTCAATATGCTGTGGGCCGTGTTCTCGGTTGTCGGCGCGATCCCGCTCTGGCTGTCATCGATGAAGCTCGATTTTGCCCAGGCACTGTTCGAATCCGTCTCGGCCATCACGACGACCGGTGCGACAGTGATCGTCGGTCTGGACGATGCGCCGCCCGGGCTCCTCCTCTGGCGGTCACTTTTGTGCTGGCTCGGCGGCATCGGCATCGTCGTGCTCGGCCTGTTCATCATCCCCTATCTCAGGGTCGGCGGCATGTCGTTCTTCAAGATGGAATCCTCCGACACCGGCGACAAACCATTTGCCCGGCTCGCGAGCTTCAGCCGCGCTTTCCTCGCGATCTATGTCGTCATCACGCTTCTCTGCACGATCGGCTATTTCCTGACGGGCATGAACCGCTTCGATGCGATCAACCACGCGATGTCGACGGTGGCGACGGGTGGCTTTTCCACCCATGACGCATCCTTCGCCTATTTCGGCAGCATTCCGCTGCTCTGGACCGCCACCTTCTTCATGGCGCTTTGCAGCCTACCCTTCTCGATCCTGAGCGTGCTGGTCGCCCGTGGCAGGCTGGATGCGCTGCGCGACCCGCAGATCATCGTGTTCCTCGGCTATCTCTCGGCCTTCTCGATTGCCGTTGCCGTCTATCATCGGCTCGCCAATGGCGTGGAATTCCATCTGGCTCTGGCACACTCCTTCTTCAACATCACCTCTATCCTCTCGACCAGCGGCTATGCCAGCCAGGACTACAGCCTCTGGGGGCCCTTCGTCGTCATCGCAGCCTTCATCGCCACCTTCATGGGCGGTTGCTCCGGCTCGACCGCCGGTGGCATCAAGGCCTATCGCTTCATCGTGCTCTTCAATGCGATCCGGTCGGGTTTGAACAAGATCGTCTACCCCAATGCGATCTATGCGGTGCGCTATGGCGGCAACACCGTCGACGCGGACACGCAACGTTCCATCTTCCTGTTCTTCATCACCTATATGCTGCTCTGGGTGCTCGGCAGTCTCGCTATGGGCGCGCTCGGCTACGATCTGGTCACCGCCACCTCGGCCGTCATTACCTGCCTTTCCAATGTCGGCCCGGGCCTTGGTCCGATCATCGGGCCGGCCGGCAACTTCTCGACGCTCCGCGATCCCGAACTCTATCTGCTGTCGCTGATGATGCTGCTCGGTCGTCTCGAAGTGCTGACCGTGCTGGTAATCCTGACGCCGGTCTTCTGGAAGCATTGACCATTCGCCTGGCGGCCCTATCGTCTTGACTCGGTGCAGCAGATGCCGAAAGTCGGTCGAAACCGGCGATGGGGGAACGTCATGGTGAAACATATACGTCGTCTGGCGATGCTGACCGCCGCCGTGACGCTTTCGGCTGGTCTCGCGGCCCATGCCGGCCCGCTTGCCGACGCGGCGGTGCAGGCCGAAAAGCTCGCGGCTTCCGGCGACGCGGCGAAAGCCCATGACCTGCTCCGCCAGGCGATGAGCGACTTTTCGCAAACGTTGCCGCTGGCGATCGGCAAGGCGGTTTTCGTAACCAAGGCGCCGACTGGCTACGCCATGTACGATCCGCGCGACGGCGCAGTCTTCAAGGAGGGAGAGTCGCTGATCTCCTATATCGAGCCGATCGGCCTCACCTGGAAGGATTCGGCAACGAAAGGCCAACTCGAAAGCCACTTCACCGTGGATTTCGATATTCTCAATCCGAAGGGCGACGTGCTCGCCGGCCAGAAGGCGTTCGGCGATTTCACCTTCACAGGCCACCTCAGAAACCAGGAAATCTATTCGACGCTGACCATCGACGTTTCCGGCGCGCCCGCCGGCGACTATGTGCTGCGCTTCCACTTCAATGACGTCAACAGCGGCAAAAGCGCCAGCGTCGACCAACCCTTCAAGATTGCCGGACCGTAATATTATGCCCCATACTGTAACGACCGTCGGCTTCGATGCCGACGATACACTCTGGCAGAACGAGCAGTTCTTCCGGCTGACGGAAGCGCGCTTCGCCGAGCTTCTGAGGCCGCACACCGACACCGAACATCTCTCCGACCGGCTGCTTGCCGCAGAGAAGCGCAACCTTGGGCTCTATGGCTTCGGCATCAAGGGCTTCGTGCTCTCCATGGTCGAAACCGCCGTCGACGTCACCGATGGCAAGGTGCCCTCCTCCGTCATTGCCGAGATCCTCGCCGCTGGGCGCGACATGCTCGTGCACCCGGTCGAACCGCTGCCGCATGTCAAGGAAACCCTCGAGGCGCTTCACGGCCATTTTCGCCTTGTCATGATCACCAAGGGCGATCTCTTCGACCAGGAGCGCAAGCTCGCCGCCTCCGGCCTTGGCGACTACTTCAACGCCGTCGAGATCGTCAGCGACAAGACCGTCGCCACCTACGAGCGCATCTTCAAACGCCACGGCGACGGAGCGCTGAAAAGCATGATGGTCGGCAATTCGCTGAAGTCGGATATCGTGCCTGCACTCGGTGCCGGAAGCTGGGGTGTCTATGTCCCGCACGCGCTCACCTGGTCGTTCGAACACCACGATAAGCCGGAGGACCATCCGCGTTTTCGCGAGATTGCGGATCTCGGCGGGTTGGCCACGGTCCTTGAGCGCTTGACACTGAAGGCTTGACTGTCGTCCGCAAGCGCCAAGTCGATTGAAACTATAAGCTGATGCGTATCGATGATACACGCATCAGCTTATCGTCCCCATGGTGGCTTAGATGAGGGGAACCAATGTTGGCGCTTGTTTTCGGTGCAGCGATATCGATGGTGGTGGTGGGCATGCTCATTGGTTGCTGCGGAAGGTTTCGGCTTTGAGCGTCTTTTCGTCGCGCCTCGCGGGTTTGGCGGTTCTGTTGTTTCCCGCACCCGCCATCCACTCGTTCAATTCGGGCTGGCCGTTTGTCGACGCGTTTATCGTCTACGGCCTTGGGGCACTGATTGCCGCGGCCGTCTTCTACTTCATGAAGACGAGAGAACAGCGCGCCTAAGCGCGTTGTCCACCCCGAAACCCCTGATCACCCTTGACTGTTTGACCTGAGTGTTTGATCTAGGCTGTATGCGGGCGTGGCGAAACTGGTAGACGCAAGGGACTTAAAATCCCTCGGCCTCGGCTGTGCGGGTTCGATCCCCGCCGCCCGCACCAGGCAATCGGTTTTCAAGGATCAACAGGATAGGCGCGTCCGACGCTCTCAGGAGAGCGAGACGTTGCGCCGGCGAGACTGGCCGCTCAGTTGTTGTAGTAATAACAATCGCATTCCGCCTGGTAGGCGTCGTCGTGCCAGACGCGGACGGCGAGTTTCGTTGCGCATCCCTGGTTTTCCAGCCTGAGGCCGAGAAGCGAGACCGCTGCCGCCTTGGAATTGGGGGCGTCCACCTCGATTGCCGATCCGACCTGGTGGACACCCTGCCGCGGGGTCCAGGTGAAGATCTGAACGCTGTAGTGCATCGAATATCCTCCGTGGAGAGATGGTGTGCACGCAATACTAAACGCTATGTGTTCGCAATGAGCCGGTCGCCTTGACCGTTTCAGCCGTCTTCGACGGTCGCTTCAGGCCGATCGCCGCCATCCGTGTGTTCGAAGTGCCAGTGGCCCTCTTCGTCCTGGAAGCTGATCTCCTCGTCGTCGCCGCCGACTTGCTGTTCGGCGGCGGCGGCCTTGGCGGCGGCAAGCGCCGTTTCGCGGTTGGGAAAGGGTTCCGAAAAGGCGTCGGCGGCCTTATAGGCCCATCCGCCGTCATGAGGAACGATGGTGTACGTAATTCGCGCCATACTTCCCTCCCGATAATCCGAAAGACGTTTCCGTCTTCGGCGGGCCGTTGCCGCACGGCCCTGCATTCCTCCTCGTCAAAGGCATACTCAATGCCGAACGCCGCGGATATTAGCACAAGTGTGGTAGGAATTGCCACATTAGCGAATCACCCGGAAAGGCTAGCCGCAAAACAAAAAGGCGGCCCCTTGCGGCGCCGCCTAAGCTCTTGAAACGATTGCGTCGAAATGATCAGGCCGAAAGCTTCGCAGCGATCTTGGCGACGTGTGCGCCCTGGAAGCGGGCCGCCTGGAGTTCGACCTCGGACGGCTGGCGTGAGCCGTCGGCATCGGTGATCGTCGAGGCGCCATAGGGCGAGCCGCCCTTGATTTCGTCGAGGCCCATCTGGCCCTGGAAGGCATAGGGAAGACCAGCGACGACCATGCCGTGATGCATCAGCGTCGGAATGAAGCCGAGGATCGTGGATTCCTGACCGCCATGCTGGGTGGCCGAGGACGTGAAGACCGAGCCGACCTTGCCGACCAGCTTGCCAGACGCCCACAGGCTGCCCGTCTGATCGATGAAGTTGCGCATCTGCGAAGCAACGGTGCCGAAGCGCGTGCCGGCGCCGAAGATGATCGCGTCGTATTGGGCAAGCTCCTCGACATGGGCGATCGGCGCGGCCTGGTCGAGCTTGAAATGAGAGGCCTTGGCGATCTCGTCCGGCACCAGTTCCGGAACGCGCTTGACGTCGACTTCGGCGCCGGCAGACTTGGCGCCTTCGGCCACGGCGTAAGCCATGGTTTCGACGTGTCCGTATGCCGAATAGTAGAGAACGAGAACCTTGGCCATAATTGCTCCTTTGGATACAAGCGATCCCACTTGATCACTGCTGCGCGGAAGATTTATCAAAATGCAGCCGCATGCCAGGAGCCGTCCGGGAAACAGACTGTTCTCGCAATGTGAACAATAATAATTCACTGTTAAATGACTGACTAAACAAACAGGATCACCCGATGAGCAGCATAAAAGTCGTCACTGCCGCCATGGTCGCCATCGGCGACGAACTTCTGTCGGGGCGAACCAAGGACAAGAACATCGGTCACCTCGCCGACATGATGACCATGGTCGGCATCGACCTGAAGGAAGTGCGCATCGTCGCCGACGACGAGGCGGCGATCGTCGAGGCGATCAATGCGGTGCGCAGCCGCTACGATTACGTCTTCACATCCGGCGGCATCGGTCCGACGCATGACGACATCACGGCCGATGCCGTGTCTCGCGCCTTCGGCGTCGAATGCATCTACGAGCCCGAAGCGATGGCGCTGCTCGGCGCCATGTACGAACGCCGCAACATGGAGTTTACCGACGCGCGCAAGCGCATGGCGCGCATGCCACTCGGTGCACGCCATATCCCGAACCCGGTATCGACAGCGCCGGGCTTCGCCATCGGCAACGTGCATGTCATGGCGGGCGTGCCGCAGGTCTTCCAGGCCATGCTCGACGCGCTGCTGCCCGGCCTGAACGTCGGCTCGCCCCTCCTCTCCCGCACCGTACGCTCGCCGTTCGGCGAGGGCGATATCGGCAGCCCGCTAACCGAAGTGCAGAAGAACCATCCGGAGACGAGCATCGGCTCCTACCCGAAATTTGACGGCAAGACCTTCTCGACGGATATCGTCGTGCGGGCCCGCGATCCGGAAGCGCTTGCTGCAGCGGAGGCTGATGTCCAGGCCATGATCCAGGCAATCGCCGACGCGCGGGCAAAGGGATAGCGCGAAGCCCTTGCACTCAAGGCCTCAATGCCGTTATTGCATGTCGGCAAATCAGGATGACGCGTTCCCGCCTGCCCGATCTGCCGGACGCTTCGCCTTACCCTCGTTCAGACAAGCCGGAGCCCACCCATGTCGCTGCCCGATAAAGCCTTTCCCGTTTCCTGGGACCAGTTCCACCGCGATGCCCGGGCGCTTGCCTGGCGGCTGGCCGACAACGGCCAGGAATGGCGTGCCATGGTTTGCATCACCCGTGGCGGCCTGGTTCCGGCTGCGATCATTTCGCGCGAACTCAATATCCGGATGATCGAAACCGTCTGCGTCGCCTCCTACCATGACTACGACACGCAGGGGCAGATGAAAGTGCTGAAGGGCATCACGCCTGAAATCACCAAGGACGGCGGTGAAGGCGTGCTGATCGTCGACGACCTGACGGACACCGGCAAGACCGCGGCCGAAGTACGGGCAATGCTGCCGAAGGCGCATTTCGCTGCCGTCTACGCAAAGCCGAAGGGCCGGCCGCTCGTCGACACCTTCGTGACCGAAGTCAGCCAGGACACCTGGATCTATTTCCCCTGGGACTTGGGCTTCACCTACCAGGAGCCGATCGCCAAGGGCACGCGCGGCTAACTGCCCATACGTTCCGGATGCGGCGTACGTCGCCTTTCCAAACGGTGACTTGTCGGGCCGCGCGTTTTCGATCAGCTGATCGGCGGTATCGCGCCGATCAGCGTTTCAGCGGTCAAGCTTGGCCCTGCCTTGGCGCCCGCTGCGCCATGGCGCCAGACCGCTGCGGCCGCCGCTTCGAAGGCCGGCATTCCTTTCGCCAGATGTGCGCCGACGATGCCGGCAAGTACGTCCCCTGATCCGGCGGTTGCCAGCCACGGCGGCGCATTGTTGTTGACGACGGCCCGTCCGTCCGGCGCGGCAACGACGGTGTCGGCGCCCTTGTAGACGATCACGGCATGGCTCGCCCGCGCGGCGGCCTGCGCCTTCTCGATCTTCGAAAGCCCATGGTCTCCGGCGATCTCCGCAAAGAGGCGAGCGAACTCGCCGTCATGCGGCGTCATCACCATTTGCCCGCCGCCTTTCGCCAGCGCCGCGAACAGTTCGCCGGGGTTCGTCTGGAACGAGGTGATGCCATCGGCGTCGAGCACCAGAGAGCGATCGCAGAGCGCAAGCGCAAAGTCCCTCGCCGTCTTGCCGATGCCAAAACCCGGCCCAAGCACGAAGCTTCCCAGGCGCTGGTCCTGTAGCCATTTGGTAAGCTCCCGCCTTCCGTCTATCTCCTTCACCATCACCGCCGTCAGATGAGACGCATTGATGCCGAGCGCGGCCTTGCCGGTGGCGACGGTAACCAGGCCAGCGCCAGCCGCAAGGCCCGCTGCCGCCGAAAGTCGCGCCGCGCCCGTTGCCTGGCGGTCGCCTGAGAAAACGACCAGATGCCCGCGCTTGAACTTGTGCGTCGAGGCCGCCAGGTCACCTCCCCAGCCCGCCCAGAGGAACGGCGCGTTGAGGCGCAGCGAACCTGCACCGGCACGCACAATCCGCGCGGGAATGCCGATATCGAACACCTCGAGTGTGCCGCAGAGGGATCGCCCGGGCAGAAGCCAATGACCGGGCTTGGGCGCCATGAACGTGACGGTGTGGCGAGCGGCAAAGGCGGCGCCCCGGATCTCGCCCGTTCGGCCGTCGATGCCGCTCGGCAGATCGATGGCAAAGACCGGAACGCCGCTGGCATTGACCCGTTCTATAAGGTGAACGACGTCGTCCGGGAGGTCGCGTGACAAGCCCGCCCCAAAGAGCGCATCGATGACGACATCGCCAGCCTGTGGTTCGAATGCAGAGATTGGCGCAGCAGGACCACTCCAGTCGGACCAGGCCCGCGCTGCATCGCCTTGAAGCCTGGCGGGATCGCCGAGGACGAACACCGCGACATCCGCCCCACTTTCGGCAAGGCCGCGGGCCGCAACGTAACCATCGCCGCCATTGTTGCCTGGACCGCAGAGAACGACGAAGCGGCAGGCATCCGGAAAATGTCGCAGGGCCGCCGCCGTCACCGCCAGTCCGGCGTTGCGCATCAGCGTAAAGCTATCGATGCCGGATTGGGCTGCCGCCCGGTCGATTGCCGTCATTTCGGCGGGCGTGATCAACAGGTGCTGAAGGTCGGAGCGCATGCGCCAGACTTATCCATGCCCGCGCGCGTGAAGCAAGGTCTCAGCTCCGCCGCCACGATTGCCTTAAAATCATGCATTTGCACATAATTGTTGCTCAAATAACAAGCTTTGCGCCAGCAATGACGTGGAGACGCCGCAAAAAGCGGGCATCTCTAGATCGGAAATCATAAAAAATAGGCAGATCGGCCCCGCCGAAGGTATGGAAATCCCGCAATCGGCGCGCCGACAGCAGATTTTTTGTCGTTCTGACAGATTTTCGCAGAAAAACTGGCATGCAACGTGCATATTCAGGGCGAGCGGGCATGATCCTGCTTTCAAGGGAGAAGCGGAGAGACATTTTCTCATGAAAAAGATCGAAGCGATCATTAAGCCCTTCAAGCTCGACGAAGTGAAGGAAGCCCTTCAGGAAGTCGGTCTGCAGGGTATCACCGTCACGGAAGCCAAGGGCTTCGGGCGGCAGAAGGGTCACACGGAGCTGTATCGCGGCGCCGAATACGTGGTGGACTTCCTGCCGAAGGTAAAGGTCGAAGTCGTGCTGGCGGATGAAAACGCGGAGGCCGTCATCGAGGCGATCCGCAACGCCGCGCAAACCGGCCGCATTGGTGACGGAAAGATTTTCGTTTCCAATGTGGAAGAAGTCATCCGAATTCGCACGGGCGAAACCGGCCTCGACGCCATCTGACATCACGGGCCGTTCGGCCCGGTTCTTTTCAAATCCTCGTCATCTCACACAGGGAATAACGGCAAATGACGACTGCAAGCGATATTCTGAAGCAAATCAAGGACAACGACGTCAAGTTCGTCGACCTGCGCTTTACCGATCCCAAGGGCAAGCTGCAGCACGTAACGATGGATGTGGTCTGCGTCGACGAAGACATGTTCGCCGATGGCGTCATGTTCGACGGTTCCTCGATTGGCGGCTGGAAGGCCATCAACGAGTCCGACATGGTGCTGATGCCCGATCCGGAAACAGCGCATATGGACCCGTTCTTCGCGCAGTCGACGATGGTCATCATCTGCGACATTCTCGATCCGGTTTCGGGCGAATCCTACAACCGCGACCCGCGCGGCACGGCCAAGAAGGCTGAAGCCTACCTCAAGGCATCCGGCATCGGCGACACCGTCTTCGTTGGCCCGGAAGCAGAATTCTTCGTCTTCGACGACGTCAAGTACAAGGCCGACCCGTACAACACCGGCTTCAAGCTCGACTCCTCGGAACTGCCGTCGAACGACGACACCGATTATGAGACCGGCAACCTCGGCCACCGCCCACGCGTCAAGGGCGGCTACTTCCCGGTTCCGCCGATCGACAGCTGCCAGGACATGCGCTCTGAAATGCTGACGGTTCTGTCCGAAATGGGCGTCACCGTCGAAAAGCATCACCACGAAGTGGCGGCCGCCCAGCACGAGCTCGGCGTCAAGTTCGACGCGCTGGTGCGCAACGCCGACAAGATGCAGATCTACAAGTACGTCGTGCACCAGGTCGCCAATGCCTATGGCAAGACGGCAACCTTCATGCCGAAGCCGATCTTCGGCGACAACGGCTCGGGCATGCACGTACACCTGTCGATCTGGAAGGACGGCAAGCCGACCTTCGCCGGCGATGAATATGCCGGCCTGTCGGAATCCTGCCTCTACTTCATCGGCGGCATCATCAAGCATGCCAAGTCGCTGAACGCCTTCACCAACCCGTCGACGAACTCCTACAAGCGTCTCGTCCCGGGCTATGAAGCACCGGTTCTGCTCGCCTATTCGGCACGCAACCGTTCGGCTTCGTGCCGCATTCCGTTCGGCACCAACCCGAAGGCCAAGCGCGTCGAAGTCCGTTTCCCGGACCCGACCGCCAACCCCTACCTCGCCTTCGCAGCCATGCTGATGGCCGGCCTCGACGGCATCAAGAACAAGCTGCACCCCGGCAAGGCCATGGACAAGGACCTTTATGACCTGCCGCCGAAGGAACTGAAGAAGATCCCGACCGTTTGCGGCTCGCTGCGCGAAGCGCTGGAAAGCCTCGACAAGGACCGCAAGTACCTGACGGCCGGCGGCGTCTTCGACGACGACCAGATCGATTCCTTCATCGAACTGAAGATGCAGGAAGTCATGCGCTTCGAAATGACCCCGCATCCGGTCGAGTACGACATGTACTACTCGGTCTAAAACCATTGGAACCGGCGGCATCGGCAACCGGTTCAAGCCGTGCTCAAGGGCCGGCGGCTCCTCAAACGGAGCCGCCGGCCTTTTCTTTGGCGCGCACGATTGCGAGCGCCCTGAACAAGGAGCGGCACGAAACCGTCGAATTGTGTGATATTATGTTGCCAACAACTTTTGCGCGTCCGCGGGACACGCGCGGCGAGATCGATCAATGGAGGGTGTAGGGAATTCCCTATTGATGTTTTGGGTTCGCCAACCCAGATAATCTCCTGAAAGGATGTGTTGCGTCATGAAACAGAGAAACGCCAAATTCGAGATCGGACAGGTGGTTCGCCATCGGGTTTTCCCGTTCCGCGGCGTCATTTTCGACGTCGACCCGGAATACGCCAACACCGAGGAGTGGTGGAACGCCATTCCGCAGGAGATCCGCCCGAGCAAGGATCAGCCCTTCTATCACCTGTTCGCCGAGAACGACGACAGCGAGTATGTCGCCTACGTCTCCGAGCAGAACCTGGAATTCGACGACAGCGACCGGCCGATGCGCCACGCGCAAGTCGATGCCCTGTTCGACAAGGATGGCGTCGGCCACTACAGGCCCAAGGCGACGTTCCGGCACTAAGGCACTGCGCTCTCGAACAAATGAAAACGCCCGGACCGCGAGGTCCGGGCGTTTCTTTATGAGTTTGCGGAGGACCGCTTAGTTCTGCTTGGCAGCCTTCTGGGCTTCTTCAAGCTTCTTGCGCGCGTCCTCGGCCTTCTTCTGCATTTCTTCCTGCAGCAGGCGCTGACGCTCTTCGAGCTGCGACTGCTCGATCGGCTCGCCGTCGAACACACCGGTGAAGCCCGTCAGGGCCATCTTGATCGGGTTCGGAGCGCGCTGGAAGTTGACCGAGGTGAAGACGACCTCATTGCCCTTCTTCAGGCTGGCGATCAGCTGGTCGGAAAGCGGCGCTTCTGCAACGCACTTGTCGGGCATGCAGATGGCGTAGTCGAGCTTGACCGGCTTGCCGCCGTCGATCTGCATCTGAACGCCGGTCGGAATGAGGCGCGCGGACGGTACGGAAACCTGCATGATCTTGCGGTTGACCTTGCCGGAGACGGTGATGAGGCCGACAGCGGTCACGAGCTGGCCGTTGTTGGCGGTCAGCAGGTTCTGAACGATGCAGACATCGTTGTCTTCCTGCTTGGTGCAAACCTTGAACCAGCCCTGCGGCGGCTTGCCGCCAGCCTGCTGTGCAGACGCAACGCTCGGAACGCCCGCAGCAGCCACAGTGAGCGCCAGCGCTGCCATGCCCGAACGTTTTGCAATATTCGACTTGAAGATCATTGTGATTCCGTCTCCTGAAATCCGGTAACGGAACAGTTGTTCCGCAGGTGAGTATCGTCAGCCGCCGTTGTCCTGTTGGCCAAATAAGGCAAATGCATGACCCCGTTTCCGGAAACACCTGTTACATTGGCTCGCTTCGATTATCCAGTGTTTCCTGTCATTTTTTGACTTCATACTAGGCGGAATTTGGACCGCGGATCGGTTGGATTCATCCGTCGGCATTGGTAACGTTCGGGGAATCGGCCTGTTGATACCCCTCACGGGAGGTGACCTTGCGTGCAATTCTTTCCGGTCTGGCGCTGATCCTGACCGCCACTTCATTCGGCACTGCTGCGGCAGCCGCTCCCGTGCATGCGATTGCCATGCACGGAGAGCCGGCGCTGCCTGCCGATTTCAAGAACTTTCCCTACGTCAATCCGGACGTAAAAAAGGGTGGAAAGATCTCCTATGGCGTCGTCGGCAGCTTCGACAGCCTCAATCCCTTCATCCTGAAGAGCATGCGCACCACCGCGCGCGGCATGTGGGATCCGGAATACGGCAACCTCGTCTACGAATCGCTGATGCAGCGTTCGCGCGACGAGGCCTTCACCATGTATGGCCTGCTCGCCGAAACAGTGGAGTGGGATGACGACCGGACCTTCATCCAGTTCAATCTCAACCCGAAGGCCCGCTGGGCCGACGGGCAACCTGTTACCGCCGAGGACGTGATCTTCAGCTTTGAGCTGCTGCGTGACAAGGGGCGTGTCCCCTTCAGCAACCGCATGGCCAAGGTGGCGAAGCTCGAAAAGGTCGGGGAGCGCAGCGTGCGCTTTACCTTCACCGAGGATGCCGACCGCGAGCTGCCGCTCCTGCTCGGCCTGTCGCCGGTGCTGCCGAAACATGCCATCGACCTTGCGACCTTCGACCAGACCACGCTGAAGCCGCCGCTCGGCTCCGGCCCCTACCGCGTCGCAGAGGTCAAACCGGGCGAGCGCATCGTCTACAAGCGAAACCCGGACTATTGGGCCAAGGACCTGCCCTCGAAGGTCGGCCAGGACAATTACGACGAGATCTCCGTGGAGTATTTCCTCCAGGAGAACTCGCTGTTCGAAGCCTTCAAGAAGGGCGAGATCGACATCTATCCGGAAGGCAGCGCCACCAAATGGGCGCGCGGCTACGATTTCCCGGCGGTTCGTTCCGGCGACGTCGTCAAGGAAACCTTCACGCCGAAGACGCCGTCCGGCATGCTCGGCATCGTCTTCAATACCCGCAGGCCGATGTTCGACAACTTGAAGCTCCGCCAGGGCCTGGCGCTGGTCTTCGACTTCGAGTGGGTCAACAAGAACCTCTTCGACAGCGCCTATACGCGCACGCAGAGCTATTGGCAGAACTCGGCGCTGAGTTTTCTCGGCGCACCGGCCGACGACCGCGAACTCGGCCTGATCGGCGACGCCCGCGATCGAATCAACCCGGCGATCCTCGACGGCACCTATCGCCTGCCGGTGACCGACGCGTCCGGGCGCGATCGCAACGTGCTGCGTGTTGCCGTCTCTCTGATGCGCGAGGCCGGCTATCAGATCAAGGACGGCAAGATGGTCGACCCGCAGGGCAAACCGCTCGCGTTCGAGATCATGAGCCAGAATGCCGGCCAGGAAAAAATCGCCCTCGCCTACCAGCGATTTCTCGCACCTCTCGGCATCCAGGCGTCCGTGCGCACTGTCGACGATTCGCAGTACCAGCAGCGCAGCCAGTCCTTCGACTACGACGTGATCATCAAATCCTTCCCCTCGACGCTGTCACCCGGCATCGAGCAGGCCGGGCGCTGGACCTCACAGGCGCGCGACCGGCAGGGCAGCGACAACTTCGCCGGCGTCGCCGACAAGGACGTCGACCGGATGGTCAATAACATCCTGCAGGCCCGCACGAGCGAAGACTTCACGGCGGCGGTGCGTGCGCATGACCGGTTGCTCGTCAACAATTCCTATCTGGTGCCGCTCTATCACCTCGACGCACAGTGGGTGGCGCGACGCAAGCATATCGGCCGGCCCGATACCATGCCGCTCTACGGCTACCAGCTTCCGACCTGGTGGGATCAAAACGCACAATAGAGGGTTGGTTCCCTTTTGGTAACGCATTGAAAGCCGGATGAAACCGGCTTATCTCGCCTTCAACCGAACAAGGAAAGGCGCCCACACCATGCAAACCGTCAGCATCGATATTGTCTCGGACGTTGTTTGTCCCTGGTGCTATCTCGGCAAGGCGCGGCTCGACCAGGCGATTGCCAATCTTCCGGACGTGCTCGTCACGGTCAATTGGCGCCCCTACCAGCTCAATCCCGACCTGCCGCCCGAGGGGATCGATCACAAGCGGCATCTTGCCGAGAAGCTCGGCGGCCAGGCGGCCGTCGATCGCGCCCACGACACGCTGCGCGAACTCGGCAATGCCGACGGCATCGCCTTCGACTTCGATGCGGTGAAGATCAGCCCGAACACGCTTGACGCTCATCGGCTTGTCCGCTGGGCCGCGACCAACGGCGAGCAGGCGCAGTCGGCCGTCGTCGGCTTGCTGTTCAAGGCCAATTTTGAAGAAGGCCGCAATGTCGGTGATCACGCGGTCCTGCTCGATATCGCCGAGCAAGCAGGCCTCGATCGCCCCGTCGTTGCGGCTCTGCTTGGCTCCGATGCCGACAAGGATGCGGTCAAGGAAGAGGTTGGCATGGCCCGCGAGATGGGCGTAACCGGCGTTCCCTGCTTCATCCTCGAAGGACAATATGCCGTGATGGGCGCGCAATCGGTCGATGTATTGACGAATGCGCTGCGCGAAATCGCCGAGATGAAGGCGAGCGGCAAGCCGAACTGATCTCGGCACGACCTGAAACAGACTTGCTCGACAGACCTTGACCGTACTGCCGCACCACGCGGCAGTACGGTTTTTTCTTACTTCGCCAGGCCGGCGAGCTGCGTCATCACCATTGCTGCACCGGACAGGCGCTTTTCCGGCGTCGCCAGTTCGCGCTGGAAGAAGATGCTCTGGTCGGGCCGGATCTTCGAAAGCGTGCCCTGCTTGGCGATGTAACCCACCAGTGCCGCAGGGTTCGGGAATTCCTTGTTGCGGAACTGCACGACGACGCCCTTCGGCCCGGCATCGAGCTTCTCGACATTCGCCGTGCGGCAGAGCGACTTGATGTAGACGATCTTCAAGAGATGCTGGACCTCGATCGGCAGCGGACCGAAGCGGTCGATCATCTCGGCGCCGAAGCCGTCGATCTCCTTCAAGTCCGTCAGTTCGCCGAGACGACGATAAAGGCCGAGCCTCAGATGCAGATCCGGAACGTAGTGTTCCGGGATCATGACGGGCGTTCCGACCGAAATCTGCGGCGACCAGCCGGTGTCGTGGATTTCTTCCTCACCCTTGAGTTCGGCGACCGCTTCCTCGAGCATCTGCTGGTAAAGCTCGAAGCCAACCTCCTTGATATGGCCCGACTGCTCTTCGCCGAGCAGGTTGCCAGCGCCGCGGATATCGAGGTCGTGACTTGCGAGCTGGAAACCGGCGCCGAGCGTGTCGAGCGACTGCAGCACCTTCAGCCGGCGTTCGGCCATGCCCGTCAGCGTCTTGTTGACCGGCAGCGTGAACAGCGCAAAGGCGCGCACCTTCGAGCGGCCGACGCGGCCGCGAAGCTGGTAGAGCTGGGCGAGACCGAACATGTCGGCGCGGTGCACGATCAGCGTGTTGGCCGTCGGTACGTCGAGACCGGATTCGACGATCGTCGTCGACAGCAGCACATCGTAACGGCCGTCATAGAAGGCGTTCATGATGTCTTCGAGCTCGGTTGCCGGCATCTGGCCGTGGGCGACGGCTACCTTCAGCTCCGGAACGTCCGATTTCAGGAAATCATGGATCTCCGACAAGTCGCTCAGACGCGGGCAGACATAGAAGCTCTGGCCGCCGCGGTAGTGCTCGCGCATCAGCGTTTCCCGGATCACCAGCGCATCGAAGGGCGAGATGAAGGTGCGCACCGCCATGCGGTCGACCGGCGGCGTCGTGATCAGCGACAGTTCACGCACCCCGGTCAGGGCAAGCTGCAGCGTGCGCGGGATCGGCGTCGCCGAAAGCGTCAACACGTGCACGTCGGACTTCAGCTCCTTCAGCCGCTCCTTGTGCTTGACGCCGAAGTGCTGCTCTTCGTCGATGATCAAGAGGCCGAGATTGGCAAAGTTGACCGACGTGCCGAGCAGCGCATGCGTACCGACGACGACATCGGTCTTGCCATCGGCCACTTCCTTCTTCGTCAGCGCCAGTTCCTTGGAACCGACGAGGCGCGACGCCTGCTGGATGCGGATCGGCAGCCCACGGAACCGTTCGGAAAAGGTCTTGAAGTGCTGGCGGGCAAGCAGCGTCGTCGGCACGACGACCGCGACCTGTACGCCGTTCATGGCAGCGATGAAGGCGGCACGAAGCGCCACTTCCGTCTTGCCGAAGCCGACGTCGCCGCAGACGAGGCGGTCCATCGGACGGCCGCTGCCGAGATCTTCCCGCACCGCCTCGATCGAGTTCAGCTGGTCTTCGGTCTCGTCATAGGGGAAGCGAGCGGCAAACTCATCATAGACGCCGTCCTGTGCGGCGAGCACCGGCGCCCGGCGCGTATGGCGTTCGGCGGCGATGCGAATGAGGCCGCCCGCCATATCGAGCAGCCGCTTCTTGAGCTTGGCCTTGCGCGCCTGCCAGGCGACGCCGCCGAGCTTGTCGAGGATCGCATCGGTGCCTTCTGAACCGTAGCGCGACAGAAGCTCGATGTTTTCGACCGGCAGGAACAGCTTGGCATCGTCGGCATAGACGAGCTCGAGGCAATCATGCGGGGCACCGACCGCCTCGATGGTGCGCAGGCCGACGAAACGGCCGATGCCGTGTTCGGCGTGCACGACATAGCTGCCCTCGTCGAGACCAGCCACCTCGGCGATGAAGTCGGCGCCGCGCTTGCGCCGCTTCGAGCGGCGGACCATGCGGTCGCCCAGAATATCCTGTTCGCCGATGATGACGAGATCGCCCGTCTCGAAACCGGCTTCGATGCTGAGCACGGCCGAGGCCGCCTCGCCCGGCTTCAGCGACTTGATCTCGGCCAGTGCCTTGATGGGCTTGACGTTGCCGAGACCGTGTTCGGCGAGAACCTGGAGCAGGCGATCGAGCGATCCTTCGCTCCAGCCTGAAATCACCACCTTGGCGCCCTTCGAGCGCCGCTCGGCGATGTACTTGACCGCCTGATCGAAGACGTTAACGCGTTCGTCTTCGGCTTCGCCCTCACCCGCCGACTTCGCCCAACGCATGCCCTGGCGCGCATCGACCGAGATGACCTGGCGGGCTTCGCCCTCGTGCTCGTTGAAGGGCGACAGGCGAATGGCGTCGCGTGAGCTCAGGCCGGCGTTGAAGCCCTGCGAGCTCAGATATAGCAGCTCCGGCGGAACCGGCTTGTAGGGCGTACCCTGGGTGGCCTGCGCCTTGCCCGGAGACGCCGAGGCCAAACGGGCGTCGTAATAGTCGAGAATGAGCTTCGAGCGCTCAGCCGCAGCTTCGCGCGCCAGATGATCGGTGACGATACGGAAGCCGTCGAGATAGTCGAAGACTGTCTCCAGCCCGTCATAGAACAGCGGCAGCCAATGCTCCATGCCGGCATAGCGCCGGCCTTCGGAGACAGCCTGGTAAAGCGCGTCGTCGCGGGTCGTCGCGCCGAACAGCGACAGGTAGTGCTTGCGGAAGTGGCTGATCGTTTCGGGCGTCAGCGACACCTCGCTCATCGGATTGAGATCGAGGGAGCGGACCTGACCGGTGGTGCGCTGGCTTGCCGGATCGAACGAGCGGATTGTTTCGAGCGTATCGCCGAAGAAATCAAGGCGCAGCGGCTCGCCGCTCCCCGGCACGAAGACATCGAGGATGCCGCCGCGCACTGCGTATTCGCCAACCTCACGCACGGTCGCGACACGCTCGAAGCCGTTGCGCTCCAGCCGCATCGCGATGTCGTCCATACGCACCTGATTGCCCGGACGGGCCGAAAACGCCAGGCTTTGGATCACGTCCTGCGGCGAGATCTTCTGGAGGGCGGCGTTGACCGTCACCAGCACGATCGCCGCATGCGGCTTCTTCTTGTGCGCAATCAAGGCGCTCAGCGCCGCCAGCCGCCGTGCCGATGTGTCGGCGCTCGGCGAGACGCGGTCATAGGGAAGGCAGTCCCAGCCGGGAAGCGTCAGCACCGGAATGTCGGGCGCGACGAATGAGAGGACCTGCTCAAGATCGGCGATCCGCTGGCCATCCGAGAGAATGTAGGCGACCGGCTGGCCGGCGCGGGCGAGCTCAGCAAGGATCAGCGCCTCGGCCCCGGAGGGCACCGGCCCGATCGTGATCTCTCGCTGTGCTTCGACAATCTTCTTCGGATCAAGGCCAGCCAGCATCATCGGTCTATTTCATCCCTTCGGGAAGCTTGTCGAAATCCGGACGATAGGCAGCGATGCGCTGAAACATCTGCGTCTGATAGCAAGCCGGCACCGGCTGTTCGCCGATGATCCACTTGACGAGATCGTTGTCTTCCTCGCCCATGATCGTCTCGAGTTCATCGAGTTGTGCTTCAGAAAGCGTCGAGAGCTCAGCCTCCGCAAACTGCCCGAGGATCAAATCCATCTCGCGAATGCCGCGATGCCAGGCACGGAACAGGATCCGCCGTCGACGCGGATCGAGATCGGCGCTGGTGCGAGAGATACCGGTCATGGGAAATTCCTTCCTGCCGCCCGCGATGACGCCTGCACGCTCGGACGAACGCGCGAGGCCTTTGGGGTACGGTTTGTCGTCAACGGCTCTATAAACTCTGAATAGCCGATTGTCAGCCTTGCCAAAGCCCGAATTATCATCGCAATTTCATCGCCATGCGCCCCGCCCTGCTAGATCCGCTCTTCTCCCCGCTCGACACGCTTCCAGGCATCGGCCCGAAGATCGGCGAACTCTATGCCCGTTTGCTCGGTCGCGAGACGATCGAAGACTGCCGCGTGGTCGATCTCGTTTTTCACGCACCGCATTCGTTGATCGACCGGCGCCAACAGCCGGGCATCGCCCACGCGCCTCAAGGGGTTATCGTCACCATCACCGGTCGGGTCGATCGCCACCAGCCGCCCCCGCGCGGCAAGCCCAACCTGCCCTATCGCGTCTTCCTGCATGACGAGACCGGGGAGCTGGCGCTCACCTACTTCCGCGTCAAGGGCAACTGGCTGGAAAAATCGCTGCCGGTCGATGAGACTGTCATCGTCAGCGGCAAGGTCGACTGGTTCAACGGCCGCCCGTCCATGGTTCACCCTGACTATGCGGTCCGGGCAAGCGAGGCGGAAAACCTGCCGCTGGTCGAGCCGGTCTACGGGCTGACAGCGGGACTTTCACCCCGGATATTGCGGAAATCGATCGAGGCCGCCGTCGCCCGTGTTCCGGACATGCCCGAATGGATGGACGACGCGCTGCAGACGCGACAAGGATTCAGCACCGCAGCCGAAAGTTTCCGCGCGCTGCATGATCCCCGCGACGCGACCGACCTTGATCCGCAGGCACCTGCCCGCCGCCGCCTCGCCTATGACGAGTTTCTCGCCGGGCAATTGTCCCTGGCTCTCGTTCGCCAGCGCCTGCGCAAGGTCGCGGGAGTACCGGTTCACGCGACCGGTGTGCTTTCCCGTCCGGTCATCGACGCCCTTCCCTTTTCCCTGACAGCCAGTCAGTCGACGGCGATCGCCGACATCCTGAAGGACATGGCCGGCACCGAGCGCATGCTCCGGCTGCTGCAAGGCGATGTCGGCTCCGGCAAGACGATGGTGGCGCTGATGGCGATGCTCGCCGCCGTCGAATCCGGCGGTCAGGCGGTGCTGATGGCGCCGACCGAAATTCTCGCCCGCCAGCACCATGCGACGCTTGCAAGGATGGCCGCACCCGCCGGCATCGCCATCGACGTTTTGACCGGCCGCACCAAGGGCAAGGAGCGCGACGCCATTCTCGAGCGCATCGCGTCCGGAGAAACGCGCATGGTGATCGGCACGCATGCGCTTTTCCAGGACACGGTGAGCTACAAGGAGCTGACACTGGCGGTGGTGGACGAACAGCATCGCTTCGGCGTTCACCAGCGCCTGCGCCTGACCGCCAAGGGCATCTCGCCGCATATGCTGGTCATGACGGCAACGCCGATCCCCCGCACGCTGGTGCTTGCCGCCTTCGGCGACATGGACGTTTCGAAGCTCACGGAAAAGCCCGCCGGACGCAAGCCGATCCAGACGGTGACGATCCCGACGGAGCGCGTTGGCGACATCGTCGATCGGCTCGACGCCGCCCTTCGCGAAGGCAAGAAGGCCTACTGGATCTGCCCGCTCGTGGAAGAGTCCGAAGCCGTCGACGTCATGTCGGCCGAAGAACGATACGAAGG
Source organism: Ensifer sp. Root954 (assembly GCF_001429005.1). NCBI lineage: Bacteria > Pseudomonadati > Pseudomonadota > Alphaproteobacteria > Hyphomicrobiales > Rhizobiaceae > Ensifer > Ensifer sp. Root954. The sequence continues at coordinate 95,802 of NZ_LMJM01000014.1, forward strand.
CCTCGCCAAGCGCTTCGGCAACAATGTCGGCCTGGTACACGGCCGTATGAACGGGGCGGAGAAGGACGCCGTCATGCTCGCCTTCAAGAACGGCGAGATCCGCCTGCTGGTTGCGACAACAGTCGTGGAAGTCGGCGTCGACGTGCCCGACGCAACGATCATGGTGATCGAGCATGCGGAACGCTTCGGCCTTGCCCAGCTTCACCAGTTGCGCGGCCGCGTCGGCCGTGGCGACGAGGCATCGACGTGCATCCTGCTCTACAAGGGACCGCTCGGCGAAACCGGCCGCGCGCGGCTCTCGATCCTGCGCGACAGCGAGGACGGCTTCCTGATCGCCGAGGAGGACCTGAAGCTGCGCGGCGAAGGCGAGTTGCTCGGCACGCGCCAGTCAGGCACGCCCGGTTTTCGCATCGCCAGCCTGGAGGCCCACGGCGATCTGCTCGAAATCGCGCGGAAGGACGCCGCCTACGTGATCGAGCGCGATCCGGACCTCACTTCGGAGCGCGGCGAAGCGCTCCGCACACTGCTCTATCTCTACCGCCGCGATGAGGCGATCCGCTTCCTGCGCGCCGGCTGACCGACCAACCTGCCAAACCGACGATCACGGCGGCCCGGCATCAAGATACGGGAATCTCAGTCTTCTGCTGACCGATTTTCAAAGGTGCATTGGCGAGCGGCTTCTGGTCGGGCGTCACAAGGCCCCCCGAGATCAGGAGCTTCGCCGCGTCCTCCGCGCTCATGTCAAGCGGGATGATCTTGTCGCGCGGGATGAACAGCAGGAACCCCGCCGTCGGGATTGGAGTCGGCGGCAGGAAGACCGCGACCATGTCCATGCCGCGTTCCTTGAATTTCGAGGCGATCTCGCCTTTCACATCCGTTGCGATGAACACCAGCGACCAGATGCCCGGGCTCGGATACTCGATCAGCCCGGCCTTCTTGAAGGAGGAGGACTGTTCCTGCAGCACCGTCTGGAATATCTGCTTGGTGGACTTGTAGATCGTGCGGACGAGAGGCGTCCGATTGAGGAGCGACTCGGCGAAATTCACGATCGACCGACCGACGAGGTTTGCGGTCATGAAACCGACGAAGGTGATCACGAAAATAGCGACGAGCAGACCGAAGCCGGGAATGGCCACGGGCGAATAGGTGTCCGGATTATAGAAGTTCGGCAGGTAGGGCTTCACCCAACCGTCGGCCCAGTCGATGAAGGTGCGCACGAGCCAGACGGTGATCGCGACCGGTGCGCAGATGATCAAACCCGTCAGGAAGTAGTTGCGCAGCCGGGTGCCGATATAGCCGCGTTTCGAATGTTCCGTCATGCTTCTTCCGTCTCAACCTCACTCGACGCCGAAGGCCGGATGATAGGCGACCGTGCCGGCCGCCATCGCGCCGGAGAGAGCCAGCGCCATGAAATATTGCGGCGCACAACCGGGGAATACAAGAGCCGATTCGTTACGGAAACCGAACTTTTGATACAAGGCCGGATCGCCGACCACGACGCAGCCGGCGGCCCCTTCCGCCCGCAGCCATTCGAGCCCCTCGAGGATCAGCTGTCGGCCGATGCCCTGGGCCTGAACGTCCGGCTTGACCGAGACCGGCCCGAGCCCGAACCAGCCGGGCTCTTCCGGCGTCAGAGTGACGGGCGAAAAGCCGATGTGCCCGACGATTTCCTCGTTCATCTCGGCGACCAGCGACACACTCAGCGCACCGGACTCACGCAGTCGCTCGATGATGAAGGGTTCGCTCTGGTCGCTGTGCGGATGCCCTTCGAAGGCGGCCGCGGTCACGGCATGTATCGCCGCTTCGTCGCCGGGGCGCTCGTGCCGGACATAGATCATTCGACGGTCACCGATTTGGCGAGGTTGCGGGGTTGGTCGACGTCGGTGCCCATGAACACCGCCGTGTGATAGGCAAGGAGCTGGATCGGCAGCGAGAAGATCATCGGCGCGATGACCTCATCGACATCAGGCAGCACGATCGTCGCCATGGTCTCGAGCTTCGAGGCGGCGGCGCCCTTCTCGTCGGTGATGAGAATGATCCGGCCGCCGCGGGCCGCGACTTCCTGCATGTTGGAAACGGTCTTCTCGTAGAAGCGGTCGTGCGGCGCGATGACGATAACCGGCATGTTCTCGTCAATCAGCGCGATCGGTCCATGCTTCAGTTCGCCGGCGGCATAACCTTCCGCATGGATATAGGAGATCTCCTTGAGCTTGAGCGCCCCCTCCATCGCCAGCGGGAAGCTGGTGCCGCGGCCGAGGTAGAGAACATCGCGGCACTTCGACAGCTCGCGCGAAAGAAGCTCGATCTTCGGCTGAACGGCGTTCAGCACCTGCCCCATGATACGCGGCATTTCCGCGAGATAGCGAACCAAGACCTGCTCTTCCTCAGCACTCACCGTGCCGCGGGCGCGACCGGCGCCGATCGCGAGCGACGCCAGCACTGCGAGCTGGCAGGTGAAGGCCTTGGTCGAGGCGACACCGATTTCCGGACCGGCAAGGATCGGGAAGACCGCGTCGGATTCACGCGCGATGGTCGATTCGCGCGTGTTGACGACGGCGCCGATCTTCAGGCCGAGATCCTTGCAGTAGCGCAGCGAGGCCAGCGTATCAGCGGTTTCGCCGGATTGAGAGATGAACAACGCGGCCGCCTCGGAAGGCAGCGGGATCTCGCGGTAGCGGAACTCGGACGCGACATCGATTTCCACCGGCAGGCGGCCGTAACGCTCAAACCAGTACTTGCCGACGAGGCCAGCGAGATAGGCGGTGCCGCAGGCGGAAATCGCAAGGCTCGGAACCTTGGCGAAATCGATCGTGCCTGAGAGCGCCTTGATGCGGTTGCCGGCAAAATCGATGTAGTGGCTGAGCGCGTGCGCGATCACCTCCGGCTGCTCATAGATCTCCTTCTCCATGAAGTGCCGGTGGTTGCCCTTGTCGATCATGTAGGCGGCGGCCGTAGACAGCTGCTTCGGCCGGTCGACGACGTTGCCGTCGAGATCGAAGATATGCACGCCGTTCGCCCCGATCACCGCCCAGTCGCCATCGATCAGATAGGTGATCTCGTTGGTGAAGGGCGCAAGCGCGATCGCGTCGGAGCCGAGGAACATTTCGCCGCGGCCGTGACCGATCGCAAGCGGCGGGCCGTTACGCGCCGCCATGATCGTCGAAGGATCGTCCTGGAAGAGCACCGCCAGCGCATAGGCACCGGTGACGCGCTTCAGCATCGCGTGCATGGCTTCGCGCCGGCCGAGGCCCTCGCGGCGGAACTTGGAGAGCAGATGGGCCACGACCTCGGTGTCCGTGTCCGTCTCGAACTTTGCGCCACTGGCGATCAGTTCGTCCTTCAGCTCGGCGAAGTTCTCAATGATGCCGTTGTGGACGACGGCGACCCCGTCGGTGAAATGCGGGTGGGCGTTGCGTTCGGTCGGCGCGCCATGGGTTGCCCAGCGCGTGTGGGCAATGCCGATCGTGCCGGCGAGCGGCTCTTCGCGCAGCCTGATCTCCAGATTGACGAGCTTGCCCTCGGCGCGCCGGCGCTCCAGCTTGCCGCCAATGACGGTGGCGACACCGGCGGAATCATAGCCGCGGTATTCCAAGCGCTTCAGCGCATCGACCAGTCGTTCCGATACCGGTTGGTTGCCAACGATGCCTACAATACCGCACATAGTCGTCTCCGAATTCGTCCCCGCGCCGCGATGGGCGCCCCTGTTCAACGAGGGCGGAAATGCCGCCCGGCGCGCTGTCTTGGTAAAGCATTTGCCGGTCGAGGCAATCCGCCCCGATTTCACTTTCGATTTCAATGTTTAACGCCGCCGCATGTTCCCGCGAATCCTAGCGGAATCAAGCGACATGCAGCAAATCCGAGGCGAACCCGCGGACACGCGGGCACCACGGGCCTAACCGGCAGCCTTCGCCGCCTTCTTGGCCGCCTTCACCGCCTCGTACCGCTCGCGCAGCAGCCGCGCCCGGCCGGGCTTGATCTCCTGGCGCGCGCGGCCAAAGGCGACGGCGTCGGCCGGCACATCCTCGGTGATGGCGCTGCCGGAGGCGACCAGGGCGCCGTCACCGATCGTCACCGGCGCAACCAGAGACGAGTTCGAGCCGATAAAGGCATTTGCGCCGATCCGCGTCTCGTGCTTGTTCACACCATCGTAATTGCAGGTGATCGTGCCGGCGCCGATGTTGGTGCCTGCGCCGACGAAGGCATCGCCGATATAGGTCAGGTGATTGACCTTGGCGCCGGCGCCGATCTCAGCCTTCTTGACCTCGCAGAAATTGCCGACCTTGGAGTTTTCGCCGAGATCGGCACCCGGGCGCAGGCGTGCGTACGGACCGACCGTCGCGCCGGCGCGCACCGTCGCACCCTCGACATGCGAGAAGGCATGAATGATCGCGCCGCTTTCGACGCGCACGCCCGGGCCGAAGACGACATTCGGCTCGACCAGGACATCCTGCTCCAGCGCGGTATCCCAGGCGAGAAACACGGTTTCCGGCGCGATCATCGATACGCCCGACAGCATCAGCTCGTGGCGGCGGCGCTGCTGCCAAAGCCGCTCGATGAAGGCGAGCTCGGCGCGCGTGTTGCAGCCAGTCAGTTCTTCTTCGGGGGCCTCGACGGCAATCGCCTGCCCACCGATCTCGCGGACGATCTCCACGAGGTCGGTCAGGTAATACTCGCCCTTGACGTTGGCGTTACCGATGCGGCCGAGAAGATCGAGTGCCTTGCGACCGTCGATCGCCATCAGGCCGCCGTTGCAATAGGTGATGCGGCGCTCTTCTTCCGTTGCGTCCTTGTGCTCGCGAATGGCGAGCAGCGCGCCGTCCTTGACGATCAGGCGGCCGTAGCCCGACGGGTCTGCCGCCTCGAAGCCGATCACCACCACATCGTTGCCGGCCGCAAGTCCCTCGCGAGCGGCCCGAAGTGGTTCAGGCTGGATCAGCGGCGTATCGCCAAAAACGACGAGAATGTCGTCGAAACCCTTTGCGATGGCGTCGCGGGCAGCAAGCACCGCATGGCCGGTGCCGAGCCGTTCCTTCTGCAGATAGGACGAAACCGACACGCCGCCGATGTCGGCGGCAGCCGAGACCGCGTCGGCGTCGCGGCCGACGACGAGAGCGATATCCGAGATGGAAGCGTTTGAGAGCGCCTCGACGACGTGGGCGATCATCGGCCGGCCCGCCACCGGATGCAGCACCTTCGACATGGACGATTTCATCCGCGTGCTTTCACCCGCAGCCAAAACGATGGCCAGGCACGTCCGTTCCATATATCTCTCCTTGGTCTCTTCCAGGCTCACGCCCACTGCACAATTCCTTAGATCGGAATCGGCTCAAGTACAAAATCGCCTTTCGATTCGGCGCGGTGCTAGCAGCAACATATTGCGAGAAGCATAATTCTCACAATCACGTCGCATTAACCGGCTTAAAACCGGATGATGGCATAAGAAGGCGCGGAGCCTGTGTCAGCAAAGCCGTGCGGGTGCATCGCTCCTTCGGGGGATCAAGCCGCAATGCACAGCCGCACTGACATCGACACACCGGCAAAGTCTACCGGCGCGGTCATTCCTCTCGCTCGATCTCCGCTTCTGTTACTTGCCCTTGTGCTCGGTGTGCTCGCGGTTCTGCTCAGCTTCACGATCCCGCAGCCGATCGGTCCGATGTTCTGGGACCACTATCTCTATCTCGATGCCGCCAATCGTATCCGCGACGGCCAGATCCCGTCGGTCGATTTCTTCACCCCCGTCGGCGCCCTCGGCTACTATCTCTTCGCCGCCCTGCAGGGCATCTTTCCGAATGGCCAGCCGCTGCTCCTGGCGAGCTGGTGCCTGCTTCTCGTCAGTGGGCCGCTGATCGCGCTGGTGGTCACCGATGTCCAGAAGCGTTCGACGGCAGTCGCCTATGCGATCCTGCTGCCGTTCCTGGTGTTTTCGGTGCTGCCGTTCAACACCGGCGACTTCTACCCCTACCCCGGCTCCGACGGTTTCGGCATCTACAACCGCCAGGTCTGCCAGCTTCTCTATGTACTCGCAGCCGCACTTGTCCACGTGCGCGATCGTCGGCTGCTCGTCGCGACGGTCGCCGGCGCCATGGCGGCACTGTTCTTCGTCAAGATCACCGGCGCGGTTGCCGGCACGCTCATGTGCCTCATGGCCTTTGCTGCGGGGCGCCTGCCGTTCCGCTCGGCTATCGTGGCGGGGCTCGTGGTCATCGCCATCCTTGCGAGCGTCGAACTCGCCCTCGGCGGCGTCTCTGCCTATCTTGCCGATATCCTGGCGCTGCTTTCCGTCAATGACGGCAGCTTGCTGCCGCGGCTGCTGCAGGCCGCCTCCCTCAATGCCGGTTTGCTGATCCCGGCGGGATTGCTGTGCCTGGTGCTCCTCGGCACGCAGCTTGCGCCCTTCGCCCAGTCGCTGCGCCAGCTTGGAAAAGGCCCGTCAATGGCGGCTCTCTGCCGAAGTTTCGACCAGCCGTTTTTCTGGCTTGCAGCCTTCGTTCTTGCCGGTATCGTCTTTGAGAGCCAGAACACCGGCAGTCAGGCGTTCATCTTCCTGCTGCCGCTGCTCCTCAAGCTCGCGATCGATGAGGTCGCAGCCGCCAAAACACGGCCTGTCGCAGTTGCCGTCGCTGTTCTCGCCCTCGCGGCAGCCCTGCCGCCGGCTACAGCCGTCGTGCAAAAAAGCACCCGCGCATGGATCGGGGCTGTCAACAACGTGCCGTTGGAAAGCCGCAACCTCAAAACCATGGGCGCCGTCAATGTACGGCCCATCCTGGCACTGCGCGCCGAGCGTCTGCGCATCCTCTACGCGACCGAGCGTCCCGCATTCGACGCCTTCGCCAAAACTGGCGAGTTGCCGTCGTTCCTGCTCTACAGCGACTTCGATTTTCAGACGGGATGGCTGATGAATGTCGACGAAGCGGTCGACGCGTTGACGGCCTACGAGGCTTCGAACGGCGTACGCTTCCGGACGATCTTCAACGTCGACTTCACCAACCCCTTTCCGTGGCTGATGCACCGCAGTGCCCCGCTGCATGTCGCGATCGGAGCAGATCCCTTCCGTGCCATTCCGCCGCCGGATGAAAATGTTCGCGCCGCCCTCGATGCGGTCGACGTCGCGCTGGTGCCGACCTGCCCGGTGACCAACGTCAACCAGACGCTGCTGTCGCTTTATCTGCCGAGCCTCGAAACGGCTCACAGCCGGATCACGCTGACAAGCTGCTACGACGCCTTTATCCGAAACAGCCTGAAGCCCGCTGCCAACACCGGCGGCTGATCGACGCGACGCTAGGCGCCCGGCCGCAAGCGGCTCTCGCTCAACAGCCCATTTTCCTCAAGGATGGGATAGGCGACGGAAGCGATATGCGCGTTGACGCGCTTCAGATCCCGGAGCATGTCGAGATGCAGGGAGCTCGTCTGCAGGCTCTGGACCAGCCCGTCGCGCAGCCGCTCGATATGGCGCTCCGCCGAGCGTTTCTCCATGTGACGCACGTTGACCTTCACCTCGATGAGCTGCTTGGCGAGATCGGCATTGCGGGTGACGAAGATGGTCTGGGCGACTCGCAGATTGTCGATCGTCAGGTTGAAGAGGCTCTTGAGCTCCTGATAGCCCTCCTCCGAGAACTTCAGGCCGTTACTGACCTTCTTGGTGATCTGCTCGCACAGCCCCTTCTCGATGATGTCGCCCATATGCTCGAGATTGATGGCGTAGTCGATGATGACGATCGAGCGGCGGCCGTCTTCGGCGCTCAGGCCATCGCGGCCCAAGCGCGACAGGAAGATCTTGACCTCCTGCTGCAGCTGATCGACCTGTTTTTCGAACTTGCCGATATCGCGAACATCCGAGAGGTCGTTGTTGTTGAAGGCGTTCGCGGCACGCATCAGCATCGCCTCGACCAGATCGCCGACGCGCAAGACCTCCCGGGTGGCTCCCGAAAGCGCCATGACCGGCGTATTCAGCGTCGTCTCATCGAGATAACGCGGGCCGGTCTCCTCGGCCTCTCCATCCGGAATGAACCGGGCCATGAGCTGCGACAGCAAACCGGCAAAGGGCCAGGCAAGAATGGCGACCGCGAGGTTGAAGGCCAGATGAATGTCGACCGGCAGGTTCTGGCGCGGCAGCGGCAGGCTCTGCAGAAACTCCACGCTCATGCCTGTCAGCGGAAGCGCGATCAGGCAGCCAATGGCGCGAACGACAAGGTTGCCTATGGTGACGCGGCGCGCCGACGGGGCGGAACCGAGCGTTGCCATGACAGGCGGAACGGCCCCACCGAGATTGGCGCCAAGCACGAGTGCCACCGTCAACCCGACGCTGAGGATGCCCGTCGTCGAGAGTGACAGCACCAGCATCACCACAGCCAGACTGGACGACGACGCAAAGGCAAGTCCCGCGGCAATGAGAAGCGCTACGGGCCAAGCGCTGTCGAGCATCGAGAGGAAGGCCCCAAGGGCCGGACTGTCACGCATCGGCTCCGTCGCCGCGCCCAAAAGATATAACGACAGGAGCATGAGGCCGATGCCAACGAAAGCAGCACCCAGACCCTGGCGCGCGTTCGACCGGCTTGCGCGGTGCAAGACCACGCCGATGAGAATGACGAGCGGCGACAGCCATTCTATTCCGGTCGCCACGATCCAGGCCGTCATCGCCGTGCCGAGATTGGCGCCAAGCAGCACGATCTGCGCCATGCGCGAGCGGATGAGCCCCTTTTCCACGAAGGATGCGGTCATCAATGCGGTGGCCGTGGAACTTTGCAGCGCAAGCGTCGCGACAAGTCCGGTCACGAAGGAGCGGAGAGAGCCGTCGGTTCCCTGGGCAAGGCCGGCGCGCAGCCGAGCCCCGAAGGCACGGGTCACCCCGTCCTTGACGAGGGACAGGCCGAAGAGAAGCAGTGCCACTGCTCCAAACAGGTTTACCATCACGATTGTCGACTGCATGGAATCTTTCCCGCGGAAGCTCCAAAGAATCGCTCCGCCCCTGCAACAGAACCACAGAACCGCGGCATGTTCGAGCCAATGTGACAGATAATTTTCGGTTGCCGGCTAATGAATCCGACATCGAGTTGATCACCCGCGCCGGTCCGATCGACGGACGCCGCCCGCCTCATCCGGGCAGCTCGCGCAGCTGTCGCGGCAGCCATTGAAAACCAGACGGTTGCTCCGGGCGGCCGATCCCGTTGCATGGGCGCAATTTGCGGCAAACAACCCTTCATTTCCTGTTTCGTTTGTTTTAAGGAACGAATTCGTTTGGCCGATGGCCACCGCATTGCAACGAGGTTTCTGCCCCCATGCTCGAATTTCTGAGAAGCGCCGCCCAGACCTGGGTCGTCAAAGGCCTGCTAATCGTTCTCGTTCTGTCGTTCATGGTGTGGGGCGGCTCATCGTTGACGATGACGAACCAGTCGGATGCGGTGGTGGTCGTCGGTGACGTCAAGGTCAAGCCACCGGAATTCCGGCTCGCCTACGAGACGATGCTGGCACAGGCTTCCCGCCAGCTCGGCACGCGGCTGACGCCGCAGCAGGCGCGCGCCTTCGGCATCGAGCAGCGGGTCTACTCACAGATCGTCGCCGGCGCGGCTCTCGACCAGCTCGCCAACGACATGAATCTCGGCCTGTCGCAGGATCGGCTCGCAAAACTGATCGCCGACGATCCGGCATTCCACAGTGTCAACGGCCAGTTCGACCGACTGACGTTCTCGAGCGTGCTGCGCAATGCGGGCCTGCGCGAACAGGATTACATCAACAGCCAGAGCCAGACGGCGATCCGCTCGCAGATCGTCGACGCGCTGTCTGATGGCTATGTCGCTCCGAAGGTTCTCACCGACGCGATCGGCGCCTACCGGCACGAGAAGCGCACGATCGATTACCTGCTGCTCTCGAACGCCAATATCGATCCGGTAAAGGTGCCGGGCGACGACGTGCTTTCTCCCTGGTACGACAGCCGCAAGGCGAACTACCGTGCGCCGGAATATCGCAAGATCACCTATGTGAAGCTCGAGCCGACTGACGTTGCCGACCCGACCGTTGTCACCGACGACGAGATCCGCGCCGAATACGAACGCCGCAAGGAAAGCTTCCGTAGCGCTGCCGCGCGGACAATCGAACAGCTCTCCTTCACGTCGCGTGAAGCGGCTGACGCTGCGTCGGCAAAGCTTGCTGCCGGCACCAGCTTCGACGATATCGTAAAGGCCGAAGGCAAGTCCTCCGCCGACGTACTTCTCGGCGAGTTCACGAGGGATCGCGTTCCCGACGCCAAGATCGGCGAAGCAGCATTCGCACTTCAGGCCGACGGCGTGACGCCGGTTGTCGACGGTGCCTTCGGGCCGGTCATTCTGCGCGTGACGAACATCCGCCCGGAAACCGTCCGCAGCCTCGACGAAGTGAAGGAAGAACTGCGCAAGGACATCGCCCTTTCCACAGCGGGCGAAGAAGTCATGCGCCTGCACGACAAGATCGAAGACGAGCGCGCTTCCGGCGCGCCGATCAAGGAAGTCGCCGACCAGCTCAAGCTGAAGCTCGTAACCGTCGATGCGGTGGACGCGACCGGCAAGGACAAGAACGGCGATGACGTCGCCGGCCTGCCGGAACAGGCAGCCCTTCTCCAGGAAGTCTTCAAGGCCGACGTCGGTGCTGAAACCCTGCCGGTGAATGTCGGCCGTGAAGGCTATGTCTGGTTCGACCTCGATGAAGTCATCCCGGCGCGCGATCGCACGCTGGACGAAGCCCGCGACGAAATCGGCGCCGACTGGATGGCTGAGCAGCAGCGCGCAGCACTTGCCACGAAGGCCGGCGAACTGAAGCAGCGCGTCGAGCAGGGCGCAAAGCTCGCCGATGTCGCGACGGAACTCGGCCTCGTCGTCGAAACCAAGGCCGGCCTGACGCGCGCGACCGCCGATGCTGCCCTTAGCCCGGCAGCCGTCGCTGCCGCCTTCTCCGGCGCGAACGGCCACGTCACCAACGCTCCCGGAATCGGCGGCGAAGGGCAGATCCTTCTGCAGGTCACCTCGGTTGAGACCGCCGGCCCGGCAGACGTGCTGCAGGACGACAGCCGCCAGATCGAGGCCCTCGCCCGTGTCAGCGGCGAGGACATCCTGGACCAGATGGTCGCCACGCTGCAGGCCGCCTACGGCGTTTCGATCAACCAGACGCTCGCTGAAACCGCCATTGCGCAACGATAGGCCCAAGGAAACCATCGATGAGTGATCTGAAGCCATTCGTCGCCAAGGTCGCCGCCCGCGAGGCGCTGAACCGCGAAGACGCACGTGCCGCCTTCGAAATCATCATGTCGGGTGCCGCAACGCCGTCGCAGATCGGCGGCTTCCTGATGGCATTGCGGGTGCGCGGCGAAACCGTCGATGAAATCGTCGGCGCGGTGGGCGCGATGCGTGCCCGCATGCTGCCGGTCGATGCGCCAGCGGATGCCGTCGATATCGTTGGAACCGGTGGCGACGGCGCCGGCACCTACAACATCTCGACTCTTGCCTCGCTGATCGTCGCCGGCGCGGGCGTGCCTGTTGCCAAGCACGGCAACCGCGCGCTGAGCTCGAAGTCAGGCACGGCCGACGCGCTCTCCTGCCTCGGCGTCAAGCTCGACATCGGTCCGGACGCCATATCGAAATGCATCCGCGAGGCCGGTGTCGGCTTCATGTTCGCCCAGCAGCACCATTCCGCCATGCGCCATGTCGGCCCGACGCGGGTGGAGCTCGGAACGCGCACGATCTTCAACCTGCTCGGCCCGCTTTCCAACCCCGCAGGCGTCAAGCGCCAGCTCGTCGGCGTCTACGCGCCGCAATGGGTGCAGCCGCTGGCCGAAGTACTGCGTGATCTCGGCTCGGACAATGTCTGGGTCGTTCACGGCGATGGCCTCGACGAGATCACGACGACCGGCACGACCGAGGTCGCAGCACTCAAGGACGGCAAGATTTCCACCTTCACCCTGACGCCCGCCGATTTCGGCCTTCAGACGGTGACGATCGATGCGCTCAAGGGCGGCGACGGCGCGTACAATGCGGTCGCGCTCCAGGCAGTGCTCGATGGTGCCGAGAACCCCTACCGGGACATTTCCCTTGCCAATGCGGCCGCATCGCTGATGATAGCCGGACGGGCAAAGGACCTCACCGAAGGCATGGCGCTTGGGCGCCAGTCGCTTTCAAGCGGCGGCGCGAAGACCGCGCTGCAGCGCCTGATCAGCGTATCGAACGCGGCCTGAGGAAGGATCAGCACATGACGGATATCCTGCGCAAGATCGAAGCCTACAAGCGCGACGAGATCGCGGCTGCCAAGTCGAACGTTTCGCTCGACGAACTCAAGGCGCGTATCGCTGATCAGGCCACCCCGCGCGGCTTTCATGCGGCGCTCGCCGCACGCAAGGCCGCCGGCGCGTTCGGACTGATCGCCGAAATCAAGAAGGCAAGCCCGTCGAAGGGACTGATCCGCCCGGATTTCGATCCGCCGGCGCTCGCCAAGGCCTATGAAGCCGGTGGAGCGGCCTGTCTGTCGGTGCTGACGGACGCCCCGAGCTTTCAGGGTGCGCCTGCCTTTCTCGAAGCGGCGCGTGCGGCCTGCGCCCTGCCGGCGCTGCGCAAGGACTTCATGTTCGACACCTACCAGGTGTTCGAGGCGCGCGCCTGGGGCGCCGACTGCATCCTTCTCATCATGGCTTCGCTCAGCGACGACGACGCCCGCCGCCTCGAAGACGCATCCCTCGAGCTTGGCATGGACGTGCTGATCGAGGTGCACGACGCCGAAGAGATGGAACGGGCACTGAAGCTCACCTCGCCGCTCGTCGGCATCAACAACCGCAACCTCAGGACCTTCGAGGTTGATCTCGCGGTTTCCGAGCAGCTTGCGGGAATGGTGCCTGCCGACCGTCTGCTCGTCGGCGAAAGCGGCATCTTCACGCATGCGGATTGCCAGCGGCTGGAAAAGAGCGGCATCACCACCTTCCTCGTCGGCGAGAGCCTGATGCGCAAGAGCGACGTCGAATCGGCAACGCGCACGCTCCTGACCGGCGCTACGACCACGCTGGCGGCCGAGTGATGAGCAAGCCGACGCTCACGCATATCGGTGGCAGCGGCGAAGCGAACATGGTGGATGTCGGCGACAAGGCCGAGACGGTACGCATCGCCGTCGCCGAGGGCCATGTGCGCATGAAGGCTGAAACGCTGACACTCATTCTCGAAGGCGACGCCAAGAAGGGCGATGTCATCGGTACGGCGCGGCTTGCCGGCATCATGGCCGCCAAGCAGACGGCCAACCTCATTCCACTCTGCCACCCGTTGATGCTGACCAAGGTAACCGTCGATATCACGCCGGACCCGGCGCTTCCTGGCCTCCGGGTCGAGGCGCTTGCCAAGCTGACAGGACGCACCGGCGTCGAGATGGAGGCGCTGACGGCCGTGAGCGTCGCCTGCCTTACGATCTACGACATGGCGAAGGCGGCCGATCGCGAGATGGAAATCGGCGGCATCCAGCTGGTCAGCAAGTCCGGCGGGCGATCCGGCGACTATCGACGCGAAGGGAACTGAGGCCATGGCGTTGCTGTCCGTCGAAGACGCGCTCGAGCGGATCCTACACGGCGCCACGCCACCGCAACTGACAGAGCTCGTCGGTCTCCATGACGGGCCCGGCCGCGTGCTGTCTCAGGATATTCCGGCGCGCGTCACCCATCCGGCCTTCGACAATTCGGCGATGGATGGCTACGCCGTGCGCCACCGAGACATTGAGACCATCGGCGCCGAACTGACCGTGATCGGCCAATCGGCTGCGGGCCACGGCTTCAAGGGGGAGATGAAAGCGGGCGAAGCCGTGCGCATCTTCACCGGTGCGCCGGTGCCATTGGGCGCCGATACGGTGATCATCCAGGAGGATACCGAGCGGTTGCCGGGCAACCGGATCCGCACCAAATTCGTGCCCGGCAAGGGGCGGCATATTCGAACGGCCGGCCAGGATTTTATCGCCGGCGAAGCGGCACTTTCGGCGGGCGACGTGCTCGACGCCGGACGTTTGACGCTCGCTGCGGGGATGAACCATGCGAGCCTGCCGGTCTTCAAGCGCCCGCGGATCGCAATCCTCGCCACGGGCGACGAGCTGGTGGCTCCGGGCAACAAGCCGGGCGACGATCAGATCATCGCCTCGAACAGCTTCGGCGTCGCGGCGATCGCGCGCGACAACGGCGCCGAGGTCATCGATCTCGGCATCGTCCGCGACGATCGGGACGCCATCAGTGCCGAGGTCAGACGGGCGCAGGGCGCCGATGTCGACGTGATCGTCACGCTCGGCGGCGCTTCGGTCGGTGACCATGACCTGGTGCAGTCGACGCTCATTGCCTGCGGCATGACGCTCGACTTCTGGCGCATCGCCATGCGGCCGGGAAAGCCGCTCATGGTGGGCCAGCTCGCAACGGCCACGGTGCTGGGCCTGCCGGGCAATCCGGTCTCCAGCCTCGTCTGCGCCCTGCTCTTCCTCGAGCCGCTGACCCGTAAGCTCGCCCGCTTACCATCGCGCGACCGCATAACGACCGCGCGGCTTGCAGGCCCGCTTCCGGGCAACGACGTCAGGCAGGACTATGTGCGTGCGCGCCTTACGCGGGACAGCGACGGCACATTGGTCGCCCATCCCTTCTCGCGGCAGGACTCGTCGATGATGAAGGTTTTCGCGCAATCGGATTGCCTGATCGTGCGCCCGCCGCACGCCTCCGAAGCGCCTGCGGGCACAACCTGCGACATTCTCAGGCTTCGCTGAGCAAACCAAGCGCGAGCCACCTCTGGGAGCGCAAAAACAAAAGACCGGGCAGAACCCGACCTTTTCCCGTTCGTGGCGGGTCCTCTCGATCATCCGTAGTCGGGCGACCTCAGCGATGATCACGTGGCCTCGTCATAGAGTGCCACCAATTCGGCGCCGTGACACGGACCCTCACGTTTTGTGACGAAGCACTTTGTGACGATGTAAGCGGCCGCATGGGGCAGTCACCGCTCTTGCCGCATCAGGCCGGGGGTGCCCCCGGCCGCGCATGGATCAGTTGCCCGTCTCGTCCGAGCGGCTGACCAGGATCTTGTCTATGCGACGTGCATCCATGTCGACCACTTCGAAGCGGTAGCCATGGGCAATCGCGACATCGCCCTCCTCCGGCGTCTTGCGCAACTGCTGCACCAAGAAGCCGGCGATGGTCTCGAAGTTGCCGTCGGCGTCGATTCCCTCGATGCCGATCGTCAGGTGGATTTCGTCGATCGGCGTGCGGCCGTCGACAAGATAGCTTCCGTCTTCGCGCTGGCGGATCAACGCATGCTCGATGTCGTCGTAGTTCGACGGCAGCACGCCGACGATCGCCTCGAGAATGTCGGCGATGGTGATGATGCCCTCAGTGCTTCCATATTCGTCGACGATCATCGCCATGTTGATGCTTGACGACTTGAAGGCTTCCAGTGCCTTTAGGCACGACGCCGTCTCCGGCAAGGTGTGGATTTCCTTGATGTATCTACGCACGTCGAACGGACCGGAGGTCGGCGCGTTCAGGATTTCCTTGGCGAGAACCGCGCCGAGAACGTCGCTGCTCGGGCCATCGACCACCGGATAGCGGGAATGGCCGAACTGATCGATCTTACGACCGACCGTTTCCAGGCTGTCGTTGACGTCGATGAAGCTCACCTCGGTCCGGTGGGTCATGATCGACTTCACGTTGCGGTCGCCGAGGCGGATGATTCGCCGAAGCATCTCGTGCTCGGACTTTTCGATGGCGCCGCTTTCGACGCCTTCGGCCATGATCGCGTGGACTTCCTCTTCCGTCACATGATCAGGATCGTCAGGACGGATGCCGAGGAGACGCATGGCAAGCGACGCCGCGGTCTCGAAGAGATAGACGACCGGCGCGGTGATCCGCGACAAGAAGTGCATCGGGCGCGCGACGAACATGGCCAGCGCCTCGGAATTTTTCAGCGCCAGCTGCTTCGGAATGAGCTCGCCGATAACCACGGACAGGAAGGTGATGAGGGTAACGACGAGTACGAGGGCAACCGTGTTGCCGTAAGGATTGATCCAAGCGACCTCATCGAACAGCGGCGCAAATTTCGCCGCGATTGTCGCGCCACCGTAGGCGCCGGCTAAGGTGCCGACGAGCGTGATGCCGACCTGTACGGTGGAAAGAAACTTGCCGGGGTCTTCAGCGAGCCTCAGCGCCACTTCGGCGCGGGCATTTCCCTGTTTTGCCATCTGGCGAAGCATTGGCTTGCTTGCCGAGACGATTGCCATTTCCGAGAGAGCAAAAAATGCATTGATCAAAAGCAGGACGAAAATGACAAAAAACTCGGACATGGTCTCCAGATCACCGTTGACGAAAGCCGCTCCGCAAGGAGCGAGCCCTCACCAAATAAGGCCAGCGCGCGATCCGAGCAAGCACAAGCAATGAAATCGCTGCAATCTTCTGAACATTGGAAGGACCGAGCGCTGTTTTGTTGAACAATCTCGACCGGCGGCAGCCTCAACTGCGACTTTGCAGCGCGCTGCGAACGCGCTCGCGCCCGATCTTGATCACGTTTTCCATGGCAAGCCGTGCGCCGACCTCGTCACGCCTGCCGATCTCCTCAACGATACGGATGTGGTTGCGGGCAACCTCGTCTATGCCGCCCTTTTCGGCGACCGGAGAGCTCAGCTTGAAGACACCGACCAGCGCCGCTTCGATCAGCCCGCCGACCGTGCGCATGAATGGGTTGCCGGAGGCCTCGGCGACAGCCAGGTGGAACTTCAGGTCGGCGCTTGCGAGGCTCTCGGCGCTATGGCCCTCCTCGCCCATCGCAACCGCGAGCCGCATCATGCGGCTGATTTCGGCCTCAGACGCGTTTCGCGCCGCAAGTGCTGCCGCATGCGGCTCGAAGGCCAGGCGCACTTCGCTGAGGTGATAGAGGAAGTCCTCGTCGACACCGCATTCGAAGTGCCAGGTCAGGATGTCGTTGTCGAACAGGTTCCAGTCGTTGCGCGGCGTCACGCGGGTGCCGATGCGGGCACGCGGCACGACCAGCCCCTTGGCGGCCAGCGTCTTCATGGCTTCGCGCAGAACAGTTCGGGATACCTTGAAGCGTGCCGCAAGTTCCGGATCACCCGGAAGAATGGAGCCGACCGGAAATTCGCCGGATATGATTGCCTTCCCGAGTTGATCGACAACATGTGCGTGGCTCGTGCGCTTGCGCGAGCCGGACACGACGGTTTCCAGCAAACTCCTGTTCAATCCATCTCCTCCAGGCACTCCCCTGCCTGATTTCATACGGCGCGACGCGCCACAAGGCCTTCGTGCGGAGCACGCGGGGCACCCCTAAACCTGCGCAAATGAATGTAGTTTGAACAGTCGATTCCGGAAAGCCCCAGGGTGGCCGCAAAACCGTAAACCGCGCACCGCCGAACGATGAAACAACCCTTACGCGTTTTCCAAACGACAAACCCCGCCGAAATGGCGGGGTTTGCATTCTGTTTCGTAGGCTCTTGCTTACTTCGGCAGCTGATCGTCGACGCCTTCGACGTAGAAGTTCATGCCAAGCAGCGTGCCGTCGTCAGACGTCGCCCCTGCAGCAAGCCACTCGCTGCCGTCCTGCTTCTTCAGCGGGCCGGTGAAGGGCTTCAGTTCGCCCGACTTGATCTTGGCTTCGGCGTCCTCAGCGAGCTTCTTCACGTCGTCAGGCATGTTGGTGTAGGGCGCCATCGTCAAGATGCCGTCCTTCAGGCCGTCCCAGCTCGACGTCGTT
Source organism: Ensifer sp. Root954 (assembly GCF_001429005.1). Taxonomy (NCBI): domain Bacteria; kingdom Pseudomonadati; phylum Pseudomonadota; class Alphaproteobacteria; order Hyphomicrobiales; family Rhizobiaceae; genus Ensifer; species Ensifer sp. Root954. Next base: position 113,519 of record NZ_LMJM01000014.1, read on the forward strand.
TCCCACTTGCCATCGAGGAAGGCCTGCGTACGCTTGATGTAGTAGGCGCCCCAGGTATCGACGATCGCCGTCAGCTGCGTTTCCGGGCCGGCCTTGATCATGTCGGAGGCCTGGCCGAAGGCCTTGATGCCACGCTCGGCGGCAACCTGCATCGGTGCCGTCGTGTCGGTGTGCTGCGTCAGGATATCGACGCCCTGGTCGACCAATGCCTTGGCAGCATCGGCTTCCTTGCCGGGGTCGAACCAGGTGTTTGCCCAAACGACCTTGATCTTGAAGTCCGGGTTGACCGAGCGCGCGCCGATGATGAAGGAGTTGATGCCCATCACCACTTCCGGGATCGGGAAGGAGGCGATGTAGCCGGCGACGCCCTTTTGCGACATCTTGGCGGCGATCACGCCCTGGATGTAGCGGCCTTCATAGAAGCGGCTGTTGTAGGTCGCGACGTTCGGCGCGGTCTTGTAGCCGGTCGCATGCTCGAACTTCACGTCCGGGAACTTCTGCGCGATCTTGATCGTCGCGTCCATGAAGCCGAAGGACGTCGTGAAGATCAGGCCGCAGCCCGAGCGTGCGAGACGCTCGATCGCGCGCTCGGCATCCGGGCCTTCCGGCACGCTTTCGAGATACTGCGTCTCGATCTTGTCGCCGAGCGCCTTTTCCAGCTCCTGGCGGCCGATGTCGTGCGCCTGGGTCCAGCCGCCGTCGGTCTTGGCACCGACGTAGACGAAGCAGACCTTGGCCTTCTCCTGGGCGCTTGCGCCTGTGGCAAAGCCGATCGCTGCCGCGGAGCTTGCGAGAACGAGCAGTAGTTTTTTCATTTTCTTGACCTCTGTCGGTTTGAGAAACGTCAGTATGAAATGCTTGCAATCATCGGTCCGGCACAAACGGTTTGCCGAGCGATGCCGGCGTATTGATCAGGGTCATGCGCCGGTTATGCGAAATGAGAATGAGGACGACGATCGTCGCGACATAGGGGAGCGACGAAAGGAGCTGCGAGGGAATGCCGAGGCCGAAGGCCTGCGCATGCAACTGGCTGATCGATACGGCACCGAAGAGATAGCCACCGGCCACCAGCCGCCAGGGGCGCCAGGACGAAAAGACCACCAGCGCCAGTGCGATCCAGCCGCGACCGGCCGACATGTTTTCCACCCATTGCGGCGTGTAGACCAGCGACAGCTGCGCGCCGGCAAGCCCGGCACAGGCGCCGCCGAACATCACGGCGAGATAGCGGGTGCGAATGACGTTGACGCCAAGCGCGTGCGCGGAGGCGTGGCTATCGCCGACGGCGCGAAGCTTGAGGCCAGCACGGCTCTTGAACAGGAACCAATGCACGCCCGCGACGATCGCGATCGAAAGATAGAAAATGATATCCTGCCGAAAGAGCAGCGGCCCGATATAGGGGATATCCGCGAGAAGCGGTATCGCGATCGGCTGCAGCTTGACGCCCTGCATGCCGAGGAAACTCTCGCCCATCATGCCGGAGACGCCGATCCCGAGCAGGGTCAAGGCCAGGCCCGTCGCCACCTGGTTTGCCACCAGGCTCAGCGTGAGGAAGGCAAAGAGCTGCGAGAACAGTGCGCCGCAGGCGATGCCGGCAAGCATGCCCAGATAGGGCGAACCGGTAATCTGGGTAATCGCGAAGGCGGAGACCGCCCCCATGATCATCATGCCCTCGACGCCGAGGTTCAGCACGCCGGACCGTTCGGTCACGAGTTCGCCGATCGCGGCCAACACCAGGGGTGTTGCGGCAGTGATGACGCTCAGAAGGATCGCTTCGACGATACCCATCAGCGGCTCCCCTCGCTATTGGTCGCGGTCAATCGGTCGAAGACCAGCTTGATGCGATAGTGGATGAGCGTGTCACAGGAGAGCACGAAGAAGAGCAGGAGACCCTGGAAGACGCGCGTCACCTTCTCGGAAACGCCGATCGACAGCTGCGCCGCCTCACCGCCGAGATAGGTGAGCGCCAGCACCAGGCCGGCGGCGACGATGCCAAGCGGATTGAGGCGGCCAAGGAACGCAACGATGATGGCGGTGAAGCCGTAGCCGGGCGAGATGACCGGGCGCAGCTGCTGGATCGCGCCACTGACTTCGGAGATGCCGGCCAGACCAGCAAAGGCGCCCGAAAGCAGCATCGAGAACCAGATCATCTTGCGCGAGGAGAAACCGGCAAAGCGCCCTGCCCGCTCCGATTGGCCAAGCACGGAAATCTCGAAGCCCTTCAGCGTGTAACGCATCATGAACCAGACGAGGATCGCGGCAATGATGGCGAAGGCGAAGCCCCAGTGAGTGCGCCCCGAGGCAAGCATTTCCGGCAGGATCGCATCGACGGCGAAGGTGCGCGTCTCCGGAAAGTTCATGCCGCCCGGATTGCGCCAGGGTCCACGCACCAGCCAGTCGAGGAAGAGCTGGGCGACATAGACCAGCATCAGGCTCGTCAGGATCTCGTTGGTGTTCATATGCGCCTTTAGGAAGGCGGGGATGGCGGCAAACAGCGCACCACCGAGCATGCCCATCAGCATCATTAGCGGCAGCACCAGCGGCGACTGCCAGTCATAAAAGACCACCGGCAGGATCGAGCCGGCAATCGCGCCCATGATGAACTGGCCCTCGGCGCCGATGTTCCAGTTGTTGGAGCGGAAACAGACCGAAAGCCCGACGGCAATCAGGATCAGGGGCGCTGCCTTGATTGCCAGCTCGTGCAGCGACCAGACCTCGCTCAAGGGCTCGACGAAAAAGCTGTAGAGCGCCATGACCGGATTCTTGCCGAGAAGCGCAAACATGATGCCGCCGAAGACGATCGTCAGCAGGAAGGCGATGAACGGCGACAGGATCGAAAACAGCGTCGAGACCTTGGCGCGCTTTTCCAGTTCAATGCGCATGTGCGGCCTCCGTGCCTTCCGTCTTGCCGTACATGCCGCCCATCAGCAGGCCGATCTTTTCGCGCGAAAGCTCTTTTGCCGGATAGGGATCGGATAGCTTTCCGTCGCTGATAACGGCGATCTCCGTCGCCACTTCGAAGATTTCGTCGAGGTCCTGGCTGATGACGAGCACGGCAGAGCCGGCCTTGGCGAGGTCGACGAGCGCCTGGCGGATGCGGCTCGCAGCACCCGCATCGACGCCCCAAGTGGGCTGATTGACGACGAGCACGCTCGGCTGACGGTCGAGCTCACGCCCGACGATGAACTTCTGCAGGTTGCCGCCGGAAAGCGAGCCGGCCGGCGGATCCTCACCACTCTTGCGCACGTCCATCGCCTCGGAGATGCGCTTCGTGGCGCTCGTCACCGCATCGCGACGGATGATCTTGAGGAAGCCGCCGCCGAGAAACGCCTTGGCGTCCGAACGGCTGCGAGCAAGCACGAGATTGTCCGAAAGCGGCAACGCCGATACCGCGGCATGGCCGTGGCGCTCCTCGGGAACGAAGCCCGCGCCCATCAGGCGGCGCGCATTGATGTTGCGGTTGCCGACCGGCTTCTGGCGGATCTGCACCGCATTATCGTCGGCAACCGGGTACTCTCCCGAGAGCGCATCGAACAGTTCGCCCTGGCCGTTGCCGGCAACACCGGCAATCGCCAGCACCTCGCCGGCATGCACCTTGAGACAGATGTTCTTCAGCGAAACGGCAAAGGGCGTGCGCGCCGGCACGGTCAAGTGCCGCGCTTCCAGATGCACCTGGCCCTTGGCGCTCGTGCCTTCGGCCGTCACCGCCGCGACTTCACCGCCAACCATCATGCGCGCCAGCGACGACGGGGTCTCCGCCTTTGGGTCGCAGGCTCCCGTTACCTTGCCGTGACGCAACACCGTGGCGCGGTCGCAGATGCGCTGCACCTCTTCCAGTCGGTGGCTGATATAGAGAACCGAGCGCCCCTCCGCCTTCAACTTGTAGAGCGTTTCGAACAGGCGGTCGGCTTCCTGCGGCGTCAACACCGAGGTCGGCTCGTCGAGGATGATGAGGCGCGGGTTCTGCAAGAGCGCGCGCACGATCTCGATGCGCTGGCGCTCGCCGACCGAGAGATCCGCCACATGCGCCTTGGGGTCGAGCGGAAGGCCATAGGCATGCGACAGGCGCGACGCCTCTTCCGCCACCCTCGCCAGCGAGATGTTCGCATCCATGGAAAACGCGATGTTCTCGGCGACCGTCAGCGCCTCGAACAGCGAAAAGTGCTGGAAAACCATGCCGATGCCGAGCCTGCGCGCAGCCGCGGGATTGGCGATGCGCACGCTCTGGCCCTGCCAGAGGATCTCGCCGGCCGTCGGCGCCAATACGCCGAACAGCATCTTCACCAAGGTCGATTTTCCGGCGCCGTTTTCGCCGAGAAGGGCGTGAATTTCGCCCGGTTCAATCTGCAGATTGATCCCATTGCAGGCCGCGAAGCTGCCAAACAATTTCGTCAGGTTGCTCACAGCCAATAGATGACCGTTCGCCGCTACTCCCTCAACAGGCACGCTGCCCTCTTTCCCCTCTGTTGATCCGCGTCCGCCTTAAGGCTTCGATCACGGAATCAGCAGTGTTGTTCCACTTGTTTTTCTTGTCTCGAGATCCGTATGCGCTCGCCCCGCATCGGCAAGCGGATAAGTCTGATTTATATTGATACGCACTTTGTTGCTTTGCACAATATCAAACAGGGAATTTGCACACGCTTCCAGCGCAGGCCGCGTGGCAACGTAACCAAAGAGTGTCGGACGCGTCGCAAAAAGCGACCCCTTCTGCGCCAGGATGCCGATGCTAAAAGCCTCCACCGGTCCGGACGAATTGCCGAAGCTGACCCAGAGGCCGCGCGGCTTGATGCAATCCAGCGACGCCGGATAGGTGTCGCGCCCGACGGAATCGTAGACGACATCAACGCCGCGGCCGTCGGTCAATTCCTTGACCCGCGCGACGAAATTGTCGGTGCGGTAGTTGATCACGTGGTCGTAGCCATGCGCCAGCGCCAGATCGATCTTGTCCTGCGAGCCCGCTGTGCCAATAACGGTCGCGCCAAGCGCCTTCGCCCATTGGCCGGCAATCAGCCCGACGCCGCCGGCTGCGGCATGGAAGAGAATCGTCGTGCCCGGACCGACCTGATAGGTCTGGTTGAGCAAGTATTGTGCCGTCATGCCTTTCAGCATCATCGCAGCCGCAGTCTCGAGGCTGATGCCGTCGGGCACCTTCACCAACTGCGCAGCATCGACGTTGCGCTCGCTCGCATAGGCACCATCGGCAGAGGCATAGGCGACGCGATCACCGACGGAAAACAGGCTGACTCCGTCGCCAACCGCAGTGACGATGCCGGCACCTTCCTTGCCCGGCACGAAGGGCAAAGCCGACTTGTAGAGGCCGGTGCGGAAGTAGACGTCGATGAAATTGAGGCCGACGGCCACCTGCCGGATCTGTACTTCACCCGGCCCCGGCGGCGAGAGTGTCACGCCTTCGAGCTTCAGGACCTCTGGTCCTCCGAGTTCGCGTACCACAATCGCCTGTGCCATTGCCTGCTCCTATTTCCGGCCGAGACTTGGGAAAATCTGCAGCACGAAGCCAATCACGTAGAGATAGATGCCTGTGACGACGAAGCCGGTCACGACCCATGCCGGCGTCGCAAAATGCAGGAGCAGCGCATAGATGCCGAGCGCCGACCACAAGAGGAAGATGCCGAGGTTCAGCGGTCGCAAGCGCTGGACGCGAACCGGATGAAGGAAGTTGATCGGCAGGAAGGTCAAGACCACCGACACGAAAACGACGATCGACGCGGTCAGCTCGCTCGCCTGAATGACGAACAATGTGAAGACGACCATGTTCCAGACGACGGGGAAACCGGAGAAAAAGTATTCGTCCGTCTTCATGCCCATATCGGCATAGTAGATCGCGCTCGAAACCACGATCGCGCCGGCCGCCACGAAGGACCAGGGCTCGCCGATCATGCCGCTCTGGTAGAGCGCAAAGGCAGGCAACAGCACATAGGTCACATAGTCGATGACGTTGTCGAGCGTATCGCCCGACCAGTTGGGCAGCACTTCCTTGACGCGCACCTTGCGGGCGATCGGCCCGTCGATGCCGTCGACGAGCAGCGCCAGCCCCAGCCACCAGAACATGTCGACGAAGCGATGCTCGGCCGCAGCCACGACACCCAGGAAGGCGAGAAACGACCCCGAGGCGGTCAAGATATGCACGGAAAAGGCGCGAATCTCGGCGTAGGGAACTCGTCTATAGTTAAAGAACTTCATCTGCGGATGCCGCCCACCCCTGCTGTTTTCCCCGTGCGGGCCTTGACCCGCCTCGACCGCTGTGCGGCGCGTTGCCCGTAATATGCACCCTTTGCAACGCATCGCCACTAAAATTCAAGTATTACAGCCTCCCCTCGCCCCATTGTCCTGTGGACACCTGCAAATTGCTTCTGCGCTGATTCTACCCATTTATTTCGCATGCGCCGGCGACTAGAGGTATGATCGAGGCTGGGCCAAGACGCCTCACAGCTTGCGCGAAAGGGCTTTTGCATCATGGACCACTTCGACATCGCCATTATCGGTGCGGGCCTTGCCGGATCGCTTGCGGCCATTGCGCTTGCCGATGCGGGCTACCGCGTGGCCTTGATCGGACCGGAGCCGGCGGTTGCCGACGGACGCACCACCGCGCTGATGGACCAATCGATCGAGTATCTGAAGACGCTCAACCTTTGGGAAAAGGTCGAGCCGCTGACGGCTCCGCTTTCGACCATGCGTATCCTCGACGGCACCAACCGGTTGCTGCGGGCGCCACCGGTCAACTTCCGTGCCTCGGAAGTCGGGCTCGACGCCTTCGGCTACAATATCCCCAATGCGCCCTTCATCGATATTCTCTGCCACCGCGCCGAAGAGAGCCCAACACTGACACGCATCACCACGTCGGCGATCGGCTTTGAACTTTCGGACGCTGTCGCAACGATCGAGCTTGCAAACGGCAGCCAATGCAGCGCCTATCTCCTCGTCGGCGCCGATGGTCGTCGGTCGCCGGTGCGCGAAGCGGCGAAGATCTCCGTCAGCACCTGGTCCTATCCGCAGACGGCGGTCGTCTTGAACTTTGCGCACGAGCTGCCGCACCAGAACATCTCGACCGAATTCCACACCGAAAGCGGTCCCTTCACGCAAGTGCCCCTGCCGGGCAACCGCTCCAGCCTGGTCTGGGTCCGCAAACCCGAGGATGCCGCACAAACGCTGACGCTGGATCTCGCGGCACTCTCCCGCGCCGTCGAAGACCGGATGCAATCAATCCTCGGCAAGGTAACCGTCGAGGGCACGCCGCAATCCTTCCCGCTCTCGGGCATGACCGCCCAGCGCTTCGGCAAGGGCCGCGCCGTGCTTCTTGGCGAAGCAGCGCACGCCTTCCCGCCGATCGGCGCTCAGGGGCTCAACCTTAGCCTCCGCGATGTGATGACGCTCGTCGATATCATCGGTGTATCCAGCGGCGAGCCGCTTGCCGGCGATATCGGTGACCGCTTTGACAGCCGCCGCCGGCCGGACATCATCAGCCGCACCGCAAGTGTGGATCTGCTCAACCGCTCGCTGCTCTCTGGCTTCCTGCCGGTGCAGGCGCTGCGCGCGCTGGGGCTGCACGTGCTTTCCGCGGTTGGGCCGCTCCGCAGCCTGCTGATGCGCGAAGGCGTGCACCCCGGCAGCGCGCTCAACGCCTTCAAGGAAGGCTTAAGGGAAAAGATCGGGCGGAAGAGCGCCTGAACGGATCAGGTAAAGCAGGCCGGTCACCGTTGCGACCGACAGTGTCGTCGTGATGAGGATCGTCGCCGAGGCTCGCTCCTGCCACACGCCATATTGATGGCCGATAACGAAGACGTTCGTCGCCGTCGGAAGGGCTGCGAGCAGTACCGCCGTCTGCACCCAGACCGGATCATAATTCCCCGTCAGGCTCATTGCCGTGAACATGACGAGCGGATGCAAGAGCAGCTTCGCCGGGACGATGTAGCCGATCTCGACGGGAATGCGCTTGATTGGGCGCAGCGCCAGCGTCACCCCCATGGCAAAGAGCGCGCAGGGCGCCGCACACTGGGCGAGATAATCGATCAGCCGCTGAACCGGAACTGGCGGCTGCACGGCGAAAAAGGCGGCGACCACACCGGCAAGTGTGGCCAGGATGAACGGGTGCAGAATGATCTTGCGCGCGACGCTGGCTGCAAGCGCCAGCGGCTTTTCCTGCCGGCCGCCTGATATCGCCATCATCGCCGGTGCGACCGCGAAATGCGCGGCGTTTTCGAAGCTGAAGATCAGCGCCACCGGTACGGCAGCGGCATCGCCCAACGCCAGGAGCGCAAGGCCAGGCCCCATGTAGCCGATATTGCCATAAGCAGCGCCAAAACCCTGGATCGTCGCCTCGGCAATGGAGTTTCGCCTGACATAAACCCCGATGAGGAAGATCAGCGAAAAGACGATGTAGGTCGCCCCGACGGTGGTCAGGATGAAGTCGGCACGCGCCAGCTGTTCAATCGGCGTGCGCGAGACGAGCTTGAAGAACAGCGCCGGCAGCGCGAGGTAGATGATGAAGGTGTTCAGCCACCCCATCGCCTCGCCCGGATGGTGGACGAAGCGCGCCGTCAGATAGCCGAGGAAGATCAGGCCGAAGAACGGCAGCACCAGGCCCGCGATTTCCGTCATCTTGTCCCTCGCATCCTTCACCTTCCCGCGCCGACGCCCGCACGCCTAGCGCACGAACCGGCCTGACGATTAGGCCGGTTAAGCCGAAAAGTGATTCTAAAATACGAGGGTATGCCCTAGCCGATTTTCATCAGGATCGGGAAGGTCGTCTGGAACCAGATGGCGACGGAACTGATGAAGCCGAAGAGAAAAGCCAGGCCCGCCAGCACCAGAAGGCCGCCCATCAGCTTTTCGATCAGACCGAGATGGCGACGGAAGCGGAGGAGGAAGCGCATGAAGGAGCCGGAAAACGCAGCCGCGATCCAGAACGGCACGGCAAGGCCCAGTGAATAGATCGCCAGCAACATTGCGCCGTCGGACACGGTGTCACGTGCGGCAGCAACGCCGAGGATCGTGCCGAGTACCGGGCCGATGCAGGGCGTCCAGCCGAAGGCAAAGGCAAGACCCATGATGTAGGCGCCCGAGAGCGTCGCCGGCTTGCCGCCGCCCTGGAATCGCGCTTCCCGCGCGAGCAGCCCGATCTTGAACACGCCAAGGAAATGCAGGCCCATGATGATGATGATCACGCCGCCGACGCGCGACAGCAGGTCCATATGCTGCCGAAGCAGCATGCCGATCGACGAGGCCCCCGCCCCGAGCGCCACGAAGACGGTGGCAAAACCGAGCGTGAACAACAGGGCTGCCGGCAAGACAGCGCGTCTCGTGCTGCCGATGGTCGCCGCATCACCGCTGCGGAACTGATCGACCGAGACGCCCGCCATATAGCAGAGATAGGGCGGTACGAGCGGCAGAACGCAGGGAGAAAGGAACGAAAGGGCGCCGGCAAGGACGGCGGTCCAGATGGAAATATCGGCGATCGACAACGGCAACAACTCCGGCACGCGGCATTTGGGCCATTCCTTAGCCGCAGGATCATGATGATACCAATCACCTTTTGGCGATCATTGCGCCATGCACCGTTTCTTCACAAAACCCGCAATTTTTCGGTTGACCGGGGGGAAACACGCGTGCATATGTCCGGCCACTTCCGCCGGGCTTCACCGCCGCGGCCAGGGAGCGCGTAGCTCAGCCGGTAGAGCAACTGACTTTTAATCAGTAGGTCCAGGGTTCGAATCCCTGCGCGCTCACCATCATCGTATTCATTTCATTGAATTTTCTGGCTTCTTGGTTTTTCCGTCCGACTTTTTCCGACGCGTCCGACATTGGCGAAAATGCCGGATAATCACCATGAGTTATCCCTGCCTTCGGACAGGGCGTCGTCGCGTTAGGCTCTCTGGCCGCGAAGGGTTTCGTCCCGCATCACGTCGCACTCAGAGACGACGGTCTGGCCGACATCGCCGTAGCAGGAGGCGATCTCCTGCAGCAGCAGTTCAATATCGATCACGCGTGTCATGCAGGACTTGTGCGCGGCCTGCGGCGTCCATCGCTCGAGGCGGCGCATTCCTGGTTTGCGTTCGATCCCCTTCTTTCGTCGCCACCCAGTTTTGCTCACGCTTTACTCCTCCCAGTAGACGGCGGGATCGCCAGCATCAGGGAAGCGCTCGATCAGCTTCGCTTGGAGCTCTTGGCGATCTGCTTTCAGCTGGTGCCAGTCTGCCCGCCACTCACTCGCCGCGATCACCTCGCCAGTCCCGTTGTCTCTCAGTTCGTATCGGTCCTCATCCGGCTCTGTTCGTGGCACAAAGACGACTGAATAGGGTGGCATCAAATTCAGGTCGGCACGCGGATCGTAAAATGCAGCCTTATGGAATGCGCGCGTACCCGTCCGCGAGCGTCGACGACGTCACTCGACATTGAATGATGGGTCGGTCTCAGTTCCCACCCTAGCGGCGCGGTCATCGCAACGAATAGATCGCGGATCGGCGAAGCGATGACAAAGCCCATGCGCTCGAATGCGATCGACGCGGATCCGGCATAGCGGCTCTGGCGCGCGTCATCCCATTCCTCAATATCGCGCTGCAGGAAGACCGGAGGCACGGCTCTATCCTGCGGGGCGTGAATGATGTCACGGTGACGAACAGTCTCTCGGGCACTGCGGCGGCTATGGCTGGCTGATCGAAAACTGCAACAATCTGAAGGGTGACCGGAAGGCCGCGCGATGGTTCGAATTGAAGAATGTTTCGCATTCGGACATCGCCAACACGCGCGTGCGCGGCCGGAAGATGATCAGCGGCGAATTGTTCAATAACAACCCGAACATCCACAATGTGCTGTTGAGCGGCGGCGGCAACATCCTTGGCAAAGTTTATTCCAGCGAGGCGACCGGCAGTGATCTGACAGGAATCGGCACCAGTCCGCGGGATGTCGTCGGTTCGCTACTCTCCAAGGACAACGCTCGATATGGAACGCTCAACAACGCTTCCCTCGTCGGGGGTGGCGGCATCCTGGCTGGCAACACGCTCGGCAACTACAACTTGCGGGTGCGCTCGACCACCTTGCTCGAGAGTGGTGCCGTCGGCAACTGGCAAGGGCCCAATGTAGCTTAAAAGCATCATGAGTAAGCGAAAGTAAGTCGACAGCCTGGAAAATTCTTCTGCAAAGCGTGAAACTTCAGTTAAGCAACTTAGCCTTGATATTGTAATCACTCACAAGAATAGGTAAGGCTGAGTGAGCGATTATGAGTATGACTGGCGGACCCATCAGCCTGCTAGAATCTGACGCGAACGGGGAACATCATGAAAGGCGACCTACTTACACCGGCTGATCTCCTCGGCCAGCCGACCGAGGTTATGGCGAAGGTGAGGGAGCGCTGCTTTACCAGTTACCTCGGGGATAACACTGCCCTCTGCCGCGTCCTTGGTCAGTTCATGATGTATTTGGACACGAAGGACATCGGTTTAGGTGCCCACTTGATGATGAATGGAGCGTGGGAGATAGGGTTGACCCAGTTCATGGTGAGAATCGTGAAGACCGGCATGCGTGTTGCCGACATTGGCGCTAACTTCGGCTATTACTCCCATCTGATGTCGGCCCTGATCGGACCAAGCGGGTTCTGTCATTCATTTGAACCAAACCCCCATGTCGCCCGCCTGTTGCGCCAATCGCTTTCTATTAACGGTTTTGATGGATTTTCGAAGGTGCACGAGATCGCGCTAGACGACGCGACAGGCGAATCCCCCAAGTTCTGGATCCCTGACGGCGAGGCGAAAAATGCCTGTATTCTCGACCATGTTAATGAATATTTTGAAGCGCGCGGTCAGATCATCACCGTTCCGACGAGCACTTTCTCTGAAATGGATCTGGGGCACCTCGACTTCATTAAGCTAGACGTTGAAGGCGCGGAGTATCGTGTTCTTATGGGCATGCTGCATTACATGCGTGAGTACCGCCCTCAACTCGTGGCGGAGATAAACTTCGGTCGGAACTATGACGCCAAGGCGTTGGTCAGCGAGATCGCCGGGCTATATGGAAGAAGCCCGCGCTTCGTCGGCGATGATGGCTACGCGCATGAGATTGAGATCGGCCGCATGGCTTCTGAGAATGTCGGCCTGGATTGGCTCGTTTACTTTTCCTCACATGTATAACGGGCAAGGCTTGGAACAGCATTGATCCGGGTCGTGGTCTTGATCATCTGCGCGACACGATGCTCGAAAGTGGCGCGGGCAATTGCCAGGGTGCTGGTTCGGCTTGGCGCGTTTGACGCTACCGGCGCGCGGCTAGTTTTCAGCATTCGACGATGCTGGAGCCTTTTTTCATGAGCGACCGTTTCGAAATCTGCCATCCGATCACCGCTGCCAGGGAAAGGCGGCTGGAGCAAGCCGGCGGCTAGCAGGCGACAGGCAATGAGCTCGAGGGCGATGTCAGTGATCCACAAGGCGGATATTCCAGGGTTCGAATCCCTGCGCGCTCACCACGAACACCCTATTGAAATCAACTTCTTGCTGGTGTCCTTGGACATCAAAATGCATCGCCATGCAAGCCTATTTTCTCCACTTTTTGGAGGGAACCGCGCCGTATCTTTCGCCTGTTGCATTCCGTGCTATCGACAATTCGACGCGTTGAGTAGATGCTGAGGCTCACGCTGAGGATGCAAGGCGGTGAACTGCCCAGTTTGGTATCGAGCAAAGGGGTGAAGGCATGAGAAAGCTTGTCATTGCGGTTTTGATGATTGGTACGCTTGCTTCCTGCACGCAGACCGAGAAAGGCACGGCGATCGGCGCCGGCACCGGTGCGATCATTGGTGGCGCGGTCAGCGACAGCTGGGGCGGCGCGGCAATCGGCGCGGTCGCCGGTGGCGTTATCGGCAACCTGATCGGACGCTCCCAGGAGCGCCAGGGCTATTGCATCTATCGCGACCGCTATGGCCGCCGCTACGAAGCCCGCTGCCGGTAACAGCAAGACCATTCGCCAAGGTGACAGGCGCATCCCCGGTCCAAACCTTCGTGGAGGCCGGCGAATGCGCCTGTGTGCCCGGCTGAAGCTGCGAGCAATATCGTCGAGGCCGAACATGGCAGGACGTCCTCAAGCAAGCGTGTTACACTTCAGACATGACTGACGAAGAACAGAACTACGAGTTTTCGGAATTTTCCGGCCAATTCAGTGACGATGGCGTCGTCGTGGAATTGCGGATCTACCGGGAGGCGGGCACGAATCGCGACTGGACCCTCGAGGTCATCGACGAGGAAGGCTTCTCTACGACATGGGAGGAGCCCTTCCCGACCGACAGGGAAGCTTTCGAGGAGTTTATCGCCACGGTCCAGCGCGACGGCATCCAAGCCTTTACCGACGAGCCGCCACAAACGGTTCATTAGGGCATAATGACCCCGCGACTGCGCCCGGCCGGATGCGGCCCGGCGACGCAGGGCGTGCGGAACGACGTCGCACTCCATGCATGATCGGGACGCATCAGCGGGTGCCGTCGGCGCGGCTGCCCCAAAACACGCGAACAATCCGCATCGGCGGTGCCGTGAGCAATTCGCGGGCCCCTCACCCCGGCCTTCCCAATAGTCGCGTGCCTGACGGCGCTGCCTATGCTTCCGCGCCTCTGCGGGCCAGTCGCATCTTCAGCGGGCTCATTCCATACTCGCGGCTATAGGCGCGCGAAAATGCAGACAGGCTGTCGAAACCGCATCGAAGGGCAATCTCGCGGATCGGGCTAGCGGAGTCGCGCACCAGCCGATGGGCGAACTGAAGACGCAGGCGTAGGTAATAGGCGCCGGGACTCGTCGATAGTCCGCGCGCAAACAGCAACTCCAGCTTGCGCTGCGAGATCGAAAGCCGCTTCGTCAACGCGGCGATCGTCAAGGGACGCTCCAGCGTGCGTTCCATCAGGCGGATGGCCTCGGCGAGCTTCGGGTCGCGCGTCTCGATCCTCCCGAGCGAAACATAGGGCTGCACGTCGGCTGCACTATGCGTCTGGTCGTAGACGAAGATGCTGGCGACATCGAGCGCCAGTGCAGACCCTAGCCGCTGGGTGATCCAGTGCAGCATCATGTCGAAGGTCGGCGAAGCGCCGCCCGAGGTCCAGAACTTGCCGTCGATGACGAACCGGTCGCCAAGCACCGTCAACTCCGGAAAGGCCTGGCTGAAATCCTCAAGCTCCTCCCAATGCGCTGTCGCCTTGCGGCCATTGAGCAGACCGCTGCGGCCGAGCAGCCAGCAGCCCGATTCGATGCCGGCGACGATATCGAAATGGCGCGAGCACTCCTGCAATGCACCGATGAATTTCTTGCCGGCGTGACGATCAAGGTTGAAGCCGCCGATCACCAGCAGCGCGTCGCCGGCAAGCGGCGGGCGAAGTGTGCCCTCGACCGCAATCGGCACGCCGCAGGTCAGGGCTACCGGCTTGCCATCGGCCGAGAGCAGCCGCCAGCGAAACACCTCGCGCCCCGAGATACGGTTTGCGGCGCGCATCGGGTCCAGCACTGAGGCAAGCGACATGATTGACGACTCCGGCAGGATAACGACGGAAACTTCGATCACAGATTGTAGACGTCCATCGGAAGGCATGCGAGAAATGTCAAATTTCAAGCGGGAAATGTCAATTCCCATGCTGCCTTTCGGGCATTATCAGACCGTATCGATCTCCCTACGCGCGGCGCTGCAGCCCCGCGCAGAGACGTTCCCCTTTCCGCCTTTTGCCGGAACGGGCCGGTCGGAAACCATCCGCCGGCCCGTTTTTTTATGTGATCTTGCGGAATCGTAGCGCCACTGCCCCGGCGTCCAGCGCCTCGGCAGGTCGACGAAGGGACTCGTTGCTCGGGAGGAAACGGCGTTACACCTGCAGTTCAGGCTGTGCGCCTGCCGGACTTCGACGCTCGCCGGATCCGCGTTTCAACCGCTTGCGCTAACAAAACATATAAGCCATTAAGCATGTCCGCAACTGAGGGAGACTATGATGCTGGGCGCGATGAAGAACTTCGTAAAAGCGACAAAGCTCATCGGCCGCATTCCAAAGATCGAGCAGAAACTCGACCTGCTTCTTTGGGAGACTCCGGATATCCCGCGCGACTTCTTCCCGAAGTTCGTCGAAAGCGCGAGGCAGATGGGCTGGTTGGAGAGTGCAAAACAGCACAAGCCGATGACCGCCGACGGAGAACCATGCCCCTGGTACACCTACCCGATGTTGTATTTTCTCGGCACCCGGCAACTGACTGACTTACGCGTTTTCGAGTATGGCAGCGGCAACTCCACGCTTTGGTGGAGCCGCAAGGCGATGTCGGTGGTCAGCGTCGAACATGACCGCGACTGGTTCGAGCTGATCTCCAAGCAATCGCCGGCCAATGTAACTTACAACTATCGCGAATTGGTAGAGGGGGGCGACTACTCCACCGAGGTGACGCGCCACCAAGACACCGCGTTCGACGTTGTTGTCATAGACGGCCGCGATCGCGTGAATTGTGCCAAGGCGACGATGAACCTGAAGCAGAGGCCGTCCGCAATCATCTGGGACAACAGCGAACGCGAGAGGTACCAAGAGGGATACGACCTGCTGATCAACAACGGCTATCGCCGCCTCGACTTCGACGGCTTCGGACCGGTGAACGGCCGGCCATGGCGGACGTCCGTGTTCTACATGCCGGACAACTGCCTCAAAATCTAAGCCAGTACGACATCAACTTGGCCAGGCGTTTCGTCTGGAGAAAATTGCAATTGCCGAGGGGACTATGACCAAGGGAAAGCTGTTCAATCGGGTGCTTCGCTCAGCCGCCTCGATGCTAACGCGACAAGGTTTCCATGTTTCCGAGGAGCGTTACTCTGCTGCATACCTGAAGCGCTACGGGTTCGATATCAATACATTCATCGACGTCGGCGTTTATCAAGGCAGCCCGGTGTTCTACGAACTGTTCAAGGACAAAAAGTTCGTCCTGGTCGATCCGCAGCCAGATACGATGGAGAAGGCCGCAGACAGCGTAAAGGGCCTGAATTTTGACTACATTCAATCGGGCGCAGGCTCTGCCAAGGGCGTAGCAACCCTTTCCCTGGAAGGCCCCTCCTCAAGCCTGATGAAACGCAGGGACTGGAAGCGGCAGCCGGAAAAGACGGTCGAGATACAGATTTCACCCCTCGACGAACTTCTGGAAAACAAGGGCTACAAAGGCCCATTCGGATTGAAGGTGGACACCGAAGGCTTTGACCTTGATGTTCTGAAGGGAGCCGAGAAAACGCTTCGGGAGACGCAGTTCGTCTTCACAGAGGCAAGCCTTCGTCGCCGGTTTGAAGGTAGCTATCGGTTTTCGGAACTTGTCGCATACATGGCAGAGCAAGGCTTCGAAGTCGCCGATGTCATCCCCCATCGATCGCACAATCGCCTTGTCGACGTGCTCTTCGTGCGCTCAGACAGTTCATATCTGGAACCGAATGCCGTTCCTGTCCGCATGGTCGGTTCGTCGGGCAAAACAAACAATCAGAGTTAGCCTTCATCCGGAAACATGCCGGCGATGACGGGACTGCCGCTGAACCAGCACAGATCGCAATAGGAACAGGCATCGATGCGCGTAACACTTGCGATATGTTGCTACAACGCCGAAGAGACGATCGAGCAGACGCTCTTATCCGCCAGGCAACTGGACTGGGATGACCTGGAGATCCTGGTCTGTGACGACGTCTCCACCGATCGCTCCGCTGCCATCGTGCAGACCGTCAGCCAGCAGGATTCGCGGGTAAGACTGGTTAGCCATAGTAACAACAAGGGCAACGCTGGCGCGCGCAATACACTCGCACGCGAAGCAACCGGCGAAATCCTGGCGTTCCTCGATTCGGACGACGAAAATGCACCAGAGCGTCTGAAGGTCCAGATCGCAAAGCTGCTTGCGGCGGAAGAACGGCATGCGGCTCCTATCTCGGTCTATTGCAGGAGGCGCGTGATCTCCGACGGCAAGACGAGGAGCCTCAGCGCCATGGGCACCGCGCAGCCGGTGGGTGGCGACGCGGTCGCGCTCCATCTCCTCTGCGACGATCCTCTCCCCGGCGACGGAAGGGTCGGTACCTGCACCATGCTCACCCGCGTGTCGACCTTGCGCAAGTTCGCCTTCGACGAGGATTTCCGCAGGGCCGTCGATCGTGAATGGGCTATTCGCTTTGCCTTGGAAGGCGGATTGATCGTTGGTTGCGAAGAAAGCCTGGTCACGCAACATCTCAGTCTCACGGACGCAAAGCGGGCTCGACAGAACGATGCACGACGTCAAGTGGTGCAGAAATTCCGGTCCTACCTGCAAGGAAAGCGCTCGTATCTCTACGCACTGACGATCCATCGTCCGGGCCGCATGTTCACCAAGGGCCACAGGCTCTTGTTCAAGCCTGTTACCGCGCTTCTTTCCTGTTTCCGGAAACGAGCGCGTAGCTTTCCTTGAGTGGTGCGGCGCGAATCGCCGGACTTATCCGCCGCGTGGTGGCGTACTAGAGATCTGCCGCTCATGGCGGACGAACAGATCTACCGGGAGACAACGGGTCAGCGACGGCGCCGTTTCGCGGATGGAGAGATCACCTGGCCGACGAATTCTGCCATCGGCAAAGGGAAGCTGTAATCGAGCTTCTTTCGAATTCCCAAAAACAGCTATTAAGTTCTTGAAATTATTGGCGACCCCTGCAGGATTCGAACCTGCGACAACCTGCTTAGAAGGCAGGTGCTCTATCCAACTGAGCTAAGGGGCCGTCCCGGGCTGTGCCCGTCGAATGCGGCTGAAGGACCTTAGTGGGTCCAGGGCTGCATCCGGTTGAAACGGAAGTTGTCCGGATAGGACACGCTCTTGCGGGTCGCTTCCTTCGGCGCGATCACGCGGTATTCGATGCCGTTGCGCTCGGCGTATGCGATCGCCTGCTCGGCGTTTTCGAAGGTCAGCCGCAGCTGCTGCTTCATGTCGCCGGAGCTTGTGTAGCCCATGATCGGGTCGATGGTGCGCGGCTTTTCCTGATCGAACTCCAGCACCCACAGATTCGTCTTGGCCTTGCCAGACTGCATGGCGGTCTTTGCTGGACGATAGATCTTTGCGGACATGGTTTCGAACGGCTCCATACTTTCGCTGGCAACATTCACGGGCGCCAGCATTCCGTCTTCCCATAACGCAGAATGATTTAAAACGGAATGACTTTTGGCCGGATAAATTTGGCTTTCAGTAGGAGATGAGCGAACTTGTGGGTTTGTCCCAGCCTAAGATGAGGCATTGGGAAACTTTGCTGTTGCAGCCCTGCTGCGAAGCGTGTATCTCCGGCGCCGTTGGCACGGAGTGTAGCGCAGTCTGGTAGCGCATCTGGTTTGGGACCAGAGGGTCGGGAGTTCGAATCTCTCCACTCCGACCATTCATTGAGACGAAAGCGTCATTCTCCTTTTTTTTCAATCTGTTCGTGATCGCAGATCTGCAGGCTAACATCGCCGTAGATCACTCGATTGCGTTGACAAACGATCGAATCGTCCCGAGTTGGGACAAGAATGCCTATTTGTCATACGAATTTAGGAATCGCTAAATCCATTGTGGATAGAGCGAACCGGCGCGCTTTCGTGCCCTGCGCGCCCCCAAGCCCGCCCGAGCGATCCAATGACTGCCCAACTCGACCTTGCCACCGTTCTGTTGCTTCACAAGTCGTCGTTCCTGATCGGCGCCTTCTGCTTCCTCTATGCGCGCTGGCAATCGCCGCGGGACGAAGGGCTTGGTATCCTGGCGACCGGCTTCCTCTTCCTGGCGCTCGCCTCGACGCTCGCGGGCTATGGCGAGCAAAAGCTGTTACCGCCCACTCTGTGGAGGCTTTCCAGCTTCACGCTCGGGATCGGCGGATACGCCCTGTTCTGGATCGGCGTGCGCCGCCTCAGCGGCGGCCGGCGCCGTCTGGCGGACTGGCTGGCGCTACTTGTGCCGCTTGCCGGCGCGCTCATCGGACTCGCCACGGATTTCCATGTCGTCAACGTCGTCAGGGCCAGCGTCTTCAACGCCGCCGCCTTTCTTTTCCTCGCGGCTTCGGCTGTCGCCGTCATCGCCGACCGCTCGAACGAGTCGCTGCCGGCACGCGCCATGCTGGCGGCCGCCATGGCCGTCGGGGCCGGCCTTTGCCTTGCGGTGGTCATTGGCCTCCTCAAGCCCGGCATCGTGCCGATCACCACGACCTACGCCTTCTTTCTCTCGATCATCTGCCATTTCGCCATCGCGCTCTTCGCCCTCGTGCTCGTCAAGGAGCGGGCGGAAGCGGAGCTGCGCCGGTCTGCCGATACCGATGCGCTGACCGGCGTCGGCAACCGGCGCTGGTTTCTGGCGCAACTGCCTCAGGCGAGCTGGCAGGGCGATTGCCTCCTCGTCATGGACCTGGACCATTTCAAGCGTATCAACGACCGCTACGGTCATCATACGGGTGATCAGGTGCTCGTCGCCTTCGCCGATCTGGTCAGGAAGAACCTGCGCAGGGGCGACAGCTTCGCGCGTCTCGGAGGCGAGGAATTCGGGCTCTATCTCCCGCGGACAAGCGAGACACAGGCGTTTGCAATCGCCGAAAGGCTACGCCGCGCCGTGGAAGAACTGCGGGTCGTGAGCAACGGGCAAAGCGTAGCAGTCAGCATCAGCATCGGGGTTGCCACCGCCAGCGGCACGGAGCGTTCCTGGGAGGAATTGTTCAATAGGGCAGATGCGGCGCTCTACGCGGCCAAACGAGGCGGGCGTAACCGTGTCGCGTCCGATGCGGAGCTTGCGGATTCGAAGCCGCTTGCGGCGAGCCTTCACCGCGCCGGCTAATCAGGCGATGCTTCGCCGCAGACCACCTTCAAAAAAGAGAAGCGGATCCAAGCATTTCCGATCCGCTTCAGATTGGAGGTGTAAGGCGTATTTTACCGCAATGCGCCGAATTCGCTTGTGGCCAAATTTCGCCTAGCGCGCCATCGCACGCCACCTTGGCGCGAGCCTGTGGCATCGTTGCACTTTTCGCCATCCGCGCAAGCGTATAGGACGTTCAGGCAGCCACGATTGCGCTGTCTCTCCTGGAGTTTCGCTTTGCCTTTGTAAAATCCGGTCTCGCTAGTTTCACCCCGTACGCCCGATAGCACTCCAGCTGTCGGATAGAATTTTCATGCGTTCGTTGAGGTGGCGGTTCGAGACCGGAATGGCATTGCCGATCTCAAGCCCGACGTAACTTCGTCAGGCGGAACCATCACGTCCAACAGCTGCCAGGCCGCGTCCCCGGAACGGGTACTCAAACCGTCGTCTCGATGGACTTCCAATTGGAAGAACCAGACGACATGTCTCATACATTGACGGTCCAGTGGACCATCGAACCCCAATCCGCCCCCCGCCCGTGGCTTGTCTGCAGCCGCTGCGGCGGCCACCGCCCCTTCGTATGCAGCGGCAAGACACGGTTGAACGCCAACGGGCGGCGGCTCGACGCCTGGCTGATCTATCGCTGCGCCGTCTGCGAAGACACCTGGAACCGTCCGATCTTCGAGCGGCGGAATGTCGCCAGCGTCGCCCCGGATGCGCTCGCAGCGCTTCAAAGCAACGATCCCGTCTGGGTCCGCCAGGCGGCGTTCGACATCGAAGGTCTTCGCCAATGCACGGACCGGATCGAGGATTTGGCCGATTCTAACGTGGAACGGCACGTATTGGGTGGGAGTGCAGGTTGCGCACGGCTTGAGATTGTCCTTGTCGTGCGCCAGGCAAGCAGCCTGCGCGTCGACCGCCTGCTATCGGCGGAACTCGCGCTTTCACGCGCCAGACTGAGCAAGCTCGAAACCAAAGGGCGACTCACGCTTCTGCCCGAGTCGCGGAAGGCCCTGCGACGCCCGATCAGAGACGGCAGCCGCATCGTCCTCGATCTTACCGCGGAAGATGACCGTGCCGAGATTGCCCGGCGTGCCCGCGGCGGCCCGTAGTTGAAAGGATACCGCGGAGCGTCCGGCAGCATGCCGGCGCGCTCCGCGATGCCAATGGTTGCTGGTCAGAACTTTACGCCGACACCAACGGTGAACTGGTGCTGGTCGAGATCGACATTGACGCCGCCGAAGTCCTTGTCACCGTAGTCGTTGTAGCGGTACTCGGCGCGGCCGAAGACGCTGTCGGTGAACGAATAGTCGACACCGGCACCGATCGTCCAACCGTTGAAGGTTTCCTTTTCCTTCGATGCGCCGGGCACATCGACGAAGCCGCGGGTCACCGCCCAGCCGCCGGCGCCATAGAGCAGCGCCTTGTCATTCAGCAGGTAGCCGACCCGGCCGCGTATTGCGCCGGAAACGTCGGTACCAACTTCGGTCGAGGTTCCGCCGACGTCGAACGTCTTGTCGTTCCAATTGTAGTTGACGTCACCCTCGATGCCGTAAACCCAGTCGCCCTGCTGAAAGTTGAAACCGGCAAAGGCGCCGAGCAATCCGCCATTGAAGTCTTCTGAAGCGCTGCTGCCGGGCGCACTGAAATCGCCATTGAGCCACCCGCCGCCGCCCTGGAGGCCGACATAACCGCCGGTCCAGACGAATCCTGGAGATGGCTGCGCGACCGGTGCCGGCGGCTGGCTCAGATCGGCTGCCAAGTCCGCTGCCATCGCTGTTTGCGCAACGGCGCAGGCCGCTACCATTGCAACAAGCACACTCCGGATCATCACGGCTGCCTCCTGTTGTCGCCAGAAGAATATTAGCAACTCGTTAACGCGCAGTCTGCCCGAAAGGCTCCATGATCTCAACCATGAAACCCGTGGGGTTCAGACACATAATTTAGGAAATGATCGGGCAAGGGCAAGGCGGACCGCGAAGTGGCCCCGGCGTCTACGGCTTCGAAGACGGCATGCGGGCACCTTCCAGCCGGTCTCCGGGCCGGATATTCAGCCGCTTGACCGCGCCGGCATTGAGCTCAAGCACGAAAGCCACCGGTTCTTTCGAATCAATGATCGCTTCCGAAAAAGGCACGGCGCCTTCATGGATCGTGCGCACAACGCCCTTGTTGTCGATGAACAGCATATCGAGCGACAAATGGGTGTTCTTCATCCACATCATCACGCGGCGTGTCTCGCCAAAATCGAACAGCATGCCGTGATCCGGCGCCATGGAGGTACGAAACATCAGGCCCTGCTCACGCTGGGCCGGATCGAGGGCCAGTTCGACCGTCAGTTCGTGCACAGCCTTGTCCGCGGTGACCAGGCGCATCTTGTCCGTTGTGAACTGAACGTCGGCGAAAGACGATACCGTCAGGGCAAGCAACAAAAAAAGCGCCAGGAAGGCGCTTTTTCCGACAAGGTTTCGAGCCGCGACCATCAGTGCGCCCGGCTCGTCGGCGACGGTCCATCCGGATGTATCTCAGCGGCCATCAGGCCCTTTTCGCCATCGCCGAACCGGACGAGCACCACCTGGCCTGGCCGCAGTTCCGTCAGGCCGAAACGCCTGAGCGTTTCCATATGGACGAAGATATCTTCGGTTCCCTCGCCGCGGGTCAGGAAGCCGAAGCCCTTGGTGCGGTTAAACCACTTGACGAGAACGCGCTCAAGGCCGCTGGTCGGCGTTACCTGCACGTGGGTTCGGACCGGCGGCAGCTGCGACGGATGCACCGCCGTGGATTGGTCCATCGATAGGATACGGAACGCCTGGTAACCGCGGTCCCGCTTCTGGATGAGAGCAACGACCCGCGCACCCTCAAGAACCGTCTGGTAGCCGTCGCGGCGCAGGCAGGTCACGTGCACCAGCACATCCTGCATGCCGTTGTCGGGAACGATGAAGCCGAAGCCCTTGGCGACGTCGAACCACTTGATCACGCCGGTGATTTCGATGAGGTCGAGAGCGTCGCTGCCAAAGTCGTCACCATGCATGACGTCTTTTGAAGATGTCCTATCCGCCATTCTCTCCCAGCCCCTCGTTTACGCGCGACTACCGATACGGTTAACTGATTCTTATTGACCAGAATAACATCGTCCCGCCGCGGATACGCAAGACCCTCGGCATATTTTGGCCGAGAACTAATATGGGGACGCAGCCTTGCCTCTGGCTTGCTGACGGACCAGTATACGCCATCTTCTGCAAAACAGGGACATTGCAATGCGCTATCTGCACACGATGGTTCGCGTCAAGAATCTGGACGAGGCCTTGAACTTCTACGGCAAGATTTTCGGCCTGACGGAGATCCGCCGCTACGAAAATGAAAAGGGCCGGTTCACGCTGGTGTTTCTGGCCGCTCCCGGCGACATCGATCGCGCCCGCGGCGAACTCTCTCCCTGCCTCGAGCTCACCTACAACTGGGATACGGAAGATTATACGGGCGGGCGCAACTTCGGGCACCTCGCCTACGAAGTCGACGACATCTACGGTTTCTGCCAGCACCTGATGGAGAACGGCGTGACCATCAACCGGCCGCCGCGCGACGGCCACATGGCGTTCGTGCGCTCTCCCGACGGCATTTCGATCGAGATCCTACAGAAAGGCGAAAACCGGCCGCCGCAGGAACCTTGGGCGTCGATGGCCAATACGGGCGCCTGGTAAGCTCCGCACAATTCTCGCGAACGAAGATGGCCCCGTGCTGTCGGTGAAATCCGGCGGGCATGGCCGAGCCGTCGATCAGCAGCAGCTATGAATGATCCAGGGCCCGGTCTATCCGGGCCTTTGCATGTTGGAAACATGCGGGCTCAAGGTTAGCGCCGGTTTACAAATCGCGTATCGTTGAGTACTTTTTCGCGCGAAACGTTGATGCCGGGTCCTATCCGCGATATCTCGTGGCGGCGACCCCCTTTTGTACTTGGCCTGATCTTTTCCCGTGGCGCTCATTCCGATCGCCGCGAGAAGCATGAGTTTGTTTGTTCTGAGCGATGTTTCGGAACTGAGACTTAATGCATGACAAGGCGAGGCTTCGTCGGTCATGCACGGAGAGCGGGGATAGGACGTTGCAACATCCGGACACGAAGGGCGCGGTGCTCGTCACCATTGCGCGGGCGGCAGCCTTATCCGTATCGCTGCTGGCCTTGAGCGGCTGCATGTCGGCGGTCGGGGAAAACGATGCAGCGACCGCGCTGAAGGCCGAGGGGCAAGCAGCCCCTGTGCAAACCGCCGAATCGGAGGCCACAGTCCAGGATGGACAGGTGGTTGCGCTCGGCAGCAATCCGCAGGCGCAACAGGCAGCCGGCAATGCCACAGTTCCCCACGATGGCGGACAGCCGCAATCGCTGACGATGCAGGGCACCGGCCTGCGCGCCGCCTCCTCAAGCATCTATGGCCAGGCACCTGCCGCACAGGCAACGACGACCGTCCAGCCGCAGACGACGGGAACTGTTCCGCTACCCGCCGGCCAGCCCGGCATGAACGCAACCAACAACAGTCTTTTCAGCGGCACCCAGCGACAGCCGCTGCCGGTAATAGCGCCGCAACAGGGGGCCGCCAACACGGCCAACGACGTCGTGACGGACGCCGCTGTCGCCGCCTATGCTCCCTCTCCCGCGCAGGACGCCACCCTTCCTGTTGCCGTTCCGGTGCCGCTGAGCGCCGAGGCTGCCGCCAGCGGCCAGACCTCTTCGACGCCACAGGCGGTGGCCAATGCCGACGCCACACCAGCAGCGACCGAGGTCGCCGCCGCGCAGCAGGCAGCACCAGAAGCCACGCCAGCAGACGATAACAAGGACACGTCCAAAACCTGGACGCTCGCGGCCCTTTTTGCCGGCAAGCGCAAGGAGAAGCCGCAGCAGGCGGCACTTCGCTCGGCTCCGCCGGCGGAAAAGAAGACGATTACCACCAGCAATGCGAGCCAGCCGCAAACGGCCTCCCTCGCCTACACGCTTCCGGGCGTCAAACTGAACTCGCTCTACAACTACGAGCACGAAGAGCACCTCGGCGATGACGACGACGGCGCACCGGTTCAGGTCGCCTCGCTCTCGGGGCTCGCTCGACTGGCGCCGAGCGGGCTCATTCTGCAGACCGAGAAAGTCGATGCCGGCTGTTTCAAGCCCGAGCTCATGCAGATGCTGAAGAAGGTGGAAACGCATTACGGCAAGCAGGTCATGGTGACCTCGGGCCTCAGGCCGATCAAGGTCAACCGCGCCAAGCAATCGCTGCATACACGCTGCGAGGCGGCTGACATTCAGGTTCAGGGCGTCAGCAAGTGGGATCTCGCCGAATTCCTGCGTAGCGTCCCCGGCCGCGGCGGCGTCGGCACCTATTGCCACACGGAGTCGGTCCATATCGATATCGGCGCACAGCGGGACTGGAACTGGCGCTGCCGGCGCGCCAAGGGCTGAAGGCAAGCATTTGTTTCCATGGAGGATTCGACGAGAAGCCTCCTTTGCTTCCGGCCTGTGGAATTTTTACAGAAATATGAAGATTGCCGCTTGCGGTTCTGAAATCCTCTGGCTATAAGGCGCCCACACAGCGAGTGCGCCCTTCGTCTATCGGTTAGGACACCAGATTTT
>NZ_LMJM01000014.1:138958-139171 GCF_001429005.1 Ensifer sp. Root954
CTTCTCCCGAAAATCGACGTTTTAAGCATCTGAAGCAGCAACTCCGCTGCACCGTACGCATCTCCGATTCCAGCTCTTTGACCGCCGAATTTTTCTCACCGGTTTTAACAGGGAAAGCACAAAAAAACTGAGATTGGCGCTTGCGGTATCCAGAGTCGCTGGCTATAAGGCGCCCACACAGCGAGTGCGCCCTTCGTCTATCGGTTAGGACAC
>NZ_LMJM01000014.1:139221-139434 GCF_001429005.1 Ensifer sp. Root954
TTCCCCAAATGAAAATCGATTTTCTGCTGTTGGAACAGCGATTTACCGCGCGTTTCGACACCTAAACTTCCGCCTCGTGCCGCCATGAATCTTTCCTGGTATTTTGAACAGGAAAATCACAACATTCCTGAGATTGGCGCTTGCTCTATTCAGAGTCGCTGGCTATAAGGCGCCCACACAGCGAGTGCGCCCTTCGTCTATCGGTTAGGACAC
>NZ_LMJM01000014.1:139489-236031 GCF_001429005.1 Ensifer sp. Root954
TCTCCCCGACATTCCAAGCTTTATCAACACCGCCAGTTTGGGCGCGTGACTGAACGGTCCCGTTTCAAGCGCCCTACCCGGCGTCAGAGGAAGCCTATCGTCGATTTCGCGGAAAAGGCTTAGTATGCGGCATGCGCCGCAATTGTCAGCGCGAAGCGAGCCTAAAGGCGCCCATCGTCTAGCGGTCAGGACGCCGCCCTCTCACGGCGGTAACACGGGTTCGAGTCCCGTTGGGCGTGCCAAGGCCGGCTCGGAAAATTCTCCCGACGGCGGCGAACGCGTGGACAGCTACGCTTGCACCTAGTCCCTCGTGCCATTTGACCGGCAACCGCGGATTTGTAAGGTCCTGCAGCGCCCTAACCACCCGAGTCGGTCACAAGTAGGCGACGGCACCAACAATCTTTCGAAACAGGGGAATCTATTTTTGATTCGCGTCATTGCTGCGGGGCTCGCCGCAATCACAATTTCGTCCTATCCCGGATCGCCTGCGGCCGCTCGTTCCAACGTGATTTCTGGCGAGCAGACGCTGACGCCTGCAGACTTGGTACCGAGTCCGGTGTTCAGGCTGGGGATGCCAATTGAGAGTTAGAAACGTTGCTTGCGCGGGATTTCAAAGGCTGGGAACGCTCCGAAACCACGCGAAGACTGAACAATCGCAAAGACCCGAAGCTCCCAGCCTCTGCCAAAGCACCCTATCTGCAGCGAATACACATTACCCGACCGGACCAGCAACAAGGTCTTCGTCGAACCTACTCGCTCACACTGAATTCGCCACTCAGCGGCAGTCACCTCTACTCCGTGGTTTACAATGTTGAAGCCTTGCGGCCATTCAATGATCTCGGATCTTTGAGCGCTGTGGCTCAGTACCTAAGTGCCATGTGGGGCAGCGCCCATCGCGGCTCGCACAAGGGAGAGTTCGCACGCCTCAGCTATCTCTTTGATCGACAAGGAGAACTTGTTCGCGACGGCGGTGCAAGTTGCGCCCCCCTTTATCCTGCCCTTGTCAGGCTGGACGAAAAGACGCCCGACGAGGTCGAAAGAGTTATCGCGATGATCGACGCAACGAACTGTGGCGGCAACAAGAGCGTGCATTTTCGCCTGCAAGCCGATGGCGACACCATCGTCGAAACGACGTTCTTCAACACCATCCTCGCTGTGAATCCTCGAGATGTTTTGAAGCGTGTGCGATACGGTCAGCCATAACACGGCCCAGCGAAATATCTGTCAGCACACTTCGCGACGGGTGCTACAGCGCCTTTGCCGCGTCCGTGACGCGCAGTTGTACCCGTCGCTGGCCCTGCCACAGATCGGCGGACACCGATCCCGCGACGTGGATGGATGTTCCGCGGCTCGACAGCAGGAAGTCGCCGAGCGGTGTCTCGGTCGCCCGGAAAGCAATGCCGTCAAGGCGGCTGCCGTCCTGCCCCTCCAGCGTCACCTTGACGTGGTTGGCGCCGACCTGCCTGCTGTCGCGCAGGCGATGCTGCGGGAAGGCGAAGACCGGTTGCGGGTGGGCCGAGCCGTAGGGGCCGGCCTGCTCCAGGAGATCGATGAGTTCCAGGGTCGCGCCGGAGGCTGCAAGCGCGCCGTCGACCTTGAGCGTCTGGATGGCGACGAGTTCGCGCACCGCCGCTTCCGCGCGTCCCTCGAAAAACTGCCTGAGCTTGCCGAGTTTCGCGCGCTCGACGGTGAGACCAGCAGCCATGGCATGGCCGCCACCCTTTACCAGCAGGCCACCGTCGACGGCGGCCCGAACCATCTTGCCCATGTCGAAACCGTTGATCGAGCGGCCGGAGCCGGTGCCGCGGCCGTTCGGGTCGAAAGCGATGGCAAAAGTCGGTCGGCGGAATTTTTCCTTGATGCGGGCGGCGAGCAGTCCGACGATGCCCGGGTGCCAATTTTCGCGCGCGGTAACGATTACCGAAGCGCCCTCGCCCGTGCCGTATTCGGCCAGAACCTCAGCCTCCGCCTCGGCCAGCATGATGGCTTCCATCGCCTGCCGCTCGCGATTGAGCTCATCGAGCTGCGCGGCGATCTTCTCTGCCTCGGCCGCATCCTCCATCGCCAGCAGGCGGCTGCCGAGCGCAGCATCGCCAATGCGTCCGCCGGCATTGATTCTCGGGCCGACGAGAAAGCCCAGGTGATAGGGCGTGACGGGGCCGCCGATCGCAGCTTTCCGCAGCAGTGCCGAAAGCCCGACATTGCCCATGTGACGCGCCGCGATCAGTCCCTTGACGACATAGGCGCGGTTGAGCCCTTTGAGCGGCACCACGTCACAGACCGTCGCCAGAGCCACCAGATCGAGCTGGGACAGCAGGTCGAACGAAGAAACGCGGCTGTCGCCGGCGTTGCGCAAAACGCGCAAGGTATTGACGAGAACCAGATAAACGACACCGGCAGCACAAAGATGCCCCTGCCCCGAAAGATCGTCCTCCCGATTGGGATTGACGAGCGCATGGCAGGGCGGCAGCGCCGAGCCGACCTGATGATGGTCGATGACGACGACATCGACGCCGCGTTTATCTGCAACGGCGAGCGCCTCATGGCTGGTCGAGCCGCAGTCGACGGTGACGATGAGATCGGCGCCCTTGTCGATCAGCTGCTCGATTGCCGTCGGGTTCGGGCCATAGCCCTCGAAGATCCGATCGGGAATGTAGATTTCCGCGTCGACGCCGAAATGGCGCAGGAAACGCGCCATCAAAGCCGAAGACGCGGCACCGTCGACGTCATAGTCACCGAAGATCACCGTCTTTTCACGGCGCTTGATGGCGGCCGCCAGACGCTCTGCAGCCTTGCGGCAATCGGTAAGCGTGTCCGGGTCCGGCATAAGCGAGCGAAGCGTCGGATCAAGAAAACTTGCGGCATCGTCGAGCACGACGCCTCGGCCGGCAAGGACGCGACCGAGCAGGTCGGAGTAGCCATGGACCTGACTGATTGCGAGCGCCCGGTTCTGGCCCGCCTGGTCGAGACGCGACACCCATCGCTGGCCGCTGACCGACCGCTCGACATTCAGAAAGGCCCGTTGTACCGGATCCACCAATTCTTCCATGCTCGTCCATCCGCTTGGCGCTTCGTTCCTCTTAGCGCATAACCCTGGAAATCGTGACCGTTTTCGGAACGGCATGCACAGAGATCCACGTTTCGCAGGGAATCGCGGTGCTGCAGGCGCTTAACTCTTAAAGAAAGAAGCCTCGCCGGCTTGCTTGCGCGGCGAGGCTTCCAATCTTTCGGCGGCAAACGGCACTGCGCGACGCCGTGCCGAACGGTCTAGGGCGCTTGTCGCCCTTAGTTTGCCTTCGGGCGTTCGATGCGGATGACCTGCGGTTCGCCGACGAGGTAGCCCTCGCCCTTGATCGCCTTGATCGCATCGCGAACGGAGTGCTCCGATGTCGCGTGCGTGACCAGGATGATCGTCTGCGGCTCGCCCGTGTCCATCAGATGCTTGGAATGCTGCATGATCGATTCCAGCGAGATGCCGTTGTCGGCCATGCGGGTCGCGATGCTGGCGAAGACGCCGGTGCGGTCAACGACCTTCAGGCGGATGAAGTAGCCGCCCTCGTGGCTCTGGATCTGTGCGCGCTTATAGGGCAGCAGCGCATTGGTCGGACGGCCGAAGGCCGGAACGTGCTGGGCGCCCGGGCGGCTCTTGGCAATGTCGGCGATATCGCCGAGCACGGCCGACGCCGTCGCGTTGCCGCCGGCACCTGGGCCGACCATCAGGAGCTCGCCGAGAATGTCGGATTCGATCGCAACGGCATTGGTCACGCCATCGACCTGGGCGATGACGGAATCGTAAGGCACCATCGTCGGGTGGACGCGCTGCTCGATGCCGCTTTCGGTGCGCTGGGCGACACCGAGGAGCTTGATGCGATAACCGAGATCGGCGGCTGCATGAATGTCGTCGATCGAGATATTGGTGATGCCTTCGAGGTAGATGTCGTCGGCAGCGATCGCCGTACCGAATGCAAGGCTCGTCAGGATCGACAGCTTGTGCGCCGTGTCGTTGCCCTCAATGTCGAAGGCCGGATCGGCTTCGGCATAGCCGAGGCGCTGCGCCTCCTTGAGGCAGGCTTCGAAGGAAAGCTGTTCCTTCTCCATCTTCGTCAGGATGTAGTTGCAGGTGCCGTTCATGATCCCATAGACGCGCGAGATCGTATTGCCGGTCATGGATTCGCGCAGCGCCTTGATGACGGGGATACCGCCGGCAACAGCCGCTTCGTAGTTGAGCAGCGCGCCCTTCTCCTCGGCGATCTTTGCAAGTTCGATGCCATGGGCAGCCAGCAGCGCCTTGTTGGCGGTCACCACATGAATGCCGCGCTGCAGCGCCGCCTTGACGGCCGAATAGGCAGGATCGCCGGCACCGCCCATCAGTTCGACGAAAACGTCGATATCGGCGTCACGCGCAAGCGAAATGGCATCGTCGAACCAGGCGGTCTTCGAAAGATCGACGCCGCGGTCCCTGTTGCGGTCGCGCGCCGTTACGGCCGTGGTCTCGATTGCCCGTCCGCACGTTGTCGCAAGCATCTCGTGACGATCCTGGAGGATTCGCACGAGCGAGGCACCGACGGTACCCAAGCCCGCAATGCCGATTTTGAGGGCATCTGCCATAGCCATTTCCTAACATGTAGAGGGCGCGCCGCGAGAACAGCGGGGCCAGTGTGGAAGGAGGCGCGCGTCAAGCACGCCTCCCGACTTCTTACCTATGAGCGTTGAGCGAGATGACGTTGTGCATCGTCTCGTCGGCGGTCGACAGGAACTTCTTGATGTTGCGCGCCGCCTGGCGGATGCGGTGCTCGTTCTCGACGAGAGCGAGGCGCACGTAGTCGTCGCCCTGTTCGCCGAAGCCGATGCCCGGGGCCACAGCGACATCCGCCTTCTCGACGAGGAGCTTGGAGAATTCGAGCGAGCCCAGATGACGGAACTTCTCCGGGATCTTTGCCCAGGCAAACATCGTCGCTGCCGGCGGCGGTACTTCGAAGCCGGCCTTGCCGAAGCTGTCGACCATCACGTCGCGGCGGCGCTTGTAGATGTTGCGCACTTCGGCGATGTCGCTGCCGTCGCCGTTCAGCGCCTGGGTGGCGGCCACCTGGATCGGCGTGAAGGCGCCATAGTCGAGGTAGGATTTCACGCGTGTCAGTGCTGCGATCAGCCGCTCGTTGCCGACGGCAAAGCCCATGCGCCAGCCCGGCATCGAGAAGGTCTTCGACATCGAGGTGAACTCGACCGTGCAGTCGATCGCGCCCGGAACTTCCAGCACCGACGGCGGCGGCGCGTCGTTGAAGTAGATCTCCGAATAGGCAAGGTCCGAAAGCACGATGATGTCGTGCTTTTTCGCAAAGGCGATCACGTCCTTATAGAAGTCGAGCGTCGCAACCTGCGCCGTCGGGTTCGACGGATAGTTGAGGATCAGCGCCAGTGGCTTGGGGATCGAGTGGCGCACTGCGCGTTCCAGCGGCCCGAAGAAGGTTTCGTCCGGCTCGACCGAGATCGAGCGGATGACGCCGCCTGCCATCAGGAAGCCGAAGGCGTGGATCGGATAGGTGGGGTTCGGGCACAGAATGACGTCGCCAGGTGCGGTGATCGCCTGCGCCATGTTGGCGAAGCCTTCCTTCGAGCCAAGGGTAGCGACGACCTGGGTATCCGGGTTGAGCTTGACGCCGAAGCGGCGGGCGTAATAGGCGGCCTGGGCACGACGCAGCCCGGGAATGCCCTTCGACGACGAATAACGATGCGTGCGCGGGTCCTGAACGGCCTCGCAGAGCTTGTCGACAATCGACTGTGGTGTGGGTAGATCCGGATTGCCCATGCCGAGGTCGATGATGTCAGCACCGGCCGCTCGCGCGCTTGCTTTCAAACGGTTGACCTGTTCGAAAACATAGGGCGGCAAACGCCGGACTTTGTGAAACTCTTCCATCTCCAAACCTCGTTTGGCGCACGCTCCCGCCAGCGGCTCAAGCCTTTGCGAAACCGTGCGCTGTGGTGAACGGCCGTCCATGCGGCCATTGAACGCTTTGCGTCCAAATCACCGGAAAGGCAAGCGCTAATTCTGGATCTCTTTCAGCGTGTCGGCGCCGTGCTGTTCGGCCAGCGCGCGCATTGCTTTCAGGCGACGCTGATACTCGGCTTCGGAGATCGCGCCGGACTTGCGTGCAGCGCCGAGAGAGCTCAGGCGCGCCTGCATGCTTGCCGCTTCATCGTTGGTCATCTGCGACGTTGCGGCCGGCTTCTGGCCGTAAACCGACGGATAGTTCTCGAAGTTGGTCCCGTGGCTGTTGCAGCCTGCAAGCGTGCCGAGCAGAACGATCCCGGCAACCCAGGTGATGGAACGCTGTTTTCCGACGGCAAGCATACTGGAGACGACCTCTATTTTGATGGCGCGACGATGCGCTAGCCCTTGTAATCATTTTCGGGCAGAATGTAAAAATACAAAACAAACAAGATGCTGTGGAGGACGCCGGGTGACAGCAGAGAGGAATGCGGAAGGCAAGGACGGCTACGCAGGCTTCGATCCCAAATCCGTCGAACCTTATATCGTCAAGGATCCGGAAAGCCTCGCAGTCAACCTCGCCCGCGCCATGGAACAGCTTGGCAAAGCGGCTTCCGCCTGGCTGGCGCCGCGGGAATCGGGCCAGAAGTCCGATACCTTCGCCGAACCCGTCACCGACATGGTCAAGACGCTGTCCAAGGTCTCGGAGTACTGGCTTTCCGATCCGCGCCGCACGCTCGAAGCGCAGACTCACCTGATGGGCAGCTTCTTCGAGATCTGGTCGCGCACGCTGCACCGCATGTCCGGCGAAGAGACGGCGGAGCCGGCCGGCCTCCAGCGCAACGACAAGAGATTTACCGACGAGGACTGGGTGAAGAACCCGTTCTTCGACTTCATTCGCCAGGCCTATTTCGTAACGTCGGACTGGGCCGAGCGCATGGTCGAAGACGCCGAGGGGCTCGACGACCACACGAAACACAAGGCTGCTTTCTACGTTCGCCAGGTTTCGAGCGCGCTGTCTCCGACCAACTTCGTCACCACCAATCCGCAGCTCTACCGCGAGACGGTTGCCTCAAGCGGCGCCAATCTGGTCAAGGGCATGCAGATGTTTGCCGAGGACATCGCCGCCGGTCGCGGCGACCTCAAGCTCCGGCAAACCGACACCAGCAAGTTTGCGATCGGCGAGAATATCGCGATGACGCCGGGCAAGGTCATCGCCCAGAGCGACGTCTGCCAGGTGCTGCAATATGAGGCGACGACGGAAACCGTGCTGAAGCGGCCGTTGCTGATCTGCCCGCCCTGGATCAACAAATTCTACGTGCTCGATCTCAACCCGCAGAAATCCTTCATCAAATGGGCGGTCGATCAGGGACACACGGTCTTCGTCATCTCCTGGGTGAACCCGGACGAACGGCACGCGACCAAGGACTGGGAAGCCTATGCCCGCGAAGGCATCGGCTTTGCGCTCGATATCGTCGAGCAGGCCACCGGTGAGCGGGAAGTCAACGCCATCGGCTATTGCGTCGGCGGCACCCTGCTTGCCGCGACGCTCGCATTGCATGCTGCCGAGGGCGACGATCGCATCCGCTCGGCGACACTGTTCACGACGCAGGTCGATTTCACTCACGCTGGCGACCTCAAGGTCTTCGTCGACGAGGACCAGATAAGCCAGATCGAACAGAACATGAGCGTGACCGGCTATCTCGACGGCTCGAAGATGGCGACCGCCTTCAACATGCTGCGCGCCTCGGAGTTGATCTGGCCCTACTTCGTCAACAACTACCTCAAGGGCCAGGAACCCCTGCCCTTCGACCTGCTCTACTGGAACTCCGATTCGACGCGGATGCCGGCCGCCAACCATTCCTTCTATCTGCGCAACTGCTACCTCGATAACAAGCTTTCGAAGGGCGAGATGGTTCTTGCCGGCAAGCAGGTATCGCTCGGCGACGTGAAGATCCCGATCTACAATCTCGCGACCAAGGAAGACCACATCGCCCCGCCGCGCTCTGTATTTCTCGGCAGCGCTTCGTTCGGCGGCAAGGTCACCTATGTTCTCTCGGGTTCGGGCCACATTGCCGGCGTCGTCAATCCGCCGGACAAGGGCAAGTATCAGTTCTGGACCGGAGGCGCGCCCACGGGTGACTTCGACGATTGGTTCAAGGCCGCCAAGGAAACACCGGGATCCTGGTGGCCGCATTGGCACCAATGGATCGAGAAACTCGACAAGCGACGCGTTGCGCCCCGCAAGCCGGGCGGTCCGCTGAACTCGCTCGAGGAAGCGCCGGGCTCCTACGTACGCGCCCGCGCCTGAATCATTCGCAGGACCTGCCTTGATCTTCGATCCTCCGCTGACGACCGCAATCCTTGTGCAGCGCTACAAGCGCTTTCTCTTCGATGCCCTGTTGCCTGATGGCACGGCCATGACCGGATCCTGCCCCAATACGGGATCGATGCGCGGGCTGACGACACCCGGTTCACGCATCTGGATGTCGGAACACGACAGCCCGACGCGGAAGTACCGCCACATGCTGGAAATCGTTGAAGCCGACGGAACCATGGTCGGCATCAACACCGGCCTGCCCAACCGGCTTGCGGAAGAAGCCATCCGGCTGGGGCTCGTTTCCGACCTGCATACCTATGAGCATAGTGCACGCGAGCAGAAATACGGACGCAACTCGCGCATCGACATTCTCCTCAGCGATCCCGAGCGCGGCCGTGCCTATGTCGAAGTCAAGAACGTGCATTTCAGCCGCTCGCCCGGTCTTTCCGAATTTCCTGACAGTCCGACGACGCGGGGGGCGAAACATCTCGACGAACTCGGTGATATGGTTGAGGCCGGTCACCGCGCGGTGATGATCTATCTCGTGCAGCGCGACGATTGTGACCGGTTGAGGATCTGCCGCGAGTTCGATCCCGCCTATGCGCGCGCATTCGACCGCGCGATGTCACGTGGGGTTGAGGCCTATGCGGTCAAATGTCAGGTTTCGCCAACGCAAATCCGCCCAACCGGATTGATGACAGTGGACGAAGCGGCCCTCGCTGCTCTATGAAATCCGACTGGAACAACTGAAAGCTTTGGAATGGTGACTTACATCGAGGCAGGGTCTGCGCCCTACAAGAACACCGGCGTAATCCGGCTCTATGGACCGGAAGGTTTCGAGGGCATGCGAAGGGCCTGCCAGGTGACTGCGCGTTGTCTGGACGAGCTCGTCTCGCGGGTACAGCCGGGCGTCACCACCGACGAGATCGACCGGTTCGTCTTCGAGTTCGGCATGGACAATGGCGCGCTGCCGGCGACGCTCAACTATCGCGGCTACACGAAATCGTCCTGCACCTCGATCAACCACGTCGTCTGCCACGGCATCCCGAACGACAAGCCGCTGCGCGAGGGCGATATCGTCAACATCGACGTCACCTACGTCGTCGATGGCTGGCATGGCGATTCGAGCCGGATGTATCCGGTCGGCGAGATCAAGCGTGCGGCCGAGCGACTGCTCGACGTCACCCACGAGAGCCTGATGCGCGGCATTGCCGCCGTGCGCCCTGGCGCCCGCACCGGCGCCATCGGTGAAGCGATCCAGGTCTATGCCGAAGCGGAGCGCTGCTCCGTCGTGCGCGATTTCTGCGGCCACGGCGTCGGCAAGCTCTTCCACGACGCGCCGAACATCCTGCACTACGGCCGCGCCAATGAAGGGCCGGAACTGCGCGAGGGCATGATCTTCACCATCGAGCCGATGATCAATCTCGGCCGCCCGCATGTGAAGGTGCTCTCGGACGGCTGGACCGCCGTGACCCGCGACCGGTCGCTGTCGGCGCAATACGAGCACACGGTCGGGGTCACCGCCGATGGCTGCGAGATCTTCACGCTTTCGCCCGCCGGCCTGTTCAAGCCCGGCGTCAGCACGCTCGGCGCCGCATGACGAAACGCTCGATCTCCCCTGACGGCGACTTTGTGCCATCGGCGGACGAGAGGACGTTTTTTCCGCAATTGCAGTTAGATAACTCGCCGGCCGCCAAGAAGGCGCCGGCACCCGAGGCGCACTATCACGGTCATCGCGATCGCCTCAGGGCGCGCTACCGCGAAAGCGGCGATGCCGCACTCGCCGACTACGAAATCCTGGAAATGTTGCTGTTTCGGCTGATCCCACGCAAGGATACCAAGCCGATCGCCAAGGCTCTGCTCGCGCGCTTCGGCACGCTCGCCGGTGTCTTCGGCGCCCCGATCGCGCTGTTGCAGGAGGTGAGCGGTATCGGCGAGGCCGTCGCCCTCGACCTCAAGTTGATCTCCACAATTGGTCACCGCACGCTGAAGAGCGAACTTCGCCAGAAGCAGCTTCTCTCGTCCTGGAGCGCCGTCATCGACTATTGCCACGCGGCGATGGCCTACGAGACGAAGGAACAGTTCCGCATCCTGTTCCTCGACAAGCGCAACACGCTGATTGCCGACGAGGTGCAACAGAAAGGTACGATCGACCACACGCCGGTCTACCCGCGTGAAGTGGTCAAGCGCGCGCTGGAACTCTCGGCCACCGCGATCATCCTGGTGCATAACCATCCATCCGGCGATCCGACCCCGTCGCGCGCCGATATCGACATGACGAAGCTGATCGTCGAAACGGCGAAACCGCTGGGGATCGCCGTGCACGACCACATCATCATCGGCAAGGACGGCCACGTGAGCCTGAAAGGGCTGCGGCTGTTCTGAGCGCGCTGGCACCCAGCCGTTTCGCGCGGCGGAGGTAGCAGCCCGGTGGTGACGCCGCCCTGCCGCAAACAGTGGCGAAGGCGTTTACCCCAAAAAGCCGGCTTCGACAGACTCCGTCCCCGCCGAGCGTGAAGCCTCGACGACCATATGCACGAACTGCAGTTTCGCCACTGACGGTTTCGACATTACGAAGGGGTAGAAGTCCGGCTGGCCCATGCTGCGCGCCAACTCGTTAAGCACCATCGTCATTTCGATCCAGGAGTTCAACAGCGACAGAAACCCGTCGGCGCCGGTGTCGTCGGGCGCATACAAGGCGTCGCGCTCGAATGGCTCGACAATCGCTTCAAGATCCTCTGCATCGAGCCCAAAGCCGAGTGCCGTGCCCAGGCTATCGATCATATGCAGGTAATGCGCCCAAGTTTCGGCCCAGTCTTCCCAGGGATGTGTGGAAGCATAGGAACTGATGTACCGATCGGCCCAGTCTGGGGGTGCGCCATTGTCATAGTTCGCCTTCAATGCCGCCGCGTAATCGGCCCGCTCATCGCCGAACAGCGTGCGAAACGGCTCCAGCCAGGGTCCGTTGAAAACGAGCCGGTTCCAGTAGTAGTGACCGACCTCATGTCGAAGATGGCCCAGCAGCGTCCGATAGGGCTCGTAGAATTCGAGCCGCATCTTCTCACGCTGGACCGAATCCGCCTCCTCGATGTTGACCGTAATCAAACCGTCGGCATGCCCGGTCAGCACGCGCGGCCCGTTCGGTGGCGAACGCAGGAAATCGAACATCAGACCGTGTTTCTCGTCCTCGTCGACCTTGGACTTCACGGGCAAGCCGAGTGCCAGCAACTGCGACACGAGCCGTCGCTTCGCCACCTCAAGCAGACCCCAGTAGCTGGCATTGTCCTCGCGATCGAGATTCGGAATTGTCCGGTTCAGCCGGCAGGCGATGCAAAGTTCCCCCGGCTCGCTGGCCATCAGCATCCAGTTGCACTGCGCCGGCGTGTCACGGTTGCCGCAATACTTCAGCAATGGCCGTTCCTCGCCTGCGGCCCAGATACCTGGCTGTGGGCCGGGGTCGAGCGGCAGCAACGCATCTTCACCTGGCAGATATCCGAGCGGCGTCTGGCAGCTGTTACAAAACATGTTGCCGAAAAACACGTGACTGCCACAGCGACACACAAAGGTGCGCGAGTACCGCTTGGGTACCTCGCGATGTTTCCAGTTCGTACCGATCAGGTCGCCGAGCGTTTGCAGAAGGGTTGCCACCACATCCTCCGAGTTCGGGAATTGGTAAGGTCTGCCGGTCGGTGCTCCGGCCTAAAGCCATTTCGCGCGGCGGAAGAACCGGTAGAGCGTGCCGCAAAGACCGATGATCACTGCAAGGACGACGAAGTAGCCGTAGCGGAACTTCAGTTCCGGCATGTCGTCGAAGTTCATGCCGTAAATGCCGGCGATCGCCGTTGGCACCGCGAGGATCGCGGCCCAGGACGCGAGCTTGCGCGAGATTTCCGTCTGCTCGGATTGACCGACCATCAGGCTCGCCTCGAAGGTGAAGGCAAGAACCTCACGCAAAGCGTCGATATCCTCCTGAACGCGGCGCACGTGGTCCGTAACGTCGCGGAAGAGCGGCTGCAGTGCTGCCTCCATGCCCGGTAGATCGATGTGCTCATGCCGTCGGCAGACGTCGACCAGCGGCACGACCGCGTTTCGCAGGCGCAAGAGATTGCGCCGCAGCAGATAGAGGCGTTCGATGTCGCCCTTGACCAGCCGCTCGCGCAGCAGCCGGTCTTCCAGTTCCTCGACCTCTTCGTGGATCGCCTCGATCACCGGCATGTAGTTGTCGACGATGAAATCGAGGATCGAATAGAGGATGTAGTTTTCGCCGTGGGCCAAGGCTGCAGGAGATGCTTCGCAGCGTTGGCGCACGGCCATGTAGGAGGTCGACGCGCCGTGCCGGACCGAGATGACGTAACCGCGCCCAACGAACAGATGCGTCTCGCCGAAGGCGATCTCGTCGCCAACCATATGCGCGGTGCGGGCGACGACGAAGATCGAGTCGCCATAGATCTCCAGTTTCGGCCGCTGGTGCGCCTTGCAGGCGTCCTCGATCGCCAGGTCATGCAGATCGAATTCCTGCTGGATCTGCCGCAAGAGTTCGGCATCGGGCTCATGCAGGCCGATCCAGATCACTGTGCCCGGGCGATCGCGCCACTTGCCTGCGTCTTCGATGCGGATATCGCGGACGCGCACGCCGTTCTCGTAGACCGCGGCCGCTACGACGCCCGGCTGCGGCTGCGAATGCGGCATGACGCCCTCAGCGCCAGACTGTGGCAAAGCCCTGTTCGTCAGCTCCAATCCCATCGTCAGCCTCCCAGGCAAATACGACACCGACGGGCTCCGCATGTCGTAACGAAGCCAAGCATACGCGCACTCCCTTATATATTCTCATCCGACTGTTTCGGCTATGAAAACCACTTCATCAAACCGTGCCATTGACGGTATAGAGGCTTGCGAGCGAGAGTTTTCGCAACGCACAACGATTCCACCTTCTAACGGAAACGCCTATGAACCAGTTCGATCTCATCGTTGTCGGAAGCGGACCTGCCGGCCGCCGCGGCGCCATCCAGGCAGCCAAGCTCGGCAAGAAGGTCCTCGTCATCGAACAGGGAAAACGCGTTGGCGGCGTTTCGGTTCACACCGGTACGATTCCCTCCAAGACGCTGCGCGAAACGGCGCTCAATCTTTCGGGCTGGCGCGAGCGCGGCTTTTACGGGCGCTCCTATCGCGTCAAGCAGGAGATCAGCGCCGATGACCTCCGGCAGCGCCTGATCATCACCCTCAATCATGAAGTCGAGGTTCTCGAACATCAGTTCGCGCGCAACCGCGTGCAGCAGATGCGCGGGAAAGCCAGCTTCGTCAATCCGACCACGCTCGAAGTCGTCAAGGACGACGGCGAGACCATGCTCGTGTCCGGCACCAGCATCATGCTTGCCGTCGGTACCAAGCCCTTCCGCCCGGATTACATGCCGTTCGACGGCAAGACTGTGCTCGACAGCGATGAACTGCTCGATATCGAGACCCTGCCGCGCTCCATGGTGGTGATCGGCGCCGGAGTCGTCGGCATCGAATACGCGACGATCTTCAGCGCGCTCGACACCCAGGTGACGGTTATCGATCCGAAGACGACGATGCTCGATTTCATCGACAAGGAAATCGTCGAAGACTTCATCTACCAGCTGCGCGACCGCAACATGAAGCTGCACCTCGGGCAGAAGGCCGACACGGTGGAGCGGCTCGACGATGGTAAGGTGCTGCTGACGCTCGACAACGGCCGCAAGATCACAACCGACATGGTGCTCTTTGCCGCGGGCCGCATGGGCGCCACCGATACGCTGAACCTGCCCGCAGCCGGGCTCGAAGCCGACAACCGAGGGCGCCTCAAGGTCAATCCCGAGACGTTCCAGACCTCCGTCCCGAACATCTACGCCGCCGGCGACGTCGTCGGCTTCCCGAGCCTCGCCTCAACCTCGATGGAACAGGGGCGCATCGCCGCCCGGGTCGCCATCGGCGCGATCGCGATGGAGCCGCAGAAATACTTCCCCTACGGCATCTACGCCGTGCCTGAGATCTCCACCTGCGGTCTCTCGGAAGAAGAGGTCAAGGAACGCGGCATCCCCTACGAATGCGGCATCGCCCGCTTCCGCGAGACCTCGCGCGGCCACATCATGGGGCTCGATTCCGGCCTGTTGAAAATGATCTTCTCGCTGAAGACCCGCCGCCTGCTCGGCGTGCATATCATCGGCGAAGGCGCGACAGAGCTGGTGCATATCGGCCAGGCCGTGCTGAACCTCAAGGGCACGGTCGAGTACTTCGTCGAAAACACCTTCAACTACCCGACGCTGGCCGAGGCCTACAAGATCGCCGGCCTCGACGCCTGGAACCGTATGGGCGAGATCAAGCAGGAAGCGCCGAAAGCGTAAGCATCCAGCGACAGAGCTGACCGCCGTCAACGCTGACGGCGGCGGCCACGTGCCTAGAGGGCAACGATTTTGGTTCCGCGTTGCCGAACCGATCTCTCCGGGTTTGCCATCCCACAGACCGCATCTGAAGTGCGCAGGACGCCGGCGAATCGGCTAGCTTCACCTCTCCCGATCAAGAGAGCCGAACACCATGCGCATCCTTTCGCTCAATGCCTGGGGCGGCAAGCTCCATTCGCCCTTGATGAAATATCTCGCCGATGTCGACGCCGATGTCCTGTGCCTGCAGGAGATCGCGCGATCACCGACGACCGAGGCCGAATGGCTGAGCTATCGCGATGCGGATGTGGAACTGCCGCAACGCGCCAACCTCTTCGACGAGATCGCCGCCGTACTACCGGGACATGATGGATTCTTCTGCCCGACCGCGCGAGGGACGCTCTTTGCTGGAGACACGCCCGTGGCATCGGAATTCGGTCTGGCAACATTCGTTCGGCGGGGCTATTCCGTCATCGGCCAGGCCCTCGGTTTCGTGCATGGAAGTTTTTCGCCCAACAGCTGGGGGCCGCATCCGCGCGCGCGCAACGCCCATTGCATTCGCCTGTTCGATCACGACGCCGGCACTCCCATCACCATCGCGCAGATGCACGGCCTGCGGGAGGTCGGCGGCAAGAACGACAGTCCGGCACGCCGCGCGCAGGCGGAGGCGCTGGTAGGTCTCGTCCACCAGGTCTGGCCCGGAGACGAGCGGCTTGTCGTGTGCGGTGATTTCAATGTGTTCCCCGACAGCCAAACGTTTCAGACGCTCGGCCAGTTGGGGCTCGTCGACCTCGTCGTTTCCCGCGGCCACACGGACACGCGCACGTCGCACTATCTAAAGAGCGGCCGCTTTGCCGATTATATGCTGGCGAACGGTGCAGTCAGCGTCGCTCGCTTCGATGTCGTCGCAGAGCCCGAAGTCTCCGACCATCGCGCCCTCCTCCTCGACATCGCTTAGCGCGCCGCGGGTTTCACTGAGCCACGAAGTCGGCTCTGGCTGAATCAGCTGACACTTCCGTGTGTCGCTGAAAGCAGGATGCTCTCGGCCAGCGCTGGACGAAGAGCTCGCCTCCCGCAACGAAAAAGGCCCTGCCGCAAGCGGCAGGGCCTTTCGATTCCTAAGGCTTCGATCCGATTACTCGGCGCTGTCGTCAGCGGCCTTCTTCTTGGCCGGAGCCTTCTTCTTCGGAGCAGCGGCTTCTTCGCCTTCCGTGGCTTCAGCCTTGGCGGCGGCCTTCTTCTTGGCCGGAGCCTTCTTGGCAGCCTTGCCTTCAGTCTCTTCGTCGTCAGCCGTCAGCTCTTCCTTGGAAACCGTCTTGTCGGTTACCGAGATTTCGCCGAGCAGGTGGTCGACGACCTTTTCTTCGAACAGCGGAGCGCGCAGCGAAGCAGCAGCGCCGGGGGTGTTCTTGAAGTAGTCGAGGATCTGCTTCTCCTGGCCCGGGAACTGGCGGAGCTGTTCGAACAGCGAACGCTGCAGTTCGTCGTCGCTGACCTGAACGCCGGCCTTTTCACCAATTTCCGAGAGAACGAGGCCGAGGCGAACGCGACGCTCAGCGAGCTTGCGGTATTCAGCGCGGGCTTCTTCTTCGGTGGTTTCTTCGTCAGCGAAGGTCTTGCCGGCCTGCTGCAGGTCGGTGTTAATCTGGCGCCAGATGTTTTCGAATTCGGCCTCGACGAGGCGCTCCGGCGTTTCGAACTGGTAGAGTTCGTCGAGCTGGTCGAGGATCTGACGCTTGACCTTCTGACGGGTCAGGTTGCCGTACTGGCTTTCGATCTGGCCGCGGACGATTTCCTTCAGCTTGTCAGCCGATTCGAGGCCGAGCTTGGTGGCCAGTTCGTCGTTGATTTCGATGTCCTGGGCGCCAGCCACGTCCTTGACGGTGATGTCGAAGGTGGCTTCCTTGCCAGCAAGGTTTGCAGCCGGGTATTCAGCCGGGAAAGTCACGGTGATGACCTTCTCGTCGCCAGCCTTCAGGCCAACGAGCTGCTCTTCGAAGCCCGGGATGAAACGGTTGGAACCGAGAACCAGCTCAGCGTCTTCGTCCTTGCCGCCGTCAAAGGCGACGCCGTCGACCTTGCCGAGGTAATCGATGGTGACGCGGTCGCCGTTGGCGGCCTTGCCCTTCTTCGATTCGTAGCTGCGGGCGCTTTCGGCGATCTTCAGGATCTGCTCGTTGACTTCGTCTTCAGCGATCTCGACGACTTCGCGGGTCACCTTGATGCCGCTGACGTCCTTGAGTTCGATCGCCGGGATGATTTCGTAGGCAACGGTGAACTCGAGGTCGGCCTGAGCGTTGAGGATCTTGTCGGCTTCGGCCTCGTCCTCGGTCATCGCGATTTCCGGCTGGGTGGCCGACTTTTCGCCACGGCCCGACAGGATCTCGGTCGGCTTGTCGCGAACGATCTCGTTGACCAGGTCAGCCATGATCGACTTGCCGTAGACCTTCTTCAGATGCGCAACCGGCACCTTGCCGGGACGGAAGCCGTTGATCTTCACACGGTCCTTCACTTCGGCCAGACGCTCGTTCATCCGAGCTTCCATGTCCTTGGCCGGGATAACGACCTTGAGTTCGCGCTTCAGCCCTTGAGCGAGCGTTTCGATAACCTGCATGTTCAAACCTTCATTTCACGTTGACTGTGCTCTTCCCCTTCGAAAGGTCTGGCGAGCACGTGAGCCGATCCATTTGCCGGGAGTGGCTTTACGCAGTTCTGCAACCGTTTTGCAAGCAAAATGGCACTCCAGCCCCCCTCATCCTCGCAGAATCCGGACTTTGGGCGCGATCGCTGATCTGGTGCGGGTAGAGAGACTTGAACTCCCACGCCTTACGGCACCAGAACCTAAATCTGGCGTGTCTACCAATTTCACCATACCCGCGTTCAGACAATCGCACCGCCTGACCGTATTCCCGCAAGACCAACCAGCGGAATACCGCGGATAGAATGGGCATGCTGAAAGTTCAGGGCTTTCCCGAGCGCGGCGTCTCTATATCACTCGTTTTCGCGGGATCAAAGGGAAAATGCGGGAATTCCACGACCAAGCGGGTTGGCACGGCGTGCCTCAATAGAGAGGCTCCTCA
This sequence comes from Ensifer sp. Root954, assembly GCF_001429005.1. Taxonomy (NCBI): domain Bacteria; kingdom Pseudomonadati; phylum Pseudomonadota; class Alphaproteobacteria; order Hyphomicrobiales; family Rhizobiaceae; genus Ensifer; species Ensifer sp. Root954. Next base: position 157,274 of record NZ_LMJM01000014.1, read on the forward strand.
TAGACCGGGCTGCCATTGACTGCGATCTCGCGGATCTGGGCCTTTCCCTTGGCGTCCACGCGGATATTGACGGAGAGCGCCTCGGCGTTGCGCGCCTCCTCCAGCGTCCGTCCCTCGCCTTCCGGCACATAGAAACGCTCGATCCCGTATTCTACATTGACGGACGAGAGCGCAGACGAGGGATAGTAGGTAAATGGCAGAGAGCGAAGGACGACGCTGTCGCCGGCAGGGCTAAGCGGCGCGAAGGACGCTTCGGTTGCCGCCCAGAAGCCGTCAAGCTGCCTTTCCAGCCGAACGTAGACCTTAGCCTCTTCCGACTGCTTCGGCGTATCGCCCTTGAACAATTCCGGCTGGAGCCTTGAAATGTCGTAGCTCAAGATCACGTAGTCGCCCCGAAGCAGATCGCGGGGATCGACAGGCACGGTCTTCAACAGCACGTCACGGCCGCTTCTGAGGATCGAGGCCCTGCTCTCGATCATATAGCCAAGTGCCGCCGTCTGTACGCCCGCAACCAGCAGGGCCGCCAGCAATGGGTTCAACCAACGGGTCTTTGCGGTGGTCATCGTGGCGCCTCCGTCCCGCGCGCATTTGCCAAGTGCCCCTCGATGCGGATGACGAGCCAGGCGATGCCGGCAACCACCAATCCGGAGATCAGGAAGAAACCGGAGGTGCCGAGCATGGAGCCGAGGGTTTCGAAGGCGAGATAGAGAAGCTCACCGGCAAAGGCGACGTAGCCGAGATAGCGCACGGCGCCGTTCTGCGCCCCGGCAAGCGCGATCCCAAGGAGGGCCACCAGCAGCGTGCCCGCCCCGGTCGCGACCTCCGTTGTCACTCCGACGGCTTCGAATTGAAGAGCGGTAAATCCGAGCAAGGCGAGCGCGAAGGAATAGAAAGCGGGTGCCGAACCGGCATCGACCGCCAGGGCGCGAAGCGGAGAGCCTGGCAGCGTCGCCGCCAGAAAGGCCACGAGGCCGAACGCCGCAAGGCCACCTGCCAAGGCAAGCGACGCGTTGTCGAGGTAAAGCCAGGCCAGCCACGACAGGACCAGCAGATAGGCGAGATGACGGGCCCGGTCGGCGGCCGTGAAGCGCACCAGCAGAACGACGATCACCGCGAGCACCGGAACGGACCACACGCGCCAGTCCGGCGTGGCGCCGAACCCATTGTCCTGCAGCACCGTTCCGAAATAGAACCAGGCAAGCCCACCCGCAACTGCGGTCATTGCTGCTGAGCGAAATGCCAAGGCAGAGAGGACGGCGCCGGCAAACCACAGCAGCGCGGCATCGGCCGCGTCACCCGACAGGTGATACATCTGCCCGATCAGCGCGATGCCGCCCCCAAAGGCGGCCACCCCCAGAACGAGGGCCGCTGCGGCAAGCGTCGTGCGGCCGGTCTGGGTCAGCCAGGCAGCGGCGAAATGAAAGCCCCAGACCAGAGCGACGATGCCGGCCACCCGCGCAAGGCGTGGCAGCGCCTCCCAGTTGGCGGCGACAAGCAGCAGGATTGAGGCGGACAACAGGAGTGCGGCGAGAATGAGCAGGACGCGCCCTGCCCGGAACGTGGACTCGCGACCGTCATATTCGGCCAGCATTGCGCGTGCTGCATTCTCCTGCAGCAGCCCCTTGTCCATCCAGTGCTTGAAGTCTCGTTCGAGACGCGCGCGGTACATCCTGCCCCCAGCCTAGAATCCGATGCTTGAAATGGTCCGGTTCAGCTCCCAACTAATCACGTATCGGCGCGGAAACACAATCGCTCACTCGCGACTGCGCACCAAACCGATGAGGACGAACGAACGGCTTGCGCAATGCGCATATCTTCCATGCAGATATTGCACTGCACAAATCGATTTAAAGGTCCTATATTCAAATCATCAAAGGCGAACGAAGGCATGAAGCCAGACGGTCGCCAGCGGAAATGGCCAGCCGCCTCAGTTTGCTGAGAAAGGCCCGGGTAAAACCGACGGAATTCGGACGAGCGCACTCCTCCTCCCAGCGCTCTTCCGATCAGATTGGCAACACTCCTCCTCCCAGTTGCCAATCACCCCTAATGACGCTCGCTGGACCTCCTCCCCCAGCGGGCGTTATTCTTTTCAGCCCTCCTCTCCACAAAGAAGCCTGCGTCTGCGCACCTGCACAATATTCCTGCATAATTTCGCTGCGCTCGCCCTGCGCCATGCACTGGATGCATAGGTGCCATTCTGGAACAGCGCTACCCTTCCACCCGCCTGCGTACTATCTTCAACTCATCGATCGGGGCGGCGCACTCCTCCTCCCAGCGCCCCTCGATTTGGATCGGCGACACTCCTCCTCCCGGTTGCCGATCAGAACAAAGCGACGCTCGCTGGATCTCCTCCCCCAGCGGGCGTTGTTTGTTTTTGGCCCTCACATTTCGGGCAGCTTTCCAGCCACGACAACTCGATTGCGCCGCGCGTTTTAGGCGCCAGCCGCGAACACGCCATCGCGTAGAGGCTTGCACGGCCTGCATGGGTGCGATGCAGCATTGTCTCTGTAACTTCTGCTCAAAAAGATTATATTTCAGAGCATCAGATGACGGCCAGCAAGAGAGATGAGCGCTGGCACACGACCCTAGAAAGGATAGGATCATGAACCTCGCACGTTCTTTCAACAATTGGCGCAAGTATCGTCAGACCTGCAACGAACTCGGCCGTATGACCGACCGCGAACTGTCTGACCTCGGCATCGGCCGTGGCGACATCCCGTACGTTGCTCGCCAGGCGATCAAGTAATTCAGGCTGCGCGTCAAGCGCAACCGACCTCCAAGTAAGACGCCCTCCGGTTCGTTCCGGGGGGCGTTTTCTTTTGTCGCAGCGAGTACGATCCAGGTGACGCTTTCGCACTTGCGAGAGGCACCGGATGCTTCGCCATCTGCGACTGCCCATGCGGCCGAACCGCGTCCATCGACAGACGCTGCGTCCTTGCTCAGCATCGGCTCGTAAGTCCCTTTGAAAACAATCGCTTATCAACGGGCAATTAAGATTTTAATCAATCATTAATCGATGCCGCCTTTTGAAGCGGTGCCCATCTATGCGGCGATGCACTGCACAAATGCATAGCAGCTGCATTTTCTTTGCACTCCACCTTCTAATTAGACAAGCGTATAAGAACCTCAACGACGCAGACAGATGGCTGTCGCGACAACCTGATTTTGAGGAAATGACCATGAACCCGATTCGTATCGCAAAAAGCTGGATCAACTACCGCCGCACCGTCAGCGAGCTCGGCAACCTGTCGAACCACGCTCTCAATGACATCGGCATCACCCGTTACGACATCCGCAACATTGCGGCCCGTTCCTTCCGTTAATCGGAACGAACGACCAGGACTTCCAAGACGGCGCCTTCAGGGCGCCGTTTTCGTTTATAGGCGTTGGAACGAAAGGCCGAGCCGTGATAGGAAGCCGGCCATGAGCAAAGACACTTCTTCCCACTCCCCCATCCACGTCATCGGCGGCGGCCTTGCCGGATCGGAAGCCGCCTGGCAGATCGCCGAAGCCGGCGTACCGGTCATCCTGCATGAGATGCGCGGCGTGCGCGGCACTGACGCCCACAAGACCGACGGCCTTGCCGAACTCGTCTGTTCCAATTCCTTCCGCTCGGATGACGCGACCAGCAACGCGGTTGGCGTGCTGCATGCGGAAATGCGCCTTGCCGGCTCGCTGATCATGAAATCCGCCGACGCCAACCAGGTGCCTGCGGGCGGTGCGCTTGCGGTCGACCGTGACGGCTTCTCCGACGCGGTCAGCGCGGCGATCGCCGCTCATCCGCTGATCACGGTGGTGCGCGAAGAAGTCACCGGTCTGCCGCCGAAAGATTGGGATCTCGCCGTCATCGCGACCGGCCCACTGACCGCACCCGGTCTTGCCGAAGCGATCCGCGCGGAAACGGGCGCCGATGCGCTCGCCTTCTTCGACGCCATCGCGCCGATCGTCTATACCGAGACGATCGACATGGACATCTGCTGGTTTCAGTCGCGCTACGACAAGGTCGGCCCCGGCGGAACCGGCAAGGACTATATCAACTGCCCGATGACCGAGGAGCAGTACAATGCCTTCGTCGATGCGTTGATCGCCGGCGACAAGACCGGCTTCAAGGAATGGGAAGGCACGCCCTATTTCGACGGCTGCCTGCCGATCGAGGTGATGGCGGAACGCGGCCGCGAGACGCTGCGCCACGGGCCTATGAAGCCGATGGGCCTCACCAATGCCCATAACCCCACCGTCAAGCCCTATGCCGTCGTACAGCTGCGCCAGGACAATGCGCTCGGCACGCTCTACAACATGGTCGGATTCCAGACGAAGCTGAAGTATGGCGCTCAGGCCGAAGTCTTCCGCATGATTCCCGGCCTCGAGAATGCCGAATTCGCCCGTCTGGGCGGCCTGCACCGCAACACCTACATCAACTCGCCGACGCTGCTCGACGGAACGCTGACGCTGAAGTCGCGGCCGGGCTTGCGCTTTGCCGGACAGATCACCGGCTGCGAAGGCTATGTCGAAAGCGCCAGCATCGGCCTGCTCGCCGGCCGCTTCGCCGCCGCCGAACGCAAAGGCGAGACTTTGGCGACCCCGCCGGCGACCACCGCTTTCGGCGCATTGCTCAACCACATCACCGGCGGCCACATCGTTTCCGACGATGAACCGGGCAAGCGCTCGTTCCAGCCGATGAACGTCAATTTCGGCCTGTTCCCGCCGCTCGATCCGGGCGCGATCACCAAGCCGGAAGGCGTCAAGCGCTTCCGTGGCAAGGAAAAGGCAGTCGCCAAGAAGCAGGCGACGGCGTCGCGCGCGCTCGCCGATTGCGCCGCCTGGCTCGGCAAGTCCGCCTGACAGGCGGACACGCATTTGTTCCACGACAAAAGGCCCGCCTGCAGTGATGCAGGCGGGCCTTTTCTTATGGAAGAACGCGGTGAGAGCTACTCGGTCGCCTGTGCCGTATGCGGCGGCTCGGCGGCGGGCTGCTCGAACTCCGATTTCGGACTGAAGCTGCCAAGCAGCCAGAGCGAAACCTCGGCCGCCTCGCCGGCGCTCTGAAACTCGAAGTCGTTGTCGAGATAAGCAAAATCGGGGAAATGCACGATGAGGCCTCGGCCGGTCTCGGAGCTATTGACCCGAACCTTCCCGGGCTGGATCACGTGGCAGACATAGTGGGTGCCGTGCGACTGGATGAAGCCCGCCTTGCCGTCATGCAGCCGCAGGAAGATCGCCGTGCGGTCCGCCGTCGAGTGCAGCGCCCGGATCGCCTCGTCCGGAAAGGCACGGCCGAACTCCACCATCGCAGAGCCGGCATCGGGATTGTCCCAGTCCCGCTCGGCGCGGGCGTTCATCCACATGTAGAATGCGCCGACCAAGACGATGACGGCGATGAGCAATAACCAAAGCATCCGCGGGCGCTCCCCTTCGCTCGGCATGACGCCGATAAAGCGCTTCTATACGCTGCGAGGCTTGCGCCAATTTGTCGTCACGGCGTGTGCGTCTGCGCCAAAGCCCCGAGCAGACCGAACCTCTGACGTATCAGAAGCGGCGGCGCCGTGCCGCGCGCCACATCCACCATTGCCGTTGCCATTGGGCCGGGCGGATGGGTTTCTGCAGAAGCCCGGCGCCCGCAGCCTCCGCGCGGTTGAGGATAGGCTCGACAAGCGCAAGCGGTATGAAGGCGGGGAAATTCGACGGCGCGATCGCTGCCATTTGCGCACGCGCCCTGGCGAGATGATCTCGCCCGAAGCCCGCGAAGGCCCGGATCGCCTGGCTGATCGCGGCGCTGTCTTCGCCGGCGATCAGCGTTTCGCGATCGAGACCGGTGGCGCGCAGCAGTTCGGCCGGCAGGTAGACCTGGCCACGGCGCAAATGCAGCGGCAACAGCATGAGGAGGCCCGCGACCGTCTGCGCGACACCGCCGTGACCGGCGACTTCGGCCGATTTCGCGGCATTCTCTGGATCAAGGACCAGGGATGAGAGCTGGATCAGCGCCGAGGCGGTCTCGCCGGCATAGCCCTCGAGCGCCGAACGGTCTTCCATCGGATCGTCGTAGAGATCGAAGATCCGGGCATCGATCATGTTCTCGAACACGGAGACCGGCAGCCGATGCGCGCGAATGCAGCCAAGGAGCGCTTCAGCGAGCGGATGCCCTTCTCCGGTCGACGCGTCGTTGCCGATGAGGTCCCGCCACCATTGCATGCGGATCTCACCGGGGATCGGCTCGTGCACGAGATCGCGGATGCGGGCGATCTCCGCACTGAAGGCATAGAGTGCGGCAAGCGCGGGCTGCTTGTCGGCCGGCGCAAGCAGGCAGGCGAGATAGCGGTCGCGGTCCGTGTCCCGCAGGTCAGCCAGAATCTGGGCAGAATTGTCGTGCACGTCGTCTTCCCCAGGCCCGATCAGACTGCGATCAGTGCGACGGCGACTGCGCGCGATTCGGCCAGCATCACATTGTAAGTGCGGACAGCGGCCCCGGTACTCATGGGATCCGACGATATGTTGGCGGCGCGTAAAGCCGTCTTCACATCGGCCGGCAGCGGGCGAATGTCCTTGCCGGTGCCGACCAGCAGCACCTCAATGTCCTTCGCCTCATCGACGACCTTGTAAAACTTCTCGACCGTCAGCGCATCGCCCTCCGCGACGTCCCATGCATAGACGCCCGAGGGCAGCATCAGGATCGAGCCACGATGCGACATGTCTGCGAAGCGAAAGCCACCATTGCCGTAGGCATCGATGGGCGCACGTCCCGGAAAATGGGCTTCGCGAATTTCAATTCCCTTAGGCATTTCAAACAGCACCCTTTGCCGCGCCCGCCGCACCCGTATCCGCGCCGGAGGCGTTCTCGTCCCCCGGAATGTGGTCGGTGCGCTTTCTGAAGAGGATGAGGATCGGCCCGGCGATGTAAATGGACGAGATCGTTCCGACGATAACGCCAAACAGCATTGTAACACTGAAGGCGCGGATAAGGCCGCCACCGAAGAGATAAAGCGCTGTCAGTGCCAGAACGGTCGTCAGCGCTGTCAGGATGGTGCGCGACAGTGTCTGGTTGATCGACGTATCGATCAGCACCGACAACGGCATGCGCTTGTAGCGTGCAAGGTTTTCGCGGATGCGATCGTAGATGACGACCGTGTCGTTCAGCGAGTAGCCGACGATCGTCAGAACCGCGGCAATGCTGCCGAGATTGAACTCGATGCCGGTCAGCACGAGGAAACCGATCGTCAGCAGGACGTCGTGCGTCGTGGCAATGATCGCGCCGACGGCGAAGCGCCACTCGAAGCGCAGCCACACATAGAGCAGGATAGCAAGGAACGAAACAGCAAGCCCGATAGTGCCGGCGCGTGTCAGTTCGCCGGATACGACGGGGCCGACCACCTCGACGCGGCGGAAATCATACTCGTCCGAAAGTTCCGACCGGATGACGCCGGCGGCCGTCTGTTCGGCGTTGTCTCCCGCCTCCTGCGACGGTACCCGCACCAGAACGTCCTCGCCCGAGCCGAGTTGCTGCACCTGGACCTCGCCGAAATTCAGCTCGTCGAGGCGCGCGCGAAGATCGGCGACATCGACCGGTCCGCCTTTGGAATGCAGCTCGATGATCGAGCCGCCCTTGAAGTCGACGCCGAGATTGAGCCCGATGCCGGCAAGCAGCAGGACGGAGGCGAGCGACAGCGCCGCCATCAGGATGAAGACCGGGTTGCGGATCCGCATGAAGCGGATGTCCAGGTCGCTGAAGCGGCCGGTCCTAATACCCTTCGGCAAGCGTTCCGACTTCCATTGGCGCAGCCAGCGCTTCACGATCAGGCGGGTGACCGTGTAAGCGGTGAAGAGCGTCGTCACGCTACCGATCGCAAGCGTAACGGCAAAGCCGCGCACCGATCCGGAGCCAAGATAAAAGAGGATGGCGCTCGCAATCAGCATCGTCAGGTTGGCATCGAAGATGCTGCTGAAGACACGCGAAAAGGCGTTGTTGATGGTGCGCCGCAGGGGCTCGGCGCCGCGAACCTCTTCACGCAGGCGCTCGTAGATCAGCACGTTCGAATCGACGGCCACGCCGATCGTCAGAATGATGCCGGCAATGCCCGGAAGGGTCAGCGTCGCGCCCGAAAGGGAAAGCGCCGCGATAATCAGGACAATGTTCAGGGCGAGCGCAATGACCGCAAAGACGCCGAAGACGCCGTAGAAAAAGATCATCGATGCGGCGACTGCGACAGCCGCAACCAGACCCGCCTTCAGGCCGTCTGCGATGGCGTCGCCACCGACGCCGGGGCCGACCGTTCGCTCTTCGACGAAGGTCAGGGGCGTCGCGAGTGGCCCTGTGCGCACGAGAGCGGCAAGGTCGGTCGCACCTTCGGTCGGCAGGTCTGCGGAGATGCGCAAGGTGTCGCCGTTGACAGCCTCCGACAGCTTGAGCGTCGCGATGACCTGTCCATCGAGAACGATCGCTGCATCCTTTGGCGGCTGCTGCGCCGCAAGGGCGGCAACACGCTGCTGCGAAGCGGTATCGATCTTGATGGCGACCGACGCGCTTTCGCCGGAAGCATCAGGTTCCGGCTGGGCTGCAACAAAATTCGCCGCTGCAAGCAGCGGTGCCTTTTCGACGAGATAGGGCACTGGCGGGTCGTCGAAGGAATATAGGACTTCCGTGCCGGACGGAGGCTGGCCCTCCACGGCGCGTTGCACGGGCACGGAGGTATCCAGCATCCGCAGGGCCAGGTTGGCCCTTTGGCTGAGCAGATCCTTCAACCGCTGCGGATCGCCGAGGCCAGGCACCTGCACGATCAGCCGGTCATCGCCACGGCGCTGGATCAGCGGCTCGATGGCGCCAACTTCGGCGACGCGGCGGCGCACGACGTCGATGGACTGCGCCACGGCCAGCGAGAGCCGGTAGTCGATGCCTTCGTCCGTGAGGCGCAGGCGAACCAGTTCATCCGGTTCTGCACTGTCGAAAACGACCTCGGAAATCGGCTCGGAGCCGAACCCCCCGATATCGACGGGCGCCGTCAGCGGCCTCAGCCGCTCGCGAGCGGCAGAGAGTTGCGACCGGTCGCGAACGCGGAAGGCGATCGACTGGCCTTCGCCGGAAAGGCCGATATAGGCGATGTCGGCATCGCGCAGCGATTTGCCGACCTCGTTGGCGATCGTCTCGAGCCGTTCAGCGACGATGTCGCTGCGCGCCGCCCGCAGCATGAAATGGGAGCCACCCTGGAGATCGAGCCCGAGCGCCACCTGGCGATGGGGCAGCCAAGACGGAAGTTCGGCTGCCTCTTCCCGGCTTAGAACGTTCGGCAGCGCAAAGGCGATGCCGGCAAGTGCCACCAACCAGACGAGGATACGTTTCAACGGCGGTAATCTGCGCATGCCTCAAACGCTCCAGTTGCTCGGCTGGTGGTGGCTGTTCCTGCCTTATTCCTTGACAGGCTCGCCCTTGACGCGAACTTCCGACACGCCGCTGCGGACGACGCGGATCTTCACGCCATCGGCGATTTCGACTTCGAGTTCGCTGTCGTCAACGACCTTGGTGACCTTGCCGACGATGCCGCCACCGGTCACGACCTGGTCACCGCGACGGATGTTCTTCAGGAGTTCCTCGCGGCGCTTCATCTGAGCGCGCTGCGGACGGATGATCAGGAAATACATAACGACGAAAATCAGCAGGAACGGCAGGATGGACATGAGAATGTCCGCGCCGCCGGCGGAAGGGGCGCCGGCAGTCTGCGCAAAAGCTTCGGTAATGAACATCGATCACTCCTTGAGTTCAAATATCGGCGGTTCCTCCGCGCCAAATCGGCCGGAATATAGGGACGCCCCGCCGCTCTGCAAAGCCGCGGGCACCCGTACCCGTTCCTGTGCCTCTGACACAATTTACACAAGAGGAGAACCCCTCGCGCGGGCCTCGGTGACCTTTTCCAGCGTAAACCTGCGTGCTACCGGGTTTCTGGTGGGACCTGGCCGCGACGCGGTTACGGTAAACACCAGGGCCACGCCGCCTCGAATCATGACGGCACGGCCAAACACCTGATTCAGCGAGTGGAGAGAGACATATGCCGGAAGCCAAGATCGACGTTCTCATCAGGGAAATGCAGAAGCTTTCCGCGGCGATCGAGCGCATGGCCGGACCCGCCGCTGCAGCGAACGACTGGACCGCTGCCGAGTGCTTCGTCTGGGCCCCGGCGACACACCATCTGCAGCCGGTCGCCAAGCCGAACCGCATCGAACTGTCCCTGATCACCGGGGTCGACCATGTCCGTGACATCCTGCTCGACAACACGCTGCGCTTTGCCGAGGGCTACACGGCCAATAACGTGCTTCTCTGGGGCGCACGCGGCATGGGCAAATCCTCGCTGGTAAAATCGGTTCATGCGCAGGTTGCGCGCGACACCGGTGTTGCGGTCAAGCTGGTCGAGGTGCATCGCGAAGATATTGCCACGCTTCCGGCGCTGATGGACATTCTGAAGTCGGCACCGGTCCCGGTTATCGTCTTCTGCGATGATCTGTCCTTCGATCACGACGATACGTCCTACAAGTCGCTGAAGGCCGTGCTCGACGGCGGCGTCGAGGGACGCCCTTCCAACGTGCTCCTTTACGCCACCTCGAACCGGCGCCACCTGCTGCCGCGGCATATGATGGAGAACGAGCAGTCGACCGCGATCAACCCGTCGGAAGCGGTCGAGGAGAAGGTTTCGCTGTCCGACCGTTTCGGCCTGTGGCTCGGCTTCCACAAGTGCAGCCAGGACGACTATCTGGCGATGATCGACGGCTATGCCGCGCACTATGGCTTCAAGCTCGATCGCGACACCTTGCACGCCGAAGCGCTGGAATGGGCAACGACCCGTGGCGCAAGGTCCGGCCGTGTCGCCTGGCAGTTCATCCAGGATCTCGCCGGCCGCCTGCGCCACAGGCTCGACGGGTAACCGGGCGCGTCGCGAACCGCACGCCTTGCCGACATCCTGAAATAGAAAGCGCCGCCTGCCCGAGAGGGCAAGCGGTGCAAACATCGGATCCGGATCGGCTTTGCGACCGATCGAGACTATTCGAGGAAGGTCGCCGGGTTTACCGCGGTGGCATTCTTGCGCACCTCGAAGTGAACCTGCGGCTGGCTTGCCCGCCCGGTCATGCCCGAAGCAGCGAGCGTCTGGCCGCGCTGAACCTTCTGGCCGCGCTGAACCTTGAGTTCGGAAGCGTTACCATAAACCGTGACCGTGCCGTCGTCGTGGCGCACCAGGACGGCGTTGCCGAGTTCCTTCAGGCTGCTGCCCGAATAAATAACGACACCGTTTTCAGCCGCCTTGATCGGCGTGCCCTCGGGCACCGAGATGTTGATACCGTCGTTGCGGTTGCCATCGACATTGGCGCCGTAGCCGGCGACGACTGCGCCGCGCACAGGCCAGCGGTACTTGCTGATGCCGGTCGACTTCGGAGAATCGTCGTCGATATCCGTCGTCTTGCTGGCGACTTCGCTGACGCTCTGCTTAGCAACCGGCGCCTGGTATTCAGCCGGCTTGTTCTTGTCGAGCGACGCAACCTGCGGCTGCTCGGCCTTCTTGGGAACCGAGGCCGTCTTGAGCTGATCCGGAGCGGCACCATTTGCGCCCGGCAGCTGCAGCGTCTGGCCGACGCGGATCGATTCGGCCGTCAGGCCATTTGCCTGCTTGAGGGCGGCAACGGATACGCCCGTCGTCTTGGCGATACGGTTGAGCGAGTCGCCCGGCTTGACGGTGTAGGATCCACCGCCGGCGCCCTCGCCGTTCGTTGCCGGCTTGTCTGCAACGACGTCAGACTTGCCTTCACCCTTTTCGCGGGACTGGGCCGAACCCGGCAGGATTGCAACGTCGCGCTGATTGACCGGCAGCGGCGACGGCTGGCGGCTGTTGCCATCGAGATCGGCGATCGAGTTCGTGGCTGCCGCCTTGGCAGCGCTGCCTGCGACGCCGAAGGTCGGGATGACGAGACGCTGACCGGTCTCGACCTGCGCTGCGGACTGCAGACCGTTGGCCTTCAGGATTTCCTTTTCCGGGACACCAAAACGCTTGGAGAGAACGGCGACATTGTCACCCGGGCGAACCATGATCGTCGGAGCGTTCTGCGTCGTCCAGCCGCTCTTGCTTGCGGTTTCCTTGACCGTTGCGGGAAGCGTCTGCTGCGTGGCGAGTGCGGCCTGCTGGCGTGCTGCCGGGAACGGCTGGGCTTCGGCGCGCTGGTTTCCAGCAGCGCTCGGGTCAGCCAGAGTGGTGCGCTGAACGGAGATCGGGGTCGAGGCGACGCGGGCGTTGGATACGGGCGTGGAGGCCGTGTTTACCGGATCGTAGGCACCCTGCCCGGCTGCCGCCGGATAGGGCTGACCGAGGGCTGAACCACGGTTATCAACCGGCGCTGCCGCCATCTGACCCACGGACACATCGCCGCGCGGGACCGGCGTTGCGTCTCGGGGGATGGAATTTGTGGTGATGTTGTCGGACCGGGAGAACAGGCCGTCAAACCGGCTTGCATCCGAACTGCAGCCTGTTGCGACGCCTGCCAGCAGGACCGCCACGCAAAGGCGGATCGTCGACTTTCCAACCCCGGGAGATACAAACTTACGCATGACGCTTACCCACTCCGAACGCAACTCGATGTGGATTGATTAAAGCGTATTAGAGTTACCGCGTGGTTAAGGCAGACCCCACCAAAGGACTAATTTGACCAAATGCTAACCATAGGTCGACCGTCGCCCGTCAAGGGCATGCTAGAGGCAGCGTCACAGCTGCCGCCCGGGCACGAGGAGCCTAGCGCTAGATCAGTTCGGAATAGAGGCGCTCGATCTCGGACACGGATCGCCGCTCCGTCTGGTCTTCTTCGTAGCTGATGCTCGTCAGGTCCCAGGCAAAAATCTGGCGACCGGCCGGCTGCGCCAGGGTTTCGGACTGCGCCGTCTTGTCTTCGTCGAGCAGGACGCTCACCAAAGTCTGGAACGCCGCGTCTCCGTCCGCACCACTTGCTTCTTCATATTCGAGCGACCGCAGACCGGCCACCGCCGCCTCGCGTGTCCCGAAATAGCGCAAACTGTTCTGGTCCTCCGGACGAAGGCCGTCGTAGTAGTCGATGAAGTTCTTGTAATAGGCCTGGTGATCGCCGGAATCGAGAAACTTGCCGAAGGCCTGGTATTCGCGCGAGGCCAGTTGCGGCGACAGGCGGTTGTTCCATTCCTCGCGGGTGAGTGCCGGCTGGCCGTCGGATCCCTTCTTCGTCTGGCCTAGATAAAGCAGGGCATCGGCCGAAAGCGAGATGCGTGGCGTCGGATCAAAGAAGGTCGCGGCAAGCGCCTGTGCCGCCTGCTCATCCTTGCCTGCGGAATTCGTCTGGCCGGCATTGCGCCCGGCAAGATTGTTCAGCCCGTCGCCGGATGCTGCCGCCGTCAACCTGTTCGCGATCTGCATGTGCCGTCTCCGTACCTCGCGACCGGTGTCCGCCGACGTCGCAAGGCAAGCGACGACTCGCAGGCGGAACCCTGTCCGTGCACGGCAGGCGTATGGCGCGAAGCTTGCGCGAGACTGGAGAAAGTTAAGGGGTCGTTAGTAGTCGACGCCGGCGCGACCGGCGCTCCTCACCCGCGCGGACGGGAATTCAATATTTAGAGAAACGACGCCAGCTGCTGCACGATCGGAAGGTAAGGCGCGTCGAACAGATCCTCGCGATCGAAGCGGCTGCCCGTGCGGCTGACGCGCACGACCCGGCAATGGGTCTCGCTCATCATGATCGGAACCAGCAGGGTGCCGCCCGAAACGAGGTGATCCGAAAACATGCGCGGCAGACTGTTGAAGGCGGCGGTGATCAGGATCCGGTCGAAGGTGCCCTCACCCGGCACGCCGGCACTGCCGTCGGCATGCCGGACGATGACATTGCGAACACCTGTTTTTTCGAGGTTCTTCTGGGCCATGCCGACGAGCGTCTGATAGCGGTCGATCGTCAGCACCCGCTCGGCAACGCGTCCCATGACCGCGGCGGTGAAGCCGCTGCCGGTGCCGACTTCGAGAACACGCTGGCCGGATTTCAGATTGAGACTGTGCAGCAGACGGACCGCAAAGTCGTATCCCTCCATGAACGAACCGCAATCGAGCGGGATCGTCCGCTGCGAATGGGCTTCGGCCTGGTACTGCGGCGGCGCGAAATGGCTTCGCGGCGTCTGCTCAACCGCCTTCAACAGATCATGGTTGGTGATGCCTTCGGCGCGCAGACGCAGCACCATCTTGGCAAAGCCTTCCTGTTCGGTCACCCGCGCACTCAAGCAACGGCTCCCTCGTTGAGCGCCCGCGCCAGGCGATCCTGGACACTGTAGTCGGTAAGGTCGAGTTTGAGCGGCGTGACCGAGATCATGTTTTCACGCAGGGCGTGAATGTCGGTTCCGGCGCGGAAATCGCCGAAGCGTTCGCCGAAACGCAGCCAGAAATAGGGAAAGCCGCGGCCATCGGTTCGCTCGTCGATCGACAGGCCGAAGTCGAGCTTGCCTTGCGACGTCACCTCCGTACCGGCAATAGCGTCCGCCGAGCAATTGGGGAAGTTGACGTTGAGCAGCGTGCCGTCGGGCAGATCCACCTTCATCAGCTTGCGGACCAAGGCCGGCGCGTGCATTTCGACGACATCCCACGGTACGGTCTTTCCGACGGCGTGATTGTAGGCCTGGCTCAGCGCGATCGAGCGGATGCCCTGCAACGTTCCTTCGATGGCGCCGGCGACGGTACCGGAATAGGTCACGTCGTCGGCCATGTTGGCGCCAATGTTGACGCCGGACAGCACGAGATCGGGCTTGCGATCGAGTACCTTGCGGACGGCCATGATGACGCAATCGGTCGGCGTGCCGCGAAGTGCGAAGCGCTTTTCCGCGATCTGCCGCAGCCGCAATGGCTCCGACAGGGTCAGCGAATGGGCAAGGCCGCTCTGGTCCGCTTCGGGCGCGACGACCCAGACATCGTCCGAAATCGTCCGGGCGACGCGTTCAAGTACCGACAGGCCCTCGGCGTGAATGCCGTCATCGTTTGTCAGCAGGATCCGCATGATGCCGCACTCCCCTCGACGTTCGCTCAGGCTACCTTTTCGATGCGCGTCTGGCCGCCCATGTAGGGGACCAGCACCTCCGGCACCGATATCGAACCATCGTCATTCAGATAGTTCTCGATGACGGCGATGAGCGCGCGGCCGACGGCAACGCCCGAACCGTTCAGCGTGTGAACGAAGCGGGTTCCCTTGTCTTCCTTGGTGCGGTAGCGGGCGTTCATGCGGCGCGCCTGGAAATCGCCGCAGACCGAGCAGGACGAAATCTCGCGGAACGTATCCTGTCCCGGCAGCCAGACCTCGAGGTCGTAGGTCTTGCGGGCGCCAAAGCCCATGTCGCCGGTGCAAAGGGTCATGACGCGGTAATGCAGGCCGAGGCGCTTCAGCACCTCCTCGGCGCAGGCGGTCATGCGCTCGTGTTCGGCAACGGACGTTTCGGCATCGGTGATCGAGACGAGTTCCACCTTGTTGAACTGGTGCTGGCGCAGCATGCCGCGGGTATCGCGACCGGCAGAACCAGCTTCCGAGCGGAAGGACGGCGTCAGCGCGGTGAAACGCAGCGGCAGCTTTTCGCCTTCCAGGATCTGCTCCCGGACGATGTTGGTCAGCGGCACTTCCGCCGTCGGAATCAGCCAACGGCCATCCGTGGTGCGGAAGAGGTCTTCGGCAAATTTCGGCAGCTGGCCGGTGCCATACATCGCATCGTCGCGCACCAGAAGCGGCGGTTGCACTTCGGTGTAACCATGTTCCTGGGTGTGCAGGTCGAGCATGAACTGGCCGAGCGCGCGCTCGAGCCGCGCCAATTGGCCCTTGAGGATCGTGAAGCGCGAACCGGAAATGCGGGCCGCACCCTCGAAATCCATCAGCCCGAGCGCTTCGCCGATTTCAAAGTGCTCGCGCGGCTGGTGGTTCCAGGTGGGCTTCTTGCCAACCACGCTCTTGACGACGTTGCCGGTCTCGTCGGCACCGACGGGTACATCGTCCAGCGGGATGTTCGGAATGCGCGACAGGGCGTCGTTGAGCTCGGCCTCGATTTTGCGGCTGTCCTCTTCGAGCGCCGGCATGGCGTTCTTCAGGTCGGCAACCTCGGCCTTCAGCTTATCGGCGAGCTCGGCATTCTTCTGCGCCATGGCCGCGCCGATATCCTTCGAGGCCGCATTGCGGCGCGACTGCATGTCCTGCAGCGCCTGAAGGTTCGTACGGCGGCGTTCGTCGAGCGCGATCAGAGATGCCGACAAAGGCTCCGCGCCCCGCTTCGCCAGGGCGGCGTCCAGCATCTCGGCATTCTCACGGATCCATTTGATATCAAGCATTTTCGTTCCACGCGTTGGTCAGATCACGGCGCGAAATCTCGAATGCTCAGCCCTTGGCGGGGCCGACCTCTCCGGAAGATCCTTCCTGCGACTCGGCAGCCTCGCTCTTGAGCGCGTCAGCTGCCCGCTGCCTTTCGACGAGTCGCGCCGTATAGATCGAAATTTCGTAGAGAAGGATGGCTGGCAGCGCAAGGCCGATCTGGGAAATCGGGTCCGGCGGCGTGAGCACGGCCGCGACAACGAAGGCGATCACGATCGCGTATTTGCGCTTCTCGGCAAGACCCTGCGAGCTCACGAAGCCGACGCGGGCAAGAAGCGTGGTGATGACCGGGAGCTGGAAGACAAGGCCGAAGGCGAAGACCAGCGACATGATCAGGCTGAGATACTCCGAGACCTTCGGCAGGAGCTGAATGGCCACCTGCCCTTCGCCACCGCCCTGCTCCATGGCCAGGAAGAACCACATCACCATCGGGGTGAAGAAGAAATAGACAAGCGCGCCGCCAAGCAGAAACAGGAGCGGTGACGCGACCAGGAACGGCAGAAACGCCGCGCGCTCGTTCTTATAGAGCCCCGGTGCAACGAACTTGTAGATCTGTGCCGCGATTACAGGAAAGGCGATGACCAGCGCACCAAACATCGCGACCTTAATCTGGGTGAAGAAGAACTCCTGCGGCGCCGTATAGATGAGCTCGACATTGCGATGGTTGAGGCCCGCCCAGCTCACGGCCCATTTGAACGGCAGCACCAGAAGGTTGAACAGGCCCTTGGCGAAGTAGAAGCAGACGAGGAACGCAGCGAAGAACGCGCCGATGGCCCACATCAGGCGCTTGCGCAATTCGATCAGATGCTCGATCAGCGGCTGCGGCCGGTCCTCGATATCGCCGCTCATGCTTCACCTTTCTTGCGCGCACTGGTGCGCGGCTTTGACGTCTTGGCAGCAGGCTCTGCCACTGTCGGCGTCACTTTTTTCTTTTCAGCGGCCGGCTTCGCGGGCGCCTTGGCAGCAGACTTTGCCGTGGCCGACTTGGATGCAGCTGTTGCCGTCTTGGGCGCTGCCGTTGTCGACTTGGGCGCGGCCTTCTTTACAGCCGGCGTCGCATCGGCCTTCGTCCTGGTCGTACGCTTCGGCTTTTCCGCCGGTACGGATGCGACCTCTGCGCGCTCGATCTGGCGATTGGCCGAACCGATTGCCGCAGCGGCAACCGCATCTGCGGGCTTGGCTTCGACCGCGGCCGGCGCAACGGCGGAAACTGTATCGACGGTGTTCGGTGTCGCAGGCTGGTCGGGTGTGGCCGCCTTCTGCAGGTCCGCCTTGATATCGTTGCCCATCTGGCGCAGCGGATTGATTGCATCGCGCAACGCATTGGCCGGATTGAGACTTTGCGCGTCGCTGATGGTCTTTCGAACCTCGTCAAGGTCCGCTTCGCGCAGCGCTTCATCGAACTGCTGACGGAATTCCGATGCCATGCCGCGCATCTTCGAGGTCATGCGGCCGAAAGCCCGCAACATTGGCGGAAGGTCTTTCGGCCCGACAACCACGATCAGAACGATTGCGATGACGACGAGCTCGGTCCAGCCGATATCAAGCATGCGATATGTCCTGCAAACCCTTGATGCCGCCAGCCCGGTATGGACACCGGACAGGCTTCACCGACACCAGACTGTTAGCGAACTTCGTCAGACTTGTGGTCAACGGTCTTGCTGTCGAGCGTCTTGTCGGTAGCAGCCGCCTCATCGTCGGACATGCCCTTCTTGAAACTCTTGATGCCCTTAGCAACGTCACCCATCAGTTCGGGGATCTTACCGCGACCGAACAAGAGCAGCACCACGACCAGAACGATCAGCCAGTGCCAAATGCTTAACGAACCCATGCTCTTACTCCTCTGAGCCTTCCCCGATTTAGGCTCTATCACATGTCAATTTTCAGGCGTGCCTCAAGCACGCGTCTCGTTGTGACAGAACCTAAGATGCCGAACTGCTTTTTTCAAACAGTAATATATCCCGCTCGTTAACTGAAAGCATTACATCACGCAATCCATGCGGCAATCGGTCCGCCCTGATGCGCGCCCGAACCACCTCCTCACAACGCGGCACAGCGAGCTCCAGAAGCTCGACCACGCCGATGAAGCGACGGGAGAGAATGCGGGCGGGAATGTCGCCATCCTCTTCGCCGACGCGCACTCCAGACAACCTGACGGCCACCGAGAGGCGCTTGCCTTCCGGATGGGGGCCGGCTGCAACGCTTCCGACCGGCGTTTCGACGCGGCCGTCACGAACCTGCGCATCGAAGACGTTGATCTCCGAAAAGAAGCCGGCGGCAAAAAGATCCCTCGGCTCGCGGTAGAGTTCGTCGGCCGTTCCGACCTGAACAAGGCGCCCGTCCTTCAGGAGCGCGATGCGATCCGCCATGCGCATCGCCTCTTCGGCGTCATGCGTGACGACGATAGCCGTTGCCCGCGTTTCCCTGAGGATCGCCAGCGTATCGGCACGGATCGAATCCTTCAGGCGCGAGTCGAGGCCGGAAAATGGTTCGTCCATGAGCAGCACCGCCGGGCGCGGCGCGAGCGCGCGGGCAAGCGCTACGCGCTGCTGCTCGCCGCCGGAAAGCACGTGCGGATACAGATCGGCATAGTGCGACAGGCCGACACGCTCGAGCGCCGCATCCGCCTGGATCAGACCTTCCTTCTTGGGGATCGCCGTCAGACCGAAACGGACATTGTCGCGGATCGTCATGTGCGGGAAAAGCGCAAAGTCCTGAAACATCAGCCCGACGCCACGCTTTTCCGGCGGCAGGAAGACAGAGGGGCCGGAAATTTCCTGGCCATTAAGCATCAGACGCCCAGCGCTCTGCCTCTCGATACCCGCGGCGATGCGCAGCAGGGTCGTCTTGCCGGATCCCGAAGGCCCGAGCAGGCAAAGGACCTCGCCGGCCTTTGCCGCCAGGCTGACGCCCTTGATCGTTTCCTTGGCGTGATAGCTGTGGTGAATATCTTCGAAGGTCAGGCTCGCCGCGAAGGAGACGCCCGCTGTCCGTCGCGTGGTCATGACGGGAGCGTCCTGCGGATCTGAAACCATGCTCTTGCATTCCTTGACACCAGTGGCGCAGGGTCAGCGAGCCCCGACGCCATGGAAAGCCGATATCTATAATCAGGTTTTTCTAATCGGCTTCTTCGCCCTTCGGTGTCAAGAGCCCCAGTTCCTCCAGGTCGAGCTGGGTGATCGGATCCTCGTTCTCGGCCAGTTCGTCGTCGCCGGTCGGAACGGGGATGTTGAGGTTCGAAGGCACGCGGCCGGAGAGCAGCCCGGCGCCCTTCAATTCCTCGATGCCCGGCAGGTCGCGCAGTTCCTCAAGCCCGAAGTGATCGAGGAAGTCGCGCGTCGTACCGAAGGTCACCGGACGCCCCGGTGTGCGCCGGCGCCCGCGGAACCGGACCCAGCCCGCCTCCATCAACACGTCGAGCGTACCCTTCGAGGTCTGCACGCCGCGGATATCCTCGATCTCGGCGCGCGTAACCGGCTGATGGTAGGCGATGATCGACAGAACCTCGAGGGCTGCCCTTGAAAGCTTGCGGACCTCCTGTTCGTCGGTCTGAACGACGAAAGAGAGATCGGCGGCCGTGCGGAAGGCCCAATGGTCGGCCACCTGAACGAGGTTGACGCCGCGCGTCGCGTAAACGGCTTTAAGCCGCAGCATGATCGTGCGGACATCGGCGCCACGCGGCAACCGGCTCTCGATATAGGCCTCGGACACAGGCTGCGCCGAAGCGAACACCAGGGCTTCGGCGATCCGCTCGGCTTCCTGCTCCAGCCGGGGGTCGAGGGATGCCGTTTCGATCTCGTCCTCCTCGTCGGGAACGCCAGGCAGGTACTTCTGGGCTTCAGCCACGGGCTGCCTCCATCTCGGCGAGAGTCTCCGCATCGATCGGATTTGGTCCGCGCCGGAGATAGATCGGCGCGAAGGCCTCCTCTTGGCGGATCTCCAGACGGCCCTCGCGAACCATTTCGAGCGACGCGGCAAAGGAGCTGGCGATTGCCGTCGCTCTCTCCTTCGGCGTCGTCATGTAGCGCACGAGAAAATGATCGAGCGCAGTCCAGTCGTCGAGACCACCGATCATGCGGGCCAGGATCAGCCGCGCATCGGACAGCGACCAGACGTGGCGCTTCTCGATTGTCACCTGGGTGATCGCCTGTCGTTGGCGCAGGCCCGCATAGGCGCTCAGCAGATCGTAGAGCGAAGCGTCGAAACCGGATTTCCTCTCAGTGACGATATGCTCCGGTGCGCCTCGGACGAAAACGTCCCGGCCGAGCCGGTTTCGGTTGATGAGCCGCGTCGCCGCCTCGCGCATCGCTTCCAGCCGCTTGAGCCGGAAGGCCAGCGCCGAGGCCATCTCCTCGCCGGTAGGACCGTCATCCTTCGCCTGCTGCGGGATCAGCAGCCGCGACTTCAGATAGGCGAGCCACGCCGCCATGACGAGGTAATCGGCCGCAAGCTCGATGCGGATGCTGCGCGCGCGTTCGATAAAGGCGATGTACTGTTCGGCGAGCGCCAGGACGGAAATGCGCGAAAGGTCGACGCGTTGGCTTCGGGCGAGATGCAGCAGCAGGTCGAGCGGACCTTCGAAGCCGGCGATGTCGACCACCAGCGCTTCCTCATGCAGTCCGCGCTCGGCAGTCTCGTCCTGCCACAAGGGCTCCATCGGCGCCTTCGACGCAGGCTTGCCTTGTCTTTCGCCCGCATTGCTCACTGGCAGCCCGATCCTTTCCTTCAGTCTCTGTTTGCCGTCAGCCTCAGTTTGCCTCAGACGGTTGCAAACAGGGCATTGAACTCCGCCCGCAGATCGACTTCGCTCGCATCGTCAGGCGCGCGGAACGCGGCTTCGGCGGCCCGCGCCCGGCGCAAGCTTTCGCCGGCCAGAACCGGGACTACATCCGCGACGGCCTTCATTTCCTCCATTATGCCATGACAATGCAAGACGAGATCAAGTCCCGCGGCAATGATGTTGCGCGCGCGGGTCGTCATGTCGCCGGCAAGCGCGTTCATCGACACGTCATCCGACATCAGCAGGCCGTCGAAACCGATATGGCCGCGAATGATCTCGCGCACGACCTTCGCAGAGGTGGTCGCCGGATTGTCCGGATCGATCGTGGTGAACACCATGTGCGCCGACATCGCCATCACCTCGTCCTTCATCGCAACGAAGGGCAGGAAGTCGCTCGCGGCAAGCTCGTCGAATGTGGCGCTGACGACAGGCAGGTTGTGGTGCGAGTCGACGAAGGTGCGTCCGTGGCCCGGCATATGCTTCATTACAGGCAGCATGCCGCCGGCCTTCAGTCCCTCGCCCATCGCACGGCCGATTGCCGTGACGGTCTCGGGATCGTGCCCATAGGCGCGATTGCCGATGACGTCGTGGCTGCCGGGCACGGGCACGTCGAGCACAGGCAGGCAATCGACGGTGATGCCGAAGCGCATCAGGTCAAAGGCATGCAGGCGTCCCATCAGCCAGGCGGCGCGCAGACCGAGCTCCGCGTCGCGGCGGTAGATTTCGCCGATCGCCGCGCCATTCGGATACTGCTGAACGAGCGGCGGGCGGATGCGTTGAACGCGTCCGCCTTCCTGGTCGATGAGCACGGGCGCATTGGGATTGCCGATGCTGTCGCGAAGGGCTGCCACCAGATCCGAGATCTGCTGCTCCTCGCCAATGTTGCGACCGAAGAGGATGAAGCCCCAGGGGCGTTCTCCTGCAAAGAAATCGCGCTCGTCGCTCGTGAGGGAAAGGCCCTTGCAGCCGGAGATAAATGCTTTTGATTCGCTCATCCCAAAAGCATAGAGCGCGGGCTGCCCGGCGCGAAGCCACAAAGACAGCGCCCCCCCACTCATGCACAAGGTCATGGGGCAATCGGAAGCCCGAAAACGCGAAAGGCGCGGCCTCCTCGGCCGCGCCCTTCGTCAACTCGATCATTATGCCCGTTTACTTGGTAACCAGGCAGCTTCCGCCAGCGCCCTTGTACTTGGAGCAAAGGGCATTGGCCTCGTCCTTCGAACCGGCCGGGATGCGGACGCGGTAGTAGGTACCCTTGCCGGCGATCTCCGCCTTGCGGATGTCGACGCCGCGGCCGCCGATGACGCTTCCGAACTTGCTCGAAAGGCTGTTGTAGGACTTCTGCGCCTCGGCTTCCGACGGCAGAGATGCGACCTGGATGAAGTAGCCACCGGCCGGAACCGATGCCGTGGCAACCTGCTGCGCAGGCTGCGTCTCAGCCGGGAGAGCGGCCTGCTCTTCCGCCGGACGGGCGATTTCGGCAGGCTGTGCGGCCGGACGGGTCTGCGGCGTCGGCGCCTTGTCGCCACCGGCAGAAGCCGTCGTCGTGACGCTGCGCACCGGAACCTGTTCGATGTTGGCGTTACCCGTTGCGGCAAGCGCAACCTGGTCGGTGTTGGCTGCAGCCTGGCCTGCAGCTGCGACTTCGTTCGAAGGC
The DNA here is from genome assembly GCF_001429005.1 of Ensifer sp. Root954. Lineage (NCBI taxonomy): Bacteria > Pseudomonadati > Pseudomonadota > Alphaproteobacteria > Hyphomicrobiales > Rhizobiaceae > Ensifer > Ensifer sp. Root954. Next base: position 180,079 of record NZ_LMJM01000014.1, read on the forward strand.
GTTGCGGGCAACGGCTGGGTCATGCCGGCGACATCGGTTGCCGGTGCTGCAACCGGCTCCTCGCGAGCAACCAGCGTTCCATCCGGCTTGACGATCATCGTGCGCACCTTCCTCGGTGCGACGGCCGGCGTCTTGTCTTCTTCCTGGGCAGCGGTCTCGCCGTTCGCGCCATCCGGCAGCAGGCGATCGCCGTCCTCTTCGTTGGGCAATGCCGTCTGCAGGGTTTCGGCCTCGTTGCTGCCTTCGAGCGGCAGGGTCTCCGGCGTCAGCGTCCTCTGGACGACATCCATCGGCTCCTCGGTCGAAGACACCAGGGCTTCCTGCTGCGGGGCACCAGCCTGAGCACCGGCAACGCGGTCATAGACCGCCTTGTCCTGGTTCGGCACGGTCTTGCCGCCCTTTTCCTCGGGCACGACCTTGACCGGGGCCTTGTCGGCCAGAATGATCTTCGGGCCTTCGGCCGAGCTGACCGCGCCGCTACCGCCCATCCAGGCGTAGACGGCAGCGCCACCAAGGATGATGACGCCGGCAACGCTTGCTGCCAGCAGCATCGTGCGCTGCGAGCGACGGCCGGTGCCATATTCGCGGTATTCGCCGGCATCCTGCTGGGTCTGCGCCGCTGAAAGCCGTTCGGCATCGCGGGCAACCGCCGGACGCTCGACGATCGAGCGGCGGAAATCTTCTTCCATCGCCTTTTCAAACTCGTCGAAATCGTCAAGCGACCCCTGACCGAAGGCCGGAGCAGCGGCAGCGGCCGGTGCCGGACGGGCCGGCTCCACCTTTTCGACGGCCGCCGGACGGCTTTCCTTGACCGGAGCCGGCGTTCCGAAGAGCTGGGCCATTTCCGCGTCGATGTCGAGATCGTAGTCGGCCGGATAAGCGACCGGCTTCTCGGTCTCTATAACCGGCAGCTGCGGCACGTCCATATCCGCGATCGGGGCGACGCCGTTCTCGGCTTCGGCAATCATCGACGGATCGAAGGGCAGCGTGCTCTCGGGCTGTGCTTCCTGGCGCTCGACCGGCGCGGGAGCGACGTAAGGCTCGACGAACCGCTCCGGCTCGCGCGGCGGAACGGCCGCCTGCGCGACCGGCCGCACCGGTGCTTGCGGCACGACGGCAGCTACGACCGGCTCATCTACGGTGACGTCTGCGAAGTCGAGCTTCAGTGCCTCGTCGGAGAGCTCAATTTCGAAGTTCTCGATGTCGAAGCTCGGCTCGTGCTCCGGCTGCGCAATTGGCTTGGCCAGCTCGACCAAGGGTTCCGCGACCTGAACGGGGGCAGCAGCTACTGCCGCAACCGGCGCTGCGACAGCGGCCACCGGTGCTGCGACAGACGATACCAACGGGCCGGCAAAGGCACGCTGCTGGCTGGCGCCCGAGGCGGACGCAACCGGCGTCGCACGGCTGAAGGTGGGCGTAAAGGGATAAGGGCTCTTCTTTATCGGAGCGGCAGTGGCAAGCGCTGGCGTGACCACCGGCGCCACGACGGGCTGTGTTTCCACATGGAGAGCCGGATGCGACTGGACCGCAGCGGCAACCATTGCTGAGACCGGCGGAACCGGGAACCGTTCGATGTCCGCCAGAAGATCGTCGCGGCCAGCATCCTGCTCGACGACTGCCTGAGCTGCGACCACGTCTTCCTGATAGGGAGGCTCAATTTCGCGCTCTTCGGCCGCGACATCGAAGCGCGGCTGTTCATAGGCCGAAAATGCATCCGCAACCGGAGCCGGCTCGGCCAAGACCGGAGCGGCTTCGACGGCCGGCGCCTGCCATGCATCGACGAACTGATCACGCGGATCGATATCCTGCGGTTCGACGTGCACCGCAACCTCGGCAATGTCGTCCGACAACAGATCGGCTTCGCCAAGCGACAACTCGAGTTCGCGCTCAAGGTCAAACGCCGGCTCGTCGACGACGGCCTCGGCGTTGCCGTCTTCGGCAACCTGCGGCGCCACGGAGAAGGCGTGAACCTCGGCATAGTCCTCGTCAGCGACGGGGGCTGGCGCCGCTTCGACGCGTTCGGGCTGGACAAACACCGGCTCGTCAAGCTCGGCGACGGGCTCCGCCACCGGCTCTTCGTGAACGACGACGTGTTCGGCTACCGGCTCGAACCGGGGCTCTTCGATCGGAGCCGGCTGGATTGGAGCCGGCTGCGGCGCGGACCGCGGCGCGTCGTAGCTGTCGAACGCGCGAAGCAGCTCGTCTTCGAGATCGAAGGCGGGATCTTGACGCACCGCCTCCTGGTGTCGTTGCAGTTCCTGCAACTGTTGGACGGCCGGCCGGGCATCGTAACCGACGATCCGGGCGAGTTCGGCCAACGGATCATCGTCTGCCAATACATCGAATTCAGCCGGCCCGCTTCGTGCGAATTGTTTGTCTGCCATGCTCTCCACTCACAATTGCCTGTATCGCTGTGCCAGTGCATTGTGGGAAAATGGTGACAATACTTATCGCATTTCCTCCGGTGCGGAGGTGCCTGTAATAGACAGGCCGGATCTCAATACCGAAGCGACAGCATGCACCAGCCCGAGTCTGGCAGTACTTAATTCTCTATTTTTATCGTTAACAAAACGTAATTCCGGATTCTCTTTACCTTTGTTCCAATGTGCGTGGAAGGCGGCGGCAAGATCATACAGGTAAAACGCGATGCGATGCGGCTCCTGAGCCAGTGCCGCAGCCTCGATGACTCGCGGATATTCTGCGAGCTTGGCGACGAGCTGGAGCTCCGTCGGATCCGTGATCTGGCCCAGAACGGCACTGGCGAGATCGACCGATTCGAGGTTCAGATCCGGGAATGCGTCCGCGGCCTGGCGGAAGACCGAGCGGCAGCGCGCATGCGCATACTGCACGTAGAAGACCGGGTTATCCTTCGACTGTTCTGTTACTTTAGCAAAATCGAAGTCGAGCGGTTCCGAGTTCTTCCGATAGATCATCATGAATCGAACCGGATCGCGGCCGACTTCATCGACGACATCGCGCAGCGTGACGAAGTCGCCAGAGCGCTTCGACATCTTCACCGGCTCGCCGTCGCGGAAGAGCTTGACCAGCTGGCACAACAGAACCGTAAGCTTCGACGAACCGCCGGAGACGGCCCTCGCCAGCGCCTCAAGGCGCTTGACGTAGCCGCCATGGTCGGCACCGAGCACATAGATCATCTCGTCGAAGCCGCGGTCGAACTTGTCCTTGAAGTAGGCAACGTCGGCGGCGAAGTAGGTATAGCTGCCGTCCGACTTGATCAGCGGCCGGTCGATATCGTCGCCGACCTCAGTCGAGCGGAACAGCGTCTGCTCGCGGTCTTCCCAATCCTCCGGGAGCTGGCCCTTCGGCGGCGGCAGCGTGCCCTTGTAAACGTGGCCCTTGAAGGTCAGGTCGTTGATCGCCGTGCGGATGGCGGCAGCACCGTTCGCGTGCAGCGTGCGCTCGGAGAAGAAGACGTCGTGATTGACGTTCAGCGCCGCGAGATCCTCGCGGATCATCGCCATCATCGCGTCGATCGTCCGGTCCTTGACGAGCGGCATCCACTTGTCTTCAGGCATCAGCCTGAGGCTCGTGCCGAATTCGTCGGCGAGCGCCTCGCCGACTGGCACGAGATAGTCGCCCGGATAAAGGCCCGGCGGGATCTCGCCGATCTCTTCGCCCAGCGCCTGGCGATAACGCAGGAATGCGGACCGCGCGAGAACGTCGATCTGCGACCCCGCATCGTTGATGTAGTATTCCTTCGTGACCTCATAGCCGGAGAAGGCCAAAAGGTTGGCCAGCGCGTCGCCGACAACGGCTCCGCGGCAATGGCCGACATGCATCGGGCCGGTCGGGTTGGCCGATACGTATTCGACGTTGACCTTGCGGCCACCACCGACAGCGCTACGGCCGTAGTCGACGCCCGCACGCGCCATGCCTGACAGCAGCTTCTGCCAGTAGGAAACAGAAAGGCGGACGTTGATGAAGCCCGGACCGGCGACGGAGACGTCGGTGACTTCCGGATCCTGCTTGAGCTTCTCGACGATGAGTTCGGCAAGCGCGCGCGGATTCATGCCGAGCGGCTTTGCCAGCACCATCGCAGCATTGGTCGCAACATCACCATGGCTCGGATCACGTGGCGGCTCGACATTGACACGGCCGAAGTCAAGCTCGGATCGCTTTTCTCGAACGCTTTCAAGCGTTTCGAGAATGTCCTTAATTCTTGATTCGAAGTCCGTGAAGAGATTCATCTGATCCGTCCGCTTTTCCCGGCCACAAGTGACCGGCGCAAAACTCAAAAAGGAGGCTCGGTTCGGCCGAACCGCAAGCCTCCGGGCGGGGGGTCCCTAGCGCAAATCGGGCGTATGGTCAAACAAGCGCTTGTGCACGCTGATCGCAAAAGTGTCGGTCATGCCGGCGAGGTAGTCGCCGACGTGCCGCGCCCGCGCCGGCTCCGCCATGCCGGCAATCTGGTCGATCCAATAGTGCTCACGCATCAGCTGCGGGTCGTCCATGAAGGCATGATAGAGATCGCAGACGATCGAGGCTGCATTTTCGCGCACGCGCATGACTTCCGGGTGCCGGTAGATCCGGGTCATCAGCAAGCGCTTGATCTGCTTGTCCGTCTCGCCCATCTCCTCAGAGAAGGTTGCCATCACGGTGCCGGCCTGGCGCACATCGGCAGCACTTTGCGGCCTTATCTCGCCGATCCGTTGCTGCGCGACGCCGATGACGTCCTCGACCATCGCGGTAATCTGACGCCGCATGATCTCATGCGTGAAGCGGCTGCTTTCAAGACCGGGATAACGGTCATGGACCTCGCGCATCAGGCGCGCGAGAAACGGCACGTCTTCGAGCATTTCGAAGGTGAGATAGCCAGCCCGCAGACCGTCATCGATATCATGGGTGTTGTAGGCGATATCGTCAGCAATGGCCGCGACCTGCGCTTCGAGGCTCGCAAAACTCGCCAGTTCCAGATCATGCAGCGCGCAATAGTCGAGGATCGGCTGCGGCACGGGCCCTCGCGTGCCCTCACCGTCCGCGGTCAGCAACGGCCCGTTGTGCTTGACCAGGCCTTCCAGGCTCTCCCAGGTCAGGTTCAACCCGTCGAACTCGGCGTAGCGCCGCTCGAGCTTGGTGACGATGCGCAGCGACTGGGCATTGTGATCGAAGCCGCCATAGGGCTTCAGCATCTCGTGAAGGGCATCCTCTCCCGTATGGCCAAAGGGCGTGTGGCCGAAATCATGCACGAGAGCGACGCCTTCGGCCAGATCTTCGTCGAGCTTGAGCGCGCGCGCCAGAGCCCGGGCGATCTGCGCCACCTCGATCGTGTGCGTCAGGCGGGTGCGGTAGTGATCGCCGTCAGCGGCAATGAAGACCTGCGTCTTGTGCTTCAGGCGGCGAAACGCAGTGGTGTGCACGATGCGGTCGCGGTCGCGCTGAAAATCGGAGCGCGTCGCGCTCGTCGCTTCGGGAAAGAGCCTGCCGCGCGTCATCCAGGGATTCGACGCGAACGGCGCATGTTCACCATAACCGAAGCCGAGCGCATTTTTGTCGAATGTCATCTTCCACCTAATTCGTCGTCCCATTGACGGGACATTCAAGCCTTCATACCTATAGTGAAAGCTACGGAAACGCGTGATGCAAGATCGACCGATTCCGCAAGCGGAAGCAACGGCTTGGCCGCGGGTCTTGAAAGAGGCCCCGAAACCGACCAGATCGCATGCTTTAACACAGGGCAATTCTCTCCGGTTCTTGACCCCGGCAGGAGGCAGATATGACGCATGAAACCGTGACCCTCTCGGACGCTGCAGCGAAGCGGATCGCCACGATCCTGCGTTCCGACAGCCACAACAACGCCATGCGAGTGTCCGTCGAGGGCGGCGGCTGCTCGGGCTTCTCCTACAAGTTCGACCTGGTCGACAGCAGCAATGACGACGACCTGGTGCTGGAAAAGAACGAAGCCAAGGTCCTGATCGACAGCCTGTCGCTCGTCTATATGGGCGGCTCGGAAATCGACTTCGTCGACAACCTGCTCGGCCAGTCGTTTCAGATCAAGAATCCGAACGCGGTTGCAAGCTGCGGATGCGGAACGAGTTTCTCCATCTGACGCCAGCGCCCCACGTCTCTCTTAGCCGGCTCCGTTTCAACAACGAACGGAGCCGTTTGCGTCAGAGATAGGGCGATCCGAGCCAGAGAATGCGGTTCGCCAATCGATCCGCGAACGACTTTTTGCGCAACCTTTCGAGCGTGACCGGCTCGGCTGATGCGAGAATGTCGGAGATCGTGCCATTGATCGCCTCGGCGAAGCCATGGTCGAGAACCTCAAGGTCGAACTCGAAGTTGAGGCGCAGGGAGCGCGGGTCGAGATTGGTGGACCCGACATAGGCCCAACGCTCGTCCACGGTCAAAAGCTTGGAGTGGTTGAAGGCGCCCTTCGCCCGCCAGACGCGACAATGGCCCTTCAGCACCTGATCGAACTGCGCAGTCATCGCCCTGTCGACCAGCAGCAGATTGTTGACTGCGGGAACGATGATATCCACCTCGACGCCGCGGCGCGCGGCGGTGACGAGCGCGCTGATCAGTTCGCGGTCCGGCAGGAAATAGGGTGACATCACGCGGATATTCTTCTGCGCGACCGAAAACGCCCCCATGAGCATCTTGTGATTGGTCTCATTGGTGGCGTCAGGTCCGGATGGCACGGCGCGCATCAGTACCGACGGCCCATCCGCCGGCAGCGGTGCCTCTTCGATCGCCCATGCGGGGCCCGCCAGAACCTCGCCACTTGAGAATTGCCAATCTTCGGACGAGACCTGGAAGATATCGGCGACCACCGGTCCGGCCATGCGGAAATGCGTATCCTGTGCCGGCGCCTGACCGGCGATCTCGCTGGTGAAGCCCACCCGGATGTTCATGCCGCCGGCAAAGGCAACCTGACCGTCGACCACGAGGATCTTGCGGTGCGTGCGCAGGTTGGCATAGGGCAGCCGTAGCCCCATGATGATGTTGCCGTTGAAAACCGCCGTCGGAACGCCCGCCGCCTCAAGATGACCGACAATGCTCGGCACCGAGTAGCGCGCGCCTACGGCGTCAATCAGCACCCGCACCTCGACACCCCGCGCCACCGCCGCGATCAGGGCGTCTGCAAAGCGCAGGCCGATGACGTCGCGATCGAAGATATAGCTTTCGAGCAGGATCGAGCGCCGGGCGCCGGCGATCGCTTCCAGCATCGCGGCATAGACGGCATCGCCGCCGGCGAGCACCGAAATACGGTTGCCCGTGCACATACGATGGCGTGAAACGCGGTCGCCGAGGATCTTCATCGCCGCAAATCGTTCTCCGAACTGCACCGATATGTCGGCATCCGAAACGTCGAAGCGGCCGAACTGATCCGGCCCCTGCCCGCGCAACAGAGCGCGTTGCGAGCCGATCGAGGAGCGCCGGATACGGTTGATTCCGGCAACGGCATAGATCAGCGCGCCGACGATCGGCGAAAGCAGGACGACACCGACCCAGCCCGCCGCGGCGCGCACGTCGTCCTTCGTCATCGCGGCATGAATGGCGGCAGGAATGCCCAGCGCGAAGGACAAAAGCGCCAGGATATGCGGCCAATAATTCTGCACGAGATCGATCATGGGCGGGACTATAGCCCGCCAACGGGCGGAATCAATTCGACGCCTGCAGCGTATACCGTATCGACCGCTGCCCCCTCATGGGAAGCGTCGGTGCTGCTCGCGCGCTGTTGAAAACCCGCAGGTAACGGATTTGTCAAAAGAATCCGGAGCGGCTAGAAATGACCCCGCCAAGGACTTAACCGACATGGAAGGGCGTTTCGAGCCATGAAGATTGCCACCTGGAACATCAATGGCGTCAAGGCGCGAATCGACAGCCTGCTGGCCTGGCTGAAGGAAAGCGGACCGGATATCGTCTGCCTGCAGGAGATCAAATCGGTCGACGACGGCTTTCCGCGCCTCGAGATCGAGGCGCTTGGCTATCATGTCGAAACACACGGCCAGAAGGGCTTCAATGGCGTCGCGCTGCTTTCCAAGCTGCGGCCGGACGAGGTCAATCGCGGCCTGCCTGGTGACGATACGGACGAACAGTCACGTTTCATCGAAGGTGTCTTCTCGGTCGAAGGCGGCGTGATCCGCGTCTGCTCGCTCTACCTTCCGAACGGAAATCCCGTCGACAGCGAGAAATATCCCTACAAACTCGCCTGGATGCGCCGGCTTGAGGCCTATGCGAAGCAGCGCCTGTTGCTCGAAGAACCCTTCATCCTTGCCGGCGACTACAACGTCATCCCCGAGGAACACGACTGCTGGGATATCAAGGTCTGGCAGAACGATGCCCTCTTCCTGCCGGAAACGCGCGCGGCATTTCGCCGGCTGCGCAACCTCGGTTTCACCGACGCTGTGCGCGCGACGTCGGACGCTGTGCCGCTCTATACGTTCTGGGATTATCAGGCCGGCTGCTGGCCGAAAAATTTCGGCATCCGCATCGATCATCTGATGCTGTCGCCGGAGGCGACCGATCGGCTGGTGTCGACATCCATCGACAAGCATGTCCGCGCCTGGGAGAAGCCTTCGGACCACGTGCCCGTCATCGGGACGTTTGCGTTCGCGCCCGCTTAAGGCGCGTTTTTCCAGATCTTAGTGTGTGGAGAATGGTCCCTGGGCCGGCGGCGGTTCGGGGACCGCTCGACGATGACAATCAGTCGTCGTCGCCCTGCATGTGCAGGTTCTGCGACAGTGCGATTGCCGTGCGTCGATCGTCCTCGCTGGCAAGCGAGAAGGCCTGCTCCTGCATCGACTGCATCCAGGGCCGATCCTTCGGCGAACACTGGTCGAGTGCCGCAGTCATGAACGCGAGACCACGAACGGTCTGGCCTTCCTGGAAAATCACATTGCCAAAGACGCCCATGGCGCCGGCGTGACCGCTCTTGCGCGCACGATTGAGCCATTTCTTGGCCTGCTGAACGTTCACGCTACCGCCCTCGCCCGACAAGAGCATGCGCGCGAGCTGGAACTGCGCCTCGGCGACGCCGAAGGTCGATGCCGCCTGGAAATAAAGCTGGCGCGCCTGGGACATGTCGGACTTGATCGGGCTGTCGGGAATGCCGCGACGATAGTAGCCGGCAAGGGAGATCAACGCGTTGACGAAGTAACCGGTGTCTTCCGAGCCTGGCTCCACGCCCTCCTGGGCGATTTCGCTATAGATCTTGAAGGCTTCAAGGTCGTTCTCGGCGACGCCGTCGCCATAGGCGTACATGTTGGCGAGGGCCCAGCGGGATCCGGTGTGGCCCTTCTCGGCCGCGTATTTGTAAGCTTCTACAGCCTCGTCCTTGCGGCCATTCTTGTAGGCGGAAAACCCGAACTTGAAGAGCGCGAACGGACCTGATTCTTTGGTGACGCCCGCACCGGGATCAAAAGCGTAGGCCGGCATGGCGAAGGTCCCACAGACCGCCAGCGACACGCCGAGTATCGCAACCTTTAGTGACTTTAGTTCACCCGCAAGCATCACAGTCTAATTCTTCCGTTCCAGCCGGCCACGCCGAACCCATCACCGCTGCAAACACACAAGCCCGGACGACCCGCCGCCGGGAACTGCACCAACTCCGCCGACAAAGTCGGCGCAACCTTTCCACAATGAAACTTCGACATAGTCCCCGAAGCAGTCATTTTGATGGACCACTTGCACTGGCGTGCCGGAGGCCACATTTCTCATGACGGTCATCGATCCAAGTTTCATTTCACCCCAAACGCTGCAGGTATCGCACTCACATTGCAGGCTTGTCCCTATATCGCTGCTCCCTGTTTGTGGCGGGAAATGGACATAGCCGGAACGAGTCTGATCCTAGCAAACTCTAGCATTAAAAGTGTTGCTGAATCGTCACATTGCGGGACAGTGCGGACGCGTGGTTAAGAGGCTCCACACATAAGAAAGGCCCGGTAAAACCGGGCCTTGCAGGATCAGATGACGAAGGATCAGAACTTCACTTTGATCGATGTCGAAATGGCACCGACAAAGTCGTCGTCGAAATCGTAGGAAACGTCGTCACCAATGACGTCGTCACCATACTTCACCGCACCGGAACTGCCGCCGGTCATGATGCCGACAGCACCAGCAAGACGGAACTCAAGGTTCTCGGTCGGCGTGTAGGAAACACCGGTTCCCAGCGTCCAGGTGTCGGTCTGCGTTCCATAACCGTGGCTGGTGCCGCGGTCCCAGGTCAGGCTGACGGCGCCGCTCCACTGATCATTGAACTTGTGGCCGACACCGCCGGTGATCGTCCAGCCGTCACGGTAGAGAAGATCAAGGCTCGTGCATGGCGTAGTACGGGAGACCGTGGCGGGGCAGAACTTCAGGACCTGAAGCTGGCTCCAGTCCGTCCACTTCACCGAGCCAAATGCCGCCCAACCGGGTGCAAAGCCGCTCTGCAGCTTGAGTTCCAGCGAGTCCGGCATCGAAGCCGCACCGTTTACGTCGTATTTCGTACCGGTCACAAGGCCCACACCCGGTACAACGAAGCCCAACTGGCGAAGGTCGATGAAGCCCGAGAGGTTATCCAGATCGACAGCACTGTTGTAGACGAGGCTCGCTCGCAAGGCATACTCGGGGATTTCGTAGGCAGCACCTGCGCGCCAGCCCCAGCCATGCCCTCCAAGCTCGAGCCTGCCAATGCCGGTAAAGGCACCAGCGAGCGGCGTGCCTGTATAATCCTGAACCAGCCGTTCCTTGAAGCCGTTGACTTCCTGATAGAAGACGCCGCCGATCACACGGAACTGGCCTGGCCCCATGTCCCATTTGTAGGAGCAGGTCGCGGCGTAGTTGTCGCTCTCTACCTTCGTTTCGATATTGCTGTTGGCACCGGCCCAGTTCTGCCCCGGATTGGTGTGGGCACCCCAGGGCTGGGAGTAGTCAGCCATACAGTCGACGCTGTCACCAAAGGCCGCCTTAACGCCGACGCGCGGAACCCAGTAGCTCTCGGTGTCGTCAGCAGTATTCGGTCTGTTGTTGAGATTGCCGCCACCAAAAGTCCCGGTAAGGATGTTGGTGTTCCCGGTATCGGTATCACGGACGTTCTTCAATTCGCGCTGCGGATTGACGTAGGTCGCCGACGCTTCCCCCGCATAATCCGACGGGTCGAACAGCAGATCGATGTTGTAACCGCCGCGCTCAAGACCGCCCGCGTGCGCGGCGGAGGCAAACAGCAAACCCGCTGCTACCGACAGAACACCCCGCTTTAAATTCATGTGAGCCATCCAGCTCCTCCCCCTGCACTGCAAAACTGCGACATTCCACCTCATGTCGTGTGGGCCGAAGTATTCTCACGATCCCGTGAAATCGCAAATGCGAGATCTAGCAGTTAGCAGGCTCGATCGGTCACAGAATTTACGTAAGATTCTCATGATTTAGCCACAATGGCGCCAGATCGGAACCATTTTTCCAAAATCATGGATGAAATCCACTGAATTAGAATGGATTTCCAAACCATCGAAAACCTGTGTCGCCTGAACAACATTATCGCTTTTTGCGGTAGAACAGCGAAAAACTCCGTTGAAGTTCCGCTGAAACGCCACGCGCGCTTAATGACCCGCGCAGCAGATTCAACTGATCGAATCAATGCCAAATCTCGATAGGCTGAAGTCTATCTTGCATTTCTAAAATAAAAAATCCGCGGCATTTCTGCCGCGGATTTCGATTTCTGACGGTCAGGCATTCTCTTGAACGCCCTCTCGTTGAATCCGTCGATTAACGGCCTCAACCGGCCTCGGCGACGCGCGTCAGCGCAACGCTCAGCGATTCCTTCTGGAGATCGAGCTCTACGAGGCGTTCACGTTCCGCTTCGACCAGTTCCGGCTTTGCGTTGGCGACAAACTTCTCATTGGCCAGCTTGCCGAGGATGCGCTCGCGCTCGGCTTCCACCTTGGCGATCGCCTTCTCAAGTCGGGCCTTCTCGGCGGAAAGGTCGATCAGGTTGCCGAGCGGCAGGCAGGCCGTTGCCTCGCCAACGACGATCTGGGCGCTGCCGCGCGGCGCAACAGTGGCGTGGTCGATATGCTCGACGCGCGCCAGACGACCGATGGCCTGGGCATGCTGCTGCAGGCGCTCGCGCGTCAGGTTGTTGGCACCGACAACGATCAGCGGCGCGGTTGCCGCCGGCGGGACGTTCATCTCCGAACGGACCGAACGAATGCCCGAAACCAGATCGATCAGCCAGTTGATCTCGTCGGCCGCCGTGTCGTCAGCATAGGACGGCGCCGGCCATTCGGCGTGGCACAGCAGCGTCGAACGCTCCTGGCCCTCGCCTGCCGTCTGCGCCCAGAGCTCTTCCGTCATGAACGGCATGAACGGGTGCAGCAGCTTGTAGATCTCGTCGAGAACGTAGGCGACGCAGGCCTGCGACTCGCGTTTTGCCGCTTCGTCCTCGCCACTGAAGATCGGCTTCAGCAGTTCGAGGTACCAATCGCAGAACTGGTTCCAGACGAACCGATAGAGGCTGCCGGCCGCGTCGTTGAAGCGATAGGCATCGAGCGCCTCGGTGACGTCGCGGATGGTCCGCGACAGCTCCGTCAGGATCCAGCGGTTGACGGTGAGCGATGAGGTTTCGGGAATGAAACCATCGCTGCTGGTAACGCCATTCATCTGGGCAAAACGCGTCGCGTTCCACAGCTTGGTGCCGAAGTTGCGGTAGCCGGCGATGCGGGCCGGGTCGAGTTTCACGTCACGCCCCTGGGCCGCCATGATCGCCAGCGTGAAGCGCAAGGCGTCAGCACCGTATTCGTCGATCAGTTCGAGCGGATCGATGACGTTGCCCTTCGACTTCGACATCTTCTGGCCGTTCTTGTCGCGAACGAGCGCATGGACATAGACCGTATGGAAAGGCTCGACCGGAGTGCCGTCGGCATCCTTCATGAAATGCAGGCCCATCATCATCATCCGGGCAACCCAGAAGAAGATGATGTCGAAACCGGTGACCAGCACGTCGGTCTGATAGTACTTCTCCAGTTCCGGCGTCTCGTTCGGCCAGCCGAGCGTGGAAAACGGCCAAAGCGCCGAGGAGAACCAGGTGTCGAGAACGTCTTCGTCACGCGTCAGGATTTCGCCCGGCTTGAAGTTCTCGAGCAGATCCTCGACATAGGCCTTCATCGGGCCTTCATGCGCCAGATAATGCTGGATCGCCGCGTGCAACGCCTCTTCCTCGGTCTTTTCGACGAAGACCTGACCGTCCGGACCGTACCAGGCCGGGATCTGGTGCCCCCACCACAGCTGGCGCGAAACGCACCAGGGTTGAATGTTTTCCATCCACTCGTAGTAGGTCTTCTCCCAGTTCTTTGGAACGAAGTTGGTCCGACCTTCCTTGACGGCGGCGATCGCGGGCTTGGCCAGCGTCTTCGCGTCAACGTACCATTGCTCCGTCAGACGCGGTTCGATCGGCACGCCGCCACGGTCGCCATGGGGAACCATGTGCTTGTGCGGCTCGATCTTGTCGAGCAGGCCCGCCTCTTCGAAGATGCGAACGATGATCTTGCGCGCTTCGAAGCGGTCCTTGCCTTCGAGTTCGTCCCAGGCACCGTGCAGGGCAGCCGGATCGCTGAGCCCTTCGAGGAAATCCTCGTTGTCCTTGATCGTGATGCGGCCTTCGATCGTCATGATGTTGATCGCGCGCAGACCGGCGCGCTTGCCGACGTCGAAGTCGTTGAAATCATGCGCAGGCGTGATCTTCACCGCACCGGTGCCGGCGGTCGGATCCGCATAGTCGTCGGCAACGACAGGAATGCGGCGACCGACGATCGGCAGAATGACGTGCTTGCCGATCAAAGGCTTGTAGCGCTCATCCTCCGGATTGACCGCGATGCCGCTGTCTCCGAGCATGGTTTCAGGACGCGTCGTGGCGACGACGAGGTAATCGCGCTTTTCCCACTCGGTCGCCTTGCCGTCTTCATCGAAGGCGACCGGGTAATCGAAGGTTACGCCAGGCTCCAACGGATAGCGCAGGTGCCAGAGGTTGCCGTTGATCTCGTGCTGCTCGACCTCCAGGTCCGAAATCGCGGTCAGAAGCTTCGGGTCCCAGTTGACCAGGCGCTTATCCTTGTAGATCAGGCCTTCCTTGTAGAGCGAAACGAAGACCTCGAGAACGGCTTCGGACAGCCCTTCGTCCATGGTGAAGCGTTCGCGCGACCAGTCGCAGGACGCGCCAAGACGCTTCAATTGGTTGAAGATGAGCCCGCCCGATTCGGCTTTCCATTCCCAGACCTTCTCGATGAAGGCTTCGCGGCCCATCTGCCGGCGGTGCTGCTGGCTCTCCATCAGCTTACGCTCGACGACCATCTGGGTGGCGATGCCTGCATGGTCCATGCCCGGCTGCCACAACACGTCCTTGCCGCGCATGCGCTCGAAACGCACGAGCACGTCCTGAAGCGTGTTGTTGAGCGCGTGGCCCATGTGCAGCGAACCCGTCACGTTCGGCGGCGGGATCACGATGCAGAAACTGTCGGCGCCGGGCTTGGCACCCGCCCCTGCACGAAACGCGTTTTCTTCGTCCCACTTCTTGGCGATACGCGGGTCGACGGATGCGGAATCGTAGGTCTTATCAAGCATTTTGGAGCCAATTTACGAGATTGATGTCAGCGTCTTGTAAACCGGAACGGCCGGTGCAAGTCAACACGAACGCAAAAAGCCGCGACGATCGCGCGGCTTCTTTCGTGTTCGGATTCGGCATTTAGCGGCGGGGGCCGCGCGCGACGCGTTCGATTTCCTCGCGGACGAGCCGCTCGACAAGCGTCGGCAGATTGTCATCGAGCCATTCCTGCAGCATCGGCCGTAGCATCGCTTCGGCAATTTCATCAAAGGAACGCCGCGATTCCTGATCCACTGCGTGGGCAAGATCGCCGAACGACTGAGCGACCTTGCGGCCGACCTCCGGCGAGACGATCGCGGCAAGCGCCGTCTCCGGCGCGGGCGCTTCCGGCGGAACGACGGCGGCCACCGGCGGAACCGCGCTTAGAACTTCCGGGAGTTCGACTGGCGGCGGCGCTACGACTTCCGGCTCTGCCGGCGCCTCAACTGCAGCAACGGGCTCGATCACCGGCGCTTTCGGCGCGGAAACTGCTGCCATGCGCGAGGTGACGACCGGACTGTCCTGAATAGCGACGACCTGCGGCGCAGGCGGCACCTCACGTCCGGCAAAGCTCGTCGTATGACGCTCGGACGCGGCGCGAACCCGTGCTGCGACATCGGCAAGTGAAAGCGGCGGCTGCGCTGCCGGCGACGGCTCCGACAGCCCGGCCTGGCTGTCCACGACCGGTTCGACAAACGCGGCCTTGGGCGCCTCATCGCGTCGGCCAAAGGCGATCGTCTCGATCTCGCTGTCGATAGTCAGCTCGATCTCGTCGTTGCCCTCGTCCTCGAACTGCTCCTGCGGCGCAAATCCGGCTTGCCCGGGTTCGTTGCTCTCAATGATCTTGCGAATGGATGCCAGGATTTCATCCATCGACGGTTCACGCGCGACATTGAGCTGTGCCATTTCCATCCTCGTTTGACGCGGCAGACATGTGTCCCAAAACTGGACATGCGCCGATTTCCGACAAACCTTAAGTGAGTTCGCGAACGAAACATACGCCACGAATCAACGCTAAGGATTCTTGCACAGATTTGTTTTCAGGGGAAAAAATAGAAACGCCCCGGGGAAGACCCGAGGCGTTGGCAGGTACTCAATGATGCGAACGGACGCCTTAGCGACCGTCAACGGTTCGCAGACCGAACCACTTGTCCTTGACCACTTCGTAGTGCTCTTCGGCACGGTATTCGGCAACCTGCAGGCCCTGATCCTTCACGGTCAGCCGCGCGGCGGCAGCAAGCAGCGAATAGCTCGCAACGACCGCGTCGCGCTGGGCAACGGCCAGAAGTTCCTGTGCCTGAAGCACGTCCTGCTGCGAATCAAGCACGTCGAGTGTCGTACGCTGGCCGACCTTGCGCTCTTCGATCACGCCATCGAGAGCCAGCTTGGCGGCGGAGATCTGCGCCTTGTTGGCGGAGATGCGCGCAATCGCGGCTTCCAGCTGAGCATAGGCGGAGACAATAGTCTGCTGTACCGCCGCACGCGCCGAATCGACGAGGATGCGCTGCTGGCCGAGACGTTCCTTGGCCTGGCGGATCTGGCCGTACTCGGCGCCACCCTGATAGATCGGAACTTCGAGGCGAGCCGTAATGCTCGATGCATTGCTATCGAACTGGCTGGCATTGCCGGTGGTGCGGCCAACCTGGCCCTGCAGCGTCACACCGGGGAGCATCGTGCCTTCCGCCGACTTGACCTGATAACCGGCCGAATCAACGGAGTACTGCGCCGACAGAATGATCGGGCTTTCGCGCAGACCGGTCGCGACGGCCTGATCGAGCGTGCGCGGCAGGGCCTTCGAAGCCGGCGAAGCCTGCTTGATGCCACGCGGCACATCGCCGACGATCTGTACATAGGTCGCTTCGCTCTGCTTCAACTGAGCGACGGCGACGATAAGCTGCGACTGGGCGTTGGCGAGCGAGGCTTCGGCGAGGCTCACGTCCGTTCGGGTGCCTTCGCCCACATCGAGACGGGCTTTCGCCGCGTTAACCTGCTCCTGAAGGAAGGCGATGTTCTGCTTGCGGATCGATACGAGCTGCTGGTCGCGCGCGATGTTGGAATAGATGGTCGCGGCCGAAAGGAGAATCGATATCTCGTTGGCGCGCAGCGATTCGCGGGTCGCAAAGACGTTCGATTCAGCGGCGCGCACATTGTTCAGCGTCTGAAAGCCGTCAAACACCATCTGGTTTACGGTGATGCCGACCTGTCCCTGGTGGAGGTCTTCGCTCAGGGTCTTTTCTCTGTCGATGGTCGAAAGCGTTCCGGACGCGAATGCCGCCACCTGGGGGCGAAAGCCGGACTTGGCAATCGGCACGCTCTCGTCGGTCGCCCTGAGGCCGGCCCGCGCGGCGTTCAGGTCAGGGTTGTTTGCGTAGGCTTTGGCCATTGCGCCGAAGATCGTTTCGGCCAGTACTGCGTGCGGTGCAAGCAGCAAGCTTGTCGAAACGGCGGCCAGGAGGGCCGCTTTGCGGACAATCGACACCATTACTTCTCTCTCCGATCGGGGCGGCAGAGCCTGCCCTCTATTTCCGCGGCGCCGCTCTTTGTGCAAAAAGCGACCCCAACTAGACACGGCGATGAAGCGCTCACACCGCCCACTGGTGAGCAAATCACTACCACTGCACTCTTTGAAACCCGGAATCAGCATTCCGACAACTGCGCAGCCATACTCTGCGCAGCCATTTCAAAAAGAAACAAGTACCGCGTTGCGAATTGGCAACATTGTTATTTTAGCAACGCAATTAATTGTTGATATCCCTCAATAAGCGGGACCTCAAAAAACAAATTCCTGTGCACGACGGAAGCCGGGAAGCGGCTTGACCGCGGTGTTGAAATCGGGGCGCTCGGACGTCTTTCCGTGCTCGTGCACATAGAGTTTAGCGCGAGAAGCATTGCCAAATCCTTCAACGACGACCAGCCGCCCGCCATCGCGCAGCTGCTCGAACAAAGCGGTCGGCAGGACTTCGACCGAGCCGTGAACGAAGATCACGTCATAGGGTGCCTCGGCGGCATATCCCTTCTCGAGTTCGCCGGTCACGACGGCGATGTTGTCGTAGCCGAGGCGAGACAGCGTTTCCGTCGCGGTAGCGGCGAGGCCTTCATCGCTTTCGAGCGCAACGACCGAACCTGCAACCTGTGACAGCAGTGCGGACGCGTAGCCGGTGCCGCAGCCGATCTCCAGGATGACATCGGACTTGGCGATTTCGGCCAGCTGGAGAAGCTTGGCGAGCGGCGACGGCTCCATCAGGAAACGCGGCGCGTTGCCATTGGTAACCTCAAGCGCGATATCCGTGTCGATGTAGGCAAGCTCTTTCATCTTGGCAGGCACGAATTCCTCGCGCGGCACGCTCAGGAACGCGGACAGGACCGAGTGGGACGTGACATCCGTCGTGCGGATCTGGTTGTCCACCATCTTGGTGCGCGCTGCTTCGAAATTCATGGTAGTGCCCTCGTGTCCGGATAGGCGCGGCGCCCGCTTTCGGGCAAGCACGCACGATCGTCTTCTGGCTCCCGTCGGAAAGCCTTTGAGGTAAGCTCATAAATCGGCGCCCGGCCGGTTTCAAGCGATAGCGGCAATCTGCGCCGGAAAAACGGGAGGGAATTGCACTGCGAATGGCGGAGGCAACACGATTGCCGGCCGGGATCAGCGTCCCGGCGCGCCTTCCAGCCCAACGAGGGCAATCTTGGTGTAGCCGGCGTTCTGAATGAGGTTCATCACCGTCATCAGCTCACCGTAGTCGACGGCTTTGTCCGCGCGCAGCAAAACGCGCGTCTCGGTATTGCCTTCGGTCAGGCGCTTCAACTCGTCGGCAAAGCTCTCGCGCGCCGTCTCATCGTTGCCGATCGCCAGAGCCAGATCGGCCTTCAAAGTCACGAAGACCGGTTTGTCGTCCCGCGGAGCCGGCTTTGCGGCCGATTGCGGCAGGTCCACCTTCATGTCCACGGTGGCAAGCGGCGCCGCCACCATGAAAATGATCAACAGCACCAGCATGACGTCGATGAAGGGGGTGACGTTGATCTCGGCGTTTTCATCGAGATCGCCGCCACCGTCGCTGATTTTTCCGGCCATAGGTCACCCGATCCTTGCGATGGTCGTCTCGGTGTGACCGAAGTCCTGGCGGCGCGGCTGCGCCTTGCGGGCCAGGCGATGGTCGAGGTCGCGGCTGACGAGCCGTTCCACGGCCGCCGCAGCATCGGCGAGAATGACCTTGTAGCCACCGACCGAGCGGGCAAAATAGTTGTAGATGACGACGGCCGGGATCGCCGCCACCAGGCCGATAGCGGTCGCCAAAAGCGCCTCCGCGATGCCCGGCGCCACGATCGCCAGATTGGTCGTCTGCGCCTTGCTGATGCCGATGAAGGAATTCATGATCCCCCAGACCGTGCCGAACAGGCCGACGAACGGGCCGACGGAGCCGATCGAGGCCAGGATGCCGGTGCCGCTTGTCATACGCTTACCGGCGCGAACCTCGATGCGGGTCAGAAGCGAGGAAACACGCTCCTTCAGGCCGCCCGTCGGCGCGTGGTCGATCACCGCCTCCGAGCGGGCCATTTCGTCGATCGCCGCGGCGACCATTTCGGGCGCCGGTCCCGACTTGCCATCAAAGGCTCCCTTGACGTCAGCCAGGCCGTTGGCAGCCGACAGCAGGCGAACAGCGCGCGTCAGGCGCGCCTTGGCGCCAAAGAGTTCCAGCAGCTTGACCACAAAGATCGCCCAGGTGGCGACGGACGCCAGCGCGAGGCCAATCATCACGCTCTTCACCACCACGTCGGCGGCCATGAACATGCCAATCGGCGAAAGGTCATGCGGCAACACCGGGCTTGCTGCACCCTCGCCCGTTGCCGGCCCGCTTTCCGCCGTCACCGGGGCGCCTTCAACGGTTACCGGAGCCCCCTCGCCCGACGTAGCGGCAGGAGCTTGCAGTGTCGGCTGCGCCTGTGTCATCGGTTCCGCCGGCGGAACGGTTACGGCCGTGCCCTGACTTTCTGCCGTCGGCGCGGATGCGGACGGCGCCGTTGCGCCGCTTTGCGTACCATTAACCGTGGGTGCCTGCGTCGTGGCTTGGGCCAAGGCGGCCGTTGGCGAAGCTGCGGAGGACAGGACCAGCATCGCGGCTGCCAACAAATTGATCGTCGATCGGGCTCGTCTCGGCATCTCGTTCCTCACGTACTGGTCCATTTCGTCGTGTCAGGGCGAAGGGTTTTCCGTCATCCGCCGCTACCCTTGCGCGCTTCCGGGGCTCTTTAAGCAAAGGAAAACCGAATGACAAGGATTTGTGGAGTTTATCAATCAAGAATAATTTCGCAACCACCCATTGCCGGAACTGGACAGGCGTTTTCAGGGCGTCGGCTGATCTTCGATGAAGGTGTCGCTGCGCCAATCATAGGTGCGATGGCGCGCCCAGGGACGGGCAAGCGTCGTGAAAGCCGGCCGGATTTGCATGACGGGTGAGCCCTGCCCTTCCTGCTGTGCCGCCCGAATTTCGATTGCGCCCGTGCGGCGCAGCGTCCGTGCGTCGACGATGCGGGCTCGGCGCGGCGCGCACGCTTCCACATCCACCCGCGCGGCGACCACGATCAGGTCTGCCTGATCGCAAAGGGCGGGAAAGAGGCGGGGATTTTCGAGGGTGACGATCGTCCAGCCGATGGCGCTGCGCGCCGCACACCATTGCTTGTCGCGGCAGACAAATCGGCCTGGCCGGCTTGCCTCGATGGCCGATGAAAAATCCGCACGGATCGCCGTAGCCTTCTCTCCATCGATCGGCGGCGCTCGTCGGACCGCCTGTTCCATAGCCGGGTAAAAATCATCGGCTGCAGGCGGGAGCATGACCGGCCGCTCTTGCTCCCCCACGGCGAGCGCCCGTTGCCATTGCGAAAATATGAAGTCCGGCGGGCGCGGCCGGTTCGTTGCGATGGCATCATCCGTGACCAGACCGAGAAGGCGTCCGTCCTCGGCGATCACGATGTCGGGCCGACTCCCATCTTCCAATGCCAGACTGAAGAAGCCTGCACAGATCAGCACGATGCCAGAGATTGCCAGCCAACTGCGCAGCACGCAGAGAAAAACCCCGCCGATCGCGATCAGCACGAAGCCGGTGGGTCCGATGCGGCCGGTCACGACCTCGCCATCGAGCGACGTCACGAACCGGGCGACGTCGAGCATCCGATCGAGACCCCACGCCATCGCCATCAAAGGCAGATGCTCAAGCCCGAACGGCATCAGCAGCATGGCGAACAGACCGAACGGCATGATCACGATGCTGATCAGCGGCATGGTGAGAATGTTTGCGAGCAGGCCATAGGCCGGCAGCCTGTGGAAGTAGGCGATCGAATAGACCGACGTTGCCAGGCCGCCGATGAGCGAGGTGATGAGGATGCCTGCGGCGGCGCCGGTGATGAGACGCCCCTTGGTGCGGCCGCCAGCCGCTTCGGCCTTGCCGGTGCGCCGTTCGCGCCAGCGCCCGTAGCCGGCAACCAGCGCCAGGGTGGCGGCGAAGGACATCTGGAAGCCTGGCCCGGCCACAGCCGAAGGCATGAGAACCACGATGACGATTGCGGCGAGCGCGACGTTGCGCAGGCTGATCGACATGCGGTCGAAAAACACCGCGACCAACATGATCGAGATCATGATCCAGGCGCGAAGTGCCGATACGGCGCCGCCGGAAATGAGGATGTAGAGGCAGACCATCAGCAGCGCACCGGCAGCGGCAACCTTCTTGATCGGCACACGGTGCGCCAGCCCCGGAACCATGCTGAGAGCAGTGCGTGCGCCGATCAGAAACGTGCCGGCTGCCAGCGCCATGTTGAGGCCGGAGATCGCCAGCACATGCGCTAGCCCCGCCTGTCGCAGCACCTCGACCGTCTCCCGGCTGATGGCCCTTTCCTCTGCGGTCACCAGAGCCGCCGCAAGCGCGCCGGTATCGCCGCCGATCGAGGCGCGGATCCTCTCGCCAACCGTTTCCCGCATTGCGGCCATGGTTTTCGTCGCTGCCGAACGCAGCGAGAAAGCCGTCCCAGGCTCTTCGGTCGCCACCTTCTCGGATAGTTTGGGCGCGCCGTAGAAAAACCCGACGGCGCCGATTCCCTTGAAATAGCTGTCGAAGGCGAAATCGTTCAGGCCGGGCAGCGCCGGACCCGAGGGCGGAGACAGCCGCGCCCTGCCCTCGATCAGGGCGCCGAGCGGAAACGGCTCTCCGGAGCCCCGCGTCACCAGCGTCGCCTTCAGCGGCTGGCGGCGCAGCTTTGGCCGGCTCGTTTCCTCGATCTCCAGCCCGTAGCGCCACCGGCCGCGATCATCCTGCTCGCGCGAAAAGACCACGCCCCGCAGGTTCGTGGTCACCGGAGCGTCGAGAACAACCGTGTCGGTGCGCCACGTCTCGATCGCGACCAACAGCATGCCGGAGACGAACAGCGTTACTGCAATCAACGGAGCCCTCAAAGGCGCCAGCCGCCACCGACAGGCCACCGCTGCTATTCCGAAAATGCACAGCAGCACTGCAAGATTGGCAATCCGGACATCGAAGGGCAGCGCCAGCCAGGCGAGCACGCCGAAGATCAAGAACACCGGGATCAACACGAAACCGTGACCGAATGCCCGTTCCTCTTCGATCGCGGCGAGGAATGCCGGTTTAAGCGCGGCAGGCCGGAAACGGGCTGCGCGGCCCGCAATTGCTTGCCACGATGGCCGGAGAAACAGGGAGAACCGGCCTCGCGTAGGTAATGTCGCGGCGATAACGGCGGCATCGGATCCGGGAAGCCTGAAGCTTCCGCGTTCGACGTCGAGCGACGCTTGCCGCATTTCCGTTTCGCTCATTGCGCCCGCACTTTGGACCCTGACTTCGCGGTCGATCATGCAACCAACGCAGCGCAACTGCAACCGAGGCGCTATCTGCCGAAAAAAGCGGCAAACCTATATAGAATGGTACCGCACCATCATCGGACGAGCTTATTGATCTCTTTGGACTTATTGCCGTAACATGCCATTATTGCGTCGCCATATGCACATTTTCGCATCGCACAATTTGCCTTTCGTACAGCTTGGCAGTCGAAAATAAATCATATAGCAAATTCGCAACGTTCATTGTCGTGGCACGTCTGTGTGCCACGTTGCCATAAGACGGAGGGTCCGATGACTGATAAAACCGCGGTTGTAACACTCGATGGAAAGTCGGCGGATCTTCCGGTGCGATCTGGGTCCATCGGCCCTGACGTCGTGGACATCGGCTCGCTCTACAAGCAGACGAAGATGTTCACCTACGACCCGGGCTTCACGTCGACGGCGTCGTGCGAATCCAAGATCACCTATATCGACGGCGACGAAGGCGTGCTGCTCCACCGCGGCTATCCGATCGAACAGCTCGCCGAGCACGGCGACTTCCTGGAAGTCTGCTACCTGCTGCTTTACGGCGAACTGCCGACGAAGGCGCAGAAGGCTGACTTCGACTACCGCGTCACGCACCACACCATGGTGCACGAGCAGATGTCGCGCTTCTTCACCGGCTTCCGCCGCGACGCACACCCGATGGCCGTCATGTGCGGCTGCGTCGGCGCGCTTTCTGCCTTCTACCACGACTCGACCGACATCACCGATCCGCACCAGCGCATGGTTGCGTCGCTACGCATGATTGCCAAGATGCCGACGATTGCGGCCATGGCCTACAAGTACCACATCGGCCAACCCTTCGTTTACCCGAAGAACGACCTCGACTACGCCTCGAACTTCCTGCGCATGTGCTTTGCCGTTCCCTGCGAAGAATATGTCGTCAACCCGGTTCTGTCGCGCGCCATGGACCGTATCTTCATCCTGCACGCCGACCACGAACAGAACGCTTCGACCTCGACGGTTCGCCTCGCCGGCTCGTCGGGTGCCAACCCGTTCGCCTGCATCGCGGCCGGCATCGCCTGCCTCTGGGGCCCGGCTCACGGCGGCGCCAACGAAGCGGCGCTCAACATGCTTGCCGAAATCGGCACGGCCGACCGTATTCCGGAATTCATCGCCCGCGCCAAGGACAAGAACGATCCGTTCCGCCTGATGGGCTTCGGTCACCGCGTCTACAAGAACTACGATCCGCGCGCCAAGATCATGCAGAAGACCACGCATGAAGTGCTCGCCGAACTCGGCCACAAGGACGATCCGCTCCTCGAAGTGGCGATGGAACTCGAACGCATCGCGCTCACCGACGAGTACTTTATTGAGAAGAAGCTCTACCCGAACATCGACTTCTACTCGGGCATCACGCTGAAGGCTCTCGGCTTCCCCACCACCATGTTCACCGTTCTCTTCGCGCTTGCCCGTACCGTCGGCTGGATCGCGCAGTGGAACGAGATGATCGAGGATCCGGAACAGCGCATCGGCCGTCCGCGCCAGCTCTATGTCGGCGCTCCGCAGCGCGACTACGTGCCGGTTTCCAAGCGCTGAGACTGACAATCAGCAGAGACAACAAAGCCCGGTCAGCGATGACCGGGCTTTTGTTTTTGCAGGGCTGGATCGACGCTTCGGACCAGTTGTGGCCGGTCTCGTAATGGCGGCAACACAGCGCCACCCTAGCGCACACTTTGCACCAGGCACCGTCTTCAGAAGTATTGCGGCAATCGTGCGCTCGGGCGGCGCTAAGTCTTACGGCTGGCTCTTGTTGAGATAGCCAAAAACGATCTTGGCCGCCATCTCGCCCGGCGGATGATCGGTCGTCATGCGATGCTGCACCAGCGCGTAACCGTCGAGCATCGAGGCCCGCTGTGCCGTTGCGCCCGAAAGCCGCTCCATCCAGCGCGTCAAGGCCCCGGGGCGGATCGATTCGCCGAAATATTCCGGGACGATCGGGAAATCGGCGATCAGGTTCGGCAATGCCCCGCTCCAGATGCGGATGCGCTTGTGCAGGAACTTCACCAGGAAATCCGGCGCGTAGGTTGAAACCACGGGCACGCCAGCCAAAGCGAGTTCCAGAATGACCGTACCCGAAGCAGCAATCGCCGCGTCGGCTCGATCGAAGGCCGCCCATTTATCGGCCGCACCGACGGAAATTTCCGGTTGGATCGTCCAGGATGCGGTGATTTCCCGCACCAACTTCTCCTGGCGCAGGACGGTCGGGAGCAGGAAGCGAATTCCCGGATGGCGGGCTTCGAGTTCCTCGACTGTTGCGCGGAAGATCGGTAGCAGGCGACCGACCTCGCTGGAGCGCGAGCCCGGCAATAGAAGACATGTCTCAACACGCCCGTCCTTGGCGCCCGCAAGGCGCGGCTGGCGGCTTGCGCGAACGGCGAGCACATTGGCGTCGCTTGCAAGGCGATGGCCGACATAGGTGGTCGGGGGGCCTTGCAGCCGCTCCATCGCCTCCGGCTCGAACGGCAAGACGGCGAGCACGTGATCGACGTAACCGCGCATGCGCGGTGCTCGCTCCGGCTTCCAGGCCCAGACGCTCGGGCAGACGTAGTTGATGACGGGCAGATCCGGCAATGCGGCGCGCACTTTTCGCGCCACGCGGTGGGTGAAATCCGGGCTATCAATGATCAGAAGCGCGTCGGGTCGGGCTGCGATGATCGCCTTTGCCGTTTGGCGAATACGCATGATCAGCTTCGGCAGACGGGCGAGCACCTGGGTGAAGCCCATGATCGACAGTTCGGAATAGTCGAACAACGAGCGAAGGCCCTCGGCCTCCAGCGCCTCGCCGCCGACCCCGACGAGTTCGACGTCGGAATGGCTTTGCGCCCGAAGCGCGCGGACGAGATCGGCACCCAGAAGGTCGCCGGAAACTTCACCCGCGATCACTGCGAGCTTGTAACGTGGCGCGTTCATCGTCTGATACCTCCGGAAGTGCGCTCCACTCCGGCGACAAAGAGCCCCGCTTGATCGGCGACCTTGACCACTTCGCTACGTTCCAGCACCAGCGCCCGTCCGGCTTCGACGGCAACCCCGGCAAGACCGGCCCTCTCGGCAAGCGCGATGGTGGACGGGCCGATCGACGGCAGGTCCGCGCGCAGATCCTGCCCGGGCTTGCAAAGTTTGACGAGAACGCCGCGCCGGCGCGAAGAGACGCGCCCCTCCGCCTTCAAGACGGCGACACGCTCCAGCATGGCGTCCGTGCCCTCGGCGCCCTCGAGCGCTACGACACGCCCGCCGACCGCAACCGCCCCCTGCCCCACGTCGAGCGCGCCGAGCGCGTTGGCCGCAGCGATGCCCGCTTCTATGTCGCGTTGGTCGTCACCGTCAGGGTTCACAGCACCGATGGGGCCCGATTCGGCCAGGAGATTGGGTACCACCTCGTGCACGCCGATGACGTGCGCGCCGCTTGCCTCGATCAGCTGCATCGCCATGCGCAGAACCGCATCGTCCCCGCCCGAGACCAAGGTCTTCAGCACTGACGGTATCTTTGCGAGGGTCCGCAACGTCGGGCGGATATCGCGCCACTCCGGCCGACGCCGAACCCACCCGGACAAGACGACGCGGTCGATGCCCTCTTCTTTGAATGTGCGGCTGATATTGGCGAAATCGCCGATCGCCAGAACCGAATGGTCAAAATCGACCCAATCGGATTCTTCCGCTTCACGCGTGAGCGCGATGATATAGGGATCTTCGCCGCGTGCACGAACCGCTTCGGCAACGTGATGAGGCAGCGCGCCGCCACCAGCGATGATTGCGAGCCGGCCGCTGGTCGCCGCGCGGCTCGCAGCAGAAGACATCACGGTCAGGCCTTGCCGCGTTGCGGCGAAGATAGCGCGCGGTCGCTCTCGGCGCCGATGAAATCGAGGATTTCCATGACCGGCGCGCAATCCATATAGTCTTCGCGAATCGCTGCGGCATTGGCGCGGATCGATTCCGGCCCTTCGAAGATCTGCTTGTAGGCGCGGCGAACCACATGGATCGTTGCACGATCGATGCCAGCCCGGCTCATGCCGACGACATTCAGACCGCTCAGCAGACCGGGATTGCCGTTGAGCATGCCATAGGGAATGACGTCGTAGCTGACAGCCGACAGACCGCCGACAAAGGCCTGACGGCCGACGCGGGTGAACTGGTGGACCGCACAGCCGCCGCCGAGAATGACGCGATCTTCGACCGTGACGTGGCCCGCCAGCATCACATTGTTGGACAGGATGATGTTGCTGCCGAGGCGGCAATCATGCGCCACGTGCGAGTTGGCGAGAAAGAGATTGTTATCGCCGACGACCGTCTTACCGCCATGCTCGACGGTCCCGGTGTTCATCGTCACACCTTCACGGATCGTGCAATTGGTGCCGATCAGAAGTTCGGTATCGACGGCACTGTGATGAACGCTTTGGGAGTCACCGCCGATAACGGCGTTCGGGAAAATCTTCGTTCCCTTGCCGACGGTCGTCCGGCCGATCACCACGACATGGCTGAGAAGCTCGATGTCGTCGGCCAGAACGACTTTCGGCCCGATGTAGCAAAACGGGCCGATCTTGACGTTCTCGCCGATCACAGCACCGCTCTCGACGATCGAGGACGGGTGGATCTTCGCAGATGCTGCAATCATGTTCAGGCGTCTTCCTTGCTGACTATCATCGCGCCGATATCAGCTTCTGCGACAAGTTGCCCGTCAACTTTTGCGTCACAGTGAAATTTCCAGATATTGCCGCGCTGCTTCTGCTTCACGACATGGAATTCGACGCGATCTCCGGGCACGACCGGCTTGCGGAAACGGGCATTGTCGATGGTCATGAAATAGACCAGGTTCGTGCCGGTTCCCACCTTGCGGGCGCAGATCGCGCCGGCGGTCTGTGCCATGCCCTCGACCAGCAGGACGCCCGGCATGATCGGCTGCTCCGGGAAATGGCCGGTGAAATGCGGCTCGTTCGCCGAAACGTTCTTGATGCCGATCGCCGAATTGTCGCCGTCGATCTCGATGATGCGATCGACGAGCAGAAATGGGTAGCGATGGGGAAGCAGTTTCAGGATTTCCTGAATATCCGCCGTGCCGAGAACCGTTGCTGCTTCACTCATTCGCGCCGCCCTTCTTCTTTTTCTGTCTTTCCTCTGCCCGCATGGCCATTTCCGCAACGTCGCGCAGGAAATCACGCATCGGGCGCGCTGGAATACCGCCGTACCGTTCGCCGGCGGGAACATCAGCCGCCACGCCGCTCATGGCGGCGATCTGGACGCCATCACCAACCGTGATATGGCCATTGACGCCGCTGCCGCCGCCGATCATGACGCCATCGCCGATCTTTGTGCTGCCGGCGATGCCGACCCCGCTGACGATGCCGCAATAGCGACCAATGCGCACGTTGTGACCGATCTGAACGAGATTGTCGATCTTCGTACCCTCGCCGATCACTGTGTCATCCATCGTGCCACGGTCGATGGTCGTATTCGCGCCGATCTCAACATGATCCTGAATGATCACCCGTCCGACCTGAACGATCTTGATCATCCCGCCTTTCGGACCCGGCGCATAGCCGAAGCCGTCCTGACCGATGCGAGCGCCGGGGTGAATGATCACGCTGTTGCCGACGAGAGCGCAAAGCACGCTTGCACCTGCGGCAATCGTGCACTCGCGACCGATGCGCACGCCTGGGCCGATGACCGCGCCGGCCGCGATCCGCGTGCCGCGGCCGATCTCGGCGCCGGCACCAACCACAGCCGTCGGTTCGACCTCGACATCGTCCTCAAGCCGCGCCGTCGGATCCACGAACGCCCCAGGCGCGATGCCGCGCAGGCTCGTATTGCGTGCCGGACGCATCGCAATCTCGTGCAACAACGTGCCGGCAAGCGCAAAGGCCGTGTGCGGCCGCGCTGTCAAAAGGACGGGAATATGTGCAGGGACGAGAGACGAAATCGTCTTATCGCAAATGATCGCCGATGCTTCACACGTTTCGAGCTCGGCACGGCTCTTGCGAGACAACATATAGCAGACGTCCCCGGGCTTTGCCCGATAGACCGGCGCTACGGAGCGGACAGCACGGTCAGCGACCGCGACATCCACCAATTCCGCCCCAATTCGATCCGCCAGGTCGCCCAGGCGGATCCCATCGTGGGGCGGAAAAAACCAGTTCTGTTCCATGTACACTCCAGAACGATCTTCTGGCAGTTCTGGACTGCTTCTTATCAGAACGACGAGGAAATACCGAACTTCAAGTTCTGAACCTTGTCGAAATCTTCCTTGGCGATCGGCCATGCGTAGTCGACGCGCAGCGGACCGAAGGGCGAAGCCCAGATCAGACCAACACCGACCGATGCACGCAGCGACGAGTTGTTGCCCTGCACGGTCTCGCCCGGGGCCATCTTGACCTGGTTGCTGTAAAGCGTGCCGGCATCAGCGAAGACCGCACCGCGGAAGCCGCTGTCACGCGGGATACCCGGAAGCGGGAACGTCGCCTCGGCCGAAGCCGTGAAGTAGGTCGTACCGCCGAGCGCATCGCCCGTTGCCTTGTCCCGAGGACCAACACCGTTACGCTCGAAGCCACGGATGTCGCTGGTGCCGAGCTGGAACTGGTCGAAGACCTGCAGATCGCTACCGGTTTCGAAGATATGGCCGGCGCTACCGCCGAGCGAAGCGATGATGTCGGCTTCGTCGTTAACGGTGTAGTACCACTTGGCCTTACCGGTCATCTTGTAGAAGTCGGAGTCACCACCGAGGCCGGCGAATTCATGCGTGAAGGTCGCGAGAATGCCATCATGCGGCAGCTGCGCATCGTCGAGCGTGTTGTACGTGATCGACTGCGACACCGACGAACGAACCCAGTTGCCACCCTCGACCGCGCGAACGTACGGCGAAGAAAGCTTCGCGACGTTACCGCTATAATCGAACTGCGTGAAGTTGTAACGCAGCGTCGTCGACAGGTTCTCGGTGATCGGCGCGGTCACGCGCAGGCTGAAGCCCTGATCTTCGTAGCTGTAGTTGTCGTCATCGAAGTCGTTTTCGTTCTTGAAGACGTCGAAGCCTGCGGCCAGACGATAGCCGAGGAAATACGGCTCCGTGAACGAAACGTTGTACGTGCGGCTCTCGTCACCACGACCAGCGGCAACGCGGATGTACTGACCACGGCCGAGGAAGTTCTTTTCTTCGATCGAAGCTTCGACGAGGAAGCCACCACCGCTACCGGCGGAGTAACCTGCACCGATACCGAACGAACCGGTCGACTGATCCTGTACGTCGACGATCACGACAACACGGTCAGCGGCGCTGCCCGGAGCGGTCGAAACGTTGACAGTCGAGAAGTAACCGAGAGCCTCGAGACGACGC
This sequence comes from Ensifer sp. Root954, assembly GCF_001429005.1. Lineage (NCBI taxonomy): Bacteria > Pseudomonadati > Pseudomonadota > Alphaproteobacteria > Hyphomicrobiales > Rhizobiaceae > Ensifer > Ensifer sp. Root954. The sequence goes on from NZ_LMJM01000014.1 coordinate 209,854, forward strand.
TTGGCGCGCGCTACCATTTCCTGGTTGAAGGCGTCGCCTTCACCCATGTCGAACTCGCGACGGATAACGTAGTCGCGGGTACGGGTGTTGCCGCGGATTTCGATACGCTCGACATAGGCGCGCTCGCCCTGGTCGACGAGGTAGTCGACGGCGATCGTGTGGTTGCCGAGATCGCGGTTGCCGCGAGGCGTGACGCGAGCGAACGGGTAGCCAGCCGAAGCGACGCGCTTCGAGATCTCGGTCATCGTCGCCTGAACGTCCTTGGCCTTGTAGACCGAACCCTGACGGCTGACGATAAGCCCCTTCAGTTCTTCGGCGTTGATGCCCTCAACGGTCGATTCGACGTTGACGGAACCAAAGTCGTAGCGCGGACCTTCTTCGACGGTGATCGTCACCGTGTATTCGTTGGTCGCTTCATTCAGGGTCGCATCCGAGGCAACGACCTGGAAGTCGGCGTAGCCGCGGTTGTAGTAGAACTGACGCAACAGTTCTTCGTCCGCGCGCAGCTTGTCGGGATTGTAGACGTCCTTCCGCGTAATGAAGGAGAAGATGCCCGATTCCTTCGTCGCGATGACCGACTGCAGGCGACCGTCGCTGTACGCTTCGTTGCCGACGAAGTTGATCTGAGAAATCTTGGTGCGCTCGCCTTCGTTGATGACGAACGCGAGGTTGACGCGACCTTCGGCGACAGGAACGACCTGCGTCGTCACCGTGACATCGCCACGACCGATCGCCGCATAGGCGTCCTTGATCGACTGGATGTCCGTCTCAACCGTCGCTTCGCTATAAGGACCGAGCGGCTGCGTGCGCACAACGCCCTGCAGCTTGTCGTCCTTGATCTTGCGGTTGCCGTTGAAGACGACCTGGTTGACGAGTTGATTCTCGCTGACGCTGACGACCAGCGTGCCGCCCGAAACGTTGATGCTGACGTCGGAGAAGTAGCCAGTCGCATACAGGCGCTTCACGGAAGCGTCGATGTCGGTGTTGTTGAAGCTCTTGCCCGGAACGATCGTGATGTTGGCGCGAACCGTCTCAGCGCTGACGCGCGTGGCGCCGCGCACTTCGACACGATTGATGACCGCAGCTTCTGCAACGGACGTGCCTGCGAGCAACCCAACACCAGCGCCGGAAACAACAATGCTTGTTGACAGCGCAGCCGCCGACACCGCGTTCAAAAACCTTGAACCAGCTTTCATGTTCAAATCTTACCTTTTCCAAACGTCGCGCGGCAGTTTCGTGCCGACTCCGGTCACGGTTGCCGTTTTAACCGCTTTTCCCATACAAGCAAGCCAGCTCGTTAATTTCTGTTTACTTCAATTCGAACCGTGGCTTAACGGCCACTACAGCTTCGATTTATCGTAAACAAAACCTTTCGTCGCAAGCCGTTGAAAACCAATCGTTCACAGTATCCGTCGAAATCCCCCTCGCCGTTTCCCCGGCCGAACGCTAGCCGAAGAACATCGATATGTCGTTCCAGGTGGCAAAGACCATGAGCATCAGCACCATGGCAAAACCGATCCGGTAGGCGACATCCTGCGCGGCCGGGCCCACCGGCCTTCCGCGCAAGGCCTCAACCGCATAGAACATCAAGTGGCCGCCATCAAGCACCGGAACGGGCATGAGGTTAAGCAATCCTATGGAAACAGACAGGATCGCGGCAATATTCAGCAAAAACGGAATTCCAAGCGTCGCCATCTGCCCCGAGACCTTGGCGACGCGGATCGGTCCGCCGATCTGATCCGCCTTCATCCGCCCGGTCACGACATTGGAGAGATAGTCGAAAGTACCGGTGACAACGTGCCAGCTTTGCAGGACGCCCTGCCCGACGGCCTCGATCGGACCATAGTTGACCGTGCGGAAATTGCCGGCTTCCTGGTCGGTCAGGATACCGATGACGCCGATTTCCATCTTGTTGCCAAACTGATCCGTGAGCTCGGTACGCTGCGGCACCATGGACAGATCGAGCATCGCGCCGTTGCGTTCGATTCGGATCGAAATCGGCATTTCCGGGCGAACACTGACGTAGCGGCGAACGTCGTCGAAGGTGACGACCGGCGTGCCGTCGATCGAAATCAGACGGTCTCCCGGCACGACACCGGCTTGCGCAGCGGCACTGTTCTCATTCACCCGCGCAACCACCGGATCGGCGACCTGACGCCCGTAGACGGAAAACAGCACGGCAAAGATGGCGATGGCGAGAATGAAGTTTGCGATCGGTCCGGCGGCGACGGTTGCCGCACGCTTCCACAATTTGGCGCCGAGGAAGGTCTGGCTGCGCTCTTCCGGCGCCAGCGCCTCCAGGCGCTTGTAGTCCGGCACGCTCGCCGCATCCTCGTCGCCGTAGAACTTGACGTAACCGCCAAGGGGAATCGCCGCCAGTTTCCACCGCGTTCCGTGCCGGTCGGTCCAGCCGACGAGTTCAGGGCCAAAGCCGATCGAAAAAGCCAGAATGCGGATGCCCGACCAGCGGCCGACGAGGTAGTGGCCCATCTCGTGCACAAAGACCAGCAGCGTCAGCACCAGAAGAAATGGGACGACGTAGCCGGTCAGAATCTGAAGGGCATCAAGCAGATATGTCATGAACGTTCCTCAAGCACCCGCGGGCCAAAGCTCAAAGGCTATACAGGACGGATCCGAAAGCGATCTGGCGCCCATCGCTGACGAAATACTGAATCATGACCAGAATCAACGCCGCGACACACGCGAAAATCAACCCGTCGACCCGATCCATAACGCCGCCATGCCCCGGAATGAGACGGCTGGAATCCTTCACCCCAAAACGGCGCTTGATGAAGGATTCGAACAAGTCTCCCACTTGGCTGGCGACGGAAAGCACCAGCGCAATGATCGGAATGCGGAGATCTTGCAGTGAAAAATAAGCCATAAAGACGGCAACACCGGCAACGATGCCGCAAATTGTGCCACCGATGGCACCCGACCATGTCTTGCCGGGCGATATGCGTGGCGCGAGCTTCGGTCCACCGATCGCGCGGCCGGTAAAATAGGCGAAGATGTCGGTCGCCCAGACGACGGCAAAGACGAACAGCGTCGCCATCAAGCCAAGATCGTCGGCGCCGCGAAGGGCCGCAAGCGAAATGCCGGTCAGCCCGGCATAGGCGATGCCACCCGGCAGCCACCAACTGGTCTTCTGCAGAAATACCCAAAGGACAGTGAGAACTACAAAAGCGGCTAGGACCGGAAGGCTGTAGCCGATATAGCCGGTCACGATCAGGCCGGCGATGATCACGACGCCCAGCCAACCAACGGCATTGCCTTGGAAATCCCGCTCCTGGAGGTCCGTGATCGTCGACCACTCATAATAGACGAGCAGCGCAATCAGCGCCGACAGCAACTGAAACGCCAAACCGCCGAACCAGGTCGCCGCTAGTGTCACCGCTGCGAGGACCACGCCCGAAGCGATACGAAGCTTAAGTTCAGTCTGCATCAGGAACCGACCGCCAACGTGGGCTCGGCGACGCCGCCGAAGCGGCGCTCGCGGCAGGCGTATTTTTCAAGCGCCGCCTGGAACGTTTCGCGCGTAAAGTCCGGCCACAACTCCGGAACGAAGATCAGTTCCGAATAGGCGCCCTGCCAAAGAAGGAAATTCGAGAGACGCTCTTCGCCGCTGGTGCGGATGATCAGGTCCGGATCGGGAATGTCCGACGTGTCCAGCATCGCCGCGATACGCTCGGGGTTGATGTCTTCCGGCCGCAAGCGTCCTTCGGCGACTTCCGTCGCCAGCCGCCGCATGGCTCGTGTCATTTCGTCCCGGGCGCCGTAATTGAAGGCAATGACGAGCGTAATCCCGGTATTTGCCCGCGTCGTTTCCTCCGCCTCCACCAGCAACGGTAGAATGTCGCCTCTGAGGTTGGAGCGGTCACCGATGACTCGGATGCGGACATTCTCGCGGTGCAGATCGGCAAGATCCCGGCGGATGAAGGTCTTGAGCAGCCCCATCAGATCGCTGACTTCCGCCGCCGGCCTGCTCCAGTTTTCCGAGGAAAAGGCAAAAAGCGTGAGGTAGCGGATCCCCAAGTCGCCCGCCGTCTTGACGGCGGCGCGAACGGTCTCGACACCCTTGCGGTGCCCCATCGTGCGCGGCAGCCCACGCGCGTTCGCCCAACGCCCGTTGCCATCCATGATGATGGCAACATGTTCCGGAACGGTCGTGGAATTGAGGTTTTGCATAAGGCGTCCGCGAAAGGAGACTCAGATCACGAGCAGAGCAGATCAGACCTGCATGATTTCCTTTTCCTTCTCGACGAGCAAGCGGTCGATATCGGAAATCGTTTCGTCGGTCATCTTTTGCACGCGCTCGGACTGAGAACGGCTGATATCCTGACCGATGTCGCCATCCTTTTCGGCTTTTTTCAGGTCGTCCATGCCGTCACGGCGCACGTGGCGCACGGCGACCTTCGCCTTTTCGGCGTAGTCATGTGCCACTTTGACGAGCGACTTGCGGCGCTCTTCGTTGAGTTCCGGCAGCGGAATGCGCAGGTTCTGGCCGTCGATGATCGGATTGAGGCCGAGGTTCGATTCGCGAATGCCGCGATCCACAGCGCCGACCATCTGCTTGTCCCAGACCGAGACGGACAGCATGCGCGGCTCGGGAACCGTGATGTTCGCCACCTGGTTGAGCGGCACGCGTGAGCCATAGGCTTCGACGGTCACCGGATCGAGAACGTTCGCCGACGCGCGGCCGGTACGGAGCGACGCGATATCGCTCTTGAATGCGGAAATGGCGCCATCCATGCGACGCTTCAGTTCCTTCAGGTCAACACCTTCACTCATGGTCGAAACTCCCGTTCTATCATTCGCCGGCCCGAGGGCCGTTCTGCAGCTTTTTAATTGTCTGTGACGATGGTCGCGCGACCGCCGCCGGTCAATATTTCCGCAAAGCCACCCTTCTCATGAATGGAGAAGACAACGATCGGAATGGCATTTTCGCGTGCAAGCGCGACGGCGGCAACATCCATGACGGCAAGCCCCTTCTCGAGGACTTCGCTGTGCGTCAGGCGGTCGAAGCGGGTCGCGTCCGGATCCTTCTTCGGGTCGGCGGAATAGATGCCATCGACCTGGGTGCCCTTGAAGATCGCCTGCGCGCCCATTTCGGCGGCGCGAAGGGCGGCGGCAGAGTCGGTCGTGAAGAAGGGATTGCCCGTGCCGCCGGCGAAGATCACGACGCGGCCGAGGGAAAGATGGTAGAGCGTTGCGCGCTGCGAGAAGCTCTCGCAGATTTCCGGCATCGCGATTGCCGAAAGCACGACCGTATCGATGTCGAGCTTGCGCAGCGACGTTGCGAGCGCCAGCGCGTTGATGACGGTTGCCAGCATGCCCATGTGGTCGCCGGTTACCCGGTCGCCGCCCTTGGAAGCGACGGCCACGCCGCGGAAGATGTTGCCGCCGCCGACAACCACGCCCACTTCGACGCCCATGGCGCGCGCTTCGGCGATATCTGCGGCGATGCGGTCAGCGACCGCCACATCGATGCCGAAGCCCTGGCTGCCCATGAGAGCTTCACCGGAGGCTTTGAGTAGAACGCGTTTGTAGAGTGGCTCGGCCGGCATCATCGCTCCTGAACAGATCGGCGCGCGTGCGCACGATGGCGGCGCACAGCGCATAAGGACACATTGCGCACCATGGTTTCAACCGCCACGGCGTATTTTCCGGCGGGTCCAGCGCATTGACGAAGCCGGATACACGAAGGGCACCGCGTTGTCACGCGATGCCCCAAGGTTTTCCCAATATGGGTGAAGAAATCAGCCCTTGGCGACGGCTGCAACTTCTGCAGCGAAGTCGGACTCTTCCTTCTCGACACCTTCGCCGAGCAGCAGGCGAGCCATGCCGGTGACTTCGATCGGTGCGCCAGCGAGCTTTTCAGCGTCCTTGACGGCCTGACCGACGGTGATTTCCGGGTTCATGACGAAGGCCTGCGACAGCAGAGCGACTTCTTCGAAGAACTTGCGCATGCGTCCTTCGACCATCTTTTCGATGATGTTGTCCGGCTTGCCCGAAGCGCGCGACTGTTCGATGAAGACGTTGCGTTCGCGCTCGGCAACAGCGGCGTCGACTTCGTCCGCACGGATCGCGAGCGGGTTGGTCGCAGCGATGTGCATGGCGATCTGACGGCCAACCGAGAAGAGAACTTCCTTGTCGCCGATCGACTTCAGGGCGACGAGAACACCGAGCTTGCCGATGCCGTCGCCGGCAGCGTTGTGGATGTAGGTGGCAACAACACCGTCTTCGACCTTGAGCAGGGCTGCGCGGCGAAGCGTCATGTTCTCGCCGATGGTGGCGATCGCGTCCTTGATAGTCTCGTCGACCGACTTGCCGGTTGCCGGGTAGTTTGCAGCCGCGATGGCTTCAACCGAGCCGTCGGTGGTCAGCGCTACATTGGCAACGCCGCGGACGAGTTCCTGGAAGGCTTCGTTGCGGGCAACGAAATCGGTCTCGGAGTTGATTTCGACGACGACAGCCTTGACGCCACCGCTGACAATACCGATGAGGCCTTCAGCAGCCGTGCGGCCCGACTTCTTGTCGGCCTTGGCGATGCCCTTGGCGCGCAGCCAGTCGATCGCAGCTTCCATGTCGCCGTTGGTTTCGGCGAGCGCCTTCTTGCAGTCCATCATGCCTGCGCCGGTCTTTTCGCGCAGTTCCTTCACCATTGCTGCAGTTACACTCATCTTATTGCCTCTTTGTCTGTTTGGTTGGCGCGCTGCCCTTGAGGGCGCGGTACCAGGAGGTGTGGCAGGGAATGGCTTTTCAATGTGACACCGTGATGACTGAAACATCACGGGGTTGCTCGGCTCCAAAGATCCGAACGGATCAGCGCCATCCCCGGCTGAAAAGAACAAGGCCGTTCAGATTTTCATCACAAACGGCCTTGTCCCGACATTTCATTGGGGGCGGCAGGCTTACCTGCCGCCAAGGCCCGATCAGGCGTCGGAGGCCTCGTCGAGCGCCGGCTCGACCGGAGCTTCGGCAGATGCGCCGAGGTCACGGCCCGATGCGCCCTGCTGACGTGCGATGCCGTCGATGGCAGCGCGTGCAATGAGGTCGCAGTAGAGAGCGATGGCGCGCGAAGCGTCGTCGTTGCCCGGGATCGGATAGTCGATCTGGTCCGGATCGCAGTTCGAGTCGATGACTGCGACAACCGGGATGCCGAGGCGCTTGGCTTCGTCGATCGCGATCGATTCCTTGTTGGTGTCGATGATGAACATCAGGTCCGGCGTGCCGCCCATGTCGCGGATACCGCCGAGAGCGCGGTTCAGCTTTTCGCGTTCGCGCTCGAGGTTCAGGCGTTCCTTCTTGGTGAAGCCCGAAGCTTCCGAAGAGAGGATTTCGTCGAGCTTGCGCAGGCGCTGGATCGAGTTCGAAATCGTCTTCCAGTTGGTCATCATGCCGCCGAGCCAGCGAGCGTTGACGTAGTACTGGGCCGAACGCTTGGCAGCGTCAGCGATGATTTCGGACGCCTGGCGCTTGGTGCCGACGAACAGAACGCGGCCGCCGTTGGCAACGGTGTCGCTGACGATCTGCAGGGCGCGCGACAGCATCGGCACGGTCTGTGCGAGGTCGATGATGTGAACGTTGTTGCGATCGCCGAAAATGTACGGCTTCATCTTCGGGTTCCAGCGGTGCGTCTGGTGGCCGAAGTGAACGCCAGCTTCCAGAAGCTGACGCATGCTAAAATCAGGCAATGCCATGCCTTTTCTCCTTTTCCGGTTGAACCTCCGCGAAGCGTCGAGCATGTCTTTCGACCGGCCCACCGGCGGAACGATCCGGATTTCTCCCGGAACATCCCAAGCTTCACGTGTGGAATGGGCAGCCCCTTAACGGCAACCGCCCGAGAAATCAAGCCGCAAACGCCGCTTTTTACCGCAATCGGCTATTTGCAGTCCTCGGATTTGAACACTTCGAGGTCCGCAAGCTTGCCGCTCAGGACGAAATCGCCGTAGTCCATCGTCAGGTCGCGGGTAATCCCGTTCTCGTAGAGCTTGAACGACATACGGTAGATCGGCAGCGCGTCGCCGCTCTTGTCATCGTTGAAATAGGAGATGGTCACCGGCCAATAATTGTCGCCGCTGAGCTTGCCCGCCTTGCCGGCATCCGGCTCATCCGCCGTGGGTTTGCGCGATTTGCCGACGAAGGTCGAGGTGATCAAGGTCTTGTCACCCGAATCGGAGCCGTCGAAGATGCGCGCCTCAAAGAGGCTCTCGCCTTTCTTCGCTCGCGAGATCACCTCCATCATGTGCGCCGTCGGAAACCGGCTCGCCGCAAGCTCGATTTCGCGCTTGTCCGGCGCGGTCAGCTCGACCTTAACGCCCGCTTTTTCCTCATGCGCCGTACCGCGCACTTCCTTGTCCAGCTTCTCATCGGTGAACGAGCGGGTCAGGAAGCGGAAATTGCCATTCTTTAGATCTTCGTAGGTGGTCGTCTGCTGATCGGTCAGGCGCACTTCCTCGCCGGTATCGACCTGGGTGACGAAACGGAAGCTGACGGTATAGCCCGCGCAGGCCGAGCCATTGAACTCGTAGACCATGCGACCATACATTCCGGCAATGCCCGAACGATCCGATGCATCCTTGAGTTCGAGATCATAGACGGCGCGGTGCGGCACAAGGGCGTTTGCGTGTGCCGCCGTGGCGCCCGATACTGTCATGACGGCGAAACAGGCGCTGCCCAAAGTGACGAGACCGAAGCCTTTATGAAACATCCGTTTCCTCCTGTTGGACTCGCCGGCAATGCTATAAACAAGCGTTCGGCAGAAGCGAGGCGGCGTTCGCAGGAAAAAGCCGGTGCCCGCCGCGATCCGGCCTGAATGCAGGATTTTAACACAAAAGACAACAATGGAGCTTTCCATGTCGGCAGAGATCGAAGCGCGCCTCAAGGACCTCGGCGTCACACTTCCCCAGGCTGCGACCCCGGTTGCAAACTACGTGCCCTACGTCATCAGCGGCTCGATGCTCTACATCTCCGGACAGCTTCCGATGGAAGACGGCAAGGTCGCTGTGACCGGCATCGTCGGCAAGGATGTGGACGTGGCCCGCGCACAGCGCGCCGCCGAACTCTGCTCGATCAACATCCTCGCCCAGGCCAAGGCAGCCCTCGGCGGCGATCTCGGTCGCATCCGACGCCTGGTGAAGATCAACGGCTTCGTCGCCTCGACACCGGAATTCGTCGAGCAGCATCTGGTCATCAACGGCGCATCCAATCTGCTTGCGACCGTGCTCGGTGAAGCCGGCAAGCATGCGCGTGCCGCCGTCGGCATGGCTTCCCTTCCCTTCAATGCCGCCGTCGAGATCGACGCCGTCATCGAAATCGCCTGACAGAGTGCCCGGCATGGCTGATATTTCCTGGCTGAAGGCCCAACCGATTGCCCATCGCGGCTATCACGACATGAACAAGCAGGTGTGGGAGAATACGCTTTCGGCCTTCTCCCGCGCCGTCGACGCCGGTTTCGCGATCGAATGCGATCTGCAGTATACCGCCGACAGCATTCCGGTCGTCTTCCACGATGACGATACCCAGCGCCTGTGCGGGATCAAGGGCGACGTTCGCGCGCGCACCGCCGGCGAACTCGGCCTGATGGCGATCGGCGGCACGAAGGACAAGGTGCCGACGTTGACGCAGATGCTGCGCCTGGTTGCCGGCAAGGTGCCGCTCGTCATCGAGCTCAAGGGCCGCAAGGGCGACGACGAGGGCTTTGCCGCCGCCGTGCTCGAAACGCTCGAAGGCTACAAGGGCCATGTCGCACTGATGAGCTTCGATCACTGGCTGCTCAAGGACCTGAAGGCGCTCGACGCGCCCTACCCGCTGGGCCTCACCGCGGAAGGTGCCAATCCGGAGACCTTCTTCGTGCATGAGGAAGCGATGCAGCTCGGGCTCGATTTCATCTCCTACCACTACGGCCACCTGCCGAACTCGTTCATCACCAAGGAACGGACGCTCGGCAAGACGATCATCACCTGGACCGTGCGCGACCGGCAGGCCGAAGCCTACACGTTTGCCCATGCGGATCAGATGACCTTCGAGGGTTTCGACCCGCGGGAGGCCCTGGTTTCCTAAAGTAATGTCAGACGCCGTCACCCTCCGCATCGCGCAATCCTTCACCGATATACCGGCGGCACGCTGGAATGTGCTGTCCGGTGCATCGAAGGCGTTTCCTGGCGGCGTCTACAATCCCTTCCTCTCGCATGCCTATCTCTCGGCGCTCGAGGAGTCCGGGTCGGCGACGGCCAAGACCGGCTGGCTCGGCCAGCATCTGTTGCTTGAAGGCGGCGACGGGCAATTGCGCGGCGGCCTCGTCTGCTATCTGAAGAACCACAGCCAGGGCGAATACGTTTTCGACCACGGCTGGGCAGACGCCTTCGAGCGCGCCGGCGGCCGCTACTATCCGAAACTGCAAAGTTCCATCCCCTTCACGCCTGCGACCGGACCACGGCTGCTTTCGGCACCGGACGAAAACACGAACGCCGTTCAGGATGCGCTTGCCGCGGGCCTGAAAGAGCTTGCCCGCAGACACGATGTCTCTTCGGCACATGTGACTTTCGTTCCCGAAGCCGAGATCCCCGCGCTTGAGCGCGCCGGGTTCCTGCACCGCACAGACCAGCAGTTCCACTTCACCAATGAAGGCTATGGCTCCCACGCCGATTTTCTGGAGACCCTTGCCTCACGCAAACGCAAGGCGCTGAAGAAGGAGCGCAAGGCTGCGCTCGAAAACGGGATTTCGATCGACTGGCTGACTGGCAGCGACCTGACGGAATCGATCTGGGACGAGTTCTTCGCCTTCTACATGGACACCGGCGGACGCAAATGGGGCCGCCCCTATCTGACGCGCGCGTTCTATTCGCTCATTGGCGAGCGCATGGCCGACGATATCCTGCTGGTGATGGCACGCCGCAACGGCCGCTACATCGCCGGCGCGATCAACTTCATCGGCGGCGATGCGCTCTACGGTCGCCACTGGGGCTGCATCGAGGATCACCCGTTCCTGCATTTCGAAGTCTGCTATCACCAGGCGATCGATTTCGCGATCGCCAAGGGGCTGAAACGGGTCGAGGCTGGCGCCCAGGGCGAACACAAGCTTGCGCGCGGCTACATGCCCGTCACCACCCATTCCGCCCATTTCATCACACATCCGGGACTTGCCCGCGCCGTCGGCGACTATCTTCAGCGCGAGCGCAGGGATGTGGAGGAAACGGGCGAGTTTCTTGCCGAGCACGGACCTTTCCGCAAAGGTGAACGGCAGGACGATTGACCCCCTTTTCGTGAAGGCCGGCTTCATTACACGAGGAAGAACAATGAGCTACGACGACAACAACATTTTCGCCAAGATCCTGCGCGGCGAAATTCCCTCGCACCGCGTCTACGAGGACGACGCGACGATCGCCTTCATGGATGTCATGCCGCAGGCAGAAGGCCATCTGCTCGTGGTGCCGAAATCCCCTTCGCGCAACCTGCTCGACGCCGATGCAGCAACGCTGCCGGCGCTGATTGCCACCGTACAGAAGCTGGCCGTTGCCGCCAAGGAAGCTTTCGACGCCGATGGTGTGACGATCATGCAGTTCAACGAAGCACCGGCTGGACAATCGGTCTTCCACCTGCACTTCCACGTCATTCCGCGGCAAGCAGGCGTGCCGCTGAAGCCGCATTCCGGCACGATGGAAGACGGCGCCGTTCTGGCTGCCAATGCCGAAAAGGTTCGGCAGGCGCTCTGATCGCGCTCATACTATCCGCGCAGGAGCCAGGGAGCCGGCGACGCGCCGGCTCTTTAACCGACGGTCAGGTAAAAGCACCTCATCCAGCCTAAAAACCCAACCACCACAGGCCCAGCGCCAACGCGGCAATCGCTGACGCGATCCCGATCGCCGGTTTTCTTCCGAACAGGAAGAAGGCGGCCGCCCCGAGCGCGACGGCACCTGCGCGCAGCCAGAGCGGGGATTGTTCGAGTACGCCGGTCGGATAGAGGATAAGCTTGGCGATGACCGCTGCGACCAGCGCGGTCGCAACCGCCCTCACCCAGTTCAGCGCCTCGGAATCATCGCGCAGCCTGTTACCTGTGATGACACCCAACCAGCGCCAGATGTCGGTCGCCAGCCAGCCGGCAATCGCGATGAAGACATAGGCCCACCAACCATCCTGCCAGGTCATCCTCTCACCTCCTTGCGACGGCGCCAGAGGCGCTCGATGAGCCAGGCAAGCGTACCGCCGACGAGGCCGGCGAGCAGGATGTCGAATTCCGGAAACAGCCAGTAGAACAGCGGCCCGCCTGCAAGACCGAAGAGCAACGCCACATAGACGACGGGATGGCGCGCCGAATGCCAGATCGAGGCGAGAAAGTAGACCGGCGTCAGGAAGAAAAGGCAGCCGGCAACGATCGGCGGGAAATCGGCGACGAAGTGGTAGACGACAGCGACGAGCAGCATGTTTGCCGCCACCAGCGTGATGCCGAAGCCCGCGAAAAAGGCGACGCGCCGCTCGCGCGGCACGTGCGGCACCTTCTCCATCGCGAACACCCAGGCGGTGATAGCGACGAAATGCGACAGGAAGAGCAGAAGCCAAGTCGGCGTGCGCGACCCGCGCAGCTCCGGTATCAGCGCGGCGACCATCGGCATCAGCCGTACGGACGACAGCGAGACCGCGAGGAACGCGGTCGCGAGCCCGGCTCCGCTCATCATCGAACTGACGAGAATGACCTTGGCCGGAAGCGCCCAGACCATGCCGACCATGAAGACCACCTGCTCGACCGGGATGCCGGCCTGAGCCGTCAGCGAACAGAAGCCGACAAAGGACAACATCAGAATGAAGGCCGGCAGACTGAAAATGCCGCGCATGCCTTTCCCGAACCAGGCGAGCGAAGATTGCTCGTCTTCTTCTCTCTTCATCGGCGATTCCGGATTGTTTTCAACTCGACTACGACCACCCCGGATCGAATCGTCCGGGATCAGCATGACCGAATATAGGCTATCAGACCGGCACGCGGACGAAAAACCACGCAGGCTCTTCTCATTTCTTCTTTAAAGAAAAACGGTGCCGGATGGTTTGCATCCGGCACCGTCGAACGTGTCTTGCGGGGGCTACTTCTTGCGCGGCACCTTCGGCACCGTGCGGCCCTTTCTGGGAGCCGCGTCGCCCGCCCCGGCCTCGTCATCCGTTGACGCCTTGGCGGCAGCCTTCTTCGGCTTGGACTTCGGCGCAGGCTCGGCGCCCACCTCTTCCTTGTCCTCGGCCTTTTTCGGCTTGGCGGCCTTCATCGCCGGGCGGGATACTTCCGCCTTCGGCTTGATTGGCGTCGTCTCAGGAACGGCATCGAGCAGCAGGCCCTTGGTGCCATCGGCCTTCGTGCCGATCGTCACCTTGACGACACCGCCCTTCTTCAGCTTGCCGAAGAGGATTTCATCGGCGAGCGGCTTCTTGATGTTTTCCTGGATGACACGCGACAGCGGTCGCGCGCCCATCTTCTCGTCGTAGCCCTTTTCGGCAAGCCAGGCGATCGCCTCCGGCGCGAGGTCGAAGGTGACGTTGCGCTCGGCAAGCTGGGTTTCAAGCTGCATGACGAACTTCTGAACCACCTGGTGGATAACCGGTGTCGGCAGCGAAGCAAACGGAATGACCGCATCCAGACGGTTGCGGAATTCCGGCGTGAACAGGCGGTTCAGCGCCTCTTCGTCTTCGCCCGTACGCTTGGAAGAACCGAAGCCGATGGCGGCCCGGGCCATTTCCGATGCGCCGGCATTGGTCGTCATGATCAGGATGACGTTGCGGAAGTCGATCTTCTTGCCGTTGTGATCCGTCAGCGAGCCATGGTCCATGACCTGCAGCAAGATGTTGAACAGGTCCGGATGCGCCTTCTCGATCTCGTCGAGCAGCAGCACGCAATGCGGGTGCTGGTCGACGCCATCGGTCAAGAGGCCGCCCTGGTCGAAGCCGACATAGCCGGGAGGTGCACCGAGCAGGCGGGAAACCGTATGCCGCTCCATGTATTCCGACATGTCGAAGCGCAGGAGCTCGACGCCGAGCGAGGTCGCAAGCTGCTTGGCGACTTCCGTCTTGCCGACGCCGGTCGGGCCGGAGAAGACGTAGCAGCCGATCGGCTTGTTCGGTTCGCGCAGGCCGGCGCGCGCCAGCTTGATCGACGAAGCGAGCGCCTCGATCGCCAGGTCCTGGCCGTAGACGACCGAGCGCAGCTCTCGCTCGAGATTGGCAAGCACGGCCTCGTCGTCCTTGGAGACGGTCTTCGGCGGGATGCGCGCCATCGTCGCGATCGTCGCCTCGATCTCCTTCTCGGTGATCAGCTTGCGGCGCTTGCTGGCGGGCAGCAGCATCTGTGCGGCACCGGATTCATCGATCACGTCGATCGCCTTGTCCGGCAGCTTGCGGTCGTTGATGTAGCGGGCCGAAAGCTCGACCGCGGCCTTGATCGCCTCGTTCGAGTATTTCAGGTGATGATATTCCTCGTAATAAGGCTTCAGCCCCTTCATGATCTCGATCGCGTCGGCAATCGTCGGCTCGTTCACGTCGATCTTCTGGAAACGGCGGACCAGCGCCCGATCCTTCTCGAAGAACTGGCGGTATTCCTTGTAGGTGGTCGAACCGATGCAGCGGATCGCGCCGGAGGAAAGCGCCGGCTTCAAAAGGTTGGATGCATCCATCGCGCCGCCGGACGTAGCTCCAGCGCCGATGACCGTATGGATCTCGTCGATGAAGAGCACGGCGCCCGGATAGTCCTCGAGCTCCTTGACGACCTGCTTCAGCCGTTCTTCGAAATCGCCACGGTAGCGCGTGCCGGCAAGAAGCGTGCCCATGTCGAGCGAGAAGATCGTCGCATCCTGCAACGCTTCCGGCACCTTCTTTTCGATGATGCGCTTGGCAAGGCCCTCGGCGATGGCCGTCTTGCCGACGCCGGGGTCCCCGACATAGAGCGGATTGTTCTTCGAGCGGCGGCACAGCACCTGGATGGTGCGGTTCACCTCGGCGTGACGGCCGATCAGCGGGTCGATCTTGCCGGATTTCGCCTTCTCATTCAGGTTGACGCAATAGGCGGTCAGCGCGTCCTGCTGCTTCTTGGCGCTAGCCTCCTCGTTGTCGCGCGCGGGCTTCTGCTCGCTCTCATGATCGTCAGAGCCGCGCACAGGACGGGACTCGGAGCTGCCAGGCCGCTTGCCGATGCCGTGCGAAATGAAGTTGACCGCGTCGTAGCGGGTCATCTCCTGCTCCTGCAGGAAATAGGCTGCGTGACTTTCGCGCTCGGCGAAGATCGCGACCAGCACGTTGGCGCCGGTCACTTCCTCGCGGCCGGACGATTGCACGTGGATCACCGCCCGCTGGATCACGCGCTGGAACCCGGCCGTCGGCTTGGAATCTTCGTCGTAGCCGGTCACGAGGTTCGACAGTTCGTTGTCGACGTAATCGGTTACGGTCTTGCGCAGCGTCTCAAGATTGACGTTGCAGGCGCCCATCACGGCCGCCGCGTCGGCATCGTCGATCAATGCCAGAAGCAGATGCTCGAGCGTAGCGTATTCGTGGTGGCGCTCGTTGGCAAAAGTCAGTGCCTGGTGCAGCGCCTTTTCGAGGCTGGGCGAAAATGTTGGCACGTTAGTTCCTCATTTCTTTTCCATGACGCATTGCAACGGATGCTGATGCTGCCGGGCGAAGTCCATCACCTGCGTCACCTTGGTTTCGGCGACCTCATAGGTGAAGACGCCGCACTCTCCCACACCGTGATTGTGGACGTGGAGCATGATGCGGGTCGCCTCTTCCGGGTTCTTTTGAAAGAAGCGCTCCAGAATATGGATGACAAATTCCATCGGCGTGTAATCGTCATTCAAAAGCAGAACACGATACAAACTCGGCTTTTTGGTCTTCGGCTTGGTACGCGTGATGACGGACGTGCTGCGGTTGTTGCCGTTCCCCTCATCATCGCTACCTTGCTGCATCCGGACCGGCATGGCGATCATTCTTGTCAGTTCCTTGTACAGTAGCGACCCATCGAACTCGGCCGCAGCCTGCTTGCCCTTTATCTAATGGTTCGTTTTCAGATTTTAAGACCGAACCAACACACTGCAATCATAATCGCACGTTGACCGGCAAGATTGATCAACTTTCTTTGGGCTGCGCACAGCTTATGCGAAAAACAAAAAGGCCGGTCGCAAGCGCTGCGACCGGCCTTTTTATTGAGAAATTGTTTTAGCCGGTGATCAGGCTGCTGCAGCGGCGGCCTTGACTGCTGCCGTTGCCTTGGCAACCGGCGCTTCGTAGGGCTTGTAGGCGTCCTTGGCGAGGTCGGCATACATTTCGCCGATCTTCGTTGCTTCGGCGACAAAGCCTTCGTAGCTCGACTTCACGAAGTTGGTCTGCAGTTCGAAAGCAGCCTCGACGCTCTTGACGCTGGTCAGCTTTTCGACATGCGCGACGCTGTCCTCGAAGGACTTCTTCGAAAAGTCGGCAGCTTCGGTCGCGATAGCCTGGAGACCCTTGGTCCAAGCGGAATAGCTCTTTACAGCCACGTCAATGGCTTCCTTGCTCTTCTTGTTTGCATCGTCGAAGTTGAACATCCGGTGTCTCCTTGGTGACGGCCTGATCTGGAGGCTTCAGTTTATGTGCACTGCACAAAAAGTCAAGACGAGTGTGCGATGCAATAAAATACAACAGATGCAACAACTTGATGAAATATCGCGGTCCGGCATGAAATTTCTTGCCGCGCTCGCTACAGCCGCAAGATAAGCACTAGTGAGCAATTGCCCAGCAAGACATCAACATCCCGCACAAAACAATAAACCCCGAAAATCCCATGGATTTTCGGGGTTTATACTGAAAGCGTCCGGCGTCGCGACTTAGAGGTCGATGTCGAGGATCGCCATGGAGAAGTTGTAGGAAAGCTCGCCGTCTTCCTCATCGCGGAAGACCACACCGAGGAACTCGTCACCGAGATAGACTTCAGCGGACTCGTCCTTCTTCGGGCGAGCCTTGACGACCATCTGTTGATTGAAGGTGCGCTTGAAGTAGGCTTCAAGCTTGCGGATTTCTTCGGGCTTCAAAACACGTCTCCGTAGCCGTTTAAACTGTGCGGCGCTTCTCGCACGCTGCATCGGCGGGTGTAAACCCCTCGAAAGAGGCTACACACCGGTTCCCGCATGTCAGATATCGAAGCTGGCAAGGATCTGGTCCATCTGGCGCGACGGCTCGGAGCAGCCGGCCTCGCCCACGACCTTTGCCGGCACGCCGGCGACCGTCGACTTCGGCGGCACCGGTTTCAGCACGACCGAACCCGCAGCGACGCGCGAGCAGTGCCCGATATGGATATTGCCGAGGATCTTGGCGCCGGCGCCAATCAGCACGCCATCGGCGATCTTCGGGTGGCGATCGCTGCCTTCCTTGCCCGTGCCGCCGAGCGTCACGCCGTGCAGGATCGAGACGTTGTCACCAATGACCGCGGTCTCGCCGACGACAAGGCCGGTGGCATGATCAAGGAAGATGCCGCGGCCGATGCGGGCGGCGGGGTTGATGTCCGTCTGGAAGACGCTCGACGCCCGGCTCTGCAGGTAGAAGGCGAAATCCTTGCGGCCGCGCTTCAATAGCCAATGCGCCAGGCGATGCGTCTGGATCGCATGGAAGCCCTTGAAATAGAGCACCGGCTCGATGAAGCGGGTGCAGGCGGGGTCACGGTCGTAGACGGCCTGGATGTCGACACGCAGAATGGTGCCCCATTCCGGCCAGTCCTCCAGCATCTCCGAGAAGGTCTGGCGCAAAAGGTTTGCCTGCAGATCCGGGTGATCCAGCCTTTCGCAGATGCGGTAGATCACGCTTTCTTCGAGAGAGTGCTGATTGACCACGGTGGAATAGAGGAAGGCCGCGAGCATTGGGTCTTGCTCGGCGGCAATCCGGGCTTCTTCGCGCAGGCTATTCCAGATCGGGTCCATCACTTGCAGCGCTTCTGCCTGGCGAAGTTCGGTCTTGGCGACCATCGTCGCTCTCCTTCCTTGTCCGTGCCTGCCACCACTATAGGGGAAATCAGGCGTGACTTAAATGGCGTCTGGCGGCAATGACGATACGCTAGATGCGATCGATCTCTGCCAGAAATTCGAGCACCGCTTTCTTGAAAACCCGGTCGCCGACGGCGAGCATATGGTCGCGGCCCGGAATGTCGAGCGCACGCGCACGCGGCATCAGCGCTGCCAGTTCCTGCGCCGATCCGGCGATGTCATCGGTCGTCCCGACGCCGATCAGCGTCGGCTGCTCGATGCGCGCCATATCCTGTGCCGTCAGCAGATCCCGCGAGGTCGAGATACATGCCGCAAGCGCCTGCCGGTCGCTCTTGGTCTGGTCGGCAAAGGCACGGAACATGCGCCCGCGCGCATGGGTCACGTCGTCAAGCGACGGCGCCACCAGAGCGTCGGCAATCGGATCCCAATCCCCTACCCCCGACACCATGCCAATGCCGAGGCCGCCGAAGACCAGCGAGCGCACGCGATCGGGATGCGCGAGCGCCAGGAAGGCCGAGATTCGAGCGCCCATCGAATAGCCCATGACATGGGCCTCGGCGATCCCGAGATGCCCAAGCAATGCGGCGGCGTCACCCGCCATCTGCTGCGGGTGATAGAGTTCCGGGTCGTAGGGCTTGCTGCTCTTGCCATGGCCGCGATTGTCGAGCGCGATGACGCGGTAGCCGGCGTCACCCAGCGTCTTCAGCCAGCCCGGGAAAACCCAGTTGACGTTGGCGCTGGAGGCAAAGCCGTGAATGAGCAGAACGGGCGCGCCGGACGGGTCGCCCTCGTCGAAGAAGGCGATCTCCAGACCGTCATGATTGAAACGGGAAAACGGCGGCGGGGTGAGATCCATCTATTCATCCTTGGGCATATCGATCCCGCGCAACCTAGTTCGTCGCCTTGGCGGGCGAAACCCCGCACCGGCAAAAACCACAACTGCGGCAGCTTTGCCGCTACACATTTCCGGCAAAGCTGACTATGGTGCCGCCAAATTTGACCTTCAGACTTGCATTCATCGGAGCATGACATGGCCGGCCACAGCATCCCGCATTTCCAGAACGACGGCGGACATCAGGCAATCGAAATCGGCGTCAAGGAATTCATGTGCACCGGCGCATCCATTCCCTACGATCACCCGCACATCTTCATCGACATGGGTGACGACAACGAGAAGGTCTGCTCCTACTGCTCTACGCTCTATCGCTACAATCCGAAGCTGAAGGCGACCGAAACCAATCCCCCCGGCTGCCTCTTCGCCCATAAAGCCGCCTGATAAGCGCCGATGTCGCGCCCCGTCGCGATCATCGGCGCCGGCATCGGCGGCCTCACGGCTGCCCTATGCCTTGCCCGGCGCGGCTTCGACGTCGATATCATCGAGCGGGCGACGGCACTGACCGAGGTCGGAGCCGGCCTGCAGCTCTCACCGAACGCCTCCCGTATCCTCATCGAGCTCGGCCTGCTGGCGCAGCTTGAGAGTGTATGGACGGAGCCCGAGCGCATCGGGCTCGTTGACGGCCGCTCTCTGCGCGCGCTTGCCAGCGTACCGGCCGGGACCTTCGCGCGCCGCCGCTGGCATGCGCCCTATGCCGTTCTCCACCGAGCCAGCCTTCAGAAAATGCTGTTTCAGGCTGTTCAATCCGAACCGCGCTGCCGTCTCCACCTCGGATGCCAGATCGACAAGCCCGGGGACCAGGCGATCGCGGCAGTGACGGGGCGCATGCCGGAGGTCGTCATCGGCGCCGACGGCATCTGGTCGCGGCTGCGCGAGACCGTGCCCGCCGCCGGCCGTGTCCGGTTCTCGGGCAATATCGCCTGGCGCATGACGCTTGCAGGCGACGTTGCCGCGGGCGTGCTCAACCGCGGTGAGGTCACCGCCTTCCTGGGCCCGCGCGCCCACCTCGTTGCCTATCCTCTGCGGGAAGTCGGCGGTTTCAATCTCGTCGCCATCATCGAGGGCAAGGAGACCGACGCGATCTGGGTCGGCAAGGATTCGGACGCGCGGCGCCAGGATTGCCTCAGCGCCTTTTCCGATTGGAGCCCAGGCATCCGCTCGCTTCTCGATAAGGCCGTGGCGCCCACCTACTGGCCGCTCTGCACCGTCGACGACGGCGCCTGGCAGGATGGTCAAAAAACAGTGCTGATCGGCGACGCGGCCCATGCGATGACGCCCTTTGCGGCGCAAGGTGCGGCCATGGCCATCGAGGACGCATCCGCGCTTGCGGCTTGCCTGTCTGAAAACCTCAGCGTCGCGGATTCCTTGCGGAAATTCGAGGCGCTTCGCAGGCCACGCATCGCGCGCGTCCGCCGCCGTGCGGCCTTCAACCATTTCGCCTATCACGCCCGCGGGCCGGTGCGTATCGGCCGCGACATGGTGTTGAAGCTCAAGGGGCCCGACGCGCTCGCAGCCGACCTCGACTGGCTCTACGGCTACGGGGCGCCAGAGCACTGAGAAGCGACGGCCATTCACCGCGATCCGTTCGATAAACTGCCGGCGCGCGCAAGATCTAGTCCAGAAAAGCAGAACGCCGCGGATGACCGCGGCGTCCGTCATTGCCTTCGTCAAACGGCGTTTGCCGCAGCCAGGCCCGCTTCGATGTCGCGCCGGATATCCGGCACGTCCTCAAGGCCGATCTGCAGGCGTAGAACCGGACCTTCGGTCGGCGCCAGCGCCACCTTGCGATCTCCGAGACCGACATGGAGCGCGAGGCTTTCGAAACCGCCCCAGGAATAGCCGAGCCCGAACAATCTCAGCGCATCGAGGAAGGCGTGCGCCTTGGCCTTGAAGCGGTCAGGGCTCTCCGCCTTCAGCACGAAGGAGAAGATGCCGCTCGCGCCGGTGAAATCGCGCTTCCAGAGCTCGTGGCCGGGGAAGCTCGGCAGCGCCGGATGCAGCACGCGGGCCACTTCCTCGCGTGTTTCCAGCCATTTCGCCAGCGTCAGGGCGCTTTCCTGGTGCCGCTCGAGACGGATGCCCATGGTGCGAAGGCCACGCAGGATCTGGTAGCTGTCATCGGGCGAGACGCAGACGCCGAGCGTCACCATCGCCTCTGTCAGGGCCGGCCAGTGCTCGGCATTGGCCGAGACGGTGCCGAAGAGCACGTCCGAATGGCCGGACGGATACTTGGTCGCCGCATGGATCGACACATCGACGCCATGGTCGAGCGGCTTGAAGTAGACGGGCGTCGCCCAGGTATTGTCCATGGTGACGATGCAGCCATGGCGATGGGCGGCATCGGCAATCGCGCGGATGTCCTGCATTTCGAAGGTGTTCGATCCCGGTGCTTCGGTGTGTACCAGGCGCGTGTTCGGGCGGATCAGGCTCTCGATCGCAGCGCCGATCATCGGATCGTAGTATTCGACCGTGACGCCAAGTCGCTTCAGCATCGTGTCGCAGAAATGGCGCGTCGGAAAGTAGACCGAATCGACGATCAAGGCGTGGTCGCCGGCCGAGAGATAGGCGAGGAACGGCACCGTGACCGCCGCCAGCCCCGACGGCACGAGGATCGTTCCGGCGGCCCCTTCGAGTTCGTTGATCGCGTCGCAGAGCGCGTCCGTGGTCGGCGTTCCGCGCGTGCCGTAGGTGTACTTCTGCGCCCGCGTCTCCATGGTCTTGGCGTTCGGGAACAGCACCGTGGAGGCGTGCACGACCGGCGGATTGACGAAGCCGAAGTAATCGGAGGGGTTGTTGCCGCTATGGGCGAGACGCGTGTTGATGCCTGCCTTGCCGTTCACATTGCCACTGTCTGCCATTGCTCATTCCGCTTCTAGATTTCGAATGCAAAACTCTTCGAACGAGCCACAATCGCGGTCAAGTGGCAAAAATCATGAAGCGTCGTTTTGACCGTCGCGAGGCCACTTCTGGCGAATTTTCCGCCAGAGCGTGCTTCACACCCCCAAGATCTGCCTAACTTTCTGGCTTGTTTCGAGTTTTTCACATGCAAAACCAGAAAATCGGCGGCCTCTCTTGACCCTCATGGAAATTGAGCATGAGATAGCCGACACTCGCGCCAGGAGGGTGGCGGAGGCTCACCGCGCTAGGAGACGCGACGGTGCAGACTGGAACTAACGACAACAGAAAAAGGTTCTAAAAATGGCAAAAAGAATTCTGACAGCTCTCGTTGGCGCTGCTGTCATGGGGATTGGCACACAGGCGGCTTCGGGCGCTACTCTTGATGACGTCAAAGCCAAGGGCTTTGTCCAGTGCGGCGTGAACACCGGTCTCGCCGGCTTCGCAGCGCCGGATGCTTCGGGCAACTGGAGCGGTTTCGACGTAGACTACTGCAAGGCAATCGCCGCCGCGATCTTCGCGGATGGCAGCAAGGTGAAGTACACCCCGACCTCCGCCAAGGAACGCTTCCCGGCGCTGCAGTCGGGCGAAGTCGACGTGCTTGCCCGTAACACCACCTGGACGATCAACCGCGACACCGCGCTCGGCTTCAACTTCCGCCCGGTCAACTACTATGACGGCCAGGGCTTCATGGTTCGCAAGGGCCTGAACGTCAAATCCGCGCTGGAGCTTTCGGGCGCCGCTGTCTGCGTGCAGACGGGCACCACCACCGAGCTCAACCTCGCCGACTACTTCAAGTCGAACAACCTGCAGTACAATCCGGTCGTTTTCGAAAAGCTTGAAGAAGTCAACGCCGCCTATGACGCCGGCCGTTGCGACGTCTACACGACCGACCAGTCCGGCCTTTATTCGCTGCGTCTGACGCTGTCGAAGCCGGACGATCACATGATCCTGCCGGAAATCATCTCGAAGGAGCCGCTCGGCCCGGCCGTGCGCCAGGGTGACGACCAGTGGTTCGATATCGTCAGCTGGGTTCACTACGCGCTGATCCAGGCTGAAGAGTTCGGCGTCACCCAGGCCAACGTCGAAGAAATGAAGAAGTCCACCAACCCGGACGTTCAGCGCTTCCTCGGCGTCGAAGCTGACTCGAAGATCGGCACCGACCTCGGCCTCACCAACGAATGGGCCGTGAACGTGATCAAGGCCGTCGGAAACTACGGCGAAGTCTTCGACCGCAACATCGGCGCCGGCAGCCCGCTCAAGATCGAGCGCGGCCTCAACGCGCTGTGGAACAAGGGCGGCATCCAGTACGCTCCGCCGGTCCGCTAAAGCGAACCGAAAATACCGGGGAAGCGGACAACCGCTTCCCCGTCCCAACGATAAAAACACCCAAAAGGGTGAAAAAGGGGAAAGAGGCATTGCATGGCGATTGGCGTCACAACTACGCCTGAGAAATCGAAACCGTCGGGGTCGATCATCAACGACCCGCAGGTCCGCGGCATCTTTTATCAGGTTATTACCGTCGTCCTACTCGGGGCCTTCGTCTATTGGGTGGCCGACAACACGATCGAGAATCTCAAACGGGCGAACATCGCTTCCGGTTACGGCTTCCTCAATGGACGCGCTGGTTTTGACGTCGGGCAATCGCTGATCGCCTATACCAGCGATTCCACCTATCAGCGCGCACTTGTCGTCGGCCTGCTCAACACATTGCTGGTCGCCGTCTGCGGTATTTTCACCGCCACCATCATCGGCTTTGCAGTCGGGATCGGCCGCCTGTCGCACAACTGGCTGATCGCCAAGCTGTCGCTCGCCTATGTCGAGATCTTCCGCAACATCCCGCCACTGCTGGTCATCTTCTTCTGGTACAGCGGCGTCCTGGCGATCCTGCCGCAGCCGCGTGAATCGGCAGCACTGCCGCTCAACATGTTCCTCAACAACCGCGGCCTTGCCTTTCCCAAGCCGATCTTTGGTGACGGTTCGCTGTACACGGTTCTAGCCTTTGTCCTCGCGATCGTCGCCAGCTTCCTCCTGTCACGCTATGCGCGCAAGAAGCAGGAGGCCACCGGACAGCGTTTCCCGGTTCTTTGGGCGTCGCTCGGCCTGATCATCGGTCTGCCGTTGCTGGTCTTCCTTGCCACGGGATCGCCTATCACCTTCGACGTCCCCGTCGCCGGCAAATTCAACCTCACCGGCGGCTCGGTCATCGGACCGGAATTCCTGTCGCTGTTCCTGGCGCTCTCGTTCTACACGGCCGCCTTCATAGCCGAGATCGTGCGTGCCGGCATCCGCGGCGTATCCAAGGGGCAGACGGAAGCCGCGCACGCGCTCGGTGTACGCCCCGGCCTGACGACACGACTGGTGGTGGTTCCGCAAGCGCTCCGGATCATCATTCCGCCGCTCACCAGCCAGTATCTGAACCTTACCAAGAACTCGTCGCTCGCCGTTGCGATCGGTTACGCGGATCTTGTCGCCGTCGGTGGCACCATCCTCAACCAGACAGGACAATCGATCGAGATCGTCACGATCTGGATCGTCGTCTACCTGTCGCTGAGCCTTGCGACGTCGCTGTTCATGAACTGGTTCAATGCCCGCATGGCCCTGGTGGAGAGATAAGATCATGAACACACACCAGGCAACTTTTGTCCGTACCTCGATGATCGAAGGGTCCGCCCCGCCGGTCGCCGAAGGTGGCATCGTCCATTGGCTGCGCGAAAACCTGTTCGCGACGCCAAAGGATGCGGTGCTCACCATCGTCAGCCTGCTTGCGCTTGCGTGGCTCGTGCCTCCGGCCATCCAGTGGCTCTTCATCGACGCCGCCTGGACCGGCGGCGGCCGTGGCGTTTGCGCCACGGTTGCTCAAGGAGGCTCGCAGCCGGATGGCTGGAGCGGTGCGTGCTGGGCCTTCGTCAACGCAAAACTCGACCAATTCGCCTACGGCCGCTACCCGCTCGATGAGCGTTGGAGACCGACGCTGGTCGGCATGCTCTTCGTGCTTTTCCTCATTCCGATGTTGATCCCGAAGGCTCCCTTCAAGGGCATCAACGCCATCCTGCTCTTCGCCGTGCTGCCGATCATTTCCTTGATCCTGCTTCCCGGCGGCTGGTTCGGACTGACCTACGTCGAGACGCCGCTCTGGGGCGGTCTGATGGTGACGCTCATCCTTTCGTTCGTCGGCATTGCCGTGTCGTTGCCACTCGGCATTCTTCTGGCACTGGGGCGGCGATCGCATATGCCTGTGATCAAGATGCTCTGCACCGCCTTCATCGAACTGGTGCGCGGCATCCCTCTGATCACCGTGCTCTTCATGGCGAGCGTCATGCTGCCACTGTTCCTGCCGCAGGGCGTCACCTTCGACAAGTTCCTGCGTGCACTGATCGGCGTGTCGTTCTTCGCCTCGGCCTACATGGCCGAAGTGGTGCGCGGCGGCCTCCAGGCTATTCCGAAGGGGCAGTATGAGGGCGCGGATTCCCTCGGCCTCAGCTTCTGGCAGAAGATGAACCTCATCGTGCTGCCACAGGCGCTGAAGCTCGTGATTCCGGGCATCGTCAACACCTTCATCGGCCTCTTCAAGGACACGTCACTGGTGTCGATCATCGGCATGTTCGACCTGCTCGGCATCGTCCGCTTCAACTTCACGGACGCCAACTGGGCCTCTTCGGTGACGCCGATCTCAGGGCTAATTTTCGCTGGCTTCATATTCTGGCTTTTCTGCTTTGGTATGTCGCGCTATTCAGGTTTCATGGAACGCGTGCTCGACACGGCCCATAAACGATAAAATGAGGGGAGGATCGCATGGCAAACGCAGCCACTGCTTCCAAAATGACTGTTTCCGCAACGGATGTCGCAGTCGAAATCACTGGAATGAACAAGTGGTACGGGGACTTCCACGTCCTTCGTGACATCAACCTGAAGGTTATGAAGGGCGAGCGCATCGTCATTGCCGGCCCGTCGGGCTCCGGCAAGTCGACGATGATCCGCTGCATCAATCGCCTCGAAGAGCACCAGAAGGGCAAGATCGTCGTCGACGGCATCGAGCTCACCAACGATCTGAAGAAGATCGACGAAGTGCGCCGCGAAGTCGGCATGGTTTTCCAGCACTTCAACCTCTTCCCGCACCTGACGATCCTCGAAAACTGCACGCTTGCCCCGATCTGGGTGCGCAAGATGCCGAAGAAGCAGGCCGAAGAAATCGCGATGCACTTCCTGAAGCGCGTCAAGATCCCGGAGCAGGCCAACAAGTATCCGGGCCAGCTTTCGGGCGGCCAGCAGCAGCGCGTGGCGATCGCCCGTTCGCTGTGCATGAAGCCGAAGATCCTGCTGTTCGATGAGCCGACCTCGGCTCTCGACCCGGAAATGGTCAAGGAAGTGCTCGACACCATGGTGTCGCTCGCCGAAGAAGGCATG